>NZ_JBGFFH010000023.1:0-647 GCF_056175745.1 Microbacterium sp. LjRoot205 | reverse complement strand
CACTTATTCAGCCCCGCCGTACCGGAGCTAGCCTCAGCAATACTCATGTCAGCGCTTGGTGAACATCGTCGGCAGGAATCGGACACGTACATGCGCGCTCTTGACCTCCTGGAACGACTAGCGTCACACCCAGGACTCCGCGCCGAGCATATAGCCTCCGAATTGCATGTCTCAGTTCGGACACTTCACCGCGCCTTTGCTGAACACGCCAGTCGATTTTCCGAGCAGCTCCGCGACATCCGTTTGCGCCGCGCCAAACGCTTGATGGGAAGGTATCCGGACCTAACTATGCCCCGGGTGGCCAAGAGCGCTGGCTTCACGAATGAATCTCAGTTGTATCGAGCCCTCCAACTCGATCCGATCCAATCTGACGGTCCGGCACTGACCTCTCCGCGTGAGGCGTGATCGACGCTAATCGCAGTCTCATCCGGTATCGCCTCACTCAACCCAACACAAGCTTTATCGTCGCCGAGACGACCGAAACGGAGGCCGGTCCGGCCGGCACGTTCTGCGCGGCGAGCCCGCCAGTCAGGCCGGCGAGGAAACCCACGAGCAGGGTGATCAACGCCACGACCGATCCGATGAGCACGAACCTGCCACGAGCGAATCGGAGGTCACGCCAAGCGACGAACACGATGGTTCCTTCC
>NZ_JBGFFH010000022.1:0-1589 GCF_056175745.1 Microbacterium sp. LjRoot205 | reverse complement strand
CGGCGGTGCCGGCCGTTCCGGCGGTGCTGGCGGTGCCGGCCGACCCGCCGCCGGTGGGCGCACCACCAGGCGCGGGCTCCGCGCCGGGACCGCCCGGGCCGGGTCCAGCCGGCGGTGCTCCGGAGCCGCCGGAGGAGCCGTCGCCGTCGAGAACCTGCTTGGGGGCGGGCCCGGAGGGCTTGCCCGGCAGCGGCAGCGGCCGGTTCATCGACTGCTTCGCGTCCTGCTCGGCCGCGATCGAATGGTACATATCGAAGCCCACGAACGCGATGAACCGGTACACCATGTAGGGCGCGAAAGCGGCTACGAACATCAACACGATGCCCGCGACCGGATCCGCGATGGAGGCCAGGTCGAAGTCGATCGGCGCGTTGACCTGATTGATCGCGACCAGGAACACCACGACGATGACGAGTTTGCTGAAGATCAAGGCGAGGACGAAGCTCGCCCATTTCCCGAACCAGCCCCGGGCGGCATCCCACGAGCCCCCGGAGAGCGCGACCGGCGCCATGACCACCGCGACCAGGATCAGCGCTTTGCGGATCAGCAGGCTGAACCACACGATCGCCGCCGCGCTCAACGCGAGGAACGACAGGAAGATCGTCACGATCGCCCCCGCACCGGGGGCGCTGAGGTTGATGGCGGTGAGCCCGGCCACTAGCAGGCCGATCTTGCCGCCCATCTCCTCCACGGTCGTCCCGGTGGCCTGGACGACCCCGATGGTGAGCTGGTCGACGACCTCCAGCAGCGTCGTGGTCAGGGTGACCACGAGGAAGGAACCGAGGACGCTCCGCGCCAGCCCGAGACCAGCACGCGAGAGCGCAGACGGGTCGCGGCGGATCAGGCCGGTGATCAGCTGCAGGCAGAAGAAGATCAGCATCAGGAAGATGGCGATCCCGAAGATGACGTTGTACACGCCGATGTAGCCCGGGTCGCTCAGGTCGACCAGCGTCGTGGTGTCGAACAGCCACCACACGCCCTGGAACATCCAGGACGCGGCGGCGCCGATCGCCTGCGCCAGCCAGTCGAACGGCGCGCTGATCAGCGTCGCCGCGGTCTCGCCGACGACGTCGCAGACGTTGCTGATGATGGGGACGTCGCAGATGCCGGCCATGCCTCACCCCTTTCCGTTGCTTGTTTGAAAGGGTCAGGACACGGTCTGGCCGACGTTCCAGAAGAAATTGATGAGCGTGACGCTGGCGCCGGTAATGATCGCCGCGCCGCAGGAGATGAGCACGCCGAGCTTGCCCCTCGACGCGAGGTGGGGGTTGGAGGAGTTCGCGCCGAAACCCCAAACCACAGCCGAGATGATCAAGGCCAAGACGCTGAGGATCAATCCGACCGTCATGACGGCGCCAACGACGGTGCGCAGCGCGGCGATGCCGGGCAGGCCGTTGTCGTTGGGCGGGATGACGATGTCGGCCGGGACGGCGGCGACAGTCAGGGCGAGGGTGTCGACGATGAGGGTCATACAGGGCTCCTTGACGAGTACGAGCCCGCCTCGTGCAGGGCTCACCGTCACAGGTGCGGACCCCCGGCGGCGGCCGCTGCCGTCACCGGCCCGGGCTTGGCCGGCTCGGAGCTGGTGC
>NZ_JBGFFH010000021.1:0-1656 GCF_056175745.1 Microbacterium sp. LjRoot205 | reverse complement strand
GTGTTCAGCAAAGGCGCGGTGAAGTGTCCGAACTGAGACATGCAATTCGGAGGCTATATGCTCGGCGCGGAGTCCTGGGTGTGACGCTAGTCGTTCCAGGAGGTCAAGAGCGCGCATGTACGTGTCCGATTCCTGCCGACGATGTTCACCAAGCGCTGACATGAGTATTGCTGAGGCTAGCTCCGGTACGGCGGGGCTGAATAAGTGGCTCATCCCGGTTGTGGGTGTAGCAGGCGTTGGCGTGGCGGTCCCGGGATAGACGTCGAGGCCTCCCGAGGATGAAGGCTCCTACACGCTCATCCTGAAAGACCTCGACGTGCCCGACGCTACCGCCGGCGACCGCTCACGCGCGTTCGCCCACCCAGATCTGACCACCTTCTGCCGACTCGACGAGCTCGGCCTCGTCGTCACCGGCCAACGCCTCGAGTCCGACCGTGCGGTCGTCGCGTGCCGGGTCGCCGAAGCCGACCAGTGGTGCCGCCGATGCGGCTGCGAAGGAACCCCGCGGGACACGGTCACCAGGCAGCTGGCCCACGAACCACTCGGCTGGCGACCTACCACGCTGCTGCTCACCATCCGCCGCTACCGATGCGCTGGCTGCGGGCACGTGTGGCGCCAAGACACCTCCCGGGCGGCCGAACCTCGGGCGAAGCTCTCGCGTCGCGGGCTGCGGTGGGCACTTGAGGGGATCGTGATCGCTCACCTCACCGTCGCCCGGGTCGCCGAGGGTCTCGGGGTTGCCTGGGACACCGCTAATGACGCCGTCGTGGCCGAGGGCAAGCGGGTCCTGATCGACGACCCGGCACGGTTCGAGGGTGTCCGAGTCGTTGGCGTCGATGAACACGTGTGGCGCCACACCAGGCGTGGCGACAAGTACGTCACCGTGATCATCGACCTCACCCCGATCCGTGATGGCACCGGCCCGGCACGGCTCCTGGACATGGTCGAGGGTCGCTCGAAGCAGGTGTTCAAGACCTGGCTCGCCACCCGGAGCGACACCTGGCGTGACGGCGTGGAAGTCGTCGCGATGGACGGGTTCAGCGGCTTCAAGACCGCCACCACCGAGGAGCTCCCCGACGCTGTCGCGGTCATGGATCCCTTCCACGTGGTCCGGTTGGCCGGCGACGCGTTGGACCGGTGTCGACGCCGGGTCCAGCAGGCCATCCACGGTCACCGCGGCCACAAGGGTGACCCGCTCTACTCCGCACGGCGAACGATGCATACCGGTGCTGGGCTGCTCACTGACAAGCAGGCCAGCCGACTACGGGCACTGTTCGCCGGTGATGAGCACGTGCAGGTCGAGGCGACCTGGGGGATCTATCAGCGGATGATCGCGGCCTACCGCCACGAGGACCGACGCCAGGGCCGCGAACTCATGACCAAGCTGATCGAGTCGGTCAGCGACGGCGTCCCGGCCGCGCTGATCGAGGTCATCACGCTGGGCCGGACGTTGAAGAAGCGGGCCGCCGACGTGCTGGCCTACTTCGACCGCCCCGGCACCAGCAACGGGCCTACGGAGGCGATCAACGGCCGGCTCGAACACCTCCGCGGCTCAGCCCTCGGGTTCCGCAACCTCACCAACTACATCGCCAGGTCCCTGCTCGAGACCGGCGGCCTCACCAACTACATCGCCAGGTCCCTGCTCGAGACCGGCGG
>NZ_JBGFFH010000020.1:0-6790 GCF_056175745.1 Microbacterium sp. LjRoot205 | reverse complement strand
CGCCAAGAGCGGAAGCAGCGCTCCGAGTGCGAAGGCAAGTGCGGAGGCCCCCGCCGCCGCCCACGGACTGACCACCTGATTCTCCGTGATGCCTAGTTCCGCTTCGAGGTGCGCGGTCAGCGGGTCGTGCGCGGTGAGCTCCTCCGCAACGAGGCGTGCGGTCGCCGGGCTAAGACCTTTCGCCTGATAGATGCCCACCAGCTCCTCGAGCTCGGTCGCAGGATCATCGGCCAGCTCGCCTCGTTCCTTCTCGATCAGAGCCCGCTGGCTGTCTCGCTGGCTGCTCACCGACACGTACTCCCCGAGCGCCATCGAGATCGCCCCACCGACGAGGCCGGCGACACCCGCCGCAAGCAGCGTCGCCGAATCGGTCGTCGCCCCCGCGACACCGACGACGAGCGACGCGACCGACACGATGCCGTCGTTCGCACCGAGCACCCCGGCCCTGAGCCAGTTGAGCCGCCCAGCGAGGTCGCCGCGGTGGGGCTCACCCGGATGCGTCGCCGACATCATCGTCCCGCTCCCTCTCCCGGCGCGGCGATGGAAGGCACATCCCGACGAAGCTCCCGCAGGAGGTCGAGCTGCATCCGATTGATTCCCATCAGCTCCTCGATCTCCCGCTTCGCTGCGAGGTTCGTCTCGTAGTCGTGCTCGGCGAGGGCCGCCGCGATGGCGTCCTGGCGTTTCGCCGCGATCAGCAGGATCGCCCCCTGCAGACCGGCGAGCATGCTGAGGAACAGGTTAGCAGGATGTACGGGTAGGGATCCCATGTGACGGCCGTGACGTTGACTGCGGCCCACACGATCATGAACACGACGAACCCGCCGATGAAGAACCATGACCCCATGCCGTTGCGGAGCCGGTCAGCCGCACGCTCCCCACGAGTGAGCTGCTCTGCGTGCGCGGAATGCCAATTCGTGAGCGGTCGGGTCATCGGGCAAGAGTACGCCCACCACGAACGCACCCTCAGCTCGACCGCTAGCAGGTCCGGCCGCGGCAGCAGCCGAAGGCCCCTGCCAGAACGGGGTTCCGGCTCCCAATAGCGGCGACCGCCCGGGCAACCAAGTGACACCCGCGCCAGAAACGATCGATTTCGGCAGGTGTTCGCGACGCGCGCCGAAAAGGTCGCCACCCGCAGGCAGTCTTGTACACGTTCGCGCCGCGCTGACGTAGGTAGGGTGGTCTTCATGGCGAGTCTTGTGTACGGCGACAGCGCGAATCCGATCCATATCGAGGATCGTGCTCTCGCGCACTTGAAAATCGTCATCGCGACGAAGTTGCGACGCAACGAGAGCTTCACGCTGTCTTGGACACATCCGGAGGGTGATCCGGCAGGGCGTTCGACAATCTGGATTCACCCGTCGATTCCCCTGCGGTTCATCTTTGACGAGGCTGAGCCGCCGCAGATCAGTTTGAAGTGGATCGAACAGCTGATGCATACCGCGAGTTCGTTTGGCGGGATCGTACTCGTCGATGAGATGTTGGACTCGCCGGAGCTGGATTCTGTAGGCGACTAGAGAAGATCCCAATTCCCTGACTGGCTCAGCGACATCACCGTATCTTCAGAATTCAGTGTCACCTCTTCTTCGGTGATGATCACGCGGCTGCGTGGAGTGATGAGTGAGCGGACGATTCGGTGCCCTGCGGCCTCAAAGCGCACGACGGTTCCCGTGCCCGCAGCGGCAGACTCGAGTTCTTCGCAGAGCTGGTCGGCGTCCTGTGTCGGAGCGAGGACGAAGCTGGCACCGTCGATAGTGATGAGGGTGTGGATCACGGTGCGTTCCTGCATGCGCCTACGGTACGAGGCGTGCCCGTGGGAACGAAGGGGGTTGCGCCTACGGTTAGGCTGGTGCAGGTTCAAGACGAGACCCCTCGGCTGGCTCGGGGGTGAGGTAGAGCCCGGTGGGCGCGTTAGCGGCGAGGGCGAGAGCATCGATCCATGCTCGATTGATTGCCGGCTGTCGGCTACCGAAATACTTGAACACCAGCGAACTACCTGCGTGTATCCAGACCGTCGTACGCCCGCCGCCGAGACTGACGTCCTCTTTCCACGTGAACGAGAACGGCTCACCGCGGCGAAGTTTCGCGGTGATGACCAACTGAAGATGAGTGAGAGCGCGGTCTTCGATTTCGGCCTTCGGCCCGCCCTCATAGATGAGCTTTCCCATGACATGCACTCCTCGGTCTTCGCATCACGGACACCATGCCAAAAGGCGCACCCGGACGTAAGCGCTGTGTCGTGAGGTCTCCAGTCTCGCATCGATCAGCGGGGCGAACACCTGCCTCTGACCCATTGCTTTATCCACGGCGTGCGAAGAGTTGTCAGAACGACGAATGAGAAGATGACGCATCGGACAGGGCGATGAATCCTCCGTGGTGGACAGCCTTCTGCGCAGGATCGATGAAGCGACAACGATCAGGAACGTGGCCGCAGCCACAATCGCGGTCCTCAGTCGAGCTGCTGCAGAGTGGATCACCGCAGCCGGTCCCGCGCCGGGTTCACAGGTGGGTACTGATCCTGGGCGGCGGATATACGAGAACTACCCGGAGATACCTACGTCGACCGTTGCCGCCCTCCCTGGCCTCCCTGAGAACGAGGTTCACCGCCTGCTCTCGCGCAGTCGTGAGGAGCGGTGAGCGTCGAACGCGGCACGGGGAAGGTCGGGGCAAAAAGTATCCGGTGCCCGAAGGGAAAGTAGGGGCACCGGATACGTCGTGAAACTTGAGGGTGTTACTTGTCGGTCAGAGAGTCCTTGACGTTCTGACCGGCCTTCTTCGCGGCAGCCTTGGCCTGGTCGGCGTGACCGTCGGCGGTGGTGGACTTGTCGTTGGTTGCTTTGCCGGATTCGATCGCGAATGATCGCGCCAATTCCTGCATCCGCTGCTTGGACAGCGGTCCTTGTGTTCGTCGATGAAGTCGACTATCGCTTGTGTGGCCGGTCGAGTTCGGCCGCGAAGAAAGCCGAAGCCGCCTTCAAGATCTCGTTCGCCCGCCGCAACTCGGCGTTCTCCCGCTTGAGGCGCTTGATCTCCACTGTCGCGTCAGTCGTCACACCGGGCCGGTCGCCCGCGTCGACCTGCTCCCGGCGGATCCAGGTGCGGATCGTTTCCGGCGACCCGATCMCGAGCATCTGCGCGACCGCAGTCATCGCGGCATACTCGCTCGGATAATCGGATCGCACCTCGGCGACCATACGGACAGCGCGCTCACGAAGCTCGCGCGGATACTTACTGGGACGTCCSATAAGACAGATCCTTCCAAGGAATCCTGTCTCCGGACACACCGGGGCGAGTCACTGCGGTAAGTTGCCTGTAGCAAACGCCGCGCCGCTGCAGTTAAGCCGCCATGCCCACCTTTTGGGGGACATGGATGGTAACGTTTGGTTAGTAGCTGGGGCTACTTGCGGAGCGTCTGGGGCGCTACGCCACACGCAACGAGGCGATGTCACGTTTCTGTGACGAGCCCTCTCGGAGCCTCGGTTCTGGGGAACTCATCGTTTCGAGAGGGCTGCTCCCTCGRCTMGAGAGTYTTYRACKCGCAATACKCAAGGCKGGMCCRCGTAGTGTCGTTCCCACTCGAGTGGGGGTCATCCTGTGGGTGTTTCCAGGACTYCCTCGAGGAACGTGATGCCTCCGGAGCTGTTGGCTGACTCCATCAGCGCGTGGATCCATTGCAGGTTGAGTTGCGGGGGTTCGAGCTCATCGAAGGTGAATTGCAGTGGGATCGACGGGTGTAACCAGATGGTGCTGCGCCCTTCAGGGTCCCCTTCTGGATGGCGCCAGGACAGGGTGAAGGACTCGTTGCGGCGGAGCTTGGTGGCGACGATCACTTTGAGGTGWRCGAGGGCACGTTCCTCGATGTGGATCGGCGCTTCSGAMCCGCCGTAGTGCAGTGTGCCCATGGTGGACGACATCCATTCTCGGAATGRCAACTCGGTCACATCGGCGAGAGGCTCGCTATGCCTACGGTTGCCCTTCCAGGTTAGTGGGCGGGTACCAGACCCGCTGCCCGTCCACCGACGCGAACGACGTGAGTGTGTGGGGTTTGGTGGAKGTGGCGCTCATGATGTCCTTCACAGAAATGTGGCGAACGAGCAGCGCATCCGCGATGAGAGACCGGTGGCAGCGCCACGGGACCGCTTCCGCGCACATGATCGCCACAGTCTTCTCTTTTGCTCGATCGATCAGGCGTTCTATTCCRCGCGCGAAGGGCTCGGTTTGCATGTAGTCGGCGTAGCTGCGGAAGCTTTTGTTGCGCCAGGCGCCGTTGATGCTCTCCACATTCACKGGGGTGTGGCGGAGACCGCCGAGTTCTTCCATCCGCGCGTACTGCAGGCCTGCGTCCGTCAAGCTCTGTTCGAGCGCCTGCGCGCCGAATTGCGGGTTATGTCGGGAGCCGGGAACCGTCCGCACATCGATGAGTTGTTGCACGCCGTTGTTTTCGAGCAGCGYTATGAACTCCTCGATCGGGTGTGTGGAGTGACCGATGGTGAACACTGTCGAGGGTTGCATCCTGCTCCTGAACGGTTGCGAGCGGTCGGTTGCGACCGGGGAACTCCTCGCACCCAAGGGGTCCCCCGGTCAGCCGATCAGCGGCTCGCTCCCTTGCGYGGCTTGAGGAAGACGTCGGGTTCGCGCTTTTCGCGCTTGGCCGCTCGCTTTTCCTTGATCGAAATCTGCGACCTCCCCGACGAGGATCCCGAACCTGCGCGTCGGCGGCGGGTGAAGAATCAGACGAAGTCATGACCAGATCGTACTGACCGGCGCAGCTGATCCACCCGCCTTCGAGCGGCCGGCGCGAACCTGGCGCAAAACGCCCGAGTCATGACGCAAAACGCCGGACCGAGCTGAGGATACTGTGCCAGTGTGAGGTGCAGCCCGCTGCGCYCACGTCAGGAGCAGAAGCGGGCCAATCAGCGAGGAGAAGGACATGCCAGAAACCAACCGGGCAATCGTTTTCGACAGCCCCACCAAGCTCACCCTGGAAAGCCTGGACTTCCCGAAGCTCCAGATGCCGRACGGGACGAAGGCACCTCACGGCGTCATCGTGCGCATCGTCGCCACGAACATCTGCGGCAGCGACCTGCACATCTACCGTGGTTCGTTCCCTGTCCCGCAGGGAATGGTCATGGGGCACGAGATGACCGGTCAGGTCGTCGAGGTCGGATCCGACGTGCAGTTCATCCAGCCCGGCGACCTCGTCTCCGTGCCGTTCAACGTCGCATGCGGCCGCTGCCGGAACTGTAAGAACGGGCGCACCGACGTCTGCCAGACCGTCAACCCGCAGGTGCACTGCGGGGCGTACGGCTTCAACCTCGGCGACTTCCAGGGCGGCCAGGCCGAATACCTCTTCGTCCCCTACGCCGACTTCAACCTGCTCAAGTTCCCCGACAACGACGCAGCGATGGAGAAGATCCGCGACCTCGCGCTCCTCTCGGACGTCCTCCCCACCGCGTTCCACGGCCTCATGGAAGCCGGCGTGAAGGTCGGCTCGACGGTCTACATCGCCGGCGCCGGACCCGTCGGACGTGCAGCAGCAGCAGCAGCACGCCTCATCGGCGCCGCCGCCATCATCGTGGGCGACTACGACAAGGAACGACTCGACCTCGTCAAGCGCAACGGCTGCGAGACCATCGACCTCAGCCAGGACATCCCCCTCGCCGACCARATCGAAGCCATCCTCGGCGYCCCCGAGGTCGACTGCGCCGTCGACTACGTCGGCTCCGAAGCCCACGGCATCGGACACGAAGCCCACGAACTGCAGCCGCAGGCCGCAATCAACCAGGTCCTTGCCGCAACCCGCGCCGGCGGCGCAACGGGCGTCATCGGCATCTACGGGCCCGACCCGCTCGCCGACACCAAGGAAGGRCAGGAAGGAACGTTCCCGCTCGACTTCGGCAAGGTCTGGATCAAGTCCCCACGGGTCTCCGCCGGACAGGCACCCATCATGAGCTACAACAGGGACCTCATGATGTCCATCCTCTGGGACCGCATGCCGTACCTCAGCGACATGATGAACACGAAGGTGATCAGCCTCGACGACGCCGTCGGCGCCTACGAGACCTTCGACCAGGGTTCAGCGAACAAGTACATCATCGACCCTCACGGGCTGATCTCGGCGTAAAGCAAACCGAGCGCGGCGACCGGACCAGTCCGGCCGCCGCGCTCTGCTGAGGTGAACCGCAACGATCGAGTAGAGGAGGACCAGCGTGGACAACCAGGAACGTGCACCGCGTCACCCCGTGCGATCCTGGTCAACAAAGGACGCCCCGACCGRTGCGGTGGTCGACTACTGGCGCCAAGCACGTGAACGCGCATATGTAAAAGTGCAAACCGACCCGCTTGCGCCCAACTTCTACGGCAGCATTCGCCTTCAGACCTTTGAAGATTTCTCGATCTCGTACAAGATAGCTGGCGCGGAGACGGCACGACGCTCCCGAACACAGCTCGCCACCGGAACCGAAACGGACCAYTATTTCTACTTCCTGTTCCAGACTCGCGGGTCGATCGCAGTAGAGCAGGGCGGGCGAGTAGCAACGGCTCTCCCTGGTTCCGTAGTCATCTACGACAGTGCCGAGCCGTTCGTCTTGCGCGCAGAGAAGCCATATGAGCAGGTAGTCCTCGAAGTCCGAGCTGCACAGCTCATGGAGTCGAGAGCGTTATCAAACCCTTCGGACTACACGGCTCATCAATTTCAGCTGACCGGTCCGGAAACCGCCGGGTCGGCCTTCATAACCTCCTTCGGCCGCACCCTCTCCGAAACACCCAATGTGCACTTATTCACTTATTC
>NZ_JBGFFH010000019.1:0-7575 GCF_056175745.1 Microbacterium sp. LjRoot205 | reverse complement strand
GGCGGGGGCTGCGGGGCCGCCGGCGACGCCCCGGCTATCGGGCGACCGGCTCGCGCTGGGCAGAGGCGGCGGCGGCCGCGCCCGTCGCCGGTGCGGCGTCAAGCTCCTGCTCGCGCCGGGCCAGCGCAGCCGCCGCAGGGTCGGCCTCCTGAGCTTCGCGGTCGGGTGCGCTCTGCTCCTGGGTCCGCTGCTCCGTGCGGCCGCGCTGGAGGTGGATGGTGCTGAGGTTGTTGTCGGGGCCGATGCTGGAGGCGATGAACCGCTCGCGCTGCTCGCCGTTGTGCTCGGAGGCATCCACGCGGCCGGTGGCGACGAAGTTGTCGCCGTTGCGGAAGGTCTCTGCGGCGCGCGTCGCTGAGGCGTTGAACATCACCAGCTGCGTGCGGACGGCCGGCGGGAACGTGCCGTCCTCGTTCGGGTTCGGATCCTGCAGGCCGACCCACGCGAACAGCCGGTTCCGGCCGTTCTCCGAGGTGGTCAGCTCGGGATCCGACATGAAGTGCCCCACGACTCCGGGGCGAGTAGGAATGGCCATGCCCTTCCCCTTCTTTCGCTGTCGACTGATTCGCCCGCGGTTGCGGGGTCACCCATCAGGTGCGACCGACGGCAGGAGAAACCGTCTGCCTACCTCCTCTTGGAACAGATCGAGCAGAAAGGAGCGCGCCGATGGACAGGTTCACGGGCCTGCGGTGGGACGAGCGCGCCGCTCGGGTCATGATCGCTACCGCCTTCGAGCCCGGCAACACGGTCACCGGGTCGCTGCTGGACGCCGAAGGCCCGATCGCGACGCTGCGGCTGGCCGACAGCGACGACCCCATTCCAGGGCTCAGCGCGAAGGAGGCGGCAGCCTGGCGGGGACCCGTGCAAGCGCGGCTGAACCCCCAACAGGTTGATCACGCTCTCGAGCAGACGGAGCGTCAGGACATGAGGATTCTGATCCCCGGCGACTACGGCTGGCCGACAGAGCTCGACCAGCTCGGCTCCCGGACGCCAGCCGCGCTCTGGGCGAAGGGTCGGCCCTCTTCCCTGGCACATCCGGAGGCCGCGAGGATCGCTGTGGTCGGCGCCGAGGCGGCGTCCACGTACGGCTACGAGATGGCGACCGCACTCACCGGGGACCTCGCTCAGACAGGGATCCATATCGTCTCGGGTGGTTCGTACGGCATCGATGCCGCCGCGCATCGCGCCGCGATGCTGAATGGAACGACCACGATCGCGGTAATGCCGACCGGGTTGGATCGCGTCTACCAGATGGGAAACTCGGACCTCTACCGGCGGATCGAGGAGACGGGCCTGCTCCTCAGCGAGCTACCTCCAGGAACGACCCTCACCCGTGGGCGGACTCAACAACGGACGCGCCTCATCGCGGCATTGTCGGATGGCGTCCTCCTGGTGGAAGCAGACGCGCGATCCTCGGCAATCAATGTCCTTCGTGAGGCGACTGCCTTGCGACGACCAGTCGGCGCGGTGCCGGGTCCGATCACCCGCCCTGTGAGTGCGGGCCCGAATCTATGGATCCAAAGCGGGCAGGCGATGCTCGTGACCTCGGCGACGGACGCGCGCAAGTTCCTGCTGAGCAATCCAGCCCGCCCAGGCCGCGAGCGTCACCTCACCGAGTTCGAGACGCCTGCCGTGGCAGATCCTCCCGCGCCGGACTGGCTCCGCCGCTAGCGCCCCGCCCCCCAACCGGAATGCGTCAGTGGCCGGCACGTAGTGCGGCCTCCACGGCGGCGCGGTCTTCCCGCAGCTGGGAGGCGTCCCGGCGGCTCGGCCAGGCGCGCAGATCGGTGACGATCGGGCGGGCGGTGCGGAGCATGACGATCCCGGTGCCGAACGGCAACGTTCGGAGCACGTCGGGCGGGAGGATCGGGACCCGTCGGATGGAGCGCTGGCTGGAGTGCGCGCCGTAGGCGTCGGTCGTGTACGAGTCCGTGCCCTCGTCGCGTTCCCCGATCAGCGTCGACAGGTCCTGCAGGTCCCGGCTGTTGGATGCGCCGCCGAGGATCACCTTCACGATTGACGCGTCCCAGATCGCGTTCGCATTGTTTTCGCCCCACTTCTCCCGCGCCTGGGCGAGCGACTGGAGCACTGGGAGCGTCGTGATGCCCGTCCCGCCGCCCTCAGCCATGAGGGTCGGCAGGCTCGGCAGCGGTGACAAGTTGCCGATCTCGTCGAGCGCAAGCAGCAACGGAGGGTCCATCCGGGCGCCAGGGGAGCGGGCGGCGATCTTCCGGGCCGCCTCCACGAGGTCCTCGATGAACGCGGCCACCAGCGCCGCGGACGCACCTGCCCCAGCACCGGTGGCGAGGAGGAACAGGGTGCCGCCTGCCCGGAGGAACGTCTCCGGGTCGAACTCCTCCCCGGGAGCCGGGGACACGGCGTCGAGCACGCGCGGATCGGCCAGCGCTGCCAGGGCGAGGGACACGCCCTGCCAGATGCTGTCGCGGGTGCGGGGGTCGGCCTGCACCATCGCGTCCAGGCTCTCGGCCCATCCGTCGGCCGCGCCGGGGTGCGAGGAGAGCACTCGGACGGCGTCGGCGGCGAGCGTGGGATTCAGGGCCCACTGGTAGAGGGTCTTCGCGTCGCGCCCGTCGAGGGCGGCTGCGTGCAGCAGCGCCTGGATCGCGCTGGTGGTCTTGCCTTCCCAGAAGCCGGCGTCCTGCACCCCGCCGAAGCCTGTGGCCGTCGCCAACCCTTTCGCTCGGATCATGGCTGTGAGGGGGTCCTGGCAGCCGCGCACGGGCGACCACCGCAGCCCAGCGGGCAGGCCCGGGGCAAGCTGCTGTGGATCGAACACGGCCACCGGACCCTTCCGCGCCCGCGCGCGGAGCGTGGCCGTGAGGTTGTCCGGCCGGGTCGAGGTCGTGATCACCGCCCCGGGGGCGTCCAGGACGCTGTTGATCACGATGTGCAAGCCCTTGCCGGAGCGGGGCGGACCGATCAGGAGGATGCTGTCCTCGATCGTCGCCCACACCTGTCCGCCCTTGCTCGAGCCGAGCAGGTAGCCCACGTCGCCTGGGGTGGCCTTGCCGGTCAGCGAGGGCCGCAGCGTGCTGGCGCGCTTCACGAGGGTCTTGCCGGATGCGACCCGGGCGATCTCCCCGCCGGTCGCGGTGCCCGCCAGCTGGTGCGGGTTCGTACTCGAGCGCGCGCGACGGATCGCCCGGAAAACGAATACGCCTGCCGTGCCGAGCACGCCGAGCAGGACGACGACCAGAAGCCAGTAGACGACCGGGTTCAGGCCGTCAGCCCCGATTGCCGCCCCTGGGTCGGCCGGGGATGCCAGGACGCCGAGCCCGTCGGTGAGGCTCCCGGACGGCTCCGGGAGGCCGGTGAGGAACGCGGCCGCGCTGCCGGCCACTCGGAGCACGCCGCCGAGGGCGATGGCGGCGACCAGTGCGCCAAGGGCGACGTTCAGCAGGGCATCGTTGGCGGGGCGGGCCTGTCCGGGCGCGGCCATGACGCCTCCTTCCTGACCCGTCCGTGCGGCGGGTCAGGAGCGAGGTAGGGCCCGGCGAAGGTCAGTCGGCGCGCTGAATCGAGAGAGTGCCCGAGATACGACCCAACAGGATCACCTCGCCGGTGACCGTCGCCTTCTCCGCCCGATCCACCAGGGCGCGAGCGGTCCCGTTGCCGCCGGCGGAGGTATGCCGCAGCACGAGGGCGATCGCGACGTCCTCGCCCGGAACGAACCCTTCGGACGTGAACTCGACCAGCACCGGTCCCGGCGCAGCTGGCGGTATCGGCGCGTCACCGGGCACAGCTACCGGGGTGATGATGTCGGCCCAGACGCTGCCGTCCAGCTCGTGGACCTCGACCCGAGTGGGGCTGTGCAGCCGGGTGACCAGCTCGCCGATCGCCCGGCCAAGCTCGTCCCGGGTCGTCGGCGCGGCAGGGATGCGCTGCCCGTTCACGGTCAGCACGATGTGCTCTTCGGAAATGACCTCCGCAATGATCAACGGCAGCACCGCCGGGACAGCTTCGGGGTCGCTCTTGCGCCACATCCTCACGCCGCCGTACCCTTATCGAAAGGCCCCAGCGATGCTCCCGGATCCGTGAACTTGCGGGCTTCCCCAGTCATCCGGCCGGTCGTATCGAAGGCCGCCAGCTCGCTCGGGTGCAGTTGATGCTGGATCACGAAGGACCTGTCCTTGATCCGCCACAGGCCCTGCCCGGTGCCCAGAGTGGGCAGCAGCCGCTGCTCGGTTCCGGTGAGCCCGAGGGTCTGCGCGGTGACGCCCAGCTGGTCGCTCTCTTGCCGATAGATGATCCTCGTCTCCGCATTGGCGAGCAGGCTGCCGGCCAGCGCCCGCATGGCTGAGCCGCTGTCGCCGACGGTGTCCAGATCCGTCAACTTGTGGAAAATCAAGAGGTTCGCGATGCCGTAGTGGCGGCTGAGGCGCCACTGCGCGTCCATCCGCCGCAGCAGCGACGGATGGCTCATCAGCCTCCACGCCTCGTCGTACACGACCCATCTCTGCCCGCCTGCCGGGTCGAGGAGCGCGGCTTCCATCCACGCGGAGGAGCAGGTCATCAGCACGCTGATGAGGGTCGAGTTCTCCACCACCCGGGAGAGGTCGAGGCTGATCATCGGCAGCGTGGGGTCGAAGGTCACGGTGGAGGGCCCGTCGAACAATCCGGCCAGGTCGCCGGCGACGAGTCTGCGCAGCGCGTGGCCGACGAGGCGGCCGTCTTCGGCGAGGCGCCCGTCGAGGTTGTCGGCGGAGTCGGGGGCGAGGATGCGTTCGACGATCATGGGCAGGATCGGCACGGAGGCCTGCGCGACAGTTGCGCGCAGCGCAAGGTCGATCGCGGTGTGCTCCAGAGGAGAGAGGGGTCGCTCGAGGACGGTCTCGGCCAGCGCCCCGATCAGGTCGCGACGACGGGAGGCGATGGTGGAGGTCCACTCGGCCTCGGAGAGGCCGGCGGGTCGGTAACCCTGGTCCAGGGGGTTGAGGCGGGTGCGGAGGCCGTGCCCCAGGATGATGGCCTTTCCGCCGACTGCTTCGGCGATCGCGGAATGCTCGCCCTTGGGGTCGCCGGGAACGTAGACGCGGCGTCCGAAGGCGATGCTGCGCGTGTAGAGGCTCTTGGCGAGGCTCGATTTCCCGGCGCCCACGATGCCGGCCAAAACGAGGTTCGGGGCGGTGATCAGCCCCCGCTGATACAAGTGCCACGGGTCGTAGACGAAGCTGCCGCCCGAGTAGAGATCCTGCCCTACGAAAACACCGCTGGAGCCCAGGCCGCCCTCCGCGAGGAAGGGATACGCGCCCTGGAGCGTCGCGGAGGTGTCCTGGTGGGTGGGCACCCGGAACGGCCGGTAGGAGCGCAGCGCCGCGGGGCCGGGCTCGCCGCCGCGGGGCAGGTAGGTAATGGCGCGCGCTTCGGCGCGCTGGGCGTCGTAGCGTGCCTTCTGCTCGGCGCGGGTGGCCGCCTGATCGTTGGCGAGGACGGCCTCGGCGGCCTTCTGGCGTTGCCGGCGGCCGCGGCGGCTGCCCCGCCCGGTCTCGACGAGGACGGTGGAGTAGAGCTTGCGGCGGCTGCGATCGGGATCCATGACGGGGCCTTCCTTCCGGGGTCGGTGCCGGACAGGTAAGGGCTTCAGATGCCGCGGCCCAGCGGCAGCGCAGCAGCGACGAACGCCTGGGCTTGCTGAGCGACCAGGAGCCGGGTCTCGCAGGAGGCTTGGATCGCGGCTTGCTCGATGGCGGCGACGGCGGCGTCGAGCTCGTCGACGGTGTCGGCGGACACGGCGATCAGCCCGGTGAAGCGCAGCACCCCGTGCCCGGCGGTGAGGTCGGCTTCCTGCTGGAGCACGTCCTGGTACTCGGCGGACTGCGAGGCGTCCTCGATCTGCCCGATCCGCTGCCTCTGGGTGGCGTCGGAGATGTATTCGGTTTTCTTCTTGCGGATGTCGCGGGCTGCTTGGTCGGAGCGGACCGGGTCGCACAGCATCGTCACCGATCGGCGGATCCCGGAGCTGAGCAGGATCGGGGCGAGGAACCCCGGGTAGACCATCGCCCGGGGCCACTGGCTGATCCACAGCACCGCGTGGTGCGCGGAGTCCGACCGCAGCCTGGACCAGGTCTCCTCGACGGCGACCGGGCCGGCAGTGGCCAGGTCGCGGCCGAGGTCGCCGGCACGGTCGAGGCTCGAGGCGACCTGCGGGTCGTAGGCGGTGCGGAGCATGACGGCCAGCTGCCCCGGCGTGTACCAGTCGGAGGGCTTCAGGTCCGCGGCGCGCAACGCGGTGGTCAGGGTGTGCATCTCCTGGCCGAGCACGGCGGCGGCCCCGCGGAGGCTGCCGCCGGCGGCGCGGATCTGCCGTGCGGCGGCGCGCATGTCCAACTGTATGGAGATCGTGGTGATGTGCCGTTCCCCGGTGGGACCGGCGCGCTCGATGAGCTCCCGATAGGTGTTGGCGACCCAGGAGCCGTCGTCGCGGCCATGCTCGGCCCACCACTGCGTCAGCCCGGACCCGGAGTCCGGCAGCGTCCGCTCCAGGACCTGCAGCCGGGCGACGCGGCCGGAGCGGCACACGGTGGACAGGACGCGCCCCCAGGCATGCACGCGCCGCTCCTGCTCGCCGGGGTCCATCAGCACGAAAGCCGGGTGATTGACTTCCAGGATCGCGGTGAGCGTCTGCTGGTGCGGGTCGTGGACCATCACCGCCCCGGTCTCGGGGTCCTCGTACTGCCTCAGCGCCGCGGCATCGCCGGGGAGGGCGAGAGTGCCGGCGGGGCGGGGCTTGGCGATGCGGCGCCGGTAGGCGGTCTGCCGTGCAGCCTTGCGCCAGAGCCAGTGCCCGGTGATCGGCACCCACTCGACGAGCTTGCGGCCGCCGATCCCGACGACCGCGAGCCCGACCGCGGAGGCCCAGGCCGGGGCGGTGAACAAGGCCGTGGAGCCGCCGGCGTACAGGGAGGCGACGAACACGACGGCCGCGACCGCCAGGACGATCACCTGCGACAGGGACAGGCCCAGGATCAGTCCCCGGGTGGTGAGCCGGGAGAACTTCACCGGCGTCAGCTCGTACTCGGATCGGGTGGTAGCCATGCTGCTCCTCGGGGCTCGGCGGGACATGCGGGACGCCAGGCAGGTACGAGGACGCGAAGAAGGCGGCGGTGCACGATCCCCGGGTCAGGTCGCTACAGCTGACCGGGTCGTGCACCGCCGCCTTCCGGGGGGTGTCACCTCCTCTCGGGATCGGGGCGGTCGGGGGCTACCGCTTCCCCGGATCCGTCGGGGAGGGTGCCGGGGGCGCAGGAGAGGTGCGCTGCGGCGGCGGCGCCTGCTGGGCCGGCGGAGCCGAAGCACCCGTCGCAGGCGGCGGCCCCTGCCGGGGTGGCGTCGGCTGCGACCGCTGCGGCGCCGCGGGCTCGGTGGCGGGCGCAGGGGAAGGCTGCGCCGGAGGCGGGGACGAGGTCGCGTGCCGTGGCGGCTGCTCGGGCGGCGGGGCGGCCTGGCCCTCCTGCGCGACCGAAGCCTGACCTTCCGCGGCCCGGCCCACAGAGGCGCCCGCTTTGGGGCACGCCTCCGCCGCGCCCTTGGCGACGGTGGCAGCCGCGGCCACCC
>NZ_JBGFFH010000018.1:0-7625 GCF_056175745.1 Microbacterium sp. LjRoot205 | reverse complement strand
GGTGGTTTGGATCGTCAGCTCGGTGTCGTCCTCGGACGACCCCGAGCCGGCTCCGCAGCCGTCCGAGTCGTCGACGTCCGCCCCGGCCCCCTCGGAGGGGGCTGCGGGCGGTTCGTCTATCTGCGGGCTCGACGTGGTGGAAATGACCGGCACGCTCGACACGGCCCCTGCGACGACCTGGGACTACGCCGGCACCACACCGTTCCCGGTGTCCGATGAGTTCGGCCCTGCCGACACGACGGACGCTGGTATCAAGATGTGCTTCGCTCGGACGCCCGAGGGTGCCGCTCTCGCGGCCTCTGTCGGGGTGGGCTACCTGCTGAACGCCGACACGGTGCAGCCGTGGCGTGAGTACGCGCTGGCTGCCGGACCCATCCGCGACCAGCTCCTGAACACGCCGTCGACCTCCGAGTCGTCGCCCGAGATTCGCAACGAGGTCACGGCGTTCCGCCTTCTGAGCTATGACGGCGACTCCGCTCGAGTAGACGTCGGCGTCACGGTGACCGGCAACGGAAAGACCGGCTACCTGTCGGCTGTCATCCCCCTCATCTGGGAGGACGGCGACTGGAAGGTGAACTACTCGGAGAGCGACCTGACAGCGCGGCCCGCGCAGCTCCCGAATCTCGCCGGCTACATCTACTGGGAGGGATGAGGACACATGTGCTCGATTGTTGACTGGGTTGGCTGCGGCGAAGACATCGTGAACTCCGTCGTTGGCGGCGCGATTGAAGACATGGCGAACGCCGTCATCGAGGGCGTCGGCAAGGTCATCGCGTCGTTCGGGACGATGTGGGTCAACATCGGCACACCCGTCCTCACGGGCGGCGACGGCGGCTCCGCGGCAGGTGCGGACGCCGGTTTCTCCGCTCCGGTCCTCCAGGTGCTCGGCTACATCACCTGGATCGGCTACGCGGTCGCGATCATCGCGATAATCGCACTGGCCTCGATCACGACCGTTAAGGTTCGCCGCGGTGAGGGGCTGCTGGCCGTAGGACGGCTCGGCATCATCCTCGCCGCGGTGATCCTCATTGGTGGCGCATCCGGTCTGGTTGCGGGCCTTCTGCCGAGCGGCCCTGTCGGTGCCGGCGGCGCGGTCGCATTCCTCCAGGGCTCGCTCTGGTGGATCATGCTCGCGGTCGCGGTCGGGGCCACGATCGTCGGCGCAATCCGCATGGCAGTGACGATGCGCGCGGAACCCGGCAAAGACGTGTTCTTCGGCCTCCTGCGGCTTATCGTGGTCGCCGGGGCAGGCGTCGGTATCGTGGCCCTGCTCGTGCAGGCGGCCGATGCCTTCTCGGTCTGGATCATCGATCGTTCGACCGATTGCAACCTGGCGAGCGGCGACAGTACGTGCTTCGGTCGGAACATCAGCAATCTGCTGGTGCTGACCACGACGGGAACGGCGGGCGCACCAGGTCTGGGTGCACTGCTCGTCATCATCCTGGGCGTCATCGCGATCATCGTCGCGGTGGTGCAGATCATCCTCATGCTCGCTCGCGGCGGCATGCTCGTGGTCCTGACCGGCATCCTCCCGCTGTCGGCCGCAGCCGCGATGAGCGGTGAGTCCGGCAAGGGATGGTTCAACAAGAACGTGGCCTGGCTGGTCGCGTTCATCCTCTACAAGCCCGCGGCGGCGATCATCTACGCGGCCGCGTTCCAGCTCGCCGGAACCGACGTTTTCAAGGACGACGGCACGGGCCTTATCTCGGTCATCACGGGCCTCATGATGATGCTGCTCGCGCTCGTCGCGCTGCCGGCGCTCATGCGGTTCGTGACACCGATGGTCGGGGCTATGGCAGGCGGCGCTGGAGGCGGCATGCTCGCCGCGGCCGGGGTAGCTGCCGTCCCCAGTGGCGCAGCACAGATCGGCCGTCTCGGCGGCGGTGCGGGCGGAGGCTCGACCGCTTCCCCGTCGACGGCTGGCGCGACCGGCTCGACAGGCACGGCCGGGTCCACTGGCTCGGCTGGTTCGCAGGGCCAGGCCGGGGCTGCTGCTGCCGGTCGGGGGGCCGCTGCCGGTGGTGGAGCTGCGGGCGGTGGAGCTGCCGCAGGTGGTGGAGCCGCCGCCGCTGGTGGTGGAGCCGCCGCCGCTGGTGGTGGAGCCGCCGCTGCGGGCGGTGGTGCCGCCGCTGGCGCATCTGCCGGCGCGGCCGCAGGCCCGTGGGGGGCCGCTGCGGGCGCAACGGTCGGTGCGGCCAAACAGGTAGGCGATGCAGCGAAGGGCGCTGCACAGAAGCTAGGCGATCAGGCGACAGGAGAGGGTCCAAGTGGCAACCGTTGAACCGTCGAGCCGACAGGCTCGGACATATGGGAACTGGCACAAGGGAATTTCGGCCGGCCTTCTAGGCCTCGGCGCGGTCGGCACTGGTCTGCTGCTCGTCGGCATGCTCGTCGTCGTCCTCGTGTTGATGACGCGCGGCATGCTCGACGCGGCGATCACCGCCGTGGTGATCCTGCTGCTGCTCGTCCTGCTGATGGTGCGTGACTCTCACGGGAAGAACGCGCTGTCGCGGATCTCTGAGCGGGCGGGTCACGTCGTCTCCCGGTCGAAGGGCGCGAATGTCTACCGTTCCGGCCCTACCGGCCGCACGCCGTGGGGGACCAACCAGCTCCCCGGCCTCGCGTCGACGATCCGCCTCAGCGAGCACCGCGACTCCTACAATCGACCGTTCGCGCTCCTGTTCCACCCGGCCACGGCGAACTACAGCATCGTCATCGGCACGGAGCCCGCCGGGGCCTCGCTCGTCGACGCAGAGCAGATCGACGTGTGGGTGGCCGACTGGGGCCACTGGCTCGCGAACCTGGCCGATGAGGCCGGGGTCGAGTCGGCCACGGTGACGATTGAGACGGCTCCCGATTCGGGCACACGTCTGCGCCGTGAGGTCGAAATGAACATTGACGAGAACGCACCCGCGTTCGCTCGAGAAATGCTCGTCGAGGCCGTCGACCGCTACCCCGCGGGGTCAAGTGTCGTGCGTGCCTACGTCACGATCACATTCAGCGCGGCCGCCCGTCAGGGCGGTAAGCGTCGCAAGCCCGACGACATGGCGCGTGAGCTGGCATCGCGTCTGCCTGGTCTAACCCAGACGCTCCAGGCGACCGGCGCGGGCGCAGCGCACCCGCTGACCGCGCAGCAGCTCTGCGAGATTATCCGCATCGCCTACGATCCGGCGGCCTCCGTGCTGATCGACGAGGCGCACGCGGCCGGCCAGCCGCCCGAGCTGGACTGGACCGACGTCGGCCCGTCTGCGGCGCAGGCGAACTGGTCGAGCTACCGGCACGACTCGGGGCACTCGGTCACCTGGTCGATGACCGGCGCACCGCGCGGCAACGTCCAGTCCGGTGTCCTCGGCCGTCTCCTGGCACCGCACCGCGATATTGCGCGAAAGCGCATCACTCTGCTGTACCGGCCTATCTCCCCGGCTCGCGCTGCGGCGATGGTGGAGGCGGACCTGCGGGCTGCGGAGTTCCGTGCAACGGCGGATGCCAAGGCGAAGGCCCGCGACACGCTCGCTGTGCGTGCGGCCGCGGCGACCGCTGCGGAAGAGGCCAGCGGCGCCGGCCTGGTGAACTTCGGCATGCTGGTCACCGCCACGGTGCGTTCGCCCGCTGAGGAAGCGGATGCCGTGGCCGCGATCGACAACCTCGGGGCGACCGCGCGACTGCGACTGCGGCCCGTGTACGGCTCGCAGGACAGTGCTTTCGCTGCGGCTCTGCCGCTCGGCCTCGTCCTGTCGAAGCACATCAAGATTCCCGCCGAGCTGCGAAACAACCTGTAGGAGGTCACTGTGGCTACTCGAAACAAGCGCCGGGTGTCGACGGTCGACGCCACGCAGAAAACCCCCGTGGTACGCCCTCAACGCCCGGGCCTGCGTGGGTGGCTCGGCCGCGGACGCGGCGAGTCGGTCTACGTGCAGCAGCCAGCAGAGTGGCGCGGCACGACCGTGCAGGTATGTGGCCTGTGGCCGTTCGCGATCGGTACAGGGACGCCGATGGTCGGCGTCCCCCTCGGCCGACACATCTACACGGGCGCGACCGTGTGCTGCGACCCCATCAGCTGGTTCCAGCGCGCCAAGCTCATCAGCAACCCGTCCGTCTTCGTGCTCGGGAAGCCCGGACTCGGCAAGTCGACGCTGATTCGTCGCATGGCCACCGGCCTCGCCGGCTACGGCGTGATGCCGCTGGTGCTGGGCGACTTGAAGCCGGATTACGTCGACCTCATCAACGCAATGGGCGGGCAGATCATTACCCTCGGCCGCGGCCGGGGGTATCTGAACGTCCTCGATCCCGGTGAGGCCGTCGAAGCGGCTGCACGGCTGCGGGAAGAAGGCTTCGAGAAGGAGGCCGCACAGGTCATGGCCGACGCCCACGGGCGTCGTCACACGATCGTGGCGGCTCTGCTGACGATCATCCGGAAGCAGCCGCCGACTGACCGCGAAGAGACGATCCTCGACCGGGCGTTGAAGTACCTCGACGCCCATCACGACGGTGTGCCCGTGCTGGGTGACCTCCTGCGGGTCATCCAGGAGGGTCCGCAGGAGCTGCGTGAGGTCGCGCTGGATCGTGGCGTCGACGAGAAGTACAAGGCGATCACCGAGCACCTGGAGGCCTCTCTGATCGGCCTCGTCGGCGGCGGCCGCCTCGGGGAAACGTTCGCTCGACCGACCACCAACCCGATGCGCCGCGACAAGCCAGTGGTCTACGACGTCAGCGCGATCGACGACTCAGACATGGACCTCCAGGCCGCGACTCTGCTGGCCTGCTGGAGTGCCGGATTCGGAACGGTCAACGTCGCGAACGCTCTGGCGGATGCCGGCCTGGAGCCGCGCCGCCACTACTTCGTCATCCTGGACGAGCTGTGGCGGGCGCTGCGCGCCGGCCGCGGCATGGTCGATCGCGTCGACGCGCTCACGCGCCTGAACCGTCAGCGCGGCGTCGGCATGGCGATGATCTCGCACACGATGAGCGACCTTCTTGCCCTCTCCAGCGAGGAAGATCGGATGAAGGCCAAAGGCTTCGTTGAGCGCTCCGGCATGGTGATCTGCGGCGGTCTGCCGTCCGCAGAAATGCCGCAGCTCACGAGCGCCGTGCCGTTCTCGAACGCCGAGCAGGAACTTCTCATCGGCTGGCAGGACCCGCCCGAGTGGGACCCGGCAACCGGCCGCGAGGCCGAGCCTCCCGGCCGCGGGAAGTTCCTCGTGAAGGTCGGCGGCCGCCCGGGAATCCCTGTCAACGTCGAGCTGACGACCGTGGAGCTCCAGGTGAGCGACACGAACAAGCTCTGGCACGACCAGTCCCGGGTCGGCCGTCGCAGCCGCCGCGCGCACGCTGAGGAGGCCGTCGCATGAACCAGCCCAACAACCGCCGCCGCGATCCCGCGGGCATGTCCGGTCAGAGCCTCGCCGTCCTCGTCATCGCGGGCGGCGCGGCCGTTCTGGGCGTCGGAGCGTGGACGTCTGTCACCCTCGCCCACCAGTGGGCCGGCACCGCCGACACACTGCCCTCGGACCCGTTCAAGCTCGTTATCGACCTGTTCCGCGGCCGCATCGAGTGGCTGCCGGCGTCGACATGGGTCGCGGTCGGATTCGTCGTGGCTGCGCTGCTCCTGGTGGCGTTGTACCTGTGGCTCCGTCACGGCGGGCAGAAGAACCGCACGCGCGTCGACTCGGCCTCCCGGTACATGGGTATCGGTCGGGACGTGGAGGCGCTGAGCGAGAAGTCGGCCCGCGCGACCGCGCAGCGGCTCGGTGTCGCTGACAGTGCCGGTGTCCCCATCGGCACGCACCTGTTCAGCGGCAAGCCGCTGTTCGCGTCCTGGGAGGACATGCACATCGACATTTGGGGGCCGCGCACCGGTAAGACGACCTCGCGGGCCGTGCCGGCGATCCTCGACGCACCTGGGGCCGCTCTCGTCACGTCGAACAAGCGCGACGTCGTGGACGCGACTCGCGACGTGCGCGCCGAGCGGGGCCCGGTGTGGGTGTTCGACCCGCAGGGCATCGCTCTGGAGGAACCGACCTGGTACTGGAACCCGCTCAGCTACGTCACCGACGAGGTGCGAGCTGCCAAGCTCGCGGAGCACTTCGCTGCGGGTAGCCGTGAGCCGGGGGCCAAGACGGATGCCTACTTCGACCCGGCTGGCCAGGACCTCCTGGCCGGTCTGCTTCTCGCCGCAGCTCTCGACGGCCGCCCGATCACGGACGTGTACCGGTGGCTCACCCGTCCGAGCGAGGAAGAACCGGTGCGCATCCTGGAATCCCACGGCTTCGACCTGACCGCCGACCAGGTGGCCGGCGTCGTGAACGCCCCGGACAAGCAGCGCGGCGGCATCTACGGCACGGCGCAGCAAATGGCGGCGTGCCTGACCAATCGCACGATCGTGCGGTGGATTGTTCCCGAGCCTGGCGACCTGCGGCCGACGTTCGACCCGGCCGCGTTCGTGCGCGCGGGCGGCACTCTCTACAGCCTCTCCAAGGAGGGCCGCGGCACCGCCGGCCCGCTCGTCACGGCGCTCACGGTCGCCGTGGTCGAGGCCGCCGAAGAACTCGCCGTGCACTCGCCTGGCGGACGCCTCTCGACGCCGCTCCTGGGCGTACTCGACGAGGCCGCGAACGTCTGCCGGTGGCGGACGCTCCCGGACCTCTACAGCCACTACGGCAGCCGGGGGATCGTCCTCATGACCATCCTGCAGTCGTGGTCGCAGGGCGTCGACGTGTGGGGCGAGTCCGGCATGCGCAAGCTGTGGTCGGCCTCGAACATCAAGTGCTACGGCGGCGGCGTCGCGGAGACGGCATTCCTGGAGGATCTGTCACGGCTGATCGGTGAGCACGATCGCGTGCGCACGTCGGTGTCGTCGGGGACCGGGCATCGCTCGGTGTCTCAGCAAGTGCAGCGGGAGCGCACCCTGGACGTGTCGGAGCTCGGCGCGATGCCGAAGGGTCGCGCCGTGGTGATCGCGTCCGGTTCTCGGCCGACACTGATCCGCACGAAGCCCTGGATGACAGGGCCGTTCGCGGAGAAGGTGCGCGCCTCGATCAAGGCGCACGATCCGCAGGCCCCGCGCACGATCGCGGAGGCTGAGGCCGAAGTCGCCACGGTGGAACGTCAGCTCGAGCAGGAGGGCGCAGCATGAGCGGTCTGGGTGAGTGGGACGACGAGGAAGAAACGACCTGGCCGGCCCCTGACAGCGGTTCTGACGCGACGACCGGCGACGCCGGCACCGAGACACCCGATCCCGGCCCGCAGCTCGTCTACGGCAACGTCAGCGACTTCGTCGACCAGTTCCTCCGGCACGCCTACCGGCGTAAGACGAGCGGCAGGCTGGCGCCGTGGTGGTCGGGCGAGTGGTGGAAGCACGACGAGGCCGTGATGCGCCTCGAAGCGCTCTGGCGAGCGTGGGAACACCTGCGCCTCGACCCGGCAACGGGCATGTCCGTCTGGTGGCGCGATCACGCCGACCACCACATGCGGGTGCTCATGGCCGACGACGGCCCTTTCCACAACTCACCCGACGCGATCGACTACGGCAAGCCGCTGACGCACGTTCCGCCGCCCGAAGGGCTGTTCGTCGACGAGCGAGTGGCACCGACCTCCTGACGCAACGAGAGAGGGCCGCACCCACCGGG
>NZ_JBGFFH010000017.1:0-9972 GCF_056175745.1 Microbacterium sp. LjRoot205 | reverse complement strand
AGCAGGGACCTGGCGATGTAGTTGGTGAGGTTGCGGAACCCGAGGGCTGAGCCGCGGAGGTGTTCGAGCCGGCCGTTGATCGCCTCCGTAGGCCCGTTGCTGGTGCCGGGGCGGTCGAAGTAGGCCAGCACGTCGGCGGCCCGCTTCTTCAACGTCCGGCCCAGCGTGATGACCTCGATCAGCGCGGCCGGGACGCCGTCGCTGACCGACTCGATCAGCTTGGTCATGAGTTCGCGGTCCCTCAAAGCAGGCACTCCTCGCCGTCTCGCCTCAGCTCAGTGAGGAATAACGAACCGAAGGACTCAGTCGGTCCGTCCGTGTTGGACCGACACGACCGGTTGAAAGGAATACAGCACAATGGAGAACCCCTTGGACGAGCGAGAAGGCGATCGCGAACCTTCAGCGGTCGTCGATGAGGACCTGAGTCAGCTCATCGAAGCGGTCACCGAAGAGCATGCCGAGGAGGGTGCTGCGGCGATGGCAGATCAATTGCGAGATCGGGTGCCGGAGACCCGGGCGGCAGCAGAGTCGCCCGCGGACATCGAAGAGTAGCGTCCACGACCTGGAGTCCCGGTCGATTCTGGCGGAGTTATCGCCTGGTGGTGATTTCTTGAATGCGTCGTCGGCGGTATTGGGTAGTCACGATGTTGTGACTCCCACCCGCATCCCATCTCGAGCCTCTCGCTGAGGAGGCGCTGCCGGGGCGTTGCTGGCGATGAGGCTCAGACCGGTGTCGTCGCGACGTCCGTGTGGTCGCCGCCGCGTCGGCGGGTGATCCGGTGGCGGGTGGTGTCGATGAGCCGCATGGTGGGGGTGGCGGCGAGGCCGTGGACGATGATGGAGCCGACGATGACGAGGGCGACGATGGACCAGAGCCTGTCACCGTCGGGGAAGTAGCCGTTCTGGGTGGCGTAAGCGATGTAGAACAGGGATCCGACGCCGCGGACGCCGAAGAAGGCGATGACGCTTCGTTCGCGGGGTCCGGTCTTTCCGGGTGTGAGCCCGATCCATCCGGCGAGGGGGCGGATGATGAGCAGGATCAGCAGGGCGATGAGGATTTCGATCCAGCCGATGTCGGCGAATAGGCCGCGGGCGATGGCGCCCCCGAGGAGGACGACGACGGCGATGGTGAGGAGTCGTTCGATCTGTTCGACGAATTTGTGGAGGACTTGGTGGTAGCCGTGTCCTCGTTCTGAGGCGCGGATGGTGACGGCGCAGATGAATACGGCGATGAAGCCGTATCCTTCAGCGGTCTCGGCGATGCCGTAGGCGAGGAATATCGCGGCGATGGCGACGAATCCTTCGGCTTGGTCGACAACTTTACGTCCGGACAGGTGCGCGGAGAAGAAGAGTCTGCCGAAGAGCCAGCCGGTGCCGATGCCGGCGATCACGCCGATGGTGATCCGCCACAGCACGTCGATGAGGAACCAGTCGGTGAACCACGCTGATGGGGCGAGGCCGACCATGCTGATGGCGATGGCGGCGTAGGTGAAGGGGAAGGCGAGGCCGTCGTTGAGTCCCGCTTCGGAGGTGAGCGCGAACCGCACCTCATCGTCGGCGTTCTCGTCGTCGACGGGTTCGCTGACTTGCACCTCGGTGGCGAGCACCGGGTCGGTGGGGGCGAGGGCTGCGGCGAGGAGGAGTGCGCTGGCGGCTCCGAGTCCGAGACCCACCCATCCGAGGACTGCCACGGCGGCGATGGACAGCGGCATGGTGATGGCCAGCAGCCGCCACGTGGTAGACCAAGTTCGCCAGCGCAGCGGCCGGTTGATGGCAAGACCGGCACCCATGAGGGAGACCAGGACGCAGATCTCGGTCAGATGCAGCGTGATGTCGGGGTGATCGCTCGGATGCGGGTCGGGGAGGTCGGGGATGAGAGCGAACACGATGATGCCTGCGGCGAGGAACACCATCGGGATCGAGAGGGGAAGTTTGCCGAGCAGTCGCGGGAGGAGGGCTGCGGCGAGGGTCATCACGCCGATGGCGGCGAACAGGAGGGTGTCGTCGGTGAATTCCAACGCCGCTGTGGGCAACAAGGTACGCGGCTCGTCTTAGGCGATGCGGGAGATCTGGACGGTCACGGTCGCATCGTGGTCGTCGGGGATAAGGGCGAGGAGGGCGTCCGCCACGTGGGCTGCGGCTTGCGGTGCGGGGGTGTGGCGATGGGTGCCGATTCGGGCAGTGAGAGTGTGCGCGGCTCCGTCGCTCCGCACCTCGACCAGGTTGATGCGAGAAGGCGTGCCTGAAACCAGGGCGGTGACCAGCTGGGGCGCCTGTGTGAGAGTGAAGGCCGGTGGGTAGATGTCGATGACGCTGTCGATCTCGAGCACTGCCGCGGTGAGGGTCTCCGGGTCCAGGGCGTCAGCGGAGAGCGGGGTGTCGATGTTGCTGGTCATGGCATCTCCTGGGTGGTGGTGTTGTAGCCGTGCAGGTCTTCGACCGTGACGTTGACAGACATGACGTTGAGGTGAGTGTGGGTGGTGAGTGTCTCACGGACAGCGTCACGCAATTCGCTCGCGGCTTCGGGAATCGGGTACTTCCAGGCGATGCTGGCGGTCACGGTGACATCGACGGGTGCACCGGGGGTTTCGACATCTCCGTTGAACTGGCATTTTCCGATGATGATTCCGGGCACGTCGTCGCCGACATTGCGGATCAGGGCGCGAAGAGCACCTTCGGTGACGGTGAGGATCACGCGAGGGTCAGGGTGGTGAAGCGGCACAGATCTACCCGCACGGACCTCGTCGTGGATGGTTGCCATGAGTTGTTCCATCCAGTTCGCCGGTGGCGCGGGAAGGTTCGCCGCGTCGTGGGCGAGCAGGTCTCGGCTGAGCTGCGAGACGCCGCTGAGCGCCTCGAGGGCGTTGAGGCATTCTGGGCAGGTCTCGATGGACGGGTCGTAGGGGATTCGGTCAGCGGAGAGGTAGTCGCTGAGCTCTTCAATGGTCTTCCCGCAGTCCAACGTGCGGGGTGTCGTGTCAGTCACCGCCATTCCTCCATCTGCGCGAATATCGACGCGCGTGCTCGGGATAATTTTCCCCGGACGGTTGTGCGGGGGATGTTGAGTTGTTTCGCGATGTCGTCGTAGCTGAGTTCGGCGACCTCTCTCAGCAACCAGGCTTGTCGGAGGTCAGGGGGGAGGGTGTCCAACGCCCCGGCGAGGGCTTGGAGCTGAGCGTTTCGGATCGCGACGTTCTCCGGTTGTGTATCGGACGGGTGGGCAGCTTCCAGGATGGGAAAAGGGTCTTCGTGCGGGCGGCGGCGGAGGTGTTTGAACGCCTGCCTGCTGGCGATCTGCATCAACCAGGCTTTCACCGCCTTCGGATCACGCAGTTCGGGTAGGCGCCGCCACGCGGTGTAGAGAGAATCTTGTACGACGTCGTCGGCTTCGGTGACAGACCCCACGATGCGGCTGACATATGCGCGCATCAGCGGCGAGTGCCTGCGGATCAGAGCCTCGAAAGCAGCCGCATCGCCCTGGGCTGCGCGTTCGACGAGGATCTCATCCGGTGCAGCTTCTAGGCCCTGTCTCCGTGGTGAGGTCATGGGTCTGAAAACTTTCTCAAACTATTTTGTGACGAATCGGCCGGAACGGGACTCTTACTTGTAGAGCGAACATATCGCTCTGAACGCGATGCCTGTGAGGTGGTTGCGTTCTCCTGTTCCAACCGTTAGAAGGACTGCAATGGCTACCGAAGACCAGACCCCCACCACCCCCGGTGCCCCCACGCCCGCTCTCGGCGGCTCGCGCGTGGACCGCACCACCCCGGCCCGTCCCACCGCGGACGACACCGCTGCCGGCAAGACGACCATCGCCGACGGCGTGGTCGCCAAGGTTGCCGGCATCGCTGCCCGTGAGGTTCCCGGCGTGTACGCGCTCGGTGGCGGTGGCGCCCGTGCGATGGGTGCGATCCGCAGTGTGGTGAACGCCGATGACAAGTCCCAGGGCGTCAAGGTCGAGGTCGGCGAGACCCAGGCTGCCGCCGACATTACCATCGTCGTGGAGTATCCGATGCCGGTCCAGGAAGTCGCTTCCAACGTCCGCGCCGCGGTCAGCGGTGCGATCAGCCAGCTGGTCGGTCTCGAGGTCGTCGAGGTCAACGTCGAGGTCAACGACGTGCACCTGCCGTCGGACGACAAGGACGAGGAAGAGTCGCGCGTCTCATGAGCCCGACCGTCACCGGCGCCCTGATGGGCGTCATCCTCGCCGTCTCGATCCTGCTGTTCGGGTTCTGGGGATTCCTCCTCGTGGCCCTGTTCATGGGAATCGGCGCGCTCGTCGGTCGGATCATGTCGGGCAAGCTCGACGTGCGCGGCCTCGCGAACGCGTTCTCCGGCCGGCGCACCTCGTGATGAGTGCGGCTGGAGCCGGCCAGGCCGGCGGCGACCTCACGCGGGTCGCCGCCGGGGCGTCGCACGACGCCTCGCCTTACCCTGGCCGCATCACCATCAAAGAGCGCGTGCTCGTGAAGGTCGCTGAGGAAGCGACTGCCACCACCCTTCGGGTGGATCGCGGTGACGTATCGGTGGGGGTGTCGGAAGCGCGGGGCGGAATAGCCCTGACGATCCGCACACCCCTCCCGATCCCACACCTGGACGACACAGCCGCCATTCGTGCCGGCGCCCCGGTCCTGGAGCGTGTGCAGACCGCGCAGGAGCAACTCCGGGACCGCATCGCGCACGTCACCGGACGTGAGGTCACCCGGGTGAACATCACCATCACGGGTGCCGTCATCGCCGAGCAGAAGAAGAGAGTGAAATGAGCTCCCCCGCCTTCCGCCGCGTCCTGCGGCGCGAAACCCACTCGCCCCGCACCGTCGCGATGATCATCGCGGTCGTGCTGCTGCTGGTCGTGCTGATCTACATCGGTACCGAGATCGTGCTGTTCCTGCTCGCACAGCCCGCGCTGCTGCTGGGGCCCGCGGCCGCGGCGACGTGGCTCATCGGGTTGCCGACCGCGCAGCCCGGATGGCTCGTCGCCGTCTTCGGGGTCGTGATCGCCGTGCTCGGCGTCATCTTCGTGTTTCTCGCCCTAGCCCCCGGGCGGCTGTCCAAACACCAGATGCAGCACGAGAACCGTGCTGTGCTCGTGGACAACGGCGTGATCGCCGCATCTGTCGCCCAGCATCTGAGTGACGAGACCGGCATCGCCCGCGAGGACATCACCGTCGGTGTCTCGCACCGCACCGTCGATGTCACCGTGCGCCCCGCCGTCGGCGTGCCCCTCGACAAAGACCCGATCCAGCAGCTCGCGGCTACCGAGGTGGACAGCTACCAGCTCACACCCAAGGTGAAGACCCGCGTGCGCGTGGAGCGCCCGAAACAAAACGAGGACGAGCAATGAACCGCACCAACCGTGCCTTGAACAGGATCGTTCTGTTCATCGTCGGCATCCTGTTCCTGGCCATCGGCACCGTTCTGGTCGCCATCATCGTGTGGCCCGCTGGCGCAGAATACTGGACCGGAGCAACCGAGGCCGGGCAGGGATGGCTGGACAACGCGATTGCCACCACAACAGTCGGAGCGACCACCATCAGCTGGATCGCTGTGGCCGCCATCGTGCTGATCCTGTTTCTCGTCATCCTCCTCATCGTCGCGCTCACCCGAGTGGGCGGTGGACGCTCCCATACGGTTCTGCGCTCCACAGGAGCGCAGAATCCACTTGGACGCGTCACCGTGCAGGAATCGTTCGTGTCCGACGCTCTCAAGAACTCCCTGGACCAGCGGGACGAGATCCTGTTCTCCTCGGTCACCGCCAACGACATCCGCAAGACCCCGGTCATGCACGTCAGCGTGACACCGCGGCAGAACACCTCCCCAGCCCAGGTGGTCGCAGACGTTGACCAGCTCGTGACCAACCTGGCGATGTTGACCGGAAAGAACGTCCAGACGTACATCTCGGTGCACTCCGGCCTGCGCGCCAAGCTCGCGCACGACCAGCGCCGCCTTTCCTGACCGCACGCAAAGGATCGACATGACCTATCTCCGCATCCTGTTCGTCGCCGCCATCGCGTTCGGCGCCTACACGCTCGGCGCCCGCGCCGGCCGTGGCCGGTACCGCTCCATCAAGAAAAACGCGAAGAAGGCGTGGGACACGCAGGGCATGCGCTCCGCGCGCAAGACCACCAAAGCCGGCAGCCGCAAGCTGACCCGAGCCCTCGCCAAGTAGACGGAAGAGAACTCTCATGGCCTCAGACACCGACAACACCATCGACCACGCCGCCGACACGGCCCGCGACGCCATCAACAAGACCGCGGACGCCGCGAAGGATAAAGCAGATGATCTCGGCCCCTCCGTGACCGACACCGTCGACAAGGCCCGCAGCCTCATCAACGACGGGCTGGACAAGCTGCGCACCGCCTACCACGACAACCCCGCACGTGTGCTCACCATCGGCGCGGTCTCCCTCGCCGGCCTGATCGCCATCCTCACCACCCTCGCCCGCCGCGACTGACCCGTCGCAACCCCGCACAGAAAAGACACCCCATGGGATTCCTCGGATTTCTCCTCCTCGGCCTTATCGCCGGCGCCATCGCCAAACTCATCCTCCCCGGCAAACAGGGCGGCGGCTGGTTCATCACCCTCCTCCTCGGCGTCGTTGGCGCCCTCCTGGGCGGATGGCTGGGAAGCGTGCTGTTCAACGCCCCCTTGGAGGAGTTCTTCTCCCTGCAGACCTGGCTCCTCGCCATCGGCGGATCGCTCATCGTCCTCCTGATCTACGGCTTCTTCGTCGGCCGTAAAGCCAAGTCCTAACCGCACCTTGCTCACAGCTCACACTCACCGATAGGAACCGCACCATGACCGGTCGCAACACTCTTGTTCGATCCCTGCACGACGTGGGGCTGGCCGCATGGTTCGGAGGCACCCTGATGGGCGCCGTCGGCCTCAACGGCGGAACCGCGAAAGCCACCGATCCCGCGGAGCGTCTGCGACTGTCCTCCATCGGGTGGGCCAAGTGGGCGCCCGTCCAACTGGCCGCGATCATCGCGCACGGCATCGGCGGGGCCGGCCTCATCCTTGGGAACAAGTCACGGTTGACCGCTCAGCCGGGATCCCGAACGAACACGAAAGTGAAGTTCGCTCTCACCGCTGCCGCTGCCGCTGCCACCCTGTACGCCGGGATCCTCGGCACCAAGATCGCCAAGCATGCAGACGAAGGTGGCGAGGGCGTCACCGAAGCTGACGAGGTAGCGTCGCCGGAGGTGACCTCCGCGCAACGCCAACAGCGTGTCGTGCAGTGGGTTCTCCCCGCCCTCACCGGTGTTCTCATCGTGCTTGGCGCACAACAGGGCGAACAGCAACGTCCTGTCGCCGGGCTGCTGCACCGCCTCACCCACCGGAGCTGAGCATGTCGAGCCAAAAGCACGACTCGAAGCCCGCCGACGATGCCGGCGAGGAACAGGACTCCAACACGCCTCGCGAGCCTCTCCCTGAGACCACGGACGACGAAGGTCGCCCGCTCGAAAACCCTTCGGGCTGATCCGGCGTGCACGCAAACCCGCTCATCACCACAACAACTGACAGGAGACCACATGAACGATTCGCGCATAGACCGCTCCACGCAGGGCGATGACGAGGACGACGCCTCGGTAGATGACGACTCCGCAGCATCAGCGGGATCCGAATCCCCTGAAGAGGGCCAGGCGGCGATGGATGCCGCCGAAGACGCCGTCATCAACTCCGACGACGACTGACCACCACACACGCCCCGCACACGCGGTGCACCACCACAAGGGAAGGGAACCCGACATGGGACTCGACGACAAGATCAAGAACGCCGCGCAGGACCTCACCGGCAAGGCCAAGGAAAAGCTGGGCAACGCCACCGACAACGACAAGCTCGCTGCCGAAGGCGCCGCCGACCAGGCAGAGGCGAAGGTCAAGAAGGCCGCTGAGAACGTCAAGGACGAACTCAAGTAACTAGCCGGGTGGGGAGGAACGTGCCCCCCGCGGGTCCTCCCCACCTTCCCCTCGAGAATATCAACGTCCAGAAAGATCCCACGATGACCGAGAACGACAAGCCGCTGTCAGAGGACACCTCCGTGGAAGGTCCCGAGGCGGAGACCCCCACAAACGACTCCGACGGCACCACCAAACCGGGCGGGCTCGGGGGCGACGGAACGATCCCCAACCACCCCGGCGGCATCGCCGCCGGCCACACCGGCAACGCGTCCACCTTCGAACCCGAAGAAGACGAGCACGCCGAATAGGCACTCGGAACACGCAAGCCGGTCGCACGCCAGCCCGAGGCGCGGCCGGCTTGCGCCGTTCCCACGAAAGGACCCACCCATGACCCGTCGACTCGCCATCGTGTGGAACCCGTCCAAGACGGACAAAGACACCCTCAGCGAAGGGCTCACCGTGTCCCTTCAGGAGGACACCACTCCCGAGGTGTCCTGGTGGGAGACCACCGAAAGCGATCCCGGCGGAGACGCCACCCGCCGCGCGGTCGCCTCCGAACCGGACCTCATCGTCGTCGCCGGTGGTGACGGTACCGTCCGTGCTGTCGCCGAGCACCTCGCCGACATCCAGTCGCCCATCGAACTGGGCATCGTCCCGCTGGGCACCGGGAACCTCCTCGCCCGAAACCTCGACGTCCCCCTGAACGACATTCCCGCCGCCTTCACTCGAGCCCTCACCGGCACCCCGCGTGACGTGGACATGGGCTGGGTGGACGTGGACCTGACCGACGGCAAAGAGCGTCACGGGTTCGTGGTGATGGTGGGATTCGGGATCGACGCGCACATGATCGCTGAGACCGACGATGACCTCAAAGACAAAGCCGGCTGGCTCGCTTACGTCGAGTCACTTGGTCGTGCTTTCGCCGCCAGCGATGTCGTCCCCTTCCACATCACCGTCGATGACCAGCCCGCCCGCGACGAAGAAGGGCATACTCTCCTCATCGCCAACTGCGGCACGCTCCAAGGCGGGTTTACCCTGCTTCCCGATGCGGACCCGTCCGACGGTGAACTGGACTACCTGCTGCTCAGCGCAGAAGGCGTCGCGCAATGGGCGGGAACACTGAAGACGATGCTGTGGGACAACGGACTCAAACGCCTCATCAGCAGTACTGATGAGACCACCAGCACCGATACCGTCACCCACGCCCGTGCCCGAAAACTTGAAGTGACCCTCCCCGGCCCGCGCCCCTTTGAAATCGACGGCGAGCAGATCGGCGACACCGACTCATTCACCGTCACGGTCCAGCCCGCGGCCCTCCACATCCGATAGCCACGCGTGGCCGTCGATCACCGCCGCAGAACGCGCCCAGTCGCGACACGGATACGGTGACGAGAAACGGAGGAAGAGAGAAGAGTTTGGGTCTGTTCATCTACGGCACCATGCCCAGCATCCCCTTAGAAGACCGGATCCTCGCGCACCTGCGGATCGTTGCGATGAACAAGCTGCGGCGTAGTGAACCATTCATGCTGGACCTTGATACCGGTGAGGTAGCTGCACGCCGCGCACTGTGGATCCACCCCGCGGTGCCGCTACAGTTCCACTTCCACGGCAGCCGCGAACCACGCATCAATCGCGATTGGATAGAGGAGCTCATGCGGGCCGCGAACAGCGCTCACGGACTCAGCCTCCTCCCCGAACCGGGTAGCGCGCTCCGCGGTCGACACCGTACAGAGCGAAAACAATCCCACCGGGATCGCTTACCGCCCCCGCGCTCCGATGCACCTCTCCTGGAGTCCGAGGTCAAAATAGGCTCATCCGATTCCAGGGTGTAGTCGCGGTCTGAAGCCGCCGGTCTCGAGCAGGGACCTGGCGATGTAGTTGGTGAGGTTGCGGAACCCGAGGGCTGAGCCGCGGAGGTGTTCGAGCCGGCCGTTGATCGCCTCCGTAGGCCCGTTGCTGGTGCCGGGGCGGTCGAAGTAGGCCAGCACGTAGGCCAGCACGTCGGCGGCCCGCTTCTTCAACGTCCGGCCCAGCGTGATGACCTCGATCAGCGCGGCCGGGACGCCGTC
>NZ_JBGFFH010000016.1:0-10920 GCF_056175745.1 Microbacterium sp. LjRoot205 | reverse complement strand
CGGAACACAACCGCAGGCGGCGGGGGAGAGAATTTCGTCGCGATGTGAGGGAGCGTAGCGACCGCGTGGCGAAAATCTTGGAGGAGCCGGCCCCGGAGGGGCTTGTGTGGAGGACCGCGGCGGCAATGATGGAGCGTCAGGAACGATGCCCGAAGCCCGATGAATACCGGCGACCCGCAGGGGAGCACGCCCCGACGCGCAGCGGCGCCGGGGGAGTGTGAGGGGGTTGCTCCCCTCGCGCCGTGCCCCGGAGGGCACGGCTAGGGCGGCCTACTGGGTCGCCCACGTCCACGCGGCCGCGGTGATGGTGTCGAGGTCGTCGAGAGCAGCACTGCCGGATGCGGTGACCACGGTCACGCCGTCTGCGCCGCGGCGATCGGCCAGCCACTCGTATCCGGTAACCTCGCGCTCCGGGTCGTCGCTGGCACGGTCGCAGATTTCGGTGAACCCGATTCGGGCATCCTCGTTCTGCTTGTAGAACACCAGGTGCCCGTATCCAAACGTCTCGGGGTCCTCTTCGCAGAGGTCGAGGCCGGGGACGGATGCCGCGAGCTCGTCGAACTCGGCGCGCAGCGCCTCGGCGGGCGTGCGGTGGTGCGCGTCGCCTTCCTCGTCGCTCCGTGCGTGGGCGTTGATCCATTCGAGCGCGGCCGCGGTACGGCCGCAGGAGCGCAGCAGACCGGCGAGGGCGTCGACCTCGGTGCAAGTGAGCGCCTTGGCGACGTCGGCGGCGGCGTCGCCGCTCCAGACCTCCAGGAACCAGTGCAACGGCGTTCCCGGCTCGACGGTCTGAGCGGCTGGGGTAGCGGTGGTCGTGTTCATGGTCGTATCTCCCTTATCCCTTATGCCTCTATTAGTTCTTGGTGATCTGCTCGGCGGTGCGGTGGTCCTGAATCTCGGCGTAGGTGACGCGATCGGTCCAGCTGTAGGCGGTTTCGACGCTGACCGTCTTGGCGTTCACTCGGGCGACCTTGTGCCAGTAGCCGCGGACCTTCACCGCGTCGCCCTTGGCGATGTTGTCGCGGCTGTATCCGGTCGCGCGTCCCGTGGCGATCTGGTCGGCCCGCACCTGCTCCCAGTAGGCGAGCTGGTCGCGCAGCTCGTCGAGCTGCGGCGCGTAGGCGGCTGCCCGCTTGGCCTTCTGCTCATCCGTCGCGGGGCGGTATCCCGTCTCCCGGTCGTACACGTCAGCGACAATCCGGCGTTCGGTGYGGCGAATGTCAGCGCCGATCTTCTCGATGCGGTTGGCGACGGTCACAAGGTTGTAGCGGGCGTCTGTGGTGTGTGCGGCGGCCTCGGCTCGGCGGGCGGCTTCCTCGGCGTCGTTGTGGGCGTCGATGCTCCGGCGCATGCTGTTGTGTGCCTTGTCGATCGCGCGGCGGTGGCGGCCTTCGGAGTGGTGGCCGACCTTGATCGGCTCGCCGCCCTCGGGCAGGCGCGCGACGTCGCTCAGGTGCTTGTTCCATGCGGCATCCGAGTTGGTGGCCTTCCGGTCGGCCTTGGCGTCGAGCGCGGCCACGCGGTCAGCCTGGCGGGCAATCTTCCCGGCCTCGACTTCCGCCGTGCTGCGGGTCGTGAGGTCGATTTCCAGCGGTGCCAGCTCGAACCCTGCCGCCTCCAGAGCTGCGGCGGTACGGGTGATGACGTGATGCTGGGGGAGACGGTCGCGGCTGTTCGGAACGAACCACGCGCCGATGCTCCGACCCCAGCGCCAGCGGTTCGCCTTCAAGATCGCGGCGGACCCGTCGCCCTTGGCAGTGCCCTCGATGATCGTTCCGGCCTCGTGCGTGTGCGTGATGCTCAGCATGCTTCGTTCCTCTCTCCACCTCGTTTTTTTGCCTTGAAGGCACGAATGTGCCGGTCAGGGAGTGCCGCCTGGGGCGACAACCCGAAGGGCGGCGGCGGAGAGAATTTCGGGTGCGATGAGAGGGAGCGGTAGCGACCGCGTGCCCGAAAATCTCGGGGGAGCCGGCCCCGCGCAGCGGGGCTTGCGTGGAGGGTGGCCGACCGTAGACTGCCGCAGGCTTCAAGGCCAAAAAACGTCAGCGCGCGGATGCGCGCTCGAGAACAGTCGGCGCGCAGCGCCGTCGTCTCAGACCGGGCCGGCCTCTGTCGGCGGCCCGGTCGCTGTGCCGACCTCCGTGGCGGCACAGCATGGCCCCGCGCGGTGGCGCGGGGCGGCTGGCTCTTATGGGGATATTGCCTCTATTAACTCTCATCTGAGAGCATCGCGGCGATCTTCTCGACGGGGGACAGCGGGTATCCCCATGTCTGGAGCGTCTGGAGGTAGGTCGCCGTCTCGCTCCGGGGAGAGCGCCAGGTGTCGCGGCTGGTCTGCTGCTCGATGCCGCCGAGGACGATCGCCACGGCGACGTGCGCGGCGCGGGTCGGGTGCGCGGTGAGATATTCGGCCAGCTTGTCGCCGTAGCCGCGCTCGACGCCGAGGAATTCCTGGGCCTGGCCGTTGCCGTGTCCGATGGACTGGCCGAGGTCGTAGCCTCCGGTGGCCAGGATCGTGGCGACGACGCTCATCGCATCCTTCGGCAGGGTCTTGCGGGCCAGGAACGCGGCGACCCACTCGCGGCGCACCGCCTCTGCGGCGTCCCATTCCTTGTTGTTGGCGATGAGCGTCTTACGCTCGGCCTTCTGCTCGTCGGTCATCGGGCCTTTCGCCGCGCCACTGGTGGCACCGGGGCGGAGGATGAGCCCTGCGGCGTCGAGGTCGTCGACGTAGTACGTCACCTCGAACTGCTCGGCATCCCACGCGCGGACGTGCGCCGCGATACCGGTCTTGCCCTCCACGTAGTCGCTGGTGATCCGGTTGCCGCCCTCGTCGGTCACCTGGTGCAGACGGTAGGGGGTCGCTTCCTCCCAGCTCGGGGAGGACGACAGGATGCGGTGCCCCTTGGCCGCTACCTCCGCCTCGACCTTCTCGCGGAGCACGGCGGCGGCTCGCTCGTTGCGGGCGCGCTGCACGGCGACGGGGAAGTAGTCGGGCTGGCTCCCGGCAATCTCGGTGAGGTCAGCGACGGCCTGGGGGTCGTCCTCGAACTCGATCAGCGTCGCGGCCTGGTCGAGGGTCAGCCCGACCTCTGCGACGAGTCGCGTGCCGGTGTCGCTGGAGGCGACAGTCAGGCCGGTCTTGATCGTGTCGCGCTTGGTGCCGGTGCGCTTCGCGATCTGCGTAGCGCTGAGTCCTTCCAACTCCAACTGCCGCCAGGCGTCGAGTCGGTCGCCCTCTCCGAGCGCTTCGCGCTGGTCGTTCTCGACCAACTGCTCGATGATGCGCTGGGCGGTGTCCGTGTCGTCGACGTCGACGACGTAGACGGGCATGGTCGCGAGGCCGACCATCTGGGCGGCGAGGGTGCGGCGCTGGCCGTAGCGGACGTGCACGCCCTCGCTGTCGCGGTAGGCAACGACGGGCTGGAGGACGCCATTTGCGCGGATGCTGTCGACGAACTCTTTCCCGAGGGTGGCTTCGGTGCGCACGTTCGTCGCCACGTCGATGGTCTGGGGGTCAATGTGCTCGATGGTTCCGGGCGTGGTCGTGGTGGTCATGTTCATCCCTTTCCCCTCCACGTTTTTTTGCCGTGAAGGCACGAATGTGCCGGTCAGGGAGGGCGTGCGCAGCGTCAACACGGAGTGCGGTGGGGGWGAGAGTTTCCGGTGCGATGTGAGGGAGCGCAGCGACCGCGTGTCGGAAAGTCTCGGGGGAGCCGGCCCCGCTCGCGGGGCTTGCGTGGAGCGTGACCGACCGTAGACTGCCGCAGGCTTCACGGTAAAAAACGGCGCCCCGCAGGGCGCGAAGGATCTGCGGCCGTCAGGCCGTCCCCCTGGTGTTGAGGTCGGCTGTCCATCCTTGTGGGCGAGTGGAGCCCGCGTCAGCTCGGGTCGTCCACAGGTGGTCAGGCGGCCGCTCGGTGTGGGGCGGGTCAGGCTTTGGGCCGGCGCACCTTGGGGGTGCGCGGGAACTGGCGGTGCATCTGTGCCAGGATCGCGTCGATTTCGGGCTGCTGGGCCGCGATGCGCTCGCGTAGCTCGGCATCCGCAGCTCGTCGAGCGGCGGAGTCGACACGGTGCCGCTCGCGCTCGGCCTCCGCTCGAGCGCGGGGTGCCAGCTCGTCGACGGCGATCGTCTTGCCGATGAGCCAGAACAACCAGGCGAGCGGATCGCGCTGCTCGGCCGGCTCGACGTCGGCCCGCATGCCGGCACGGTAGCGGTCGACGTGTTCGAGGACCTGGTGCGCGGTCCAGCCGCGCTCGACGAGGCGATGCCTGGCGATCGCGTCGCACACCTGGCCGATGTGGCGGCCGCCGATCCACACGGCGTCGCTGCGACCGTTCGGTGTCCGCACGTAGACGCGCTGCGGCTGCGCGCGGGGGGTCCGCAGGAGCCGGGGCAACCGGTCGACGAGCTGCGCGGCGAACTGTTGGACCGCGAACGGCCAACGAGGCTGGGCCTCGACCGTCTCAACCACTCCTGTCATAGCTGGTCGGCGCGGAGCGCCGGCCTTTCGCGCGCCTCGGGCGCGCTTTGGTGAGTTCTCTGTAACGGGAGAGGTTTCGTTAACTGGTCCCGAGAGGGGTAGGGGGGTGCCGTCCACAGAGTGAGGGATCGTGAGCGCTCGTGTGGAGGCGGCTGCGCGCTGGTGCTCTGCGCCAAGCGCACGAGCTTCGGCCAGCTCGTCGAGGGAGAGGCGGTTGCGGCCGCGGGCGCACTCGACGACGAGGCCGAGCCGGGAGAGGAAGCGCATGATGCGCTTCACTGTGGCTTCGGCGTAGCCGATGCGTTCAGCGACGGTGGCGTGGGAAATGGCGACGTCGCGGCCTGTGGAGCGGTCTGCGGCGGCTGCCCACTGCCGCGCGGCTGAAAGTACCGTGCTGGGGCCTGCGACGCGCAGACGGCGACGTAGAGCCTCCACGCTGGGGAGGGCCAGAGCGAACTCCACGGCGTGCAGCCAGTCGGAGGGCCGGCAGACCGGCACAGCGGCGTAGACGCCCTCCTGGGGCGTGAGCATGAGCCCGCGGCCGCGGTTGCGCGGCCCGCGGGTTCCTCGGCGGGCCGGAGGCCGGTCAACGGTTGACCGGTCGTGCACGGGCTCGGCGGGGCCTGTCGGCCGTTTGGGGGACACGTCGCGGCGTGTCGGAGCCGATTGCGCGTGGAAATAGGCGGCGTTGGGCGTTATGATGAAGTCACCTTCCTGGCATGGGTAGGTACAACGAAGCCCCGGCTCCCGGCCGGTTCTTCCTCACATCGCCTTCATCTGTTCCTGTCGCCAAACTTCGACAGATGAGGCACTTCGAGTTTCGAGGCCCGCCCCTGGCGGGCCTCATCTCGTTAAGCGGCGTCGATAGGCAGCTCCCCGTCGTGAAGCTCCTGCTCTGGCCAGGTCACGGGCAGGCCGCGACTGGTCAGCTCCAGGTGCTCGATGATGTGCTCGAACATCACGGCCGACGAGACAGCTGCTTGATCCGCGAGGCGGTCAAGCCGTTCTTTCGCGCTGCGCTCGACGACGTAGCCGAGCGGCACTGGGTCTACCAGTGAGCCGCGAGGACGTCGACGAGGGGCCATGTGAGCGAGCGTAGTTCTATGCCAATGGTTAACGTCAGAGTGACACGCCGGGGGGGTCAACCTTGGGTTGAGGGTTGTTCGCGGCCGGTGCGGCTCTGGAGCTGCACGGTGGTGTCTCCGAGCTGAAGACGTGCGCTGGCGGCGATGATCGTCGGCGTGTGGGGGGACAGGGCTTGGCCGTCGACGTATGTGCCGTTGCTGGAGCCGTGGTCGGTGACGATGAGCCTGCCGGCGTCGTCGACGTCGACGAGCGCGTGGGTGCGCGAGWCTTCGCGGCCGGGGCTGGGGAGCTTCACGGGAGTGTGCCCGTCGATCGCGTCGGGGTTGCGGCCGAGAACGGCCGGAGCCGGCGTCGTGATCGTCTCGCCGCTGTCGAGCTGCACGATTAGCTGCGGCCGCGGTGCGCGGACGAACACGGTGTGCTCATCGACCTCGGGCAGCGGCGTAGCTGTGCGGCGGTATTCCGGGGCAATCGCGGCGGGCACGGTGGCCTGAGTCGCCGGGGGCGGAGAAACGGGAGAGCGTGGGGGAGTGTCGCTGAGCTCCACGCGCAACGGCTGTTCGCTGCCGCATGCGCCGCACGTGGCAGCGGTGATGATGACGAGCTGCTGGCACTGCCGGCACGGGCCGTTGACGGGGGTCAGTCGGGACGCATCAGCGATCGTGTTGCCGGTGTCGATCGGCTGGACGACGCCGTTGGGCCGCACGGCGATGCGGTAGCGCTGTCCGGCCTCGTCGACGTCGACCGCGACGGGTCGCGAGAGTGTGTCTGCGAGGGCGGCACAGCGAGCGATGATGCCAGCCCGCATGCCCTCCACGGTCGGGGAGGCGCAGCCCTGCGGTGCTCCGTTGATGCGGAGCACCGCAGAGACGTGTTGGGCCTCGGATCGAATCTCGACCTGGATGCGGGGCCAGGTCCCGACCTTCTGAGCTTCGGTCATCCGCGCGGCGCTCCGTTGAGGCCTCCGGCGACCGCTGCGCCCGCAGCGAGCCATGCGCGCTGCGTGGCGGGTCGCAGGCTCTCGTAGGTGATCTGCCCGTCGACGAGGGCAGGATCGTGTGGAATCATCACCGCGGCGCGCGTGAGGGCGCTGTACCCGTTGGCGACGTGCTGCATGTCGGCACGGGTGGCCTTGGGATCGGCCTGGGTGATGACGGTGACGGCATCCCGCGCGAGACGGGCGGAGCGTGCGTCACGTGTAGCTAGGTCCTCCAGGAGCAGTGCGCCGGCTTCCGCGTGATCGTCTCGGGTCGTCGTGGAGACGACGAGCTGGTCTGCCAGGTCGATCATGCGCAGCCACATCGGGTCGCTCTCATCGTTCCCGCTGTCAATGAAGATGAGCCGGTAGTACTTCGCGGCGACGGCGTGGATCGCGTCGACGTCGGTCGGCGTGATGCGCTGTTCGTTTGCCCGGGCGGTGGGATTGGAGCGCAGCACGTCGAAGCGGTCGCTGGTCTGGTGGTGCACGAAGTGGGCGAGGTCGGCCGCCTGTGCGCCCGTGCCGAGCAGCCGTTCGGCGTGGGGCAGGAGGTCGAGCAGCGTGCTGGCGTGCGGACCTTGTTCGGTGCGCCAGCCGAGCGTGCCACGGGTCTGGTTGTTGTCCCATGCGAGAACGCCTGCGCCTCCGTACCGCGCGAAAGTCGCGCTCAGGAGGATGGTCGCGGGCGTCTTGCCGGCGCCACCCTTGCCGTTGACGACGGCGATGGTACGGGGGCCAGGCCAGTGCTGGCTCACGGCGCGCTCGTCGGCGCGCACGGCGCGCTCTGCGTCGCTGGGTGCCATGCGGATGCCGGCACGGGTGAGCGCCCCGCGAATGCCCGTCGTCGCGGGCTTCTCGATCTGCTCCTGGGTGAGGAACGACGTGCGCACCTCGCGACGGGTCACGGGAGCCTCTGTCGTCCAGGCGGCCGCTCCTGTGGCCTCTGGTGCGACTGTGGGGGCCGGCGCTGCGGTCGGTGCGGGCAGCGGCGGCCGCGGCGGCACATCGACTGCAGGAGCCGGTTCGGCGGCGACTGCAGGAGCGGGCGACGGTGCGACTGCAGGCGGCGCAGCTTCCGTGGGAGCGGGGACGTCGGTGATGACGTCCTGGGCGGCGGCGCGGGCCGCGCCTCGAGTAGTGGTCGCGGCAGGTGGGCTGGTGTCCTCGCTCACCTGTGCGTGTTCGTCGACGATCAGGTGATAGGTCGGCTCGACGCCGCCTGTCGTGACTTTCACGGGCCGGCCGAGTGCACGGGCCTGGTCGGCGGCGAGCTGCATGAGCTGGGCGCGGGTCTGGTGCACATCGGGCGTGGTCACGTCGTGTCGTCGTCCCTGCACGATGAGCGCACCGGTTCCGTCCTCGTGGGTGAGGGCTTCGATTCGGGGGAAGTTTGCTGCTTCGCTGGTCATGTTTGTCTCCTATCCGAGGGTGATGCCGACTGCGAGCATGAACGGCTCGGGGTCGACGGCTTCGCCGTTGATGTGGACCTCGTAGTGCAGGTGGCAGGCGGATGAGGTTCCGCTGCTGCCGACTTTGGCGATCTGCTGGCCGCCGACGACTTTGTCTCCGTCCTTGACGAGGATTCCGTCTGCGTACATGTGGAGGTAGACGGTTTCGACCCCGCCTCCGTGGTCGATGACGATGGTGCCGTTTCCTCCGTATCCGACGCCGAACCCGGTCGCGACGACGGTGCCGGTCTGCGCGGCCCAAATGGGCGCGTCGCAGCCGGGGGCGAGGTCCGTTCCACGGTGGAAGGAGCTGCTGAGGCCGTTGGGCGTCATGACGGGTTCGCGGGGGCCGAAGTTGCTGCTGATCGGTCCGGCAGCGGGGGCGGCCCAGCCGTCTTTGTTGACGGTTCCGGGCACGAGGCTTTCGCCGTTGCACACCTGGTCGCCGGTGCCCTCGGTGAGGCCGGTGTCGACGCCGGCGAGGGCTTCGACGATCTGCACGGCGGTGTCCCAGTACTTCTCGTAGTGGTACGGGTCGGCGTTCACCTGCGTGCGGTGAGCGACGAGAGTGGGCGYGAGTGCCTGTCGCTCGGGGTCAGGGACCTTCTTGACCATCGCGTCGTAGAACTTTGTCGACGTGATGTACGGGTCCATGCGCTCGGCCGGGGTACCCCAGCCGTCTTGCTGCTGGAATAGGCCGATCGAGGTCGTGGGGGTGCCGTCCGGGTTGCGGACGCCGTTCGTCTCCCAGTCGCCGTAGTCGATGTTGACGAGCGAGGATTCACCCATCGCCGTCATGACGCCGATGGTCTGATCGCGCACGCCCWGACCTTTGTCTGCGCCGGCCTTGATGATGTGCGCAGCGTTCACGAGCTGATCGTGACCATACCCACCGACCTCGATGTTCGGCACGGTATCGGGGTCGATGCTCACACTGGTTCCTGGCCCGCTCTCGGGGTTGCACGCGAGTGCAGCCGTGGCGAAGAGAGGGATGGAGAGGATGCCACCGAGCAGGAGCGCCGGCACGAGGATCGCGACGACGGGTCCGAGCTTCTTGTTGTTGTCGCTCATCAGCGCACGCCCTCGGGCGGGGTGAATCGGGCGACGAGCCAGGGACTCGCGCCGTCGAGGCGCGTGAGTATGAGCGTGTAAGGGCCGACGTCGGTCGGCACGTCGATGTGCACGACCATGGCGCTGGTGTCATCGGTGATCGAGCCGCTGCCGGTGACACGGCTGGCGGGTACGACGGATGCCTGCACGTAGGCGTAGTCGGTGCGGGCCTGGGGTGTCAGGAGCGGGGAAAGCTCCTTCCACCAGGTGTCCTGATCGAGCGCGGGGCGGGCGAACGCGGCCATAGCCGCGTCCGCCGCCTCGATCGCTGCGGTTCGGTCTGTGTCGCTCCAGGTGGCGACAGGGACCGGGGCGATGGTCTGCCCCGTGTCCTCGTCGATGTATCCGGGCGGCACGGTCGGGAGGCCGGAAGGGTTCGGCATGCTGGGTGTGACCGACGGAGAAAAAGTATCTGTCGGGTATGTGTTCGGGTAATCGCTGGCGTTCGTGCATCCAACGGCCGTCAGCGCCACTAGCGCTACGGCCGTGATCGCCGGCCACACTCGTTGCATGAATCAGTCCTCCGTTGTCTGCTGCTCCCGGGTCGACCCCCGCCGCATCTGGTCCTTCAGCTCATCGCGAATGATGATCCACCCACCTGCAACCTCGTAGCCGGGGATCTTCCCGGCTTTGAGCATGCTGTAGACCCCCTGCGGGGTCTTGCGCACGAGAGTGGATACCTCCTTGACCGTCAACGTCTCAGGGAGATTCGCGAAGAGGGCATCGAGCGCGTCGTGGGGGCCGCCCATCACACGGTGCTCTCTTGTTCGCATGCCACCAGACTATAACAGAACGTACTAAACATGGGTAGACGGTTTGGTGTTGGGGGGAGACACCTAAACATATTCATCTTGCTCCAATCGTGCTAGATGGGTTAGTGTGGGGGGGAGACCACAATTCATTATCGGGGGGGTCATAACGATGAGCGAAGGGAATCCGTGGGTCAGTCGCCCAGCTGTGGAGCCGACGCCAGTTGAGCCGCTGATCGAGCGGTCAGCGATTCCGACCGGTCCGACTGCTCCGCAGCTCGGCGTGCCTGCGCCCGAAGCGGCCGACCGACTGCCTTTCCAGTACGTCGGCCACTGGTCGCCTCTCTGGATCGTCGGTGCACACGGTGGCGCGGGTGAGTCCACGCTTGCCGCACTGATCCCGGGAGCGACCGTCACGGATCACCACTGGCCTCAGCAGGCCGGTGGCGTCGTCCGCGCTGTTGTGGTCGCTCGGTCGAACCTGCGGGGCCTGGCCGCTGCTCAGGTGGCCGCACAGCAGTGGGCGTCGCGCCTTGTCCCGGGCGTCGACCTGCTCGGCCTTGTCGTCATGGCCGATGCCCCTGGCAGACTTCCCCGCCCGTTGCGCGACCGCTTGCAGGTCGTCGCGGGCGGGTACGCGCGCACCTGGACGGTGCCGTGGATTGAGACGTGGCGATCGAGCGAAGTCGACTCGGCCGCCGCCCCGCGTGAGGTCCGTCGCGTCGTCGACGAGCTGACCGCACTCGCGAACACCCAACAGAAAGGATGAGGCCAATGCCTCTGATTGACACCCTGCTCACGGCAGCGGCACTGCTTCCGGCCCAAATTCCGGACCCGGGCCCCGTGCAGCCTCCCGGGACTGGCGGCTTCACGACCGTTATCTCCTGGGTCAAGTGGATCGGTTTCGCCCTCGCTGGCGTCGCGATCGTCATTGTCGCGATCCGCATGTTCTTCAACAGCCGCCGGGGTGAGGGCGGCGAGCACGCCGGCGCGCTCGGCTGGATTCTCGGTGGCGTCATCCTGATCGGTGGCGGCGCCGGTATCGTCTCGGCGCTGATGGG
>NZ_JBGFFH010000015.1:0-12685 GCF_056175745.1 Microbacterium sp. LjRoot205 | reverse complement strand
CGGTCGCTACGCTCCCTCACATCGCGACGAAATTCTCTCCCCCGCCGCCTGCGGTTGTGTTCCGGCCCTGCTGCTGCGGCACTGCTCCGCTTATCAGGAACGAGCCAGCGAATTGATCGAGAGAGGAAGAGGGACATGATCGAGAACGAGCTGACGGTATACAGCAAGCCGAGCTGCGTCCAGTGCAACGCGACCTATCGTGCGCTTGATGCCAAGGGCATCCCCTACCGCGTCGTGGACCTCAGCCAGGATGACGCTGCGCTCGAGTACGTCAAGGATCTCGGGTACGCGCAGGCTCCCGTGGTCGTCGTCGACGATCAGGACCACTGGGCAGGATTCAACCCCATCGAAATCGACCGTATCGCCGCACACATGGGATGACCGATGAGCGAAGAACAGCAGGACGAGCGGGGCCCCGTTTCGTGGGAGGCATTCAATTGGATGCGCCAAGAGATTCCCCGACTGCAGGCCGAGGTCGAGCAGCTGCGTCGAGACGTCGAGTTCTGGCAACAGCAGACGAATCACTGGTACATGAAGGCCAACTACACCCCCGAGCAGATCGCGGAGTTCGCCCGCCGTCGCGCGCGCGGAGAATGACCCTTGCCACTAATAGAGGCATTAGATACAATAGAGACATAGACCAAGACGCGCGAAAAACCGCGGATTGTCCCGCCGGATAAATAGAGGCATTAGGTACAGGAGGACAGCATGAGCATCGAGAACTACTTCGGCAGCGTGATCCACAGCCGCACCCGCGAGGACGCACTAGCGGATGGTGACCTGGTGGACGTCAGCCACATGGCCCGCGAAGCTCGCTTCCGCATCCCCGTCGCGCTCACCAAGGCAGCATGGGCCGAGGCGGTCGAGTGGGACGACGACWGGCCCGAGCCCCAGGATGAGGACGGGCGGCTGTGGGACGTGCTCTACATGGCCGGCATCGCCGCGGGCAACGCCCCGGGAGGCGATCGCGTTACCTTCCGCGTGTTCCGCATCCCGAACGAGGACCGAGGCCGGCAGTGGAACGAAGCCGAGCTGATCGAGCTGGCCCTGCATATCGGCCCCGGCGACGAGGCCGAGCCCGTCGTGACGATCATGCTCCCGCGCGAGGACTGATAACCAATCCCGGCATTGCCACTAATAGAGGCATTAGGTACAATGGAGGTACACAACATGAAGGAGCTGATCGTGACCAAGCTGGCAGACCTGCGGGAGGGGGACGTGCTGACGGCCCTCGACGGCAAGTTCTATGCCAAGCCCCTCACCGTCCTCGACGAGCTGGCACCGATTACCACCGGCAGCCCCGTTCGCGGTGTTCGGTTCGAGCCGCCTACCAGCTCCGGCATCGAGTGGGTGTTCTACCCCGCCCAGATGGACGGGCACCGTATGACCATCAACCGCTACGGGCTCTGACCCGTTGCAAACTGGTACTAATACCGGCATTACCCCCAACACAGAGAGAAAGGAACCGCTCACCATGAGCTACATCACCCGCACCGGAAACCTCGCCGCGACTCCCGTCCTGCGCGAGAACGACAAGGGCAAGCCGTACACCTACGCTCGCGTGCTCGTGACCGACCGTATCCGCAAGGACGACGGCAACTACGAGGACGGCGGCACGATCGGCTACGACGTGTCCGTGCAGGGCAACCAGGCGGTGAACCTCGTCGAGGCCGCGGAGCGCTCCGGCAACATCCGCATCACATTCGCGGGGGAGTACCGCACGACCATCTACCGCCCCGAGGGCGGCGAAGAGCGCATCCAGCACGAAGTCCGAGCCGATGAGGTCGGCGTGAGCCTGCACCTCCAGTCGGTGACCGTGGAGCGCAGCGGCACGACCGAGTGACCGCGCCCGGGAGGGGAGTGCTCCGCGTGCTCCCCTCCTTTCCTCATACCCAATAGAGGCATTGTCCCTAATGGGGATACACTCAGATCATCCGACCCGGGAGGAACCCGTGACCATGACCACCACGCGCCAGGCAATCATCCTGACCGCCTGCAACCAGAAGGGCGGCGTTGGCAAGTCGACGACGCTCTATCACCTGACCCGTGCTGCCGTGCTCGCCGGCCTGCGCGTTCTCGTCGTCGACAGCGACCCTCAGGGCAATATCACGAGCGTGCTCACCGAGGACGTAGGGGAAACGGAACCGGGCTTGGCCGACGTGCTCAGCGAGTACGCGCCCGACACCATCGCAGACGTCATCGTGCCGGGAATCTGGGACGGCCTCGACGTCGTGCCGACCACGGGGGAGACGCTCGGCGTCGTGCGCGATCAGCTCGTCGTAGCTGGAGCATCCCGAGAGGGTCGGCTGAGCCGCGCACTGGAGCCGCTGCGCGGCGACTACGACCTCATCCTGATCGACTGTGGCCCGAACCTCGACCAGCTCGTCATCAACGCGCTCACGGCCGCTGACGGCGCGCTCGTGGTCACCCAGACGAAGCTCTGGAGCGCCAACGGGCTCGCAAAGCTGCTCGACACCATCACGCAGGTGCAGCAGAGCTACAACCCCCGGCTGCGCGTCGCCGGTGTCGTGCTCAACCAGCACGAGGCGCGGACGGTCGGCGGCGGCCACTGGGCCGACGAAATCGAGGCGGCGGCCGAGGCGCGCGGCCTCTCGCTGCTGAGCCCGCCTGTTCCGAAGCGCCAATCGATTTCGGACGCCACTGAGGAAGGTCTTGGACTCGATGAGGGCGGCCCGGACTGGCGCGAGCTCGCGGCAATCTACGACGGATACCTCACGCAGCTCACCGGAAGGAACTAAGAACATGGCCACGAAGCGAACCGAGCGCCGCACGTCCGCGCTCAGCGGGCAGACGCCCGTCAACACCCAGGCAGTGCCGGCGGCACAGCCGACTCCGACCCCGGCTGCAGTCGCCCCCGCAGCGCCGGCCCCCGCGCCGACGCAGGCCGGGGGAGTGGCAGCGAAGATGCCGCCGCGCCCGAAGATGAACTACTACGCGGACAGCGACCAGGCCGGGCGCATCCGCGCCGCGTTCTTCGCCGGCCGCGACAAGTACCGCTGGCGGACCATGACCGATATGCAGTTGCACGGCGTGATGGGCCTCGTTGAGTCGCTGGAGCRTGAATTCAACGACGGCGAACACTTCGACCCGATGCCTCCCGGCACCGGCCCCGTGGGCCGGCCGCTGGAGTGACGAAAGAGAACCGCAATGCTTGAGAACCTGGACAACATCATCCAGTGGGTTGCGATCGTGGCTGCCGTCGCGTCCGTGATCCTTGTCATCTACTCCTTCGCCACGAGAAGCGTTATGGAACCCAAGACGGGAAGTCTCGTCATTGGCATCGTTGGCTTCATCGCTGCGGGACTGATCTTTGTCCTGTCCGGCGGAGTGGTCACCTTCCAAGCGGCATAGCTCCATGCTCCGTACGTTCAGAGCGGCGGCGGCGGCCGCCGTTCTCGTAGCGATACTCGCCGGATGCTCAGCGGGCACCGACGAGCTGCGCGTGACCATCGACGGGGTGACGATCACCGCCGAGCAAGCAACCAGCGCCGACGCGCAGCGCGAAGGGCTCAGCGGGCGCGACAGCGTGCCGGAGGGCACCGGCATGTGGTTCCCGCTCGAGCACGCACAGCGCACGGAGGTGTGGATGCAGGACACCCGTGTGCCGCTCGACGTCGTGTGGATCCGCGACGGGCGCGTGACGGGCGTTGTGACGCTCCAGCCGTGTTCGACGGACGCATGCCCCAGTGAGGCGTCCCCGGGCGTCGTAGACGCGATTCTTGAGGCCCCGGCTGGCACATTCAGCCATGTGTCGCCAGAGACAACCGTGCAGGTAGAGAGCGAGTAGGACAGATGGGCGTAGGACGGATTGACACCCCGCAGGCCAGGCAGATTGTGCAGACCGTCGCGGCGCAGCTCATCATCGGCTATGCGCCCCCGCACATGGTGGCGGCCGACGACCGGCGAAGAGCGGCGCAGCTCCGGAGGATCTTCGGAGACGACACCCACCCTGAGCCGAGCATCATCATCGGTGCGAGTGATGACCGGGGGATGATGCTGGGCGGCGCCGTGGTCGAGCCGTTCGTGTCCGACGAGCTGATATCGAAAGAGCCCGACGCCGCGCGGCAGTTCGCGACAACACACCGAATCCTCGCCGCCCTCTTCGTGCTGCCTGAGGCCCGCGGGTCCGGTATCGGCCGAGAGCTGCTTTCAGAGGCCGCGTACTGGGCTCTTCCTCATGGTGGCCGCTACCTCGATGGGTTCGTGGACGACCGGAACAATAGCGCGGACTTCTACCGCAGGTCCGGTGCGACCGTTGTCGGTCACAACACGGGACTCCCCGCACGGCGTCCCACCAACAGCGAGCTGAGCCATTACCCGGGCATTGACGGAACATGGTTTTACGTCGACGCATGGCGAATGCACCAGGGCAAGATCAACTGCTCGCGGTGCCGCGACGTGTTCGAGTTCGTCGACGAGGACGGCGGCTACCTCCTATGCCCCAACTGCGGGACGCCCGAGGCGAAGTAGCCACGCTCGACGTCTGATGTTCCCGTAACGATGTCTCAGTGGGAACGAACAAGCGCTACCCGCATCTGCCGGCGCAGAGGGGCGAAGAGCGAGAGCTGCGCGAGGCGCGCAAGCGCGGGCCGCTGCGCACCCTCGATTCCCTCCAGCTTCGATTGCATGCGCAGCCGCTCACCATCGTTCCCGAGCAGATGACGATATGGGGTCACGCCTGGCTCCAGTTCGGGGATACGAACGTCCGGTGCGTCGTCCAGGTGAAACGTTGGACGGCCGACGCCGTGGGCGTCCAGGTGACGATCGACGGCGACAAGCTGCGGTGCTGGGTATGGCAGGGAGCATGTCAGCGAATCTCTGACCCGACCGACGTTTGGTAGCCCCGCTGTAAACGATCGCCGGGTTAGTGGACGGCTCCGAGTTCAATGCAGAGAACGCCACCGACGATGAGGACGATGCCGAGGCCCATCAGCCAGGTGAAGGGCTCTTTGAAGAGGAACTTGCTGAGGATGGCGGTGAGTGCGACGCCGGATGCGGCCCAGATGCCGTAGGCGACGCCGAGCGCCATGCCGCCGGCGAGGGCGAGGCTGAGCATGGTGAATGCGAGGACGTAGCCCACGGCCACGCCGACGTACCACCGCTTCTTGTCGACGGCCATACGCAGGGAGAGCGTGCCGACGACCTCGAAGATGATTGCGCCGATGAGGAACAGCCAGACCATCACGCGACCTCTGCCTTCTTCTTGTGACCGGCCTGTGCGCCGAGTTCGACGCACAGCACTCCGGCGATGACGACGACGATGCCGATGCCCATCAAGAGCGTGAGCGGTTCGCCGAAGATGATGAGGGAGAGGAGCGCCGTGAGTGCGACCCCGGAGGCTCCCCAGATGCCGTATGCGACGCCGAGGGCCATGCCGGTGCGCAGCACGAGGCTGAGGAACACGAAGGCGCCGATGTAGCCGGCTGCGACGAGTGCATAGAGGGCGGGTGCGTCGAGCGCCCCCTTGAGAGATAGTGAGCCGGTGACCTCTGCGGCGATCGCGCCGATGAGGAACAGCCAGCCTTTGGCTTTGTTGGTCACTGGGGGTCTCCTTCATTCACGAGTTGCAGGGCGATCGCGCGCAGGACGGATCGTTCGTCGTCGCGGACGGTGGGGATGCCGAGAGCAGCGTTGAACCACGCGCCGTCGGCCAGCAGGCGGGCGGCTCGAAGTGATGCGCGGCTCGCCGGGTCAGTGTCGATGTCGGTGCCGAGCCACGGGGTGAGGCGTTCCGCCCACAGCGCAGACAACCGCTCCCGCAGGTTCACGTCCGCGAGCAGGGCGAGATCGCTGGAGTCGAAGTCGCCATTGAGTGCGTAGTCGACGTACGCGCGCAGCTTGTCGATCGGCTCGGCATCCGTCGAGGCCCGAGTATGCAGATCCGCTTCCCAGCGGTCGATGATGCGGTTCACGACTGCGACAGTGAGAACTTCTTTCGTGCCGAAATGGTGGACCACCCCGGGCTTCGTCAACCCCGCCTCGCGAGCGACTGCATCGAGGGTGAGGGCATCGCCGCGGCGAAGTACTTCAACTGCGTGATCGAGAAGTTCGATTTTGGTTGGCACATTTCAAATATACCTACCATAGGTATGGTAGGTCAACTCAGCTGCGGGCTCAGCCGTAAACGATCGTTTTCGGCGGCCTCGTCGACGTCGACGACCAGGTTCGCGACACGCCGAGAAATGATCCGCCGAAACCCCCTGCCGAAACAGAATCACGCCGGAACATCGGCAGTACCGTTTTCGGCATGGCACACGAAGTCGGCTACGCCCGAGTCTCCAAGCGCGAGCAGAACCCGGACGCGCAGGAGGCTGAGCTGCGCGCCGCTGGCTGCGAACGAGTGTTCGTTGACCACGGCGAATCCAGCCGTGTCGCAGACCGCCCCCAGTGGCTTGCCTGCCTCGACTACCTCCGGCCGGGGGACACCCTCAAAGTGCGCCGGCTTGACCGGCTCGCCGGCAGTGAGCGCATCCTGATCGAGACGTTGCAGGACCTCGACGCCCGACAGGTGAACATCGTCAGCCTCACCGAGCCGATGATCGACACCACGACACCGATGGGCCGCGCCCTCTACGGCATCGTCGCCGTGTTCGCGCAGCTCCGCGTCGACACGATCCGAGAGAACACGACCCGCGGCCTCGACTACGCCAGGACCCAGGGCCGCGTCGGCGGCCGCCCGAGCGTCATGACGCCCGAACGGATCGCGACGGCGGAGCGCATGCGCGCGGAGCAGCAGAGTTGGGAGAGCATCGCCCGCGTGCTCGGAGTTGGGGCCACCAGTGTTCGCCGTGCGCTCAACCGCTAGACCCCGCTAACCGTCTCTTATAGAATGTTCTATAGGAGGTGATCGTTATGACGATCGCAGAGGTTCCGGCCGAGGCGCGAGCGGCAATGCGCGCCCGCCGCCGGAAGGAAATGGACGAGCTGGACTACCGGCGCGAGCTGCGCCGGCTCGAAGAGTGCGGTTACAGCCAGACGCAGATCTCCAAATGGCTCGGGATCGCGCAGCCGTCAGTGCTCAGCGCGCTCCGCACGGCCGCCAAGGTCACGATGCCGCTGGACGGATTCTCCGGGGCGACGCCCTACGAGATTTGCCAGCGCTACGCGGGCGGTCTGATCGACCGCGCGCAGCTCGTCGACGAACTCACACGGTTCCCCTACGTCGAAGGCGGCCGCACAGACGGGTATGACTCTCTCATCGTCGACCCGGCCGGCACCTGGTCCGAAGTTAGTGACGCGCGACGTCGCGGGCTCATCGAGAACGATGTCTACGAGGAAGTGTTCAACCGCCGCCACAACTCCACAGCCACGCCGGCACCGGCTGCGGAGGAAGCGCCCGCACCGCGTAAGGTCTCGCCGAAGGATCGCGCGCGCGACACCGCTCGAGAAATCGCCACGGCGGTCGGCGGGGGAGAGGTCACCGAGAAGAACGGCCGCTTCTTCATCAAGACCAAGAAGGGCGTGCAGCTCGAAGTGAAGGGCCCTCGTGGAGGGTTCTCCGAGCGCAGCAGCCGCGCCGGCAAGATCCACGCCGTCAGCCTTCCGAGCGGCAAAGTTGTGAAGGTCAGCAAGGGCAGCGGGAAGGTCCACGCTCACGATCGGCACGGCGACTAGAGCGTGGTTTCCGATGCAGTCGCTCGCCACATGGATACCGTGCGCGAGCTGTCCAAACCTGGCCAGGCACTCTCGAAGGATGCCCCCACCGCCACGACGAACAACCCCGCGTGGTGGGTCGGCGGTGAGCCGACACTGGCGCGCGACCTTCTCCACGAACGACTGATCGACGAAGCGCGCGCCGCGGCTCCCGACGTGGAGCAGCAGTACCGCGCGATCGTTCTCGCCGGCCCTCCCGGCGCCGGCAAGAGCACTGTCCTGGCCGACGTGCTCGGAGAGCACCGAGGGAAGTACCTCGTGATCGACGCGGACGAGTTCAAGCGGTCGCTCCTGCGCGAGGCGCAGCAGGACGGGAGCTACGACACGTGGCTGATGCCTGATGCCATTCGCGAGCGTGAGGCGCAGGGGGAGAGGTTCTACCCGCTGGAGCTGGCATCCCTCGTGCACGAGGAATCGTCCTACCTCGCCAAGAGCTTGCGAGCCGACGCGATCGCCGCGGGCGACAACATCGTGATCGACACCGTGCTCAGCAACGAGGCGGATGCCCTGGCGCTCGGGCAGCGCCTTGCCGCGGCCGGATACGACGTCCGCGTGATCGACGTCGAGGTTCCCTACGAGCTGTCCGAAGAGCGCATCCGCGGCCGCTGGGAGCATGCCTACACAACCGCCCTAGACGGCGGTGATTCGCTCGGAGGCCGATGGGTTCCCAGCGAGTATGCGCGCGACGTGTTCGATGGACCTGGAGGCCGATCGAAGCCGGAGGCCGCAGCACGCGCCCTAGCCGAGCAGTGCCCCGCAGTCGGCCGATATCGCGTGTTCCGCACGACCGCCGAAGAGGCGCGCGCAGCAGACGCCGAGGGGCGTCCTGCGCAGGCGACAGTCGAGGTCGACAAGTCCCGCAGCTCACGCAGCGCCACGCTCGTCGACACCGCCCTGGCGCGCACGCAACAGCGCGCCGCGGTCGCGCGCCCGACAGTCTCCGACCGGGGCTCATCGACGAACGGACCCGAGCGCTCCTAAACGCTCAATCGGCATCCTTCGAGAGCGTGTCGATCACCGTCACAAACTCCGCCCCCGTGACCGTCACCGTGTTCAGCAGGTGGTAACCGTAGCGCCCGTGATCCGCGAGCTGCTGATCGCGCTCAGCAACCTTCCGAAGCAGATTGCCTCGCGAGTCGTCCAGCGTCGGCAGTGTTGTCGTGATCGTCGTGAACGCAACCAGAGTGCTCATCGTGACGTCCTCTCCCTTGGTTAGTGTCGTCCGAAAGTGAGCAGTTCGGCGCATGCGCCGAGCTGCCTGCTTTCGGCGAACACTTGCCGCCTTGCACGGAGTGGAGGGGCGGTCAAGGGGAGCCCGCAGGGCTCTCCCGAAGGGACGCGTAGCGCCCTTGACGGCCGTGGAACGGAGTGCAACCCCGCGACGCGGGGAGACGCAACAGACCCCGCACCGAAAGCCGGATGCGGGGTCTGCAATGTGCGGGACTATACGAGGTCGGAGCCGCCACCTTCTGACCCGTTCGCGGACGCTGGAGCTGACTGAGAGGACGTCTGCTTGCGCGCGGCGCGCTTGCGCGTGCGCTGCTTCTTGTCCGGCTCATCAAAGCCGATCTTGCGCAGCTCCGCGTCGGTCCATCCGGCCGACAGCGCGGCGTTGTATCGCAGCACGTCGTCGCGCTCAGCGTCGCTCACCGAGGCGGCGAGTTCGCGCTCCAGCTCGGCGCGGCGGCGGTCCGCGTCGGCGCGCACGTCGACGACGTTCTGACGCGCCTCCGCGAGGCCCCGAATGGCGCTCAACCGCTCCTGCTGGAGCTGGTTCGCGCGTGCTTCTGCTTCTTCAACGGAGAGTGTTTTAGCCATATCCATAGTGTATGTATCGGTTCCGTCAAACACCAGAGCGCGCGCAGCGCGGGGAGGCTCCGAAGCGGCGTAGCCGCTTCCACCCCCTCCTGTCGTCGGGTGCGGCCTCTGAGGAGTCCCAGACGGAGCAAGCTATACAGTTACCCGGGGTAACTGGGGCTTGATCCTCGACACGGGGTCGCGGATGCGGCACACTGGACGTGTGGTCCCCGATCGGGGTCGCTGCGCTGGGCATGAGAGAGGTGGTGTTGGTATGGCGAACGAGTCGCCAGAACGCCGCACGCCCAAGGGCAGGCGGCGGCAGAACGTCAAGGGCGGTCGGACGATCAGGCATGAGGTCTGGGTGTCGCCCGAGGAAGAGGGCGTGCTGTACCGCGCAGCCCTCGCCCAGGACGTGACGATTCCGCGCTACCTGGTGGAGCGCGCCACGGCACAGGAGACGGGGGAGACGGCGACAGCTCGACGCGAGCAGCTTGCCGACCTGTTCCGGCTGCACCGTTCACTCGCGAGCGTCGGTAACAACCTCAATCAGATCGCACGCGCAACGAACGCCGAGGGGTTCGTGCCCGTCGAGCTGCGCGACGAGCTGCGGCACACCATCGCCGTGGTGCGACGCACTGCGGAGCAGATCGACGAGGTAGTGGATCAGCTCGGAGTCCGCGCATGATGCCGAACGTCGTGCGCGGCGATCGCATGTCCGGATTGCTGACGTACCTCGCGGGAGCGGGTCGCCACAACGAGCACACGGAGCCGCACGTTGTCGCAGGCGATGACGCGATCATGGCGTGGCACTCAGACACCGAGCTTGGACGTGACTCTGCACTCGCGATCGCGCGGCACCTCGACCGCACCAAGCAGGCGTTTGGTACGGAGGTTGCGGGCGGTCACGTGTGGCATTGCTCGCTGTCGCTGCGCGCCGAAGAGGGCATGCTGACGGACGATCAGTGGAATGCGATCGCCAACGACTTTGTGAAGCTGATGGACTTCGATGACGCCGAAGGGACGAAGGCTCCGACACGGTGGGCTGCCGTCCGCCACGGGGTCAGTCAGAACGGCAATGACCACATTCACATCGTGGTCAACCTCGTGCGCGAGGACGGCACGAAGGCGAGCGTTCACAACGACTTCCACCGTGCTCAGAAGGCGTCACGAGCACTGGAGCAGAAGTACGGCCTGGAAGTGCTGGAATCGGCGTCGGCCGAGCGGTCGACGCGCGGCTACGACCCGGCCGAGCAGGAGGCGCAGGCGCGGTCACGCGCTGAGTGGAAGTACGAGCGTGCGCGCACTGACAGCGACGAGCTGACGCCGCCGTGGGAGCAGCTTGCACCCGCGGACCGGCAGGCCCGAGTCGCCGCAGAAAAGAGCACCGATCAGCCCCGGTATGCGCTCGCGCGAACCGTCCGCGGATGCGCCACCGCGGCGGAGAACGAGGGCGAGTTCGTGCGCCGCATGCGGCGGTCCGGCCTCATCGTTCGCCCCCGGTTCGCGGAGGGCACCCAGGACGTCATTACCGGCTATAGCGTGGCCCGTCGACCCGAGGCCGGCGAACGGCCGATCTGGTACGGCGGGGGACACCTGGGACGCGACCTGACGCTGCCGCGACTGCGCGCCGAGTGGCCCGACACGGCGAACGGCGCGACGGATGCCGCGGCCGAGTGGAACGCCGCCTACCGCGGCCGCCGCGTCGTCCAGCCGGGACGCGAGGCGACCGAGGTCGACCCGCAGATGTACGAGCAGATGAACGCCGAGCTGGGTGAGCTGCGCGAGCGGCTGCGCGGTGTTCCGGTCGACGATCGCGAGACGTGGGCGCGCGTCGCACGACACACGGCTGGAGCGTTTGCCGCGTGGTCCAACGCGGTCGAGAACGAGCCTGGCGACCTCGCCCGCGCGTCCGACATTCTGTCGCGCTCTGCGCAGACGTGGCGCACGCCGATCAAGCCGAGGCCCACCAGCATGGGGTCGCTCGCCGGCACGGCGATGCTTCTCGCATCGGGTGCCCGTGGCGGGCAGGGTCTTGCCGCGCAGGTCATTATGATCCGCCAGCTCGCCAACCTCGCCAAGGCTGTCCACGACGCCGCGCGAGCGAGCGGCGAGCTGCGTCAGGCGCAGGCGATCCGGGATGCCGAGCGCGACCATCTGCGCACCGTGCACGCCCGCCTGGAGGCATACGCAACGACCGCACCGGCACCAGCTCCGGCAGTCCCGGTCGACCCTGAGCTGGAGGCCATGAAGCAGCGCATTAGCGCCGGCCGCACAGACGTCAACAAGATCGGTTCGCCGCTGCCGACCGAGCTGCCAGACCGCCCGCGCGTGAGCCCGAGCGTGAAGCAGCCGGAGCGCGGCCCCGAGCGATAGGAGGGTACGGAAATGGTGGATACGGACGGAATCGAAGAAAGCCTGGAGGGCATGGCGCGCGTCGCCGTGACGGCTGGTGCTCGGCTCGGTGAACAGCTCAGCCAGGCGATCGCACAACGCGCCCGCGAGCTGGAGGCCCGCACAGCCACGGAGGCCCGCGATCTGCGCGACCGGTTCGAGGCTGAGCGCGCCGCAGCGGTAGCCGAGGTGCGACAGGTGCACGGTGCCGAGTTCTGGAACGAGAACGACCCTCAGCGCATCGGGCAGACGTTCGCCACGGCGACGGCCTGGCGCGAGTTCGAGCCCGAGGCGCGCACCGCCGAGGACCGCATGAAGGTCGAGCTGCGCGAGCGCTACGGCATCGACACCGACGCCCTCGACGGCGACCCGGCCAGGGTCCAGGAGTGGGTCGCCCGCCTGGAGGCGGAGCGTCTCGAACGACTCGCCCAGGAAGAGCGCCGCAAGGAGCAGGAGGACCGCGCTGACGCCGCGGTAACCCTCAGCGAAGCCGACCGGCTCGACGCACAGGCGGCACAGGCTGAGGCTGCCGCGCAGCACGAGCCCGACCCAGCCGACAGGGACGCCGCGGCGACTCAGGCCGGCGAGCTGCGCGAAGCCTCCACGGACGTGCGCGCGGAGTCCGCACAGGACTACGACAGCGCCGGTCGACGAGCTGCGCGCGCCGCCGAGCTGGAAGGCAAGCAGATCGACCAGGAGACGGTCGCGACGCGCATGCGCGCGGACGTCAGCCAGGGCCGGCCGGCATCCGAGGCCGTAAGCGCCGGCAAGGCCGCGAAGGCGCGCAAGACGCGCATCGGAGCCAGCGCAGGACGCAGGC
>NZ_JBGFFH010000014.1:0-23354 GCF_056175745.1 Microbacterium sp. LjRoot205 | reverse complement strand
CCCGCGCACTGTGCCCCAAGGAGTCACGCCATGACCACGTCCGAGGAGAACCAGCCTGACCTGGATGAGAACGCTGTCGCCGAGGTGCAGCGGGTCGTCGCCGAGCAGTACGCCCAGCACATCACCGATGTCCTCGGCGAAGTGCCGCGACCGATCAACTGGCGCGCCCTGCCCCCGGACGATCTTGAGCACGAGCTCCTGGAGCTGAATGCGTGGGTCGACTGGGTCCGCCACGAGTATGGGCTGCCCGCGCAGATCATTCCGCCGATGTGGCATCGCCACCCCGAGTTGCTGTGGGAGCTCTCCGCGCTGCGTCAGCACTGGCTGTTCTGCTACGACCCGCAAGCCAAGGGCAACCAGGCCCTCGCCTGGCACCACGACTTCGCGATCGCCCGCGAGCGACTCCGCGATTGGGTTACCATCGCCGGCACCCGCCTGGACCGCGACCGCCCCACCCGCATCACTCCGTGGCCCGGCGGCGAGGCCGAGGACTGGACCGAGCAGGACACCAGCGAACGACCCGTGACTGCACGCACCGAGGACTTCCTCGCCTTCGTGGAGGCGCAAGTGCAAGCGAGGCAGCGGGAGCAGGACGCGACCATCCGGGAGATCGTCAATACGGATTGGAGCGACCGGCCATGAGCGACGGCGCGGAGCAGCTCCTGGTATCACCGCTGCTGGATAGCCGCGAGGTCGCCGCGTACCTGAAGGTGTCGGAGTCGACGCTGTCCCGGTGGCGTGCGGACCGGAAGGGACCGCCGTTCCTGCGTGTGGGAGGGATCACCCGATACCGGATCGACGCGGTCGAGGCCTGGCTGGCAGCGCTCTCGAGCGATGAGCACCGCTGAGGCCACTCCGCCCCCGATCCCGCCGATCGGTGTGAAGGTCGCCACCGACCTGGAGTACCGTCCCTCCGGCATCCGCGCCCGCGCGCGCTGGACCGACCCGCAGACCAAACAGCGGATGGTGCGCGCGCTCGTCGTTCCCGACGAGGAGGCAGCGGAGGCATTCTTCGCCGGCCTGCAGGCGTCCTCGGCGATCGGCATCGACCGACACATCACCCTCGCCGACTACCTGTCTGTCATCGGCGACCGCTGGACCCGCGGCCTAGATCTGACCTCCACCGGGGACAACTACAAGGTCGGCATGCGACTGCGGGTCATACCCGCGCTCGGGCACCTGCCGATCTCCTCGATCACCGCGGGGATGATCGATCGGACCATCGATGAGTGGGAAACGAAGCATTCAGCGTCGACGATCAAGAACAGCATCGCCCCGCTGGTGCGGGTACTGGATGAAGCCGTCCGCGACGACGTGCTCAGCAGCAATCCCGCCCGGCACCGGTCTCGCCGAAGCCTCGGCAAGACCGCAGTCACCTTGGACGAGAGGGACACCTCCCCCAGGGCGCATGCACTGCCTGACCTCGCGGCCCTAACCGCGCTGGCCGACCTCTGCGGGCAGGTGCATCAGAGCTACTCGGACTTCGTCATGCTCTGCGCGCTCTTGGCCTCTCGAGGCTCCGAGGTTGCCGGCCTCCAGGTAGGGGACGTGGACTGGGATACCAACATCGTCACGATCCGCCGGCAGACCTACCCTGGCTCCGGCGGACTTGTGACCAAGCAGACCAAGGGACGGGAAGCCCGCCCCGTCCCGATCCTGCAGGCCCTCACCCCGGTGCTGGAGCGGCTCACCGCCAACCGGGAACCAGAAGAGCGCCTCTTGAAAGGGCCACGCGGTGGTGTGCTCACGACCGCGAGCGTGCGTGACGCGACGAAATGGGATGGCCTCGTCACCGACCTCGGGCTGCCATCTCTCACCCGGCACGGGCTCCGGCACACCGGAGCGACCTGGATGGCCGACGCGGGGATCCCGCTCCACGTTCTGCAGCGCATCCTCGGCCACAAGTCGATCGAGACAACCCGCGGCTATCTGCACCCAGACAATCGGCACCTCGCCTCCGCCGCCGAGCAGGCCAACGCGTACCTCGCCGCACAGCCACAGAACGCGCCGCAGGCGCCGCGGGCGAGGCGCTCGCAGCCGACCCACCTGCGCCGGTGATTCGTTGGCAACACGGCCCCGAAAGAGGCGCTTGTGTCCCGGCGGTGTCCCGGCGCTTCACAACAGCGGCTCCGAGCAGCGCTCTCGACCTCGGTGCCAGCGAGCGACCGAGTCCGACGAAAACTCGTCGGACGAAATGACGAAGCCCTGATGAAAAGTGCTTCTCATCAGGGCTTTTCCGTCGGGATGACAGGATTTGAACCTGCGACCCCCTGACCCCCAGTCAGGTGCGCTACCAAGCTGCGCCACATCCCGTGGCTCGATATTCAGTTGTGTGGATGGGCTACCGCGCTTGACCCCCAGTCAAGTGCGCTACCAAGCTGCGCCACAGCCCGTTGTTCTGCACTCTCGCGCAGGCAACTCCCCTATCTTAGCCCCACTCTCGCGCCGTTCGCGAACCGGGTGAGCGCCGGGCGTTGCGTGGTGTCGGAGGCGCGGCGTAGCGTCACCTGCATGGCGACGATCACGACAGAGGTGGCGACGACCGCCCGGTGGGATGACGTTCAGCACGCGCTCACCGGGGGTGGTGATGGTGCCAGCTGCCAGTGCATCTGGCCGATGCTGAGCAACAAGGAGTGGAATGAGACGACCACGCCGCAGCGCGTCGAGATGCTGCGCGATGAGATCGAGGCGGGCCCTCCGCCTGGCCTGATCGCCTACGTCGATGGCGACGCAGCCGGGTGGATTCGGATCGGGCCACGCACCAAGCAGCAGCGGGTCCCGCGCACGCGCATGATCGCGGCAGCATCGGCTGAGCCTTTCGACGACGAATCGGTGTGGGCGGTCACGTGCTTCGTGGTCCGTCGCGAACACCGAGGCTCCGGCCTCAACCTCGAACTGCTGCGCGCCGCGGTCGACTTCGCGCGAAGCTCGGGAGCTCGACTCATCGAGGGGTACCCCGTCGACACCCGCGGCGAGAAGAAGCGCGCGAATGACCTGTTCCACGGCATGCTCACCACATTCCTGGCTGCAGGCTTCGAAGAGAAGGCCGAGCTGAAGCCGGGACGCACCCTCGTGGCACTGGAGCTCTCCGGGTGACGGAGGAGACAGAGCTGCCCTCATCCATGGGCAACGTCGCACGCAGAGAGCTGGCTCTGCAGGGACTCACCCGTCTCGAGCAGTTCGACGGAATGTCCGAGAGCGCACTGCTCGCGATTCACGGAGTGGGCCCGAAGGCCCTCCGCATCCTGCGCGAGCATCTCGAATCCCGCGGCTCGACTCTCAGACCGTGAGCGACCGCTACCGTGGGTGACATGAGCGACGAGAACCCGACCATCGAAGACCCCGAGCTGGGCACCCTCACGCGCGCGACGACGAAGCTGACTGATGGAACCGTGCTGACCCACGACTGGTACGCCGGCGGCACGGTCATCAACGGTGAACCCCTCGACCTCATGATCGAAGGAACCGACGCCGATGAGGCGGCCGCTCTGCTCCCCCACGTGCATGAGACGATCGCAGCCCTCGGCGTTCTTCGACGTCTGGCTACGGATGCCGTCGTGGCCGCCTTCAGCAACGTCACCCCCGAGCAGCACGAGCTCGACGACGCGGCATCCGACCTCAGCCTCGAGACGCTCGAGGCTTCAGCCGACGGCACCGTCGTGCTCCACCTCATCGATACCTGCGGCCAGCACTTCCCCGAGGGATACTGGCCCGCTGTCCACCTCGGGACCGACGGTCAGATCACCCAGGTCACCGTCGAGTCCTGAGCGCGTCTGGCGCCGTTCGATCCCGCCCTACGATGGGGAGATGCAGCGCCGCCGTCAGCTTGATCCGCTCCAGTGGGCATTCCTGCCTTGCATCGCGGTCTCGGTGACCCACGTGGTGCTGCTGGGTCTCGACAGCCCTGCGGCCGGGCCGACCAAGCTGCTTCTGATGCCCCTGCTCGCCGTGCCGGTGCTGGTGTCGCTGCCCCGGATCCGGGAGCGCGCCGCGCAGGCATTGATTCTCGTGGCGCTCGCGTTCTCATGGCTCGGTGACAGCGCGGGCGCGGTCTTTCCTCAGCGCCGGAGGTACCGCTGATGCTGATGTTCTTCGGCATCGCGCATCTCGCATACATCGCTCTTTTCATCCGTCACCTCGCTGTGCGTCGGATGCAGTGGTGGGCGCTCGTCTACGCCGGATGGTAGGTGGCGATGGTGGCTCTCGTGGGGCCCCATGCCGGTGGGCTGCTGATCGCGGTCGCCGTCTACGGACTCGTCCTCGGGGCCACAGCGGCATTCTCCACTCGGTGCCATCCGCTCATCGCGATCGGCGGTGCTTTCTTCCTCGCGAGCGACACGGTATTGGCCCTTCGTCTCTTCCTCCCCGATTCGCTCCCTGCCTGGAGCAGCCCTGCCATCATGGCCACGTACACGATAGGACAGGGCCTGATCATCGCCGGCGCCCTGATCGCACTGAGAAAGCGAGGCGCCTGATGGCCGATGCCGCACGGGTCGACAGCTGGCTCTGGGCGATCCGCGTGTACAAGACGCGCTCAGCGGCGACCACCGCATGCCGCGCAGGGCATGTGCGTGTGCGGATCGCCGGTTTCGATCGGATTCTGGTTGTCCGCCAGCTGCTCGTCAAGCGCGTCGGCGCGCCGGTCGCGGCCCTCGCCTACGAGGATCGCACACCGGAGCGCGAGCCTCAGGCCGCTCTGGGATTGCGCGATCGGGGAGCGGGGCGCCCCACCAAGCGGGAGCGACGCGACATCGACAAGCTGCGGGGCCGAGGATATGAGGATGACGGCATATTCCCTGGCTGACACCGTGTTGAGTCGAACATATCTTCTAAACTGAGAGCATGACTCAGCGCACCGATCTCGACCTCGATCTCGAGGAGCGCCGCAGGCTCCTCGACGAGTGGGTCGCCACACGGCGCCAGATCGCTGCTCTCGAAGCCAAGTCTTACGCGCTCCTCGTCGAGCGCATCAGCGTGCACGACGCCGATGTCTCCGAGAGCCCCCACCACCGCGATGCGATCTACAGGTCGATGATTGCGGAGTACTCCGCGGCAGGGCACATCCCGAAGGGCTCTGCCGAGTACGCCTTCACGGATGCCCGCACACTGACACGAGCGCTCCCCGCCGTGCATGCCACGTTCGCTGCGGGGGCCATCACCGCGCGGCACGTCCGTGAGATCGTGCGAGCAAGCGAGATCGTCGACGATGCCATCCGCGACGGACGCGTGGAGCCCGCCACGATGAGCCTCTACGAGACGGCCGTGCTGGTCGTCGCCGAGCAGGACACGGCGCAGCGGACGAAGATCCATGCCCGCCAGGTGGCGGCGGCTCTCGTCGGCGAGACCGTTGTCGAACGGCAGCGACGCTTCGCGGCCGAGCGCTGTGTGACGGTCAAGTCGGTCGACGACGGCCTGGCGGTGCTCACAGCGGTTCTTCCCGAGTGGGTCGCCGTGGCGATCTCCGATCGTCTCACGCGAATGGCACGTCACATCGCGCGCACTCGTGGCGAACGGGAGCCGATCCTCGAGTCACTCGACGACGACTGCGAGAACGCGCTCCACCTCTCCGATCTCTCCCCCGAAGACCCCCGGTACGACACCTACTTCGAGGCCGGAGTGATCGCTGCCGACGGCACCTTCGTCACCGATCCGCTCGCCGGCCTGATCGACCCTCTGACCGATCCGGCGAGTCCCGACCTCGAGCACCTTTCCGGCGATACCCGCACGTTCGATCAGATCCGCGCCGATCTGCTGTCCGATCTGCTGCTCTCCTCTGATCCGAGCGAGGCGAACGGCGCAGGGCTCGAGAACCTCTCGGCCCGCATTCAGGTCACGGTCGCTGCGAGCACCCTCGCCGGAGATGACGATCGACCCGCCGAACTCGACGGACACGGCCCACTCGATCCCGATGTCGCGCGCGGACTCGCGGGGCGTTGCACCGGATGGTCACGCCTGTTCCTCAGCAGCACCGGCCTGGTGACAGAGACCGACGCATACTCCCCCACGGAGCAGATGCGGCGCTTCCTTCGAGCACGAGATCAGCACTGCAGATTCCCCGGATGCCGGATGCCGGTGCACCGCTGCGAGATCGACCACAACCACGACCACGCTCGCGGTGGCCGAACACGCATCGACAACCTCAGTCACTTCTGCACGACGCATCATTCGCTCAAACACCCCGACATCGATGAGCGGCATCGGTGGAAGGCCCGCCAGACTCCCGATGGGAGTATCACCTGGACCAGTCCGCTCGGCCGAGATTACGTCGACCCACCTCGTCGTCGGGTGATGTTCGTCTGAACGCAGCGACGCGCTGTATCCATCAGGCCTGTTGCGGCAGCACGCCCAACAGCCAGCCGGCCGAGAGCACCTGCGCGGCGCCCGCCGCGACGACGCGGTTCTGCAGCTCGCGGTCGCTCGTGACGGCGACGACATACTGTCCCGCCCGCGATCGACGCTCGACCTCCGCGACGATCGTGTCGTCACCCGCGGCCTCAGCGCGCACAACCGAGACGCCCCCGGCGGGGAGCATCTCGGGGGCCATCGCATCTGCACCAGCACCAGCACCAGCACCAGCACCAGCAGACGGCGACGGCGACGGTGCGGAGATTCCGCGCGCCTTCCCTTCGACGATGAGTGCGACCTCCGGGAACCAGAGCGTCCCGTCGACCCCGAGATCAGACGCGGGCACGGCGACCCCGTCCAGGCGCGAAGCGATACGAGTCGCCGCGCCCGCGCGATCCTTCCACCAGCCGTCGGGCACTGAGCCGACCACGTTCGCGGCATCGACGACGAGCGCCGGGCGAAGCTCGAGCAGGGCGCGAAGAGCAGGCCATGCGTTGGCGAAACCGGGGTGCAACGGTCGCGAGTCGACCTCGTCGACCGGCACCCACTCGAGCGCCACGCTCTCGGGGTCACTGATCACCGGTTCGAACGGGCGCACCACATCGGCGATAACGGTCGTGTATGACCACACGTCGAGGTCGAGCACACTGGTGAACCGTGGCCGCACGGAGCCATCGGGCACCCCCGCCTCCTCCTGTGCCTCACGCACAGCACCCACGATCGCGCTCTCACCCTCGTGCATCGCGCCACCGGGCAGGCCCCACGTACCCCCGAAGTGGCTCCATGAGACGCGGTGCTGCAGCAGGATTCCGCGCGCGGGGTCGAAGGCGAGCAGACCGGCAGCGCCGAACCGTCCCCAGTACTTCTCCCCCGACGCGGCGACCACCCAGGCGTCACCCGGGTTCCGGGGCCCATCGGGGCGGCGGGGCTCACCTGGGGCAGGAGGTACGACAGTCACCCCTTCAGCCTGTCACAGCATCCGGGCGTCGGCATGCATCCGGGTCACACGAGGGAACAGCTGTCCACTCGTGCGACCCGGCTGCAGATCAGCGCTGACGCTTCTCGCGCACCCGCATGTTGATGACGATGGGCGTTCCGTCGAACTCGTACAGCTCGCGCAGACGACGCTGGATGAATCGACGGTAGCCGGGGTCGAGGAACCCGGTCGTGAACAGCACGAACGTCGGCGGACGAGTCGATGCCTGCGTGCCGAACAGGATGCGCGGCTGCTTGCCTCCGCGCAGCGGGTGCGGGTGCTCGGCGACCAGCTCGGCGAGGAACGCGTTGAACTTGCCCGTGGGAATGCGACGGTCCCAGTTCGTGAGCGCGGTCTCGAGCGCGGGCACCAGCTTGTCGAGGTGACGGCCGGTCTTCGCCGAGATGTTCACGCGCGGAGCCCAGGCGACGTGCGCCAGGTCCTGCTCGATCTCGCGCTCGAGGTAGCGGCGACGATCGGCGTTCTCGAGATCGTCGTCGTTCAGACGATCCCACTTGTTGAACGCGAGCACGAGCGCACGACCGGACTCGAGCACCAGGTCGATGATGCGGACGTCCTGCTCGCTGATCGACTCGGACACGTCGAGGACGACGACACCGACCTCGGCCTTCTCGAGCGCGGCTGACGTACGCAGCGAGGCGTAGAAGTCGGCACCCTGCGCCATGTGCACGCGGCGACGGATGCCGGCGGTGTCGACCAGACGCCACAGCTTGCCGCCGAGCTCGACGATCTCATCGACCGGATCGCGGGTGGTTCCTGCGAGGTCGTTGACGACCACGCGCTCTTCGCCGGCGGCCTTGTTGAGCAGCGACGACTTGCCGACGTTCGGGCGACCGAGGATCGCGACGCGACGCGGTCCGCCGATCTCCGCCTTCGCGACGGCCGAGACATCGGGGAGCGTCTTCAACAGCTCATCGAGCAGGTCGGCCACACCACGACCGTGGATGGCCGAGACGGGGTGCGGCTCGCCGAGACCGAGGTTCCACAGGGCTGCCGCTTCGGGCTCCTGACGGGCGTCATCGATCTTGTTCGCGACGAGGAAGACGGGCTTGCCGCTCTTGCGCAGCATCTTCACGACATGCTCGTCGGTCGACGTGGCGCCGACCATCGCATCGACGACGAACAGCACGACGTCGGCGAGGTCGATCGCGACCTCTGCCTGCGCGGCGACCGAGCGGTCGATGCCTCGCGCGTCGGGCTCCCAGCCTCCGGTGTCGACGAGCGAGAAGCGACGGTCGGCCCACTCGGCCTTGTACGTCACGCGGTCGCGGGTCACACCGGGGGTGTCCTCGACGACGGCCTCACGGCGTCCGAGGATGCGGTTCACGAGCGCCGACTTGCCGACGTTCGGGCGACCGACGATCGCGACGACCGGCAGTGCGGGGAAGAACTGGATGCCGTCCTCGCCCATCGTGATGCCGGCGAGCAGCGCGGCATCTTCATCGTCGAGGTCGTAGTCGGCGAGGCCCGCGCGCAGTGTCTCGGCACGCGCCTCGGCGAGCTGCTCGTCGAGCTGAGCCATCTTCTCGGCGAGCTGGTCGGGGCCGCCTTCGTATTCGTCGTCAGCCATGGTGTACTCCTCGGGTTCGTTCGATCACCGCGAGGACGGCGTCGATGGTCTGTGTGAAATCGAGCTCCGTCGAATCGACGACCTCGACGCCTTCGGCGGCGTTCAGGAAGTCGACGACGGCGCTGTCTGAAGCGTCGCGCTTGTGCAGTGCGGCCGCGACGGTCTCGGCGTTCTCGCCGGCGAGTTCGCCGGCGCGTCGTGCGGCGCGCACCTCGGGCGCAGCCGTGAGAAGGATGCGCACCGGGGCGTCCGGTGCCACCACGGTGGTGATGTCGCGCCCCTCGACGACGACAGCCGGGTAGGGCGCCTCGGCCACGAGGGTGCGGAACAGGCGGTTCACCTGGTCGCGCACCTCGGGGACGCGGGCGACGCCGCTGACGGCGCCCGAGACGGTGGGTTCGCGGATCGCGTCCGTGACGTCCACGTCGCCGACCCGCACCGTGCGATCGTCGGGGTCGAGACCGAGGCGCACAGGGAAATCCGCGACCGCGTCGAGCACCGCGGCAGCATCCGCCGTGTCGGCCCCTCGATCGAGCACGTGCCAGGCGAGAGCGCGATAGGCCGACCCCGTGTCGAGGTAGCCGAAGCCCAGAGCACGGGCGACCGCCTTGGACACACTGGACTTGCCGGAACCGGCGGGCCCATCGATCGCGATGAAGTCAGTCATTGGTGGTACCTGCAATCCGCCAGCCGCGTTCCTGGAGTCCGGTGATCGCGCCGTGCAGCGCTGCGGGCTCGACACTGATCTCGGCGAGGCCGAACTGTGCACCCGGTGAGTGTTCGAGACGAAGATCCTCGACGTTGACGCCGAGCTCTCCGAGCTCGCCGAACAGACGGCCGAGCTGGCCGGCGGTGTCGTCGATCATCACGACGAGCGACTCGAACCGCTGGTTCTGTCCGTGCTTTCCCGGGAGCCGCTCGACGCCGTCGTTTCCCTGTCGGATCGTCTCGGCGACCACGCGCCGAGCGCCGGGCGCTTCGGGCTCGCGCAGCGCGTCGGACACCTGACGGAGATCGGATGCCAGGGCGTCGAGGATCTCGACCACGGGCGCGGCGTTCGCTCCGAGGATCTGCACCCAGAGCYCAGGGGCCGATGCGGCGATGCGCGTCGTGTCGCGCACGCCCTGGCCGGAGAGACGCAGCGCGCCCTCATCCGCCTCGGCGAGCCGTCCGGCAAGAAGGCTGGCGATGACCTGCGGAACGTGCGAGGTGAGGGCGACGGAGCGGTCGTGCTCCTCCGGAGTCATCTCTAGGGGCATCGCTCCGACATCGAGAGCCAGCGCCTCGACGAGCGCGAGATCCGCTGCCTTGGTGTCGGCATCACGGCACACGACCCACGGGCGTCCGATGAACAGGTCTGCGCGAGCGGAGATCGCCCCGCCGCGCTCTCGTCCGGCGAGCGGGTGCGAGCCGATGTAGCGCGTCAGGTCGACTCCGCGCCTCTGCAGACTGTGGAAGGGCTCGAGCTTGACGCTCGCCACGTCAGTGACGACGGCGTGCGGAAAACGAGCCAGTTCGGACTCGATGACGTCTGCAGTGACGTCCGGCGGCACGGCGACCACGATCAGCACCGGCGAGTCGTCGTCGGCAGCCGAGCGACCGGCTCCGTAGTCGATCGCGAGGCGCAGTTGAGCCGGCGACGTATCGGCGAGCACCACATCGACGCCCTTGGCGCGGAGCGCATGACCGATGCTCGCACCGAGCAGACCGGCGCCGACAACACGAACGGTGCCCGAGAGCCTGGCCGCGATTCGCGGCGCGACAGAACTCCGAGCCCCCGTGGGCGCACTCGTCGTATCGGTCACTCGTTCTCCTGTTGCTCGCCTGGCGCCTCGGCGACACCGGAATCACGGCGCGACAGAGTCAAGAGTGCGCCGAGTTCGATTTTAGTCAGTTCGCGGGTCTTCCCAACCGGGAGGGTTCCCAGGTGCAGCGGACCGAACTGACGGCGCACGAGTTCGGTCACCGGGTGGCCGACGGCAGCCAGCATCCTTCTGACGATCCTGTTGCGACCGGAGTGCAGTGTCAGCTCGACGAGACTGGACCCGCGCGAGGTGTCGAGCAGCCGCGCCTTGTCTGCCGCGATCGGGCCGTCGTCCAGATCGATGCCCTTGGTGAGCTTCGAGATGGTCTGGGCTGTCACCTCGCCCTCGACCTTCGCGATGTACACCTTGGTGACACCGAAAGACGGGTGAGCGAGCACGTGCGCGAGGTCGCCGTCGTTCGTCAGGACGAGCAGACCGCTGGTCTCGGCATCGAGTCGCCCGACGTTGTAGAGGCGCTCCTCGTAGTCGTCGGTGAAGACGCGCAGGTCGGGCCGGCCGTTCTCGTCGCGAAGGCTGCTGACCACTCCGGTCGGCTTGTTCAGCATCACATACCGCTTCGTCACATCGAGCTGAACCGCGGTGCCGTCCACGTCGATGAGGTCGGTCTCCGGGTCGACGCGGCGGCCGAGCTCGGTGACGGTCTCTCCGTTCACCCGGATCCGTCCCTCGACGATGTACTGCTCGATCACGCGTCGTGAGGCCACGCCCGCCGCCGACAGCACCTTCTGCAGGCGGATGCCCTCTGGTGTCTCGAAGCCGCTCATCGGATGGTCCCTTCGTCGAAACTGAATCTGTGCATCGCGCCCGCGCGACCGGACGACTTCGGACGAGCGGGTTCCACCGAGGTCATCGGATGGTCCCTTCGTCGAAACTGACTCTGTGCATCGCGCCCGCGCGACCGGACGACTCCGGACGAGCGGGTTCCACCGAGGTCATCGGATGGTCCCTTCGTCGAAACCGTCTGCGCCGTCGTCGAGCAGAGGAGAGATCGGCGGCAGATCGTCGAGCGAGTTGATGCCCAAGTGCTGCAGGAGCGCGTCGGTGGTGCCGTAGTTGATCGCGCCGGTCTCGGAGTCCGCGAACATCTCGGTGATGAGACCTCGAGCGAGAAGAGTGCGCACGACCGAGTCGACGTTCACCGCGCGGATAGACGCCACCTGGCTGCGTGTGACCGGCTGCTTGTATGCGATCACGGCGAGCGTCTCGAGCGCCGCCTGAGAGAGTCGCGCAGGTGCCTGTCCGCCGACGAACTCCGCGACGACATCGTCGTGATCCTCGCGCACGTAGAGGCGCCATCCGCCTCCGACCTCGCGCAGTTCGAAACCACGACGCGGGCCATGCCCCTTGCCGTCGTAATCGTCGACCAGAGTCTCGATCGTCTGCCGTACTGCCGCCACCGGCGAGCCGACTGCCGCGGCGAGGGCGACGAGACCGATCGGCTCGTCGATGATCAGCAGGATCGCCTCGATGCGCTCGGACAGCGGAGACTCCCGCACGGCTGCATCGGTCGCGGATTCGGTCACGTCATCGGTCATAGTCGGCTCCCAGCGATGCGAGTGTCTCGTCCGACCAGGAGTCGGCTGCCCAGCGCAGCGTCAGCTCGCCGAGCGGTTCCAGTTGTTCGAATGAGAGGGCGGCATGCCGGTAGAGCTCCAGCACGGAGATGAACCGAGCGACGACGATCCCCGGCTCGCTCACACCCGCGACGAGCTCGCGGAAGCTCACCGACTCCGCGGCGCGAAGCAGGGTGACGACGATCGCGGCCTGTTCGCGGATGCTGACGAGCGGCGCGTGCAGATGATCGAGGCCGACATGCGGGATCTCTCTCGGCGCGAAGGCCAGAAGTGCGAGGGCGGCGAAATCGTCGACGCTGAGCGACCAGACGAGCTCTGGCGTCTTCCGCCGGTGCTTCTCGTCGAGCCTGGCCGCGCGCACATGGCGTCGGTCCTCGCGCTGCAGGCACCGGGCGAACCAGGCGGACACCTCCTTGAAGGCGCGATACTGCAGGAGGCGCGCGAAGAGAAGGTCTCGGGCCTCGAGCAGCGCGACGGCCTCGGCATCCACCAGCTCACCCTGCGGCAGGAGCCCTGCCACCTTCATGTCGAGCAGCGTCGCCGCGACCACCAGGAACTCCGAAGCCTGGTCGAGTTCCTCGTCGTCGTCGAGCTCCTTGAGGTACGCGATGAACTCGTTCGTGACTGCGCTCAGGGAGACCTCGGTGATGTCCATCTCGTGCTTCGAGATGAGGTTCAGCAGCAGATCGAACGGGCCGTCGAAGTTCGACAGTGATACGCGGAATCCGGCCTCCGAGACGGGAGCTTCTCCCGTGACCTCGGGATCGCGCTCCGCGGCGGCGTCGACAGGCCCGATGGACTCTGCGGATGAGACGGACTGAGCTGGCGAGACGGACTCTGCCGGTGTGTCTGACGGCTCGAGCTCAGGCGACAGCGCCACGGGTGACCAGCTCCCGCGCCAGCCGCAGGTAGGCCTGCGCGGCAGCGTGCTCCGGAGCGAACTCGGTGATCGGCACGCCGGAGACCGAGGCGTCGGGGAACTTGACCGTGCGACCGATCACGGTCTCCAGGACATCGTCGCCGAACGCCTCGACCACACGCTCGAGAACCTCGCGCGAGTGCAGCGTGCGCGGGTCGTACATGGTGGCGAGAAGGCCGTCCATGGTGATCGACGGGTTCAGCCGGTCCCGCACCTTGTCGATGGTCTCGATCAGGAGGGCCACGCCGCGAAGCGCGAAGAACTCGCACTCGAGCGGGATGATGACGCCATGAGCCGCAGTCAGTGCGTTCACCGTGAGCAGGCCGAGCGAAGGCTGGCAGTCGATCAGGATGACGTCGTACTCCCCCGCCACCTGACGGAGAACACGGGCGAGGATCGTCTCGCGGGCGACCTCGTTCACGAGGTGCACCTCGGCGGCGGACAGGTCGATGTTCGCGGGCATCACGTCGAGACCGTCGACCCCTGAGGGCACGATCGCCTCATGCGCGTCGCGCTTGGTGTCGAGCAGCAGGTCGTACACGGTCGGCACGTCATGTGTCTGGATGCCGAGACCGGCCGACAGCGCACCCTGGGGGTCGAAGTCGACGGCCAGCACCTTGCGGCCGTATTCAGCGAGGGCCGCAGCGAGGTTGATCGCGGTCGTCGTCTTGCCGACGCCGCCCTTCTGGTTGCACAGTGCGATGATGCGTGCGGGCCCGTGCGAGGCGAGCGGTTCAGGGGTCGCGAAGCCGTGATAGGGACGCCCGGTGGGTCCCATGGGGGTGTCGTCGTTCTTCGACGTTTTCGCCCTGGACTTCGCCGCGTTCTCAGCCACCGATTCTCCTGCTCTTTCGTGCTCGGTCGAGTCTACCGATCGCCTGGCGGGATCACTGCCTCAGCCCCGGCGATCCCGCGATTTTCGCCGCGGCGCCGCGATCTCAGCGGGCGCGCGGATGAGAAGTGGCGTAGATGTCCCGCAGGGTGTCGACCGATACGTGCGTGTAGATCTGCGTCGTCGCTACCGAGGCGTGTCCGAGCAGCTCCTGCACGACGCGCACGTCGGCACCGCCCTGCAGCAGGTGCGTCGCGAACGAGTGCCTCAGCGTGTGCGGCGACACCTCTGCGGTGATGTGCGCGTGCTCCGCGGCCGCGCGGATGACGAGCCATGCGCTCTGCCGTGACAGCGGGGCACCTCGAGCACCGAGGAAGAGCCGGGCCGATGCCCGCCCCTTCGCCGCGAGACCTGGGCGGACGCGGGTGAGATACGCATCCACCGCGTCGCGGGCGAAAGAGCCGATCGGCACGATGCGCTCCTTCGACCCCTTGCCCCGTAGGCGCAGCACGTCGCCGTGAGCGAGGTCGTCGACGTCGAGTCCGACCGCCTCGGACACCCGGGCGCCGGTCGCATAGAGCAGTTCGAGCAGAGCCCTGTCGCGGATCCCTATCGGCTCTTCGGCACTGGGCGCGCCGAGCAGGCGCTCGACCTGGTCGATCGTCAGAGCCTTGGGGAGGCGACGAGGGGCCTTGGGCGGACGAAGACGCCCGCTCGGATCATCCTGTTCGATGCCTTCGCGCGCCAGGAAGCGGTGCCACCCGCGCACCGACGACTGCAGTCGCGCGAGACTGGTCGCAGCGGGGGCGGGTTCGGCACCCGATCGATCGGCGATGAACCGCCCGACGACGGCCGCGCTGATCTGCGCCGTGTCGGTGACCCCGTCGGCTTCCAGCCACTCGAGGTAGCCACCGAGATCGCGGCGATAGGCGGCGATCGTATGCCCGCTGAGACCGCGCTCGATCGTGACGTGGCGCAGATACGTGTCCAGCGCACGGTCGAGCTGCATCCTCAGCTCCGGTCGCGCAGCCTCTGGGCGGCGGCGAGCACGCCGATGCCGAGGATGCCGTTGCGCATCCGCCCGTCGAGAACCGCCGCGACCGCCGCGTCGAGCGGGACCCACTCGACGCGGATGTCGGCCTCTTCGTCCTCGCGCGCATGCGCGTCCTGCGCCGCCGAGACGCCGCTCGCGAGGAAGACGTGGATGAGCTCGTCGTTTCCGCCAGGGGTCGTCCACGACGAGACGAGCGGCTCCCAGTGCGCAGCGACCAGGTCGGCCTCTTCGGCGAGCTCGCGTCGAGCGGCCTCGAGCGGCTCCTCCCCTGCGACATCGAGCAGACCGGCGGGAAGCTCCCAGTCACGGTGACGGATCGGATGCCGGTACTGCTGGATCAGCAGCACCCGCCCCGCGTCATCCAGGGCGACGATCGCGACGGCGCCCGTGTGCGCGACATACTGACGGCGGATCTCTCCGTCGCCGTAGCGCACCCGGTCGTCGCGGACGTTCCAGACGGCGCCCTCGTACGCGAGATCGCTGCGGAGCACTTCAGGTTCGAAGGGCTCGTCGCGCAGGTCGTCGAATTCAGGCATCGGCTTCGACGAACTCAGGCATCGGCTTCGACGTCGAACAGCTCACTCGAGCGGTGACGCTCGATCGCGGCTCCGACCAGTCCGCGGAACAGCGGGTGCGGGGCGGTCGGACGCGAGCGGAGTTCCGGGTGCGCCTGCGTCGCGATGTAGTACGGGTGCACATCGCGCGGCAGCTCGACGTACTCGACCAGATCGAGCTCGGGGTTCAGGCCCGAGAACACGAGACCGGCCTCGGAGAGCCGAGCACGGTAGGCGTTGTTGACCTCGTAGCGGTGACGGTGGCGCTCCGATGCCTCGGGCGCGCCGTACAGCTCGCGCGCCAGGGATCCCTCGGCGAGTGCTGCCTGGTACAGCCCCAGACGCATGGTGCCGCCGAGGTCGCCACCGTCGAGGATCTCGACCTGCTCGGCCATCGTGGCGATGACGGGCTCGGTGGTCTGCGGGTCGAACTCGCTCGATGATGCCTCGGTGATGCCGGCGACATCGCGGGCGTACTCGATGACCATGCACTGCAGGCCGAGGCAGAGGCCGAGGGTCGGGATGCCCTGCTCGCGCGCGAACTTCAGCGCGCCCAGCTTGCCCTCGATGCCGCGGATGCCGAAGCCACCGGGAACGCAGATGCCGTCGAGCTCGCCGAGCTGCTCCTTCGCACCCTCAGGGGTCTCACAGCGGTCGGACGGGATCCAGCGGATGTTGACCTTGGTCTCCTGTGCGAAGCCGCCGGCCTTGAGCGCCTCCGTCACGGAGAGGTAGGCGTCGGGCAGGTCGATGTACTTGCCGACCAGACCGATGGTCACCTCGTGCTTGGGGTTGTGCACGGCGTGCAGCACCTTGCTCCAGCGCGTCCAGTCGACCTCTTCTGCGGCCTTCTGGTCGAGACCGAGGCGGCGCACGATGTACGAGTCGAGGCCCTGGTCGTTGAGCGTCGACGGGATGTCGTAGATGCTCGGCAGGTCGACCGTGTTGATGACACCCTCGGCGTCGACGTCGCACATGAGAGCGATCTTGTTGCGGTTGCTCTCGCTGACCGGACGATCGCTGCGCAGCACGAGCGCGTCGGGCTGGATGCCGACCTGGCGGAGGGCGGCGACGGAGTGCTGCGTCGGCTTGGTCTTCTGCTCGCCGGACGCCCCCATGAACGGGACGAGAGACACGTGCACGAAGAAGACGCTGTCGCGGCCGAGCTCGTGACGCAGCTGGCGTGCCGACTCGAGGAACGGCTGCGATTCGATGTCGCCGACCGTGCCGCCGACCTCGGTGATGATCACGTCAGGACGCGGGTCCTCGGTCGCCTGCAGACGCATGCGGCGCTTGATCTCGTCGGTGATGTGCGGGATGACCTGCACGGTGTCGCCGAGGTACTCGCCGCGGCGCTCGCGGGCGATCACCTGCGAGTAGATCTGGCCGGTCGTGACGTTGGCTGCCTCAGACAGGTTGATGTCGAGGAAGCGCTCGTAGTGCCCGATGTCGAGGTCTGTCTCGGCGCCGTCGTCCGTGACGAAGACCTCGCCGTGCTGGAACGGGTTCATTGTGCCCGGATCGACGTTCAGATACGGGTCGAGCTTCTGCATCACGACGCGGAGTCCGCGGGCCGTGAGGAGGTTGCCTAGGCTTGCGGCAGTGAGCCCTTTACCCAAAGACGAAACGACACCACCCGTCACAAAGATGTGCTTGGTCGTGTCGTTCTTGGGCCCCGCAGAAGAAGAGTTCATCACGGGCTTCGATCCTATCAGGAGGTGGGGGTGCCGAGGCTGAGAAGTTCTCGGGCGTGGGTGATCGCGGCATCCGAATCGGTCAATCCGGACAGCAGTCGAGCCATCTCGGCCTCGCGCTCCTGACCCTCGAGACGTCGGACACTCGATGCGGTGACTGCTCCGTCGTTGGATTTGACGACCGAGAGATGGTTGGTGGCGAACGCGGCGACCTGAGCCAGATGAGTGACTGCGATCACCTGCGACTTCTCTGCAAGTCGGGCGAGTCGGCGGCCGACCTCGATGGCTGCCGCACCGCCGATGCCGGCATCGACCTCGTCGAACACGAAGGTGGGCACGGGGTCTGTTCCGGCGATGACGACCTCGATCGCGAGCATGACCCGCGAGAGCTCGCCACCCGACGCCCCCTTGCCGACGGATCGAGGTTCGGCTCCCGGGTGCGGGGCGAGCAGGATCGCGACATCGTCACGACCGTGAGCGCTCTCCGTGCCCGGTGTCACCGAGACCTCGAGGGTCGCGTCGGGCATCGCGAGGGCATGCAGCTCCTCGCTCACGGCGACTCCGAGACGCGCGGCGGCCTCGGTGCGCTCCGCCGTCAGGGCCTCAGCACGTGCATCGAGATCTGCGCGGGCGGCATCGCGCTCGGCTTCGAGGCGATCGAGCCGCTCGCCGTCGTCGTCGAGCTCAGCGAGCCGCGTCGACCCCGTCTGCCAGAGCTCGAGAGCCTCGTCCAGCGAACCGTGCGCACGAATGAGCGTGCCCAGAGCTGCGCGGCGCTCTTCGACAGCTGCCAGCTCGTGCGGTCCTGTCTCATCGAGGTCGGCGAGGTATGCCGAGAGCTGCCCCGCGACATCGGCGATGCGGTAGCCGATATCGGCGAGGGCGGCCGAGATGTCGGTGAGCGCGGCGTCGGAGACGCGCTCGAGCGCGCGACGCGCTTCGGCGATCAGAGCCGATGCATCCGGTTCGCCTTCTTCGCTCGAGAGCGCGCTGTGCGCGAGTGACGCGGCGAGGCGCAGCTCCTCGGCGTTCGCCAGGCGTTCTGCCCGTGCGGACAGCTCGACGTCCTCCCCGGGTTCGGGGGCAGCGGCTTCGATGAGTGCCAGCGCTTCACGGAGACGCGATGCCTCTTCGGCACGGCGGTCGCGGTTCTCTGTGATGTCGGCGATCTCGGCGTCCAGCTCGCGCCACCGGGCGAACGACGATGCGTAGGCGTCCAGCGCCTCGGCGATCGGCGCACCTCCGAAGCGGTCGAGGGCATCGCGCTGCGCCGCGGAGGAGCGCAACCTCAGCTGCTCGGACTGGCCGTGCACGACGACCAGCTCCTCGGCCAGAGCCGACAGCACTCCCGCCGGCGCCGCGCGTCCGCCGACGCTCGCGCGACTGCGGCCCTCGGCACTCAGCGTGCGGGAGACGTACAGCTCGGCGACACCGGACCCCGCAGGCTCCAGCTCTCCACCGGCATCCGTGACGATGTCGGCGACGTCGCCCGTCTCAGGCACGATCCACACGCCGGCGACGGATGCCTGGGCTGCACCCGCTCGAACGGCTCCGGAGTCGGCGCGCTGCCCGAGCAGCAGGCCGAGGCCGGTCACGACCATCGTCTTGCCCGCACCGGTCTCACCCGTGATCGCGGTGAATCCGGCGCCGAGGGGCAGCACGGCGTCGGCGATCACGCCGAGCCCCTGCATCCGCATCTCCTCGATCACGAGGCCGCCCCCTGTCCGCGCCATCCGGCGACCGGCAGCTGGAACTTGCGCACCAGACGGTTGGTGAACTCGGTGGGATGCAGGCGCGCGAGGCGCACCGGACGCGAGGACTTGCGCACCACGACCCGTGCGCCAGGAGGCAGGTCGTGGGAGCGGCGGCCGTCGCACCAGAGGATGCCGGCACCAGAGGTGCCCTCGAGCATCTCGATGGCCACGGCAGCGTCGGGGCTGACGACGAGAGGCTTGGCGAACAGAGCGTGAGCCGACAGGGGCACGACCGCGATGGCTTCGACGCTGGGCCAGATGACCGGCCCGCCCGCCGAGAAGTTGTAGGCCGTCGACCCGGTCGGCGTGGACACGACCATGCCGTCGCAGCCGAAGCTCGACAGGGGCAGACCGTCGATCTCGAGCACGACCTCGATCATGCGCTCGCGGCTGGCCTTCTCGACCGTGGCCTCGTTGAGCGCGAAGGTCTCGTACACGACGGCGCCGTCGACGTCTTTGACGCGCACCGACAGCGCCAGGCGCTCTTCCACCTCGTAGTCGCGATCGATGACGCGTCGCACAGCGGCATCCATGTCGTCTCGATCGATCTCGGCGAGGAATCCGACGTGTCCCATGTTGATGCCGAGCACGGGTGCCGAGCAGCCGCGCACCAGTTCGGCGGCGCGCAGGATCGTGCCGTCTCCCCCGAGGACGATCGCGAGTTCGAGCTCGTCCTGCTGCACGGTCTCGCCGAGGATGTCGACGTCAGCGAAGTGCGGGTCGACCGCTCTCAGGTCACCGCTCTCATCGGGCGGGAGTACAGGCCGCGCACCGGCACCGCGGAGTTCGTCGATCACCTTGCGGGCCGCCTCGACAGTGGCCTCCCGGCCGGCATGGGCGACGACCAGGATGTTGCGCTCGTTCATCGTCTCCCTGCCAGTGCGTTGATGCGGTCTGACCATTCTGACGGATCGCTGCCTCGCGCCGGCGCGAGGTGCAGGAGATACTCCGAGTTGCCGTGCGTTCCGAGGATCGGCGAGGGCAGGATGCCGAGCATGCCCAGGCCGGCATCCCAGGCGCTCCAAGCCGTTCGTGCGACGGCATCCGCGCGCGTGGCCGGGTCGGTGACGAGTCCGCCGCGCACCGCGGTACGACCGACTTCGAACTGCGGCTTCACGAGCAGGACGATGTCTGCGCCGGCAGCGGCGACCCCCGCGACAGCGGGCAGCACGTGCTCGAGGGAGATGAAGGACAGGTCGCCGACGATGAGGTCGGGAGCGTCCGCTTCGCCCGTGACCTCGTGGAGATTCCCGGGAGTCATGTGACGGACGTTGTAGCCCTCGACGACCACGACGCCGGTGTCGGATGCCACGGCGGCGGCCATCTGGTCGTGGCCCACGTCGACGGCGAGCACGCGCCGCGCTCCGCGCTCACGAAGCACCTGGGTGAAGCCGCCGGTGGAGGCGCCCATATCGAGCGCGAGGCGGCCGTCGGCAGAGATGCCGAATCCGTCGAGAGCGGCGATCAGCTTGTGCGCCCCACGACCGACGTAATGATCGGCGCCGGCGACAGTGATCTCCGCCGTGTCTGCGACAGGGGTCGAGGCCTTCACCACGGCGCGGCCGTCGATGCTCACGAGACCGTCGGCGATGAGCGTGGCAGCATGCGTGCGCGAACGAGCGAGTCCTCGTGCGGCGAGGGCGGCATCGAGTCGCGTCATCGGGAGCCCGGCGCGTCGCGCTGGTCGAGCTTCGCGCCGCTGTCGAGGCGGCGCGACAGCTCTTCGTGAAGCCCGGAGTACGCGTCTGCTCTGGCAGCGAGAGGCTGCCCCTCGATCAGGCGCAGGCGACTCCACAGACCGTCGGTCGGTGCATTCGTCGTCTCATCACTCACGCCTCTACTGTACGCGGCGGCGCCGACACGTCGGCGGAGCCACGGCGGCGCGAGGCGTCGGTCAGGGCCGGTGGAACGGGTCGTCGTAGAGACGCTCGGGCACGCGCAGCACGAATACCGGTGTCCCGGAGGCCCAGATCGCAGATGCGCCTGCCCGAAGCAGATCGATCTGCGACTCGCCCTCGGCGATGATCTCGACGTCGGCACCGACGACCCGCACGGATGCGCCGTTGACCGAGTGGACGCCGTCTTTCGACGTGACCTCCGGGTACGGCTGGTGCAGTTCGCGCAGGTCACTGAGGATGTACGTCGGACGCGACCCCTCCGGCGCGGCGAGTACGTGCTTCGGTCGGTCGATGCCGGTGAGCACGAGCGCGGAGTCGATGCCCGCGCGGACGGCTCCGAGGATGTCCGTGTCGAGACGGTCGCCGATGAACAGCGGCTTCTTCGCACCGAAGCGCTCTGTGGCCTCTTCGAAGATCGGCGTCTCAGGCTTGCCGGCGACGGTCGCGAGCCGACCGATCGCCGTGTGCACGGCAGACACGAGCGTGCCGTTGCCCGGGGCGACGCCGCGCTCGCGCGGGATCGTCCAGTCGGTGTTGGTGGCGATCCACGGGATGCCGCCATCCTCCTCGGGAACCTTCAGCGCGAACGCCGCCTCGGCGAGATCCGTCCACGCGACCTCGGGGGCGAAGCCCTGCACGACCGCATCCGGAGCATCCTCGGCGCTGCGAGTGACGGTGTAGCCCGCCTTCTCCGCCTCGTCGACGAGTCCCGCTCCGCCCACGATCAGAAGCGTGGCGGGTGGCGGGACGATTCCGGCGAGGAGCCGCATCGCAGCCTGCGGGCTGGTGATCACATCAGCGGGCGCGACGTCGAGGCCCAGGCTGCTCAGGTGCTCGGCGACCGACGCGTCTGTGCGAGATGCGTTGTTCGTGATGTACCCGAGCCGAGCAGTCGTCGCGGCGGCGTTGAGGCTCTCCACCGCATGCGGCAGAGCGCCCGGCCCCGCGTAGACGACGCCATCCAGATCCGCGAGCACGGCGTCCACGCCGTCGAGCGGGGTCCGCAGCGCAGGCTTCTTGGAGAACAGCCCCACTACGCCTCCTTCGACGAATCGGATGCTGTGAAGCCCTCGGCGGTCTCGTCGGCGCCATCGTCAGTGCCGGCAGCCGCGTCGCCTTCGCCGAGGAGCTCGCGGACCTCGTCGTCGATGGACGGCTCGGGCTCGACGTCGTGAACGTCAGAGTCGTGAGCGTCAGAGTCGTCAGCGTCAGCGTCAGCGTCAGCGTCAGCGTCAGCGTCAGCGTCAGCGTGGTCGTCGTCGAACTCGCCTTCGATCAGGCCGTCCTCGATGATGATCTCCTCGTCGCCGGCCTCGTCGACGCCGAGCGCCTGGGCGGCGACCTCTGCGCGGTGGGCCCAGAACTCGGCTTCGTCAGTTCGTCCGAGGTCCTCGAGCACTGCTGCACGAGCGGCGAACAGCGCAGGGCTCCACTCGAACGCACGGTCGGGGTCGAGCTCGGGAATCTCGAGTTCGCCGAGCGCGAGCTCGAGGTCCCCCTGATCCAGGCGTGCACCCGACATCGCGATCGCCAGAGAGACGCGAACGGGCGTGCTGAGGGCAGCCCGGTCGACGGCGCGACCGGTCTCGAGGGCGCGGTCGGGGCGTCCGATGCCCCTCTCGCTGTCGACCATCAGCGCGATCTGGTCGTCCTTGCCGGAGATGCGACGATACGTCCGCAGCTCGCGAAGAGCCAGAGCGAAGTCCTCAGTGGCGTATGCAGTGATACCGAGCGTTTCGCGGACGATCGCGATACGGCCGGCGCGGCGAGACGCGGCGAGAGCGTGCTCGTGCGCACGGGCCGGATCCTCGTCGATGAGCTGAGATGCCATGGCAAGGTGACGCGCGACCAGTTCGGCGTTCTCCTTGCTGAGAGTCTTCAACTCGTTGCGAGCAGAGGTGTGCAGGTCACGGGCTGTGACCTCATCCGGGATGTGCGGGTCGTTGAAACGCGGCCGATCACCGTCTGCCTGAATCGGACGTTCGCGGCCCGCTCCCCCACGCTGCGGGTAGGAACGCGACGAGTCACGTTCCTGTCCGGCGTCGCGGTTGTATCCACCGGAGCGCGGTGCGCCACCCTCACGGTTGTAGCCACCGGAACGAGGTGCGTCGTTGTCGCGGCGCGGTGCGCCACCGTCACGGTTATAACCGCCCGACCGAGGTGCGCCACCGTCGCGGTTGTACCCGCCCGAACGAGGCGCACCGCCATCGCGGTTGTATCCACCGGAGCGAGGAGCGCCACCGTCACGGTTGTACCCGCCCGAACGAGGAGCGCCACCGTCGCGGTTGTATCCACCGGAACGAGGTGCGTCGTTGTCGCGGCGCGGGGCGCCACCGT
>NZ_JBGFFH010000013.1:0-43755 GCF_056175745.1 Microbacterium sp. LjRoot205 | reverse complement strand
GGCGAGCGCTCGCCGGAACGTCTCGGGGTGGAACGACGCGGCGTCCATCTCGTCGTGCGCCAGCCGAGACAGCAGGCGCCGCTGTGCCGCCTCGTTGCCGCGGAGGCGCACGATCTCCCGGTCTCTCTCGAGGGTGAGATCGGTGCCGTCGATCAGAGCGCGCACGCGGGCGAGGTCGGCTTCGAGAGTGGCCTCACTCACGTGCAGCGCCTCGGCCGTGGTGAAGACGTCGACGCCGTCCGGCACATCCAGCAGCGTGCGCACGAGACCGTGCAGGCGGTCGCGCGGAGCGGACTCACCGCTCTGACGGGCGCGCAACGCGTTCCGCGCCCCTGACCCGGCGCGGTACCCGGCCGGGCCCGATTCGACGGCATCCGCCGCTCCGGTCCTCGCATTCAGGGCGGCGACGTACGAGCGGATGCTGCGCGGGGTGACGCCGAGCTGATCCGCGAGGTTCGCTGCCGTCACCCACTTCTCCTGTCGGAGCAGAGACGACAGGAGCTGGTCCTGGCGCTGTCGCGACATGATGCTCCCTCCTCCGTGCCGACTGCACTGTCCTGACGTGACTTCCATGATGTCAGGAAGGCGGGGGGCCCGCTCCGAAACCGATGTTCCGCAGGGGCGGAAAGGAACCTGTTGGCGACCGCACCCCGACTCTTCCCAGACTGTTCTCAGGAAAGGTGAGCATCGATGAAGATCCTCGTGGTGTGCGGCGCCGGTGCGTCGAGCACGTTCGTCGCGCAACGACTCCGCCGTGCGGCCTCGGAAGCGGGCCTCGACTGGGACGCAGCCGCCGGCATGGAGCAGTCCGTCGCCGGCAGCGACCACGACCTCATCCTCATCGGTCCTCATCTCGCCGATCGCCTCGAAGCGATCCGCCGTGCCGCACCCGCTCGGGTGGCAGTGCTCCCCGACGACGTCTTCGCCGACCGGGACGGCACCCGCACGCTCGCGCTGGCGCGGTCGATCGTCGCCGACGCCAGGAACACCCCGAAAGGAACATCATGACCGTCTCCCGCACCGTCCGCATCGGCTCATCCCATGGACTCCACGCCCGTCCGGCGAAGCTGTTCGCGCAGGCCGCCAAGGACTCGGGGATTCCCGTGACCATCGCGAAGGACTCGGGCAAGGCGGTCAACGCGGCCAGCATCCTCGGGGTGATCGCGCTCGCGATCGAGCACGGCGACTACGTCACGCTGACCGCCGAGGGCGACAGCGCCGAAGGCGTGCTCGACACGCTCACCGAGCTGCTCACGACCGACCATGACCAGGACGCCGGAGCGTGAGCGAGCTCAGAGGAGTCGGGATCGGTCTCGGGGTCGCCCAGGGCGTCGTCGTGCGGATGACCGAGGCGCTGCCCGCTCCCGAGAACACCCCCAGCACCCAGGGCATCGATGCTGAGCGCGCACGGGTGCGCGAGGCCGTCGCCGCAGTCGCCCAGGAGCTCACCGCACGCGGTGAGGCGGCCGGCGGCTCGGCGCAGGAGGTGCTCGAAGCGCAGGCGATGATCGCCGAGGACCCGACGCTGCAGGACGAGGTCGACACGCGCATCGACGACGGCGCGACCGCCGAATGGGCCGTGCACGACGCGTTCGCGGGCTTCCGCGCGACGCTCGAAGCCGTCGGGGGCTACCTCGGAGAGCGTGCAGCCGACCTCGATGACATCGCCCAGCGCGTGCTCGCCCGCCTTCGCGGCGTCGATGCGCCAGGGGTCCCCGACCCGGGGCATCCGTTCGTCCTGGTCGCCCGCGACCTCGCCCCGGCGGACACCGCGCTGCTGAACCTCGATCAGGTGCTGGCTCTGGTCACGTTCGACGGCGGACCCACCTCGCACACGGCGATCCTCGCCCGCGAGAAGGGCATCGTCGCGATCGTCGGCGCGGCATCCGCATCCGACCTCGTCACCGGCAGCCATGTCATCGTCGATGCCGCCGCCGGGATCGTGACCGTCGATCCTTCCGACGACGAGAAGACGCGCGCTGAACAGCGCGCAGCCGCCCGCCGCTCGGCGGACGCCGCACCGCTTACCCCCGGCGCCCTCGCCGACGGCACGCTGATCCCGCTGCTGGCGAATCTGGGGAAACCTGCAGACGCATCCGATGCCGTCGAACGCGGGGCCGAGGGCGTCGGGCTGTTCCGCACCGAGTTCCTGTTCCTCTCATCGGCCCAGGCGCCGACCGTCGAGCAGCAGCGCGAGTCGTACCGCGAACTGCTCGCGGCCTTCCCCGGCCAGAAGGTCGTCGTGCGGATGCTGGATGCCGGTGCCGACAAGCCGCTGGCCTTCCTCAACGATGCGCATGAGGAGAACCCCGCGCTCGGTCTGCGCGGACTGCGCGCGCTCCGAGCGAGCGAGGACATCCTGCGCGAGCAGCTGACCGCGCTGGCAGAGGCGGATGCCGCCACCGAGGCCGACCTGTGGGTCATGGCGCCCATGGTCGCGACGGTCGAGGAGACCGAGTACTTCACCGCGCTCGCCCGCGAGTACGGCCTCAAGACCGCCGGCGTCATGGTCGAGATCCCGTCCAGCGCCCTGCTCGCCGACCGGATCCTCGCGCATGCGGACTTCGCATCGATCGGCACGAACGACCTCACGCAGTACACGATGGCCGCCGACCGCATGCTGGGTTCCGTCGCCGGATTCCAGGACCCGTGGCACCCCGCCGTGCTCAGGCTCGTGCGCGAGGTCGGCACAGCAGGAGCCCGCCTCGGCAAACCCGTCGGGATCTGCGGTGAGGCTGCCGCCGACCCGATGCTGGCCGTCGTGCTCGTGGGGCTCGGCGCCACGAGTCTCTCCATGGCGCCGTCAGCCCTCGCAGACGTGCGGCACACCCTGTCGCAGCACACTCTCGACGAAGCCCGCAACTTCGCCGAACTCGCACTGGCGGCCGACGACGCCGCCGGTGCTCGCCTCGCCGTGGCTGACGCCGCGGCATCCCTCCCCCCTCACCAGAAAGAGACGACATCATGACGACGACGTCACCGGCCGCCACGAAGGCAGGCGGCCTCCGAACGGGCGTGCAGCGCTTCGGCACGTTCCTGTCCGGAATGATCATGCCCAACATCGCCGCGTTCATCGCGTGGGGATTCATCACCATGCTGTTCATCCCGAAGGGCTTCTTCGGAGCGGAGAGTCCCTTCGGCTGGCACTGGGCCGGCGTCGCCGAGATCGTCGGAGGCGGTGGCGATTCCGCCGTCTTGGGCTGGCAGGGTGCGATGACCGCGGTCGCCGAGGGCGCCGACGGCAACGTTCTGGCGTATGTCGGCCTGGTAGGCCCCATGGTCACCTACCTGCTCCCGCTCCTCATCGCCAACACCGCAGGCCGCATGGTCTACGGCGAGCGCGGCGGTGTCGTGGCGACGATCGCCACCATGGGTGTCATCGTCGGCACGAACATCCCGATGTTCCTCGGCGCGATGATCATGGGACCGATCGCGGCCTGGATCACCAAGCGCATGGACCGGCTGTGGGACGGCAAGATCCGCCCCGGCTTCGAGATGCTGGTGAACAACTTCTCCGCCGGCATCCTGGGCATGGTCCTGGCGATCCTCGGCTTCTTCGCCTTCGGCCCGGTCATGCTCGGCATCAGTGCGGTGCTCGGCGGCGCCGTCGACTGGCTCGTCTCCCTGAACCTGCTCCCGCTGGTCTCGATCATCGTGGAGCCCGCCAAGGTGCTGTTCCTCAACAACGCCATCAACCACGGTGTGTTCACGCCGCTCGGCATCGAGCAGGCGGCTGAGACCGGAAAGTCGATCCTGTTCCTCATCGAGGCGAACCCCGGTCCCGGCCTCGGCCTGCTGCTCGCCTTCACGTTCTTCGGCGTCGGTGCGGCGAAGGCCTCGGCCCCGGGTGCGGCGATCATCCAGTTCTTCGGAGGCATCCACGAGATCTACTTCCCGTACGCGCTGAGCAAGCCGACCACCATCCTCGCGCTGATCGCAGGTGGCGCGGCCGGTGTCACGACGAACATGGTCCTGGGTGGCGGACTGGCCTTCCCGGCAGCACCCGGCAGCATCATCGCCGTCACGGCGGCGGCCGTCGGAGGCGGTGTCGGCAACCTGCTGGTCGTGTATCTCTCGGTGGTCATCGCCGCCGTCGTGACGTTCCTCATCACCGGCGTCATCCTGCGCGCATCGCGCAAGCGCGACCTCGAGGCCGAGGGAGACAGCTTCGGCGACGCGATCGCACAGACCGAGGCGAACAAGGGCAAGTCCTCCGCCGCGATGGACGCTCTCCGCGCGTCATCCGGCGCGGGTGCTGCCGGCGCAGCCGCCGGTGCGGGCGCGGGTGTCGCCACCGACCGCCGCATCGAGAACATCGTGTTCGCCTGCGACGCCGGCATGGGCTCGTCGGCTATGGGCGCGAGCGTGCTGCGCAACAAGTTCAAGAAGGCAGGGGTCGAGGGCGTCACCGTCACGAACCAGGCCATCGCGAACCTCGACGGCACCGCCGACCTGGTCATCACGCAGCAGCAGCTGACCGACCGGGCGCAGGCGCAGTCGCCGAACTCGATCCACGTGTCGGTCGACAACTTCATGAACTCTCCGAAGTACGAAGAGGTCGTCGAGATGGTGCGCGAGCAGCGCGACTCCGGCGCGTGACAGACCGGGCGGGGCGGGTGCCACGGCATCCGCCCCGCCCCCACATTCTCAGAAAGAAGGAATCACCATGAGCGTTCTCACCCTCGACCAGGTCCGCATCCACGCAGGCTCCAGCACTCAGCAGGAGGCGCTGCAGGAGGCGACTGACATCCTCGTATCCGTCGATGCCGTCACTCCCGCCTACGTCGACGCGATGCGTCAGCGCGAAGAGACCGTCTCGACCTACATGGGCAACGGTCTGGCGATTCCGCACGGCACGAACGACACCAAGGATGCGATCCTCGCCTCGGCTCTCTCGGTCGTGCGCTACGACGGCGGCGTCGACTGGGCCGGTGAGCCCGCGACCTTCGTGATCGGCATCGCCGGACGCGGCGACGAGCACCTCGAGATCCTCTCGCAGATCGCGATCCTCTTCTCCGACGAGGACGACGTCGCCAAGCTGAATGCCGCGCAGACCCCGGACGAGCTGTACGCACTCCTCTCGGCGGTGAACGACTGATGAAGGCCGTCCACTTCGGAGCGGGCAACATCGGCCGCGGTTTCGTCGGCCTGCTGCTGCACGAGGGCGGCTACGAGGTCGTCTTCTCGGACGTCGCCGACGCCCTGGTCGATGCGATCAACGCTGTCGACTCGTACACCGTGCACGAAGCCGGTCCCGGCGGCACCGACCACGTGGTCACGGGCTTCCGCGCCGTGAACAGCAAGACCGACCCGGAGACGGTCGCCGACGAGGTCGCGACCGCCGATGTCGTCACGACTGCCGTCGGGCCGACGGTCCTCCGCTTCGTCGCTCCGACGATCGTGGCAGGGCTCGCCCGCCGCTCGGCCGGCGCCGCACCGCTGCAGGTGATGGCGTGCGAGAACGCGATCGGCGCGACCGACACCCTTCGCGCCGAGATCGAGAAGGCGGCGGGTGTGGATGCCGAAGAGCTGCTCTCCCGCGCGGTGTTCGCGAACACCGCAGTCGACCGCATCGTGCCGGGACAGCCCGCGGACGGCGGAGTGGATGTCACTGTCGAGCCGTACTTCGAGTGGGCGATCGAGTCGGAGGCCTTCGGCGGCGCGTTGCCGAAGATCCCCGGAGCGCATTTCGTCGAGAACCTCGCGCCCTACATCGAGCGCAAGCTCTTCACGGTGAACACCGGGCACGCCGCGACGGCCTACTTCGGCGCTCGTGCCGGCATCGAGCGCATCTCGGACGCGCTGGCGGATCCCGACATCGCCGCTCGCGTGTCGGCTGCACTCGAAGAGACCTCCGCGGTCCTGGTCGCCGAGCACGGCCTCGACCCCGCCGAGCTCGCCCAGTACCGCGCGACGATCCTCGAGCGGTTCCGCAATCCCGCGCTCGTCGACACCGTGCAGCGCGTCGGACGACAGCCGCTGCGCAAGATCTCGCGGCACGAGCGGTTCATCGGCCCCGCGGCGATGGCCGCCGAGCGAGGACTCTCCACCATCGCACTGGTTGGCGCCGTCACCGCCGCGCTCGAGTTCGAATCGCCCGACGACGAACAGGCGGTCGAGATGCAGGAGGCCCTGCGCACCGAAGACGCTCTCGCCTTCACCTCACGCACGACGGGACTGGATCCCGAGCACCCGCTGTTCCCTGCGGTTCGCGACGCCGTCGTCTCGCGTCAGACGGCTCTGAACGCCTCCTGAGCGCCGCTGCACGCATCGCCTGCGCCCTCTGCCGATACGATCGGCGGAGGGCGCAGGTGCGCGCACAGCGAGGTGCGGGAGCAGCATGAACAGATACGCCGTCATCGGCGCGGGGCCGTCAGGACTCGCTGCCGCCCGAGCGCTCACGAGACGTGGGATCGGCGTCGACGGATACGAGGCCGCGGCAGGGGTCGGTGGACTCTGGGACATCGACAACCCGCGCAGCACCATGTACGAGTCGGCGCACCTGATCTCCTCACGTACCACCACCGAATTCACCGAGTTCCCCCTGCGATCGACGGTCGACTACCCGGGCCACCGCGTGCTGCGGCAGTACTTCCGCGACTATGCCGACCACTTCGGGCTCACCGACCGCTTCCGGTTCGAGACGAGGGTCACCCGTCTCGAACCGCAGGGCGGCGGCTGGGACCTCACCAGCGACGGCCCCGAGGGCGAGCACACCAGGTGGTACGCCGGCGTCGTGCTCGCGAACGGCACTCTGGCCGAACCGAACATCCCCGCCTTCCCGGGCACCTTCAGCGGTGAGCTGATGCACACCAGCGCCTACCGGTCCCCCGCCCAGCTCGCGGGCAGGCGCGTGCTCCTGATCGGCGCGGGCAACTCGGGCTGCGACATCGCGGTGGATGCCGTGCATCACGCCGCGTCCGTCGACATGAGTGTGCGTCGCGGCTACTACTTCGTCCCGCGGTATCTCTTCGGTCGCCCGAGCGACACCCTCAACCAGGGTCGTCCGCTGCCCGCACGCATCAAGCAGGCCGTCGACAGCCGCGTGCTGCGGGCATTCACCGGCGACCCGGTGCGCTTCGGCTTCCCGAAGCCCGACTATCGCATCTACGAATCGCATCCGATCGTCAACACCATGATCCTCAACCACCTCGGCCAGGGCGACCTGCGCATCCGCCCGGACATCGACCGGTTCGACGGCTCGACCGTGCGGTTCCGCGACGGCACGGCCGACGACTACGACCTCGTGCTCCTCGCGACCGGCTACACGCTCGACTATCCGTTCGTCGACCGCGCGCACCTGCACTGGCGCGGCGTGGCCCCTCGGCTGTTCCTGAACATCTTCCCCGCCTCGTTCAACGGCCTGTACGTGATGGGAATGATCGAGGCATCCGGCATCGGCTGGCAGGGACGATACGAGCAGGCCGACCTGCTGGCGACCTATCTCGACGCCCTCGAGCACGACCCGGACACCGCGACCCGGTTCCGAGACCGGGTGACCTCGCAGCCGTGGCCCGATGTCACCGGTGGCTATCGCTACCTCGGACTCGACCGCATGGCCTACTACGTCAACAAGGACGCCTACCGCGGTGCCGTCCGCCGCGAGAAGCACGCGCTGGAAGACCAGACGGGGCGGCGGCCCTGATCCTCGCGGCAGAGGCAGTTCACATGCGCAGGCTCTAGCCTTGATCCGTGCAGAAGAACCGTGGCCGTCGTGTCCTGAAAGTGATCGTCTGGGGACTCGTCGCCGTCCTCGTGCTCGGAATCGGCGGCATCGTCGCCTGGAGCCAGATCGGGGTGATGCCCGCCGAGAAGACACCGCTGGCGAGCGTCCGGGAGAACCCGGCGATCCACGTCGACGACGCCGAGCAGGGAATCGTCCTCGCCCCCGCCGACGGCGAGTCCGAGACGGGTCTGGTGTTCATCCCCGGGGCGAAGGTGGACCCGTGGGCGTATGCCGCGATCCTGCAGAGCCTCGCCGAGGAGGGCGTGACGGTCGTGATCACCCGCCCGTGGCTGAACCTCGCGTTCTTCGACCTGCGCGGCCTGGATTCCTTCACGTCGGCGGCTCCCGACATCGACGAGTGGGCGGTCGGAGGTCACTCGCTGGGCGGCGTGCGCGCGTGCCAGCTCGCCGCAGACGCCGATGCGCTCGTGCTGTTCGGGTCGTACTGCTCGAACGATGTCTCCGACACCGACCTCGCAGTGCTGAGCATCTCGGGCAGCGAAGACGGGCTCTCGACGCCCGAGAAGATCGACGCGGCCCGCGACCTGCTCCCCGCCGACGCCGAGATGGTCGAGATCGAGGGCGCATCCCACGCGTCATTCGGCGACTACGGCCCTCAGGCCGGCGACGGGACGCCGACCATCGCGGACGACGAGATGCATGCCGAGGTCGCCGATCTCCTGAACCCCTTCATGGCTGAGCTCTCCCAGGGCTGATCGGCTCTCCGCCCGCGTCCGAGGCCCCCAGTGTCAGACGATCACGGGATCGAGCAGCGGATGCAGGTGCCTGGTGCCGAGCACCCCCGACGCCGTCCGCGCGCCCGCGCGGAGAGCCGACGGCACGTCGGCGCCGGAGAGCCGGGCGTCGAGCACACCGGCGAGGAAGGCGTCGCCGGCGCCGTTCGTGTCGACGATGTCGACGGGCACGGCCGCGACGCGGTGCTCCACGCCGTCTGCATCGATCGCCACAGCGCCCTCCGCGCCGAGCGTGCACACTGCGAGCGACGCTCCCGCCGAGATGCGCGAACGGAGAAACGCCACCGGATCGGCGAGGCGGTCGGCGTTGCAGAACACGATGTCCGCCGCATCGAGGAACGGTGTGTGGAAGTCGGCCTCGCCGTCGTAGTCGTGCACGTCGACCCAGATCGGGCGCCCGGTGGCGCTGGCCGCGGGAAGGAGCCTCAGGGGCTCCGCCGCGAGGTCGAGCACGATCGCATCGGCCTCTCGCATCGCAGAGACCAGAGCAGCGTCATCGGCACCGCCGGTCGCCGAGGGCGACGCGAGATAGAGCGACACGCGCTCGCCGCGACGGGTCATGAGGTTGAGATGGCGCTCCGTGACGTCTCCCTCACCCCACAGGGTGCGCACACCTGCCCGTTCGAGAGCACCCCGCACGCGCTGACCCGGCTCGTCCTCCGCACTCACCGCGTACAGCAGCGTGGGGCGTCCGAGCGCGGTGAGGCTGAGCGCCTTTCCGGCACTCGTGCCGCCGGTCGTCTCCCACGAGTCCTCGGCGAACTGCATGTGGGGCACGGGCTCCGGCAGGCGATCGAGCACGACGATCGAGTTCCACGAGACGGGGCCTGCGATGAAGACGGATGCGGTCATGGCTCCATCCTGCCCCGTGCGGCCGCCTGATCAGCCGATCCGCTTGATCAGCGAGTCCAGACCCATTCCGTAGTCGATGCGCACGACCGGCAGCGCGAGCTTGTCGGTGCCGATCTCGACGTACCCGGGTTCGATGGTGCGGGCCATCTCGAAGCCGGCCTGTGCGACACCCTGCTTCGCGGTGTCGTTGTAGTGCCCGAACGGATACGCGATCACCTCGCGCACCCCGAGCACATCCCCTGAGAGATTCAGGTCGGCCGCGATCTCGTCGGCCGTCCAGTTCGTCATCCGGCCCTTGCCGTTCTCGCCGGCCTGATGCATGTCGTGGGTGTGCGAACGGCGCAGCACGTAGATCGACGGCGGCGGATCCTGCCGGTAGGCCGTGATCATGAACGACGTCGACAGGAGCTTGTTCCGCTCGATCACCGGAACCGCCAGATCGAACCAGGTCTGGTCGGCGTCGTCGTCGGTGATGATCACCGAGCGGGCGGGCAGCGAGAGGCGCCCGTCGATGAACGCGCTGAGCTCGTCCCAGGTCGGAAGATAGAACCCCGTCGTCGCGATGTGAGTCATCTGCGCGTCGAAGTCGCCGATGTACGCGTAGTTGCCGCGCAGCCACCCCGTCTCGCCGTCCGGGTTCGTCGTGAACTGGTGGTACATCAGGATCGGCACCTGCACATCGGCAGCGGCGTTCGCCTCGGGGGTCGTCCACCCGGCGAACAGTTCGGTCTGCTGATCGACGCAGGCGACGGGATCGGCGCCGTTCACCCGCGCGGCGACGGTGTATGCGGCGGCATCCGCCTCGGTGGTGTACCACCCCGCGAACACCCGCCCATCCTGCACGGGGATCGGAAGCGCCGCGTAGAGGGCGTCCTGCCTCTGCAGCATGGGCTCGGCCGGGGCCCCCTCGCCGAAGAAGCTCACCGCGCACGCCAGCGGATCGTCGGCATCGGCGAGCAGCTGCTGAGCGGGTGTCAGCGGACGCTCGATGACGTCCGCACCGGCGCGCGGAACGCTCTCCTCCGGCGCTCGCGTCGACCAGGCGTATGCTGCTGTCGCGCCTGCCGCGAGCACGACGACGGCGCTGATGATCAGTGCGACCCCGATGCGGCGTCGCTTCCCCCCGGAAGCCATGATCTAGATGTCGAATCCGTCGGCAATCATCTCCACGAGCTCTTCGCGCTCCTCGACGGGCAGGAAGGCTGCGGCCGCGGCGTTGAACTGGAAGGTCTCGAGATCGTCGAGGTCGTACTCGAACGTCTCGACGAGGTTGGCGAGCTCGCGCGTGAGAGACGTGGCGCTCATCGTGCGGTTGTCGACGTTCACCGTGACGGCGAAACCGAGCTGGTAGAGCAGGTCGAAGGGATGATCGGCGAGGGTGTCGCCCCACGCAGCGATCGCCCCGGTCTGCAGGTTCGATGACGGCGAGAGCTCGAGCGGGATCTCGCGGTCGCGCACCCAGCGGGCGAGGTCGCCGAACTGCACCTGCACCTCGTCGCCCTCCTGGGTGATCACCTGCAGGTCCTCGGCGATGCGCACGCCGTGGCCGAGGCGCAGAGCTCGCCCATCGATGAGCGCCGAACGGATCGAGGCCGAACCGGCGGCTTCTCCCGCGTGCACCGTGACGGGGAAGAAGTTCTCGGCCAGGTAGTCGAAGGCGGCTCGATGGTTCGAGGCGGGGAATCCGTCCTCCGGGCCGGCGATGTCGAATCCGACGGCCCCGCGTCCGCGGAACCCGACCGCGAGCTCTGCGATCTCGCGAGAGCGGTCGGTGTGACGCATCGCTGTGATCAGCTGGCCGACGCGGATGCTGTGGCCGTCGCGGTCAGCGGCGTCCTCGCCCTCCTCGATGCCCTGCTGCACGGCCTCGACAGCCTGTTCCAGCGAGAGACCGCGGGTGAGGTGCTGTTCGGGCGCCCAGCGCACCTCGCCGTAGATCACTCCGTCGGTCGCGAGGTCCTGCACGAACTCGCGTGCGACGCGGGTCAGCCCCTCCGTCGTCTGCATGACCGCGGTCGTCAGATCGAATGTCTTGAGGTACTCGACCAGAGAACCCGAGTCGCTCTTCTTCGCGATCCACTTGCCGAGAGCGGCCGGGTTCGACTCCGGCACATCGACGCCGATCGCATCCGCCAGTTCGACGATGGTCGACGGGCGCACTGCGCCGTCGAGGTGGTCGTGCAGGGACACCTTGGGCAGGCTGCGCAGAGACGCTCCCTGGATGGTGACATCGCCGTTCGCGTCGATCGACATGGGGATTCCTCTCGGTCGCGGATTCGCTGTGTTCAGGCTAGCGGTCCGCGGATCAGGCCGTGATGCGCTCGCGCACGATCGGACCGGCGGCCGGAGCCTCGTCGCCGATCGCCCATGCGCCCTCGAGGGCCTCGAGCGCGCGAGGGAACCTGGCCTCATCAGCGGCGGAGAGGGTGAACAGCGGCTGGCCGGCCACGACGCGGTCGCCGGGCTTGGCGTGCAGATCGATGCCGGCTTCAAAGATGACCGGGTCCTCGGCCCGCGCGCGTCCTGCACCGAGACGCCACGCCGCGATGCCGAACGGCAGCGCGTCCATCTGAGACACCACGCCGTCGGCGGGAGCGGTGACCACGTGCGTCTCGCGTGCCGTCGGCAGCGGTGCGTCGGGGTCGCCGTCCTGCGCGCGGATCATGGCCTTCCAGCCGTCCATCGCACGTCCGTCGTCGAGAGCGGCCTCGACATCGGCATCCGGCTGTCCTGCGAGCGCGAGCATCTCGCGCGCCAGGGCGATCGTCAGTTCGCGGACGTCGGAGGGGCCTCCGCCTGCCAGCACCTCGACGGACTCGCGAACCTCGTTGGCGTTGCCGATCGCTCGCCCGAGGGGCACGTTCATGTCGGTGAGCAGTGCCGTCGTGGCGACGCCGGAGTCGGTTCCGAGGGCGACCATCGTGCGCGCGAGTTCGCGTGCCCGATCGATGTCCTGCATGAACGCGCCCGAGCCGAACTTCACGTCGAGCACCAGCGCGTCCGTGCCTTCGGCGATCTTCTTCGACATGATGCTCGACGCGATCAGCGGGATCGCCTCGACCGTGCCGGTGACATCGCGCAGCGCATAGAGCTTCTTGTCTGCGGGAGCGAGACCCGAACCTGCGGCGCAGATCACCGCGCCCACATCGCCCTGCATCTGCGCGAAGATCTCTTCATTGCTGAGCGCGGCACGCCAGCCGGGGATCGACTCGAGCTTGTCGAGCGTGCCGCCGGTGTGGCCGAGTCCTCGGCCGGAGAGCTGCGGCACCGCCACGCCGAACACCGCGACCAACGGTGCGAGCGGCAGGGTGATCTTGTCGCCCACTCCTCCGGTCGAGTGCTTGTCGACCGTCTTCTTGCCGAGGGTCGCGAAGCTCATCCGCTCCCCCGAGGCGATCATGGCGTCGGTGAGCACGCGGATCTCGTCACGCTCCATGCCGCGCTGGAAGACGGCCATCGCGAACGAGGCCATCTGCGCGTCCGACACGTAGCCGCGCGTATAGGCGTCGACCATCCAGCGCAGTGCCTTCTCTGGCACGGCACCTCCGTCACGCTTGGCACGGATCACATCGACGGCGTCGAAGGGTTCAACGCTCATCGGGCGTCCTCCAGGTCTCGGGGGCCGAACGCATCCGGCAGCACTTCATCGATGGTCCGGATGCCGGAGACGGTCTCCAGCAGCATCCCGGGCATCGCGTGCTCGTAGAGCAGTTGGCGGCAGCGGCCGCACGGCATGATCGTCTGTCCGTCGTTGTTCACGCACACGAAGGCGACGAGCTGGCCGCCACCGGACATGTGCAGGTCACCCACCAGCGCGCACTCGGCGCACAGGGTCACCCCGTACGACGCGTTCTCGACGTTGCAGCCCGCGACGATGCGACCGTCGCCGACGAGGGCGGCGGCTCCCACGCGGTACCGCGAGTACGGCGCATAGGCCTTCGTCATGGCGTCTGTCGCGACCTGGCGAAGCTCGTCCCAGTCGATGTCGGTCATGTCTCTCCTAGGACTTTATGTACGGCTTGCCGCTGGCCGCCGGCCCGCGGATCTGACCGGCGAAACCGGCGACCGCGAGAAGCGTCACGACATACGGGAGCATCAGCATGAACTCGCCGGGGATCGGTGTCTTGAGGATCGACAGCAGGTTCTGCAGGTTCGTCGCGAAGCCGAAGAGCAGGGCCGCGAGCGTCGCGCGGATCGGATCCCAGCGTCCGAAGATCACGGCGGCGAGGGCGATGAAGCCGAGACCGGCCGTCATGTCCTTGCCGAACTGCGGCACCGAGACGAGCGTGAAGTACGCGCCGCCGATGCCGGCGATCGCGCCCGCGAGCAGGACGTTCCAGAACCGCGTCGAGTTGACCTTGATGCCGACCGTGTCCGCCGCCTGCGGGTGCTCGCCGACGGCGCGGACCCGGAGCCCCCACTTCGTGCGGTACAGGCCCCAGGCGACGATGGCGACGGTGATGAACATGAGATAGACGATGAACGTCTGGTTGAAGAGCACCGGACCGATGATGGGGATGTCGCTGAGCAGCGGGATCTCGATGCGGCTGAAGCGCACCGGGGTGTTGAGCTCGGCCTCGTTCGGTGCGAGCAGCGCGCCGTAGAGGAACCCGGTGAGACCGCTGACGAGCACGTTGAGCACCACGCCGACGATGACCTGCTCGACGAGGTACTTGATCGCGAACGCGGCCAGCACGGCGGCGACGAGCACGCCGCCGAGCATCGCACCCAGCAGTCCGATGAACGGGCTGCCKGTGACGCTCGAGAGCAGCGCGGCCGAGAACGCGCCGAGGAGCAGCTGGCCTTCGATCGCGACGTTGACCACGCCCGCCCGCTCGCCGATGACGCCGCCGAGGGCGCCGAACACGAGGGGAACGGAGAGGGAGACGGCTCCGAAGAGCAGGCTGCTGACGGGAACGAGGCCACCGGCGCCCGCCCACACGAGGAACCCGAAGACGGCGATCACGCTGAAGGCGATCACCAGCCAGATCGACGGCTTGCGGTACGTCCACGCCCGCAGGAACGCGAGCACCGACAGCAGCGCGAGGATCACGATGACGACCCAGCTGGTCGGCCCGGTCGGAAGCGCCACGTCGGGCAGCGCGAACGGCGACGACGGGTCGTTGAGGCGGAAGCTGCTGGTGCCGCTGCGTGGCACGAGCAGGAAGAGGAGCGCCAGCAGCACGGTGGCTGCGGCGAGGACGATCGGCGCTTTCAGGTGCCGCTCGCGCACGGTGGCGAGCTGCACGGTTCCGTCGGCGGCTTCGCTCTGGACGAGGGAGGTCATGCGGTCACCGCCTTCTTCGTGGCTTTGGCTCTCGCCTTGGCCGCCTTCTCGAGGTCGGACTTCGGCAGGAAGAACACTGCGCGCAGCAGAGGCGGCGCGGCGATGAACAGCACGACGAGCGACTGCACGACGAGCACGATGTCGACCGGGATGTCCTGCGCCTGCATCGAGAACGAGCCCGCCTTCAGGGCGCCGAACAGGATGCCCGCCGCGAAGGTGCCCCATGCACGGCTGCGGCCGAGCAGGGCGACGGTGATCGCGTCGAAGCCGATCCCGGCGTCGATCGTCTCGGTGATACCGGTCGTGACCGCACCCTGCACCTGGTTCATGCCGGCCAGACCGGCGAGAGCACCGGCCAGGAGCATCGCGTAGACGTAGACGCGCTGCACGCTGATTCCGGCCGCGCGCGCGGCGTGCGGGTTCTCACCCACGGCGCGCATCCGCATTCCGAGCGACGAGCGCTCGATCAGCCACCAGACGAAGAGGGTCGCGATGATCACGATCACGAACCCGAGGTCGAGCAGCGGGAACTGCGGCCCGAGGAGCTCGGGGAACTGCGCGCTCTCAGGGGTGGCGTAGCCGAGGGCCTGGTTCGTGCCGGGCTTCTGCAGCAGACCGGGTGTGCGGATCATCCACAGCAGCAGGTAGTACGCCACGTAGTTGAGCATGATCGTGAGGATGACCTCGTGGGCGCCCGTGCGCGCCTTGAGCAGACCGGCGATCGCGCCCCACAGCGCTCCGCCGGCGATGCCGGCGATCAGGGTGACCGGGATGTGCAGCCAGAACGGCAGGTCGAGCTGGAAGGTGAGGAGACCAGCGGCCGCCACGCCGATGAGCATCTGACCGCGCGCACCGATGTTGAACAGGCCGACGCGGAAGGCGAGGGCGACGCCGAGACCGGCGGCGATCAGGGGCGCCGCGAAGCCCAGCGTGTTGGTCAACGGGCGGATCTGCGCCGCGAAGTCCGCACCGCGTGCGTTGAAGATCGCTCCGCGGAAGAGCGCCTCGTAGCCGTTGTAGACCGCGTTCCAGATCGCGGCGAAGGTGTCGCTCGGACGCTGGAAGAAGTAGCCGGATGCCTCCAGCACGTCCTCGTTGGTGAAGGCGATCAGGATGCCGCCGACGACCAGAGCCAGGAAGATCGCGAGGATCGTCGTGACGGCGCTGCCGCGGAGCATCTCCTTCAGGATCACGTTGCCGCGCGGGGGCGGCGGAACCTCGCCCGTATCGCGCGGCGTCGTGGTCGTGTTCACCGAGAGCTGATCGGCGGAACCCCGTCCCACCGAGTCGCTCCCGTGTGGCGTCGTACCGCTCATGCGGCCACCTCTCCCTCGGCGGCGCCCGCCATCATCAGTCCCAGCGTCTCGCGCGGGGTGTCGCCGGGAACGATCCCGACGATCGTGCCTCTGTACATGACGGCGATGCGGTCGGCGAGAGCCGCCACCTCGTCGAGCTCGGTCGAGACGACCACGACGGGGATGCCCGCGTCTCTGGTCTCGATGATCCGTTTGTGGATGAACTCGATGGAGCCGACGTCGACTCCACGGGTCGGCTGCGCGGCGACGAGCAGTTTGAGCTCGCGGCTCATCTCGCGGGCGATCACGACCTTCTGCTGGTTTCCTCCTGAGAGGGTGCCTGCCGCGGTGTGCGGGCCCTGCGTGCGGATGTCGTACTCGCTGATCCGTGCGCGGGCGAAGTCCTCGAGCGCCGATCGCCGGATGGTCCCGCCCCGGCTGAACTCCTCGTCGCCTGTGCGGTCGAGGATCAAGTTCTCCGCGACAGAGAAGCCTGCGACGAGTCCATCCTCGGTGCGGTCCTCGGGCACGAAGCCGACACCCGCGTCGAGGATCGCTCGCACGCTCTTGCCGACCAGTTCGGTGCCTCCGAGGGTGATCGATCCTTCGACCCTGGCCGCGAGGCCGACGATGGCCTCGACCAGCTCGGTCTGCCCGTTGCCCTGCACTCCGGCCACGGCGAGCACTTCGCCAGGGCGCACGGAGAAGTCGATGCCGTCGACGACGATCGCCCCCGCGGAGGTGAGCACGCGCAGTCCCTTGACCTCGAGGCCGCCCTCGCCGAGGCGCGGCGGGTCCTTGTGCACGGTGAGCTCGACCGCACGTCCGACCATCAGAGAGGCCAGCTCGGCGTTGGTCGCCGTGGGCGATGCCTCGCCGACGATGCGGCCGAGGCGGACGATCGTGATCGTGTCCGCGACCTCGCGCACCTCACGCAGCTTGTGGGTGATGAAGACGATCGCGGTGCCCTCGTCCCGCAGCTGGCGCATGATGCCCATCAGCTCGTCGGTCTCCTGCGGCGTGAGCACAGCGGTGGGCTCGTCGAAGACCAGGACCTTGGCATCGCGCGAGAGCGCCTTGATGATCTCGACCCGCTGCTGCACGCCGACGGGGAGGTCGCCGACGATGGCGTCAGGGTCGATGTCGAAGCCGAAGCGGGCGGCGACGGAGCGGACGTGCTCACGCGCCTTCGTGATGTCGAGGGTGCCCAGGCCCTTGGTCTGCTCGTGGCCGAGCATGACGTTCTCCGCCACCGTGAACACGGGGACGAGCATGAAGTGCTGATGCACCATTCCGATGCCGGCGTTCATCGCGTCGCCGGGGCCGCGGAACCGCTGGACGACGTCGTCTAGGAGGATCTCGCCCTCGTCGGCCTGATACAGCCCGTAGAGGACGTTCATCAGAGTGGACTTGCCTGCACCGTTCTCGCCGAGCAGCGCATGGATCTGCCCCGGCTCGACGACCAGGTCGATGTGGTCGTTGGCCACCAGGGTTCCGAACCGCTTGGTGATACCGCGAAGTTCGAGCTTCATATCTGCACCTTATCCAGAAGTGTCATCCAGAAGAGTCCGAAGAATCTCCGGCGCATCGCACGGGGATCGCCCGGATGCGCCGCGAACAGTCGTCATCGTCCGTCCACGGCGCGGGGCGAGTGGCCGCTTGCACCACTCGCCCCGCCATGGATGTGAACTGCTTACGGGGAGTTCTCCGACTCCACCGTGATGTCACCCGAGATGATCTGCTCCTGCAGAGCCGAGATCTCATCGAGCAGCCCGTCGGGCAGGTCGCCCTCGAAGGCACCGAAGCCCGAGAGCTTGACGCCCTCGTTCTCGAGCGTGCCGATGTAGGGAGCCGGGTCGAAGTCACCCTCGGATGCGGCGACGGTCGCGTCCTCGACGGCGACGTCGATGGCCTTCATGATCGAGAAGAGGGTGACATCGGCCACGCTCTCATCGGCCACCGCGAGGTCGCTGTCGACGCCGACCAGCAGCGTGTCCTTGCCGCTGTCGGCGATGGCCGCCGCAGCGCTCTGGTAGATCGGTCCACCGACCGGGAGGATCACGTCGACGCCCTGGTCGAGCACGCCCTGAGCGGTCTGCTTGGCGGTGTCGTTCGCGTCGAAGCCGCCGGTGAAGGAGCCCTTCTGCGTGGCGGCGTCCCAGCCGAAGACCTCGACGGCGCCCGACTTGTCCTCGTTGTACTTCTCGACGCCGAGCTGGAAGCCGTCCATGAACACGGCGACCGACGGGATCTGCATTCCGCCGAAGGTGCCGACCTTGTTCACGCCCGATGCAGCAGACCAGCCGGCGGCGGCGTAGCCACCGAGGTAGGCGGCCTGAGCCGTGTCGAAGACGAGGGGCTTGATGTTGGGAGCATCAGTGGTGCCGTCGAAGTCGTTGTCGGCATAGTCGTCGATGATCGCGTAGTCGATCTCGGGGTTGGCGAGAGCGGACTCGACGGTCGCGGCGGAGAGCTTGAAGCCGACTGCGACGATGAGCGAGCAGCCCTCCGAGACAGCGGTCTCGAGGTTGGGCGCGTAGTCGTTGTCGTTGGCGGACTCGAACTCGATCGGCTTGACGCCGAGAGTCTCCGCTGCGCGGTCCATGCCCTCCTTGGCGGACTGGTTGAACGACTTGTCGTTCCAGCCGCCCGCGTCCGAGACGAGGCAGGGGATGAAGTCGGAGTCAGCCTCGCCGCCGCCGGTGCCGCCCGATTCGGTGGGAGCCTGGCCGCAGCCGGCAAGTGCGAAGACGACGCCAGCGGCGATGGTCGCGCCGAGCAGCTTCTTGGTGGTGGAGATGGTCAACTCATGCCTCCTGAACGGTGCCGCGGCCCTCGCGGATCGCTCAAAGTTACCTAGTGTTTCGACTTTTGTGCATGCACGAGGGCGAAGCGCTGGCGAATGGTTACAAACCTGAAACCAAGACAGCCGATGAGCGACGGTGCGTGCTCATCAGAGCACGTCGCTCCGCCCCGTCAGCTTCAGGGACTCGACGACACCCTTCACCCGCTGCGCATGTTCTATCGTCGTGACGAGCAGAGCGTCTGGCGTGTCGACCACCACGATGTCCTTCACGCCGATCAGGCTGATCACGCGAGAGGTCTGACTGACCAGGATCCCGCTGGCAGCATCCGACAGCACCCGGGCTTTCGGCCCGAGCACGGCGAGGTCGTTCTTCCGACCGTTGTTGATGAGCTTGGTGAGGGAGGCGAAGTCCCCCACGTCGTCCCAGTCGAAGTGCCCGGGCACGACCGCGAGGCGTCCGCGTCGCGCAGCCGGCTCAGCCACCGCGTAGTCGATCGCGATCTTCTTCAGCCCGGGCCAGATCCGATCCACGGCGGGGCCGCGGCGCTCACGGTCGTCCCATGCCTCGGCGAGCTCGAGCAGCCCGGCGTGCAGGGCCGGCTCGTTCGCGGCGAGCTCATCGAGCAGCACGCTCGCCTTGGCGATGAACATTCCGGCGTTCCAGAGGTAGCCGCGGTCGGCGAAGTAGGCCTTGGCGGTCTCGAGGTCGGGCTTCTCGACGAAGCTCTCGACCAGGGCGGCCTCGCGCGCCCCTTCGACGAGGAGCTCCGCGCCCCTCTTGATGTAGCCGAAGCCGATCGCGGGCTCGGTCGGAGAGATGCCGATCGTGCAGATGTATCCCTCGCGCGCGACCTCGACGGCGTCGCGGACGGCGAACTCGAACACACGCGTGCTGCGGATGACGTGGTCGGCGCTGAACGAGCCGATGATCACGTCGGGGTCTCTCCGATGCAGGACTGCGGCCGCCAACCCGATCGCCGCCGCGGACTCGCGCGGCTCCGACTCCAGGAACACATTCAGATCCGGTATTCCGGGCAGCTCCGCCTCCACCGCCGCGCGGTGGGCCCGGCCGGTGACCACGGCGATCCGGTCGGCCCCGGCCAAGGGCTCCAGCCTGTCCCACGTGTCGCGCAGCAGGGAGTGCCCGGAACCCGTGAGATCGTGCAGGAACTTCGGCGCGTCCGCTCGGGAGAGAGGCCAGAGTCGGCTGCCGATTCCGCCGGCAGGGATCACGGCGTAGAAGTTCTCGATGGGTTGGCTCACCTTGCCAGGGTATCCCCACGGAAAGTCTCGACATCGAGACACTTAGGCTCCCCTTCGTCGCCCGCAGTCGTCTCACGGGAATAGGATGGTGTCCGATCGGCCGTGCCTGATGACAGCAGGCTCACGCTTGGAAGACGCACTGCACGCGACCGAGTCACTTCGATCCAGGGAGGACGACCGTGTCCACAAGCGCTCGCTTGACACCGTCGATTTCGGAAACCACTTCCAAGACGCCACGCGGCACCCTCTACCGGGGTCGCGAAGGCATGTGGTCGTGGGTGCTTCACCGCATCACCGGAGTCGCCATCTTCTTCTTCCTGTTGGTGCATGTGCTCGACACTGCACTCATCAGGGTCTCCCCCGAGGCGTACAACGCCGTCATCGGCACGTACAAGAACCCGATCATGGCGCTCGGCGAGGTCGTGCTGGTGGCAGGCATCGTGTTCCACGCGATGAACGGCCTCCGCATCATCGCCGTCGACTTCTGGTCCAAGGGTGCCAAGTACCAGCGCCAGCTGTTCTGGGGCGTGCTTCTTGTGTGGGGCATCATCATGGCGGGCTTCGTGCCTCGTCACCTGATGCTCGCGTTCGCCGGCTTCGGAGGAGGACACTGATGACCGCTCAGACCGTCGCAGCCCCTGTCCGCCGTCAGCGCGGATTCAACCTCGAGAAGTGGGGCTGGCTCTTCATGCGCGCCTCCGGCCTCGTGCTCGTCGTGCTCATCTTCGGGCACCTGTTCATCAACCTGATGGTCGGCGAGGGCATCCACGCCCTGGACTTCGCGTTCATCGCCGGAAAGTTCGCCACGCCGTTCTGGCAGTGGTGGGACGTCCTCATGCTCTGGCTCGCGCTGATCCACGGCGCCAACGGCATGCGCACGATCGTCAACGACTACGTGACGAACAACACCGCTCGCAAGGCGCTGATCTGGGCCCTCGGCCTGGCCGCAGCCCTGCTCATCATCCTCGGCACCCTGGTCGTCTTCACGTTCGACCCGTGCCTCGGCGTGACCGAGTCGAGCACACTGTGGGAACAGTGCCAGACGCTGGGCAAGTAGAAGAGAAGGCATACGAGAAGTGACTACCGAGACCCAGGATTCCGTCGTGCGCGACGGCGTGCACTACCACCAGTTCGACATCGTGATCGTGGGCGCCGGCGGCGCCGGCATGCGAGCGGCCATCGAGGCAGGCTCCGGCGCGAAGACCGCGGTCATCTCCAAGCTCTACCCGACGCGGTCGCACACCGGTGCGGCGCAGGGCGGGATGGCGGCTGCGCTCGCGAACGTCGAAGAGGACAGCTGGGAGTGGCACACCTTCGACACCGTCAAGGGCGGCGACTACCTGGTCGACCAGGATGCAGCGGAGATCCTCGCCAAAGAGGCCATCGACGCGGTCATCGACCTCGAGAACATGGGTCTCCCCTTCAACCGCACGCCCGAGGGCAAGATCGACCAGCGTCGATTCGGCGGCCACACCGCCGAGCACGGCAAGACCCCGGTGCGCCGCGCATGCTACGCCGCCGACCGCACCGGTCACATGATCCTGCAGACGCTGTTCCAGAACTGCGTCAAGCTCGGCATCAACTTCTTCAACGAGTTCTACGTCCTCGACCTGCTCACGGTGAAGGACGCCGACGGCAAGACCCAGATCTCGGGCGTCGTCGCATACGACCTCTCGACCGGTGAGCTGCACGTGTTCCAGGCCAAGGCCGTGATCTTCGCGACCGGCGGCTTCGGCAAGATCTTCAAGACGACCTCGAACGCGCACACCCTCACGGGTGACGGTGTCGGCATCGTCTGGCGAAAGGGCCTCCCCCTCGAGGACCTCGAGTTCTTCCAGTTCCACCCGACCGGACTGGCCGGACTCGGCATCCTCCTCACCGAGGGCGCCCGCGGCGAGGGAGCCATTCTGCGCAACGCCTCGGGCGAGCGCTTCATGGAGCGCTATGCCCCGACGATCAAGGACCTCGCACCTCGCGACATCGTCGCCCGCTGCATGGTGCAGGAGGTGGCCGAAGGCCGCGGCGCCGGTCCTCACAAGGACTACGTGCTGCTGGACTGCACTCACCTGGGTGCCGAGGTTCTCGAGACCAAGCTGCCCGACATCACCGAGTTCGCCCGCACGTACCTGGGTGTCGACCCGGTCGTCGAGCCCGTGCCGGTGATGCCGACGGCCCACTACGCGATGGGCGGCATCCCCACGAACAACGACGCAGAGGTTCTCGCCGACAACACCACCGTCGTCCCGGGTCTCTACGCCGCCGGCGAGTGCGCCTGCGTCTCGGTGCACGGCGCCAACCGTCTCGGCACCAACTCGCTGCTCGACATCAACGTGTTCGGCAAGCGCGCAGGCCGCAATGCGGTGGAGTACGTCAAGACCGCCGAATTCGTGCCGCTTCCGGAGAACCCCGCCGGGTTCGTCTCCGGGATGCTCGAGGGCCTGCGCAACAACCAGGGCACCGAGCGCATCGCCGTGCTCCGCAAGGCGCTGCAGGACGAGATGGACAAGGGCGCGCAGGTCTTCCGCACGCACGAGTCGCTCGAGCACGTGCTCGGCGTCATCAAGGAACTGCGCGACCGCTACATGAACGTGCACGTCGACGACAAGGGCAAGCGGTTCAACACCGACCTGCTCGAGGCCGTCGAGCTGGGCTTCCTGCTCGACATCGCCGAGGTCGTCGTCTATGCCGCGCAGAACCGTGAGGAGAGCCGGGGCGGCCACATGCGCGACGACTTCCCCACCCGCAACGACGAGAAGTACATGCAGCACACGATGGCCTATCTCACGGGCGATCCGCACTCCTCCACTCCGAGCGATCACATCAAGCTCGACTGGAAGCCGGTCGTGTTCACGAAGAACGAGCAGGGCGAGTTGAACTACCCGCCGATGGAGAGGAAGTACTGAGCATGTCGAACGCCATCGCCGAAGCTCCCGCAGACACGACGCAGGACACGGGCATCCAGTCGTTCATCGTCACGTTCAACATCCGTCGATTCGACCCCGAGATCGACTCCGAGCCGCACTGGGTCGACTACGACGTGGAGCTGTACTCGACCGACCGCGTCCTCGACGCCCTGCACAAGATCAAGTGGGAGGTCGACGGCTCGCTCACGTTCCGCCGCTCGTGCGCCCACGGCATCTGCGGCTCTGACGCGATGCGCATCAACGGCCGCAACCGCCTGGCGTGCAAGACGCTGATCAAGGACCTCGACATCTCGAAGCCGATCTACGTCGAGGCGATCAAGGGCCTGCCGCTCGAGAAGGACCTCGTCGTCGACATGGAGCCGTTCTTCGCGTCGTACCGCGAGGTGCAGCCGTTCCTCGTCGCGAACTCGGTGCCGGAGAAGGGCAAGGAGCGGGTCCAGTCGATCGCGGATCGCGAGATCTTCGACGACACGACCAAGTGCATCCTCTGCGCCGCGTGCACCTCGTCGTGCCCCGTCTTCTGGACCGACGGTCAGTACTTCGGACCCGCGGCGATCGTGAACGCGCACCGCTTCATCTTCGACTCCCGCGACGACAACGCTGCGGTCCGTCTCGACATCCTCAACGACAAGGAAGGCGTCTGGCGCTGCCGCACGACCTTCAACTGCTCCGAGGCCTGCCCCCGCGGCATCGAGGTCACCAAGGCCATCGCCGAGGTCAAGCAGGCAGTGCTTCGCGGTCGTCCCTGACTCTCGCGCGCTGACGACGACGGGCGGGCTCCTTCACGGAGTCCGCCCGTTCTCTCTGTGTGGATAGGGTGAGGATGTGTCTGATCCTGCTGGCGCCGAGAGCGAGCCCCGCCGCCTCGACGCGGCCGTCGAACGGGCCACCGCACTGACCCAGCGCACGCTCGGGCTGTTCCCCGTGCGCGTGTGGCGTCACTTCCTGCAGCACAACGGGTTCCTCCTCGCAGCGGGCGTGAGCTACCAGGCGCTGTTCGCGATCTTCGCGGCGATCTATCTCGCCTTCGCCATCGCCGGTCTCTGGCTCGGAGGCAGCACCGAAGCGGTCGACGGCATGATCGACATCATCAACAGCTACATCCCCAACCTGATCCAGGACGAGGGCGGGGTGTTCACCCCGCAGCAGGTGCAGGAGATCGCTGCGAGCACGACCGGGCTGCTCAGCATCACCGGTCTGATCGCGCTCGGAACCGTGATCTGGACGGCCATCGGCTGGGTGACGTTCTCGCGACGCGCGACGCGCGACATCTTCGGCCTGCCGCCCGACCGTCGCAGCTACGTCATCCTGAAGGCGAGGGATCTTCTCGCCGCGCTGATCTTCGGAGCGTCGCTGATCGCCGGTTCACTGCTCAGCTCCGCCAGCGCGGTCGCGATGAGCTGGATCCTGAGCCTGCTGGGATGGGGATCCGCCCTCGACGGCCTCACCAGCATCCGGATCGGCACCGTGCTCGTGTCCTTCGCGCTGCTGTCGGGCGCACTCGCGGCGATGGTGCGCTTCCTCACCGGCACATCCCTGCACTGGAGCACGATCTGGCCGGGCGCGCTCCTCGGCGGCGGGGCGATGACGATCCTCCAGTTCGGCGCGGGATTCCTGCTGAGCTACACGCCGACGAATCCGCTGCTCGCCACGTTCGCGATCTTCATCGGTCTGCTGCTGTGGTTCAGGGTGAACGGCGTGGTGATGCTGGTCGCCTCCTCGTGGATCGCCGTCGCGGCGAAGGATCGTGACCTGCCGCTGCTGGCTCAGTCCGACGCGGAGCGGCGGGCGGCTGAACACCAGACCCTGGTGGCAGCAGCCCGCATCCGCGTGCGCGAGGCGCACGAGGCTCGCGAGACGGCTCCGTGGTACCGCGCCTGGGCCGCCGCCAGGGCCGTGCATGCGACGGAGCAGGAGCTCGCCGACCTGGAGGCCTCCGCTCCCCCGCCCGTCGATGCGAGCTCCGCCTTCGCCCAGCGTCTGCTGGCCGATCTGCAGCGTCCGTCCAAGGATGTCGGCGGCCCTCGTTAGGCTGGTGAGCATGCCTCATCTGCGTATCGCCTCGGTCAATGTCAACGGAATCCGAGCGGCGGCTCGCAACGGTATGAGCAGCTGGCTCGATGCGGCCGACGTCGACATCCTGACGCTGCAGGAGGTCCGCGGGCAGGACGAGCACCTCGAGGCCGCGCTTCCCGGATGGACGTTCGTGCACGACGAGGCCACGGCCAAGGGACGCGCCGGCGTGGCGATCGCGAGCCGCGTGCCGGCCATCGCCTCCCGCACCGAGTTCGGCGACGACGACTTCGATTCGAAGGGACGCTGGATCGAAGCTGATTTCCTCATCGGAGACCGCCCGCTCACGGTGGTCAGCGCCTACGTGCACAGCGGCGAGGCCGACACTCCGAAGCAGGAGGAGAAGTGGAAGTTCCTCGATGCGTTCGGTGTGCGTCTCGCGGACCTCGGCGATGATGACGGCGCGCTCGCTCTCGTGACCGGTGACCTGAACGTCGGCCATCGCGAACTCGACATCAAGAACTGGCGGGGCAACCGCAAGAAGGCCGGTTTCCTCCCCCGCGAGCGCGCGTACTTCGACCGGTTCCTCGGAGCGGCGGGCGAGACGGTCGAGTCCGCAGACGGCTCGACCGGCACCGGTCTCGGCTGGGTCGACGTCGGGCGCGTGTTCCACGGTGAGGTCGACGGGCCGTACACGTGGTGGTCGATGCGCGGTCAGGCATTCGACAACGATTCGGGGTGGCGCATCGACTACCACCTCGCGACTCCCGCGCTCGCCGAGCGGGTCACGGCCTATCACGTCGTCCGCGCAGCCGCGTACGACCAGCGCTGGAGCGACCACGCTCCGGTCGTGGTCGACTACAGCTACTGACCTCTCGCGCACCGACTGCCTGCTGTCCGGGTCGCGGTCTCGGTCTGGATCTGGGTGCGATCAGGCCGTGACAAGAGCGACGACCAGTGCGGCCGCGACCGCGAGGTATCCGAGCATGCTCCACAGGTAGGCCGTGCCCCGGAGTGCGCGAGGGAACACGAGCGGCACCGCGATCGCGACGAGGATGCCGGCGATGAGCGCGAGGAACGTGCCGAAGATGATCCCATAGCCATGCGGGTCGCCTCTCGTCCATCCGAACCGGCTGCTCAGCGCCACCCACGCGAGCAGGACGAACGGTGCGCCGAACAGCACCGTGAGCACGACTCCGATGATGCGAGAGACGCCATCGCCGCGTTCCTCGTCGGCGCCGGCGGCATCCGGAGCAGTCGTCATGGAGCGAGTCTCCCCCGCCGGCTCGCGGACCACCACCACCCCCATAGGATTGATACCGTGACGAAACCTCGCCTCTACTCAGGAATGCAGCCCTCCGCCGACTCTCTGCAGATCGGCAACTACATCGGAGCGCTCCTGCAGTGGCGGGACCTGCAGAGCTCGTACGACGCGTATTTCTCGGTGGTCGACCTGCACGCACTCACGGTCGCACAGGACCCCGCGGAGCTGCGTGAGAAGACCCGCCGGACCGCCGCCCAGTACATCGCCGCGGGCATCGAGCCCTCGCTGTCGACGCTGTATGTGCAGTCGCACGTCCGCGCGCACGCGGAGCTCGCCTGGATCCTCTCGACGATCACGGGTTTCGGTGAAGCCGGCCGCATGACCCAGTTCAAAGACAAGTCCGCGCGCTACGGTGCCGACGCGACGAGCGTCGGCCTGTTCACCTACCCGGTGCTGATGGCCGCCGACATCCTGCTCTACCAGACCGACGTCGTGCCTGTCGGCGATGACCAGAAGCAGCACGTCGAGCTCACGCGAGACCTGGCCGAGCGCTTCAATTCGCGGTTCGGAGAGACGTTCGTCGTGCCGCGACCCGTGATCCAGAAGGACACGGCGCGCATCTACGACCTCCAGAACCCGACGTCGAAGATGTCGAAGTCGGCAGAGAGCGACGCAGGCGTGCTGTGGATGCTCGACGACCCGGCGAAGTCGGCGAAGAAGATCATGCGCGCGGTGACCGACAACGAAGGCTCGGTCCGCTTCGATCGCGAGAGCAAGCCCGGCGTATCGAATCTGCTGACCATCTACGCGGCGCTCTCAGGACGACAGGTTCCCTCGATCGAAGACGAGTATGCGGGCCGCGGCTACGGCGACTTCAAGAAGGGGCTCGCCGAAGTGGTCGTGAACGAGTTCGAACCCGTGCGTGCTCGTGCACTCGAACTTCTCGATGACCCGGCCGAGCTCGATCGGATCCTCGCGCAGAACGCCGCGCGCGCGGATGCCGTCGCCGACGCGACCCTCGGAGCGGTCTACGACCGGGTCGGACTGCTTCGTCGCGTCTGACCTCGACAGCCATAGGATGGGGGCGTGACTGATCCGCAGCAGCCCCCGTCCGGTGCCGTCCCCCCTGTGCCTCCCGTGCCCCGGTCGGACGAGGAGCAGCCGCAGTTCGCATCGCCCGTCTCGTCACCGGCGCCGCAGATCTCGACGCCGGCGCCGCCCGCACCGCCTTCGTACTCGACGCCTCCGGCTCCGCCCGCGCACCAGGGCGCGCCTCCCGTCTACCAGGGCGCACCCCCCGCGGCTCCCGCCGCACACAGCGAACAGGCCTTCCCCGCTCCCGCCGCCCCGACCCAGCCGTTCTCCGCCGGTCTGCCCGCACCCGCATACCCGGCACCGACGGGCGCCCCCGTGTACCCGCATCCCGCGGGTCAGCAGCCCGGCGCACCGACCTACCAGGCAGCTCCTCCCGGCGCCTACCAGGTTCCGGTCGGTGGCTACACGGCGCCCGCAGGCGCGTATCAGGCGCCGATCACCGGGGAGAAGAAGTCCGGGCTGATGGGCATCCTGGCGCTGATCCTGGCGATCGTGGCCGCTGTCGTCACGCCGATCGTCGCCGGAGTCGCAGGCTTCGATATCGGTCGTCGTCTCCCGGGCGGTCTCGACACGACCGATCCCGACTTCCTGTCGGTCCTCTCGCCCGCGCGTGACCAGGTGCTGTGGGCGGAGATCTCGTTCTGGACCGGGACGATCCTCGGCATCGCCGCCATCGTCATCGGCATCATCGCGATTCGCAAGACGCAGGCGCGCGGCGCGGGCATCACTGCACTCGTCGTCGCGGTGCTCGGCCCGATCATCTTCTGGGTCGTCCTGCTGGTCACCCTGTCGACCGGCACCGCGACCGGCTTCCTGCCGTAACGAAGCGGTGCGACGACCGCACCTCGTTCGGATCAGCGTGGCGCGTGGTGCTTCTGCTGCGCGGAGAGCAGGCCCTCCTCGACGAGCAGCTCGACCGCGTCCGCCCCGTCTGACACGAGAATCGGCAGATTCGCGCGCTCGTCTTTGCTGAACGGCGAGAGCACCCAATCGGCGGGGTCCTGTCGGCCCACCGGGCGACCGATGCCGACGCGCACCCGCGGGAACTCCGGCGTGGTGAGGGCGCGGGCGATGTCGCGCACCCCGTTGTGTCCGCCGTGGCCTCCGCCGATCTTGAGCTTGACGGTGTCGAAGGGGATGTCGAGTTCGTCGTGGACGACGATGACCTGCTCCGGCGGCACCGAGTAGAAGCGAGCGAGAGCCGCCACCGGAGTGCCGGAGACGTTCATGAACGTGTTGGGCTTGGCGAGCACGAGCTTGTCACCGCCCGGACGCACCCAGGTCTCGACGACACGCGCCCCGCCCTTGTGCTCGCGAAAGCTCTCGCCACGGCGCGAGGCGAGCTCGTCGACGACCATCTGGCCGATGTTGTGGCGCGTGGCCTCGTATCGCGGGCCGGGGTTGCCGAGCCCCACCACGAGCCAGGTGGATGCCATGTGATCGTCCTCTCGCATGCGGGCCCTTCGCGGTGCCCGGGTCAGGATACGACAGAGGGGGCGCGATCTGCTCGCGCCCCCTCTGTGATGCAGTCAGCTGTGCGCTGCGCCTGCGGAGATCACTCCGCGGCGGGAGCCTCCTCGGCGGAAGCCTCGTCGGCTCCGGCCTCGTCCTCACCGAGCGACTCCTCGGCCGGGATCGCGATCGCGACGACGAGCACCTCGGGGTCGGTCAGCAGCGTCGAGCCCTTGGGGAGCGTGACGTCGGCGGCGGTGATGTGCGCGCCCTCTTCGAGACCCTCGACCGAGACCTCGACGTTCTGCGGCAGGTGCGTGGCCTCGGCCTCGATAGAGATCGTGTTCGCGTCCTGGTTGACGATCGTGCCGGGAGCCGGCTCTCCGGTGACGATGACGGGAACGTCGATCGTGACCTTCTCGCCCTTGCGAACGACCAGCAGGTCGATGTGCTCGATGATCTGGTGCACCGGGTCGCGCTGGACATCCTTGACGAGGGCGAGCTGGTCCTTGCCGTCGATGTCGAGCTCGAGCAGCGCGTTCGCGCGGCGGATGATCAGCGAGACCTGGTGGCCGGGCAGTGCGACGTGCACGGGGTCGGTGCCGTGACCGTAGATGACGGCGGGGATCTTGCCTGCGGCGCGCAGACGACGGGCGAAGCCCTTGCCGAAGCTCTCGCGGAGCTCGGCCTTGACCTTGGTGTCTTCGGACATGGGGTTCTCCTTCGGGGCACGCAGCGACAGCTACGCGGTGGTCTTGGAATTGTTCTCGAACGCAGACACGTGAGGAAAGCCACCGGCTTGCTTCGCCGCGTCGATAACGGATGCCAGCGCACGCGCAGAAGCATCCCTCGCCGAGGTACTCCTCTCATGGTACCGGATGAGCCGATAGGCTGAGAACACCGATCCCCTCTCTGCAGAACATGGAGTTCCCACATGCTCGACGGCGTCTTCTTCTCCCACGCGATCGCCTGGCTCATCGGCGCGATGACCGTGTGCGCCGCAGGCTTCACCTTCGCGGCTCTGTTCTCGCTCGGGCGCTCGGGGTACCGCAAGGACTGACCTCCTCGCGTCCGACACCACCCGTCACACGGGAACACCACCCCGGACGCCGCGATAATCTGGGAGCATCCCCTTCTTCTCGATCTAGGAGCCATCTGTGCCCGAAGCATCAGCGAACATCGGAGTCGTCGGACTCGCCGTCATGGGTTCGAACCTCGCCCGCAACCTCGCCAGCCGCGAGGGCAACACGGTGGCGATCTTCAACCGCAGCTACGAGAAGACCGAGACGCTCGTCTCCGAGCACCCTGAGGCCGGCTTCATCCCGGCCAAGACGTACCAGGAGTTCGCCGACTCGCTGCAGAAGCCGCGCACGGCGATCATCATGGTCAAGGCCGGCGGCCCGACCGACGCCGTGATCGACTCGCTCGTCGAGGTCTTCGAGCCGGGCGACATCATCGTCGACGGCGGCAACGCGTACTTCCCCGACACGATCCGCCGCGAGAAGGCCGTCCGCGAGACGGGCATCAACTTCGTCGGCGCCGGCATCTCGGGCGGCGAAGAGGGCGCGCTCACGGGCCCGTCGATCATGCCCGGCGGCTCGGACGAGTCCTGGATCACCCTCGGCCCGATCCTCAAGTCGATCGCCGCGATCGCCGAGGGCGAGCCGTGCGTCACGCACGTCGGCCACGACGGCGCGGGCCACTTCGTCAAGATGGTGCACAACGGCATCGAGTACGCCGACATGCAGCTGATCGCCGAGGCCTACGACCTCATCCGTCGCGGCACGGGCAAGTCCCCCGCCGAGATCGCCGAGATCTTCGCCGAGTGGAACAAGGGCGAGCTCGAGTCGTACCTGATCGAGATCACCGCAGAGGTGCTGCGCCAGGTGGATGCCGAGACCGGCAAGCCGCTCGTCGACGTGATCCTCGACCAGGCCGGGGCCAAGGGCACCGGTGCATGGACCGTGCAGACCGCCCTCTCGCTCGGCGTGCCGGTGTCGGGTATCGCCGAGGCCACCTTCGCCCGATCGCTGTCCTCGCACCCCGAGCAGCGCGAGGTCGCAGGCTCTCTTCCCGGCCCTGACGACGCGTTCACCGTCGCCGACGAGGCCGCGTTCATCGAGGACGTGCGTCTCGCGCTCTACGCCTCGAAGATCGTCGCCTACTCGCAGGGCTTCGACGAGATCCGCGCGGGCGCGGCAGAGTACGGCTGGAACATCGACCTCGGTGCGATCAGCAAGATCTGGCGCGGCGGCTGCATCATCCGTGCGCAGTTCCTCAACCGCATCGCCGACGCCTACGCCGCAGAGCCCGGCCTGCCCGTGCTGCTGACGGCTCCCTACTTCACTGAGGCGATCACCCGCGCGCAGGCGCCGTGGCGTCGCGTCGTGGTCGCGGCGGCTCAGGCCGGCATCCCCGCTCCGGCGTTCTCGTCGTCGCTGTCGTACTACGACGGCATCCGCGCCGACCGCCTCCCGGCCGCCCTCGTGCAGGGACAGCGCGACTTCTTCGGTGCGCACACCTACAAGCGCATCGACAAGCCGGGCACGTTCCACACGCAGTGGTCGGGCGACCGCACCGAGATCGAAGCCGAAGACACGCACTGAGCGCTCTCTGACGCATGACGAAGGCCCCGGCGAGTGTCGCCGGGGCCTTCGTCTTGTCTCACCTGGTGATGTCCTGCACCGTCCCCTTTGCGAGCCGCAGCCGCCTCGTCGCCCGGCGAGCCACCGCCGAGTCGTGCGTGACGACGATCATGGTGATCCCCTCGGCGCACAGCCCCTCGAGCAGCGTGAGGATCTCGTCTCGCATGCTCTCGTCGAGGTTGCCGGTCGGTTCATCGGCCAGCAGCACCCGAGGCCGCTTCACGATCGCCCTGGCGATAGCCACGCGCTGCTGCTGACCGCCCGAGAGCTCGGTCGGCAGGTGGTCACCACGGTCGTCGAGGCCGACGTGAGCGAGCGCCTGCGCCACGCGGGCCGATCGCTCGGCGCGGCTCAGCGAGGCAGGCTCGAGCGCCATGTTCACGTTCTCGGCAGCCGTGAGGGTCGGGATGAGGTTGAATCCCTGGAATACGAAGCCGATCTCCTCGGCCCGGATGCGAGTGAGCTCACGAGCGGATGCGGAGGCGAGCTCGATGTCGCCGAGCTTCAGCGACCCCGAAGACGGCTTGTCGAGCGCTCCCAGCAGTTGCAGCAGCGTCGATTTGCCTCCTCCAGTGGGCCCCTGGATCGTGACGAACTCGCCGGGGTCGATGGTGAGATCGACACCGGTCAGCGCCTTCACCGTCCTTGCCTTCTGCCGGTAGGTGCGAGTGACGCCCTGCGCGCGGTATATCGGCGCCGCGGCATCCGTCCCGTTCGCCGTGGGGGCGATGTCTGCGATGGTCATGATGTCTCTCCTCTGTCTGTGATGTCTCGTGAACCGTCAGGCGACGGAACGCAGTGCCTCGGCAGGGCTCAGTCGTGCCGCCCGCCATCCGCCGAACGCTCCGGCCACGAGGCCACCGAGCACGGCGAGACCGACGGCCGCGACCAGCACCCAGGGGGTGAAGGGGGCCTGCAGCACGATGTCGGCCGCCTGTTGCGTCTGGAACATGCCACCACCTCCGGTGGGTCCGCCACCCGTTCCCCCGGGGCCGACTTCGGCAGTGCCCGCGGCAGCAGCGGCGACCGTCGGCTTCACGAGGTTGATGACGACGATCCCGGTGATGCCGAGCACCAGGCCTACGGCGCCGCCAATGAGTCCCTGCACCATCGACTCGCCCGCGACCTGACGCACGACACGGCCGTTGGACCAGCCGATCGCTTTGAGGGTGCCGAACTCTCTCGTGCGACGTGAGACGCCAGACAGCGTCAGCAGCACCGAGAGCAGCACGGCGACCGCGAGCACGATGATCGACAGCCAGGTGCCGAGGTTCGTGATCAGCGAGGTCGCGCTCGACAGCGACCCTGAGACGGTCGATGCGAGCTCGGACTGCGACGTGATGGTGGCATCGGGAAGCTCGTCGGCGAGTGCCGTCTGCACAGCGTCGATGGACGCCGCCGACTCGGCCTGCACGTAGACGGTGGAGACGACGTCTCCGGCACCCGAGAGCTCCTGGGCCGTGTCGAGGGGCAGGTAGACGTTGGCCGCGGTGTCGGCGGAGTCGGAGGTGGATGCCACGATGCCGACGATCTCGACATCGGAACCGGCGACGTCGATCGTGTCACCGACGGCGATCTCGTTCGTGCTCGCGTAGGTGACGTCGACGAGGGCGACGAGCGCACCCGCATCATCGCTGTCGAGAGCGCGGCCGTCGCTGATCTCGACCGAGGCGAGCGGACCCACCGACGTCACGGCCGGATCGATGCCGAGCACCGTGAACGACTCGACGCCGAAGGAGCCGCCACCGGCGCCGCCCTGGGGCGGTGCGTCGCCCTCGGTGGGAGCGGCGCCCTCAGCGGTTCCGTCCTGCGCTCCGAAGCCGCCGCTGGGCAGCTCACCCGAGAAGGTCGAGTTCGTGAGGCTGAGCGCAGCGGATGCCGCCGTCACGCCGTCCGTCGCCGTCACCGTGTCGAGCACGGTCGCGTCGAGAGTTCCGCGCATGAAGTCCGTCATCAGGGTCGACTGACTCAACGTCGTCGTGTCGCCTTCGGTGGCTCCGTCCTCCGATCCGAAGTCGAAGCGCTGACCACCGCCCTCCCCCGGCTCAGCCGCGGCCCCGGTGACCGTGAGGTCGGTTCCGACGCCGTAGACCGACTCCAGTGCCTGGGCCTGCGCATCGCGCACTCCCGCGGTGAGCGCGTTGACGACGATGACCAGGGCGATCGCGATGGCGAGCCCGATCGCGACGATCATCGTCTGTCTCTTGCGGCCTGCCAACTCGCGCCGCAGATATGTCCCGTACATGTGTCTCCTTCCGCCGCGCCGTTCGCGGGCCGATGATGACGCTAGGGAGCGGACTTTTGCGAGTTCGAGGGAGGAGTGATGAGAAGACTATGGCCGGCGGATCTCACAGCCCACGCATAGCGCTCTCCATAGAAACCCCATAGGTGATTCCGCAGAATGTACTCATGAGCTCCGATCTCCCCGAACTGCGCCGCCCCGACGGCTCCCCCCTGCGCATCCTCGCCGTCGACGATGAGCAGATGCTCACCGATCTCCTCGCGATGGCCCTGCGGATGGAGGGCTGGGAGGTGCGCACCGCATCATCCGGCCTGGAGGCGCTGCAGGTCGCGCGCGAATTCGAACCCGACGCGCTCGTGCTCGACATCATGATGCCCGACCTCGACGGCATGGCCGTGCTGCGGCGCCTTCGCGAATCCGGCAGCCTCGTGCCGGTGCTCTTCCTCACTGCGAAGGATGCCGTCGGCGACCGGGTCGCCGGCCTCACCGCCGGTGGTGACGACTACGTCACGAAGCCGTTCAGCCTGGAAGAGGTGATCGCCCGACTGCGCGCGATCATCCGCCGCACCGGACACGCGACGGCCGACGACGGTCAGTCGATCCTCCGCGTCGCCGACCTCACCCTCAACGAGGACAGCCACGAGGTCGTCCGCGACGGCACCGAGATCGAGTTGACCGCGACCGAGTTCGAGCTGCTCCGCTACCTGATGCGCAACGAGCGACGAGTGCTGTCGAAGGCCCAGATCCTCGACCGGGTGTGGAGCTACGACTTCGGCGGCAAGTCGTCGGTCGTCGAGCTGTACATCTCGTACCTGCGCAAGAAGATCGACGCCGGGCGCACCCCGCTGCTGCACACGGTGCGAGGTGTCGGCTACATGATCAAGGCGCCCCAGTGAGCCTGACGGGGATGGCTCGGCGACCGATGAGTCTGCAGACACGGCTGATGACAGCCGTGATCGGGTTCGTCTCGCTCATCCTCGTGATCGTCGCCGTGATCACCAGCGCTCTGCTCGGCAGCACACTGGAGAGACAGCTCGAGGATCGCCTGCACAGTTACTCGAATACGGTGACACAGTGGGTCAGCCGGGTGCCCGCGCAGTTCGCGAACATGGACAACATCCTCGAGATCAACGACGCCCGCGTCCCAGGACTCCTGCTGGCGGTGTCCAGCACGGAGGGCGGAACCAGCGGAGTGCTCTTCCCCGACACCAAAGACGAATGGGGCGGCGTTCCGCAGAAGCTGACCAGCGCAGACCTCGATCGTATCGACGCGGCACTCGGCGGCCAGCCCAGTGCGACAGTCACCATCGACGACTTCGGCTCGTACATGGTCTTCGCGAAGCAGGCGCCCAACGGTGTCAACGTCGTCACCGGACTCCCCCGGACCGAGATCCAGAATCAGCTGACGACGCTGCTCACAGTGATCGCCCTGGCGACGATCGGAGGCCTCATCCTGTTGGCGCTCACCACGGCGATCACCATCCGCGTGGGGCTGAGACCATTGCGCGCGGTCGCGGCGACGGCAACCCGGGTGGCGAATCAGCCCCTGGACCGAGGTGAAGTGCAGATCACCGAGCGCGTTCCCGCATCGGAGGCCGATCCGCGCACGGAGACCGGCCTGGTCGGCTCGTCTCTGAACAAGCTTCTCGACCACGTCAACGACTCCCTCGCCTCGCGTCAGAAGAACGAGGAGCGGATGCGCCGGTTCGTCGCCGACGCGAGCCACGAGCTGCGCACTCCGCTGTCGTCTATCCGCGGGTACTCCGAGCTCTCGCTGCGCGCGTTGAAGCAACAGGGTGGCGAGGCGGCCGTCGAGAGCACCACCACGTCGCTCGAGCGCATCCAGGCTCAGTCGCTGCGCATGACGCGCCTCGTCGAGGACCTGCTGCTGCTCGCCCGTCTCGACGAGGGACGGGAGCTGGTCTACGGCACTGTCGACCTGACCCAGCTCGCGCTCGAGGGCCTCTCCGACGCACGCCCGACTGCGGCAGACCATCACTGGAACATCGAGGCTCCTGATGAGCCCATCGTCATCGTCGGCGACGCCGGACGGATGCACCAGGTCGTCGCGAACCTTCTCGCCAACGCGCGGACGCACACCCCCGCGGGCACCTCGATCACGCTCAGCGTGAGTCGCGAAGGTGATGAGGCCGTGTTGCGGGTGCACGACGACGGGCCCGGTATCGACCCCGGCGTGCGAGATGAGCTCTTCGCCCGGTTCGCGCGTGGCGACAGCTCCCGCGCTCGGCAGACCGGCGGCACCGGCCTCGGACTGGCCATCGCGAAAGCGATCGTCGAGGGCCACGGCGGCCACCTCACCGTCGCCAGCCAACCCGGCGACACGACGTTCACGGTGCGACTCCCCCTGAGCCCGGCCACTGCATCCACCGACTGACGTCCCGTCCCCAAAGGCTGCGGGGTCAAAAGAACATCGGAAGCAGGCGATCCCGGTGCGTTTTTGACCCCGCAGGACATGCCTCGGAGTAGACGCACGCCGAGCGGAACCCCGGCTCRGTATCCGGCGAAGGCGTCTGTCGTGAGGGAGCGGGCCTTCTGCAGCGCGGGAGCGAGGTCGGCGATGAGCCGCGGAGGACCGGAGATGTACGAGTGCCGCTCGCCGATGTCGGGAACGTGACGCTCGAGGCCTGCGGCGTCGAGGCGCGCGCCCTGCGCCCAGGTCCAGTGCGTCGGAAGGTTCGCAGGCTCRTCGCGCGTGAAGACGATGACGCGCGCGCCGGTGGCGGCCAGCTCGTCTCGGAACGCCAGCTCCGAGCTGTCGGAGGCCACATAGACCAGCACGATGTCACGCTGCTGCTCCGTGAGCTGGAGTTGCCGCAGCTGCGACACGAACGGCGTCACGCCGATGCCTGCGGCGACCATCAGGACGGGCGTCTCCGAACGCGGGAGGAGGAAGTCGCCCCACGTGCCCGTCACGGCGAGAGCTGAGCCCGGTTCCGCTGCAGCCAGTGCGCGCTTGTAGCTCGACGGATGCTTCTGATCGCCGTCCTTATAGGCGATGCGGAGCGTCGGGAGGTCTGCCGGGGCCGAGACGATGCTGAACTCACGGCGGGTTCCGCGGGCATCCGGTCGGGCGTGCGGCACATCCAGTTCGAGGTACTGTCCCGGAAGGAATCTCAGCTTTCCCTGTGCGCGGAACGTCAGCTCCTGAGCGGTCGGCGTGATGAACTGCCGCTTCTCGAGCACGAGCCGCACCGACCCTCGCAGCGCGAAGGCGAACGCGAGCAGGTTCCCGATGAGCAGCGCCCGCTCCTGCCCGAGGGTGAAGAGGCCGCCGATCGCGATCGGCCACCCGGCGAGTGCTCCGACGAGAACCGCCACCGAGAACTGCTGCCACCGGCGCGGCGGCAGAGTCAGGGGCTCGGAGAGCATGAACGCTCCGAGGAACAGGAACGGGGACTGCAAGATCGCGAACGAGAGAGCGGCACCGGGATCGAAGGCGATCGAGAACTCCTGAGCCTGCACGGCCTGCCGCAGCATCGCGACAGCGATCGCGACGATGAGGAAGACGACGACGACGCGCACCTTCTCGGTGCGCCAGAGGACGACGAGTCCGAGAATCAGGACGGGGACGAAGAGCGACGGTGTGCCGACCCACCACGACGAGGACGTCCCGAGCCACTCGAAGGCACCGAAGGATCCGAGGATCGACACGACGGCCGCACCGAAGGCGGCGGGGTTGAGGACGTGCCGACCCCGCCACACGATCAGATACTTCGACAGGCTCGCCACGACTCCGGCGATGGCCAGCCCGAGCAGGGCGTTCGGCTCGATGCCGGGGCGGAGCACGAAGAGCAGGATCAGTGCCGTCACCAGCGAAGACTCGATGCGCCACGGCAGCCGCAGGATGCGCTGGGCCGCCGCATCCACCAGCGATATGACCAACGCAAGCACGACGAAGGACGCGATGATCTCGAGCGGTGTCGGCGAGACGATCACGCCGAGAGCCGACAGCACCACGGCGATGAGCCCCAGCGCGAGCAGGGCGAACAGCACCAGACGGTACATGGAGATGCCGCCGAGCAAGGCGAGAACCCGCTGCCGCAGCGCGGTGATGGAAGTGATCACAGGTCTACTCTTCCCTACTTCGATGCCTCATCGGCGGGTGGTGAACAGCTGTGCGGGGCAGCCCGGCGAACGCTCGGCGCGTCCGTCGGTCGTCATGCGCACCCACTCGACGCCCCACGATGCGGCGAGCTCGGGGCCGCCGTCGAAGAACAGGGCGGTCGCGACGGCATCCGCTCGCATCGCCTCAGGGGCGATCGCCCACGTGGCCGCCCAGGTGCGGACCGGCACCCCGGTGCGAGCGTCGAGCACGTGGTGGAGTCCATCACCCCACGCTCGGCGATTGATCGCCGAGGCACAGAGCGCGGCATCCTGCAGTTCGATCACGCCGATCGCCTTCGTCGGATCGTACGGATGCTCGAGTCCGACCCGCACCACGTCTCCGCGGACTCTCATATCACCTCCGGCATCGACCACGAGGTCACCGGGCACGTCGGCGAGCACCCCGGCCACGAGATCGACCAGACGCCCTTTGCCGAGTGCCCCGACGTCGAGAAGAGCCGGCGCGGATGCCGTGGCCTCCCCCGCCGTCCAGCGCACCCGATCGGTCCAGTCTGCCGGGGCGGCGATCGGGGAGCTCGCGACGAGCGAGTACGACGCGTCGTAGCCGAGGGCATCCAAGCTCCCCGCCACGAGCGGGTTCACCGCCCCGGAGCTCGCCCTCGACAGGTCGCGGTAGGCATCGAGCATCGCGCCCGCATCGGGAGACGAGATCGAGCCGCCGTCTCGGCCGACACGGGTGACCGATGAGTCCTCTCGGAACCGCGACCACTCCCGGTCGAATCGCTCGATCTCGGCCCCGACGCGTTCACGGTCGTCCGCGCCGAGCTCGTGCGACGTCTCGATCTCCCAGAGTGTGCCGATCGCGTCGAAACGCCAGATCGTCATGCCGTGGTCAGGCGCCTCAGGCGGCGGCCTGCTCCTTGATCGACTCGACGGCCTCGTTGAACCCGCCACTGGTGAGCGACGAGCCCGCCACACGGCTGACCTCGATGTCGTCGAGGGACTTGCCCACGACCTCATCCGCGATGCCGCCGATGAACTCGCCCTGGTACTGCTCGCTCTCGCGGGCCTGCGGGTCGCCGGTCACCTCGACATCCGTGACCAGACCGCCGGCGACCGTGAGGGTCACGCTGATCGTCTCGACCGTCTCGGGGGTCTGGTACGAGCCGTCGGCGGTGTATGTGCCGTCGGTGTAGTCGCCGCCGGCCGCCGCTCCGGAATCGGTCGATTCGGTGCTCGTGTCGGTCCCGGTGTCGGTCGGCTGGTCTTCGGCGTCAGCCGTGCCGGAGCACCCCGCGAGGACGAGCAGTCCTGCGACGCCGGCCAGGGCTGCGCCCTTGCGAACAGAAGTCGGTACAGTCGTGCGGATCATGATGGTCCTCCCGGCCTTGATCGGTGTGTGTGATTCGACCGTAGGGACAGCATCTATGCGCGGGCTGTGTCCGAAGTATGGGTCGCCTAAGCGTCGCCGCCGAACATGCTCGTGACGGATCCGTCTTCGAAGACCTCGTGGATCGCGCGGGCGAGCAGCGGGGCGATCGGGAGGATCGTGAGCTTGTCCCACTGGCGCGACTCGGTCAGGGGGATGGTGTCGGTGATCACGACCTCGTCGATCGACGCGTCCTGCAGACGCTCGGATGCCGGGTCGCTGAAGATCGCGTGCGTCGCGGCGACGATCACGCGATGCGCACCGCTTGCCTTCAGCGCCTGCGCCGCCTTCACGATCGTGCCGCCGGTGTCGATCATGTCGTCGACGAGGAGGCAGGTGCGCCCCTCGACGGTGCCGACGATCTCGTGCACGGAGACCTGGTTGGCGACCTTCGGGTCGCGACGCTTGTGGATGATGGCGAGCGGTGCCCCGAGGCTGTCCGACCAGGTGTCTGCGACGCGGACCCGACCCATGTCGGGCGAGACGACGGTGAGGATCTTTCGGTCCTCTGCGCTCAGCGTGCTCTTGAAGTACTCCATCAGCACGGGCTTGGCGAAGAGATGGTCGACAGGACCGTCGAAGAATCCCTGGATCTGGGCGGCGTGCAGGTCGACGCTCATGACGCGGTCTGCACCGGCCGTCTTGAGCAGATCGGCGACGAGGCGGGCACTGATCGGCTCACGGCCTCGGCCCTTCTTGTCCTGACGCGAGTACGGATAGTAGGGGGCGACGACCGTGATGCGCTTGGCGGAGGCGCGCTTCGCGGCGTCGATCATGATGAGCGTCTCCATGAGCCACTCGTTGACCGGCTCGCCGAAGGTCTGGATCAGGAACAGGTCGCAGCCTCGGATCGACACCTCGAACCGTGCGTAGATCTCACCGGATGCGAAGGTGCGGTGCTCGGTCGGCACGACCTCTGTTCCGAGTGATGCGGCCACCGCTGCGGTCAGCGCGGGGTGCGATCGACCACCGGCGACCACGAGTCGCTTCTTGGTCTTGGCTACGAGACCCGGAGCGATGCCGTTGTCCCTGTCCAGATCGACCGTCTTCTTCTTGCGCGCCATCGTTCTGCCTACTCCGCCACTCGGGATCGGGCTGCGGCGTCTGCCGCGCCCGTGCCTGCCCTGTTCTTCTCGACCCAACCCTCGATGTTGCGCTGAGGGGCGACGCTCATGGCAAGGGAGCCGGCAGGGACATCCTTGCGGACGACAGCGCCGGCACCTGTCTTGGCGCCGGCTCCCAGCCTAACGGGCGCGACGAGGGTCGTGTGCGACCCGGTGTGCACCTCGTCTTCGACGATCGTTCGGTGCTTGTTCACGTCGTCGTAGTTCGCCGTGATCGTGCTGGCGCCGAGGTTGACGCCTCGACCGATGGTCGCATCGCCGACGTACGACAGGTGCGGGACCTTGCTGCCTTCGCCGATCTCGGCGTTCTTCGTCTCGACGTAAGCGCCGATCTTGCCGCGGGCCCCGAGGACGGTGCCAGGGCGCAGGAACGAGAAGGGGCCGACGGTGGCCTCGGCGCCGATGACCGCGAGCGTGGCATCGGTGCGGCGGACGATCGCGTCTTCACCGACCTCGCAGTCGACGAGGGTCGTGTCGGGACCGATGATGGCACCTTCGGCGATCGTCGTGGCGCGCAGGATGTGTGTGTTCGGGAGGATCGTGACGTCGGGCGCCAGGGTGGCGTCGTCGTCGATCCAGGTCGTCGCCGGGTCGATCACGGTGACGCCCTCGAGCTGCCAGCGCCGCACGATCCGGCGGTTGAGCAGACGACCGACCTCGGCGAGCTGAGCGCGATCGTTGACGCCGTAGGTGACCGTGACGTCGGAGACGACGGATGCCGCCACCCGGCTGCCGTCGCGGCGGAGCAGCCCCGGAACGTCGGTCAGGTACATCTCGCCCTGCGCGTTGTCCACGCCGACGGACGGCAGGTACTTGCGCAGCGTCGCGACCCGGAACACGTACATGCCCGCGTTGATCTCGCTGACGGAGGCCTCTTCTGCCGTGGCGTCCTTCTGCTCGACCACTCGGTCGACACCGCCGTCTGCGTCGCGGATGACGCGGCCGTAGCCGGTCGGGTCGTCGACGACGGCGGTCATGAGTGTCGCTTCGGCGTCCGCCTCGCGGTGCGCATCGAGGAACGAGCGCAGCGTGTCGGCATCCGCGAGCGGGCAGTCTCCAGAGAGCACGAGCACGTCGCCGTCGAAGTCCGCAGGGAGCGCATCGACCGCGACCTGCACCGCTCGGCCCGTGCCGGGAACCTCGTCCTGGTCGATGAAGACGGCATCCGGGTAGTCCTCGGTGAGGGCGGCGACCACCTGGTCGCGCTCGTGCCGCACGACGACCTCGACGTGGTCCGCCTCGAGGCGACCTGCCGTCGTCAGGACGTGCCCCACCAGTGGGCGCCCGCCGATCGGGTGCAGCACCTTCGGCAGGCGCGAGCGCATGCGGGTTCCCTGGCCTGCGGCGAGGATGATGATCGCGAGATTGTTCCCAGTCATGCTCCGCCGCCAGGACTCGAACCTAGACCTAACAGCTCCAAAGGCTGTCGTGCTGCCATTACACCACGGCGGACCGCTGCTCCCGAGGGAGCCGCGGGTCAAGTCTGCCATGTCCGCCTGCGTGCTACCGGCGATAATGGACGGATGACTGAGGCGGATGAGGTTGATCGGATCGTCGGCGCCTGGAACACCCAGCGACCCGACCTCGACTTCTCACCCCTCGAGGTGCTGTCGCGGATGGATCGCCTGACCCGGCTGCTCGACCGCGCTCGTCGCGACGTGTTCCGCCGGAGCGATCTGGAGGCCTGGGAGTGGGACGTGCTGTCGGCGCTGCGCCGCGCCGGGGCGCCCTTCCAGCTCTCCCCCAAGCAGCTCCTTCAGCAGACGCTGGTGTCGAGCGGCACCATGACCAATCGCATCGATCGTCTCGTCGGGCGTCGTTTCGTGCGGCGCGAGGGCGACCCTGCTGACGGCCGCAGCGTGCTCGTGACGCTCACGGATGATGGGCGGATCCGGGTGGATGCCGCGATCACGCGTCTGGTCGACGTCGAGGACGACCTGCTGCGGGCCCTGTCGCGCGGCGACCGCGATCGCCTGGCTGCGCTGCTGCGCAAGCTGAGCCTCAGTTTCGACGCGTGAGGAACTGACGACATGGCGATGCTCTCCCCTCTTCCCGTGCGCGACGGCGTCGGCGCCACGCGCCTGCACGTTCCGATGAGCGGCGACTGGCCGACGGTGGGCGCCTACATGATCGACCGCTTCTTCCACCTCGACCCCGAAGGTCTGCTCAGCCGCTTCGACCGCGGCGAGATCGTGGCCCGCGACGGCACTCCCCTGGCGCGGGACACACCCCTGGGCGTCGAGGAGTTCATCTGGTACTACCGTGATCCTCCCGTCGAGACGCGCCTGCCGGTCGAGATCGAGGTCATCCATCAGGACGACGACCTGGTGGTCATCGACAAGCCGCACTTCCTCCCGACGATCCCCGGCGGGAAGTTCCTGCAGAACTCCGCGCTGATCCGCCTCCGCAACCTGCTCGGCAACGACGAGCTCGCACCGATCCACCGACTCGATCGGGCGACCGCCGGGGTGCTGATGTTCTCGGCGCGTCCGGCCACGAGAGGCCCGTACCAGCTGCTGTTCGAGACCCGACAGGTGCAGAAGGTCTATGAGGCGGTCTCCGCCCGTCCGGCCGACTGGGAGGCGGCGCGATTCCCCCTCGTCTACCGCAATCACATCGTGAAGCTGCGCAACGAGCTGAAGGTCCAGGTCGACGACGAACGCGAGCCCAACGCCGAGACGCTGATCGAGGTGCTCGGTGCCGACGAGCGCGTCGTGCACACGCTGCTGCGCCCACACAGCGGCAAGATGCATCAGCTGCGGGTGCACCTCGCCGCTCTCGGCCTCGGCATCCTGAACGACCCGTTCTATCCCGAGCTGCGCGGCGAGCGGCCGGATGACTTCGATCACCCCATGCAGCTGCTCGCGCGCGAACTGCACTTCATCGATCCGCTGAGCGGCGCGCCGAGGGTGTTCTCCACGACGCGCACGCTGCAGGAAGCGCCCGTCAGCGGCGCATGATCTTGCGCGCGAGCCTCGTTCCGAGGATCTGCACGAGGTGCACGAACACCACGATCAGCACGATGGCCGTCCACATGACAACAGGCTCGAACTGCCGGAAGCCGTAGATCTGGGCGAACGCGCCGAGACCACCGCCGCCGATGAGACCGGCCATCGCCGTCATGTCGATCAGCGCGACCACGATGAAGGTGTAACCCAGAATGAGCGGCCCGAGGGATTCGGGGATCGCGACGGTGAACAGGATGCGCCAGGGGCCGGCACCCATAGAGCGCGCGGCTTCGATCACGCCGGGCGGCACCGAGACGAGGTGCTGCTCGACGATGCGGCCGATCGCGAAGGACGCCGCGAGCGCGATCATGAACGCGCCGGCCGTCGTGCCGATGCCGGTGCCGACGACCACGCGGGCGAAGGGCTGTGCAACCGCGACGAAGAGCACGAACGGGATCGGCCGGAAGAAGTTGACGCCGAGGTTCGCGACGAGTGCCACACCGCGGTTCTCAGCCAGGCCACCAGGGCGAGTGACGTACAGGATCACGC
>NZ_JBGFFH010000012.1:0-44446 GCF_056175745.1 Microbacterium sp. LjRoot205 | reverse complement strand
TCTCCTTCATGGAACACGGCGCGGAGGATCTCGTCCCGACTGAACACGTGCTCGGGGCTGGTGCTCAACAGCTCCAGGAGCGCGCTCTCCGTCGCCGTCAGCGCCACTCGGATTCCCGATGGATCGTACGCGGCCTGGGCGTCCGGCGTGAACACCCACTCGCCGAGGCGCCGACGCACCCCCTCAGCGCGGAACGCGCGCCGCAGCGCCCGAAGGCGCGCCAGCAGCTCGTCATAATCGAAGGGCTTCACCAGGTAGTCGTTCGCTCCGCCGTCCAGCCCCGTGACACGATCGTCCACGGTACCGAGCGCGGTCAGCATCAGGATGGGGGTCGTGATGTGCGCGGTGCGCACGGCACGGATAAAATCGACGCCGTCCATGCCGGGGAGCCGTCGATCGACGAGCATGGCGTCGTATCGCCTGCTCAGCGCGAAACGGAGCGCGGTCTCGCCGTCCGAGGCATGCTCGACGTCGTACACGTCTTCCAGCACTTCGACGGTCAGCGCAGCGATGTCGGCGTCATCCTCCACGTAGAGGAGCGAACTGCGCGGCCTCTGTGCCGAGTCACCCATGGTCGGCGTCCTGTCGTCTGCGATCGAGACCATCAGCGTACGCCCGACCCAAACCCGGTCGGGTATCGCAGACTGATCTTCCGCATGCCGTCGTCATCGCCGGCGCCGGCCGAGAGGTTCGGCTGCGCGAAGCGCTGGCTCAGGTGGTCGACGACTACGACTTGATCCTGATCGACTCCGCACCATCCCTCGACCAGCTCACGATCAACGCGCTCACGGCAGCCGACGGAGCTGTGATCGTCACCCACACGAAGAAGTGGAGCCTTGATGGGCTCGGGCAGCTCCTCGACACGATCGGGAACGTCCAGCGGTACTACAACCCCGGATTGAGCGTCGCGGGAATCATCGTCAACCAGCACGAGGAGCGCACCGTCGGCGGGGCCGCCTGGCTCGACGAGCTCCGCGCGGCCGCCGAGGGTCGCGGGCTGCGCTTGATCGGTCGACCCATCCCTAAGCGCGTCGTGATCGCAGACGCCACCGAGGCCGCACGCGGCCTCGACGAGTGGGGGAGTGCCGAGGCAACCGCGCTCGGAGCGATCTACGCCGAGCACCTGGCAGCTATCGAAGGAGATCCGTCATGAACCGTCCCGCCCCCCGTAAGTCGAGCCTGTCGAGCGCGAGCCCGTTCGATCACCCCACGGCCCCGGAAGCGGCCCAGGAGGCTCCCGCAGCGGCTCCCGCCTCCACTGCGCCGGCCCCGCCGGCCAAGAGCGCCTCAGAGCCGCAGAGCGCCGCTGAGAAGGGGGAGAAGCCCGGCAAGCCCCCCAAGATCACGATCTACCAGCACCCCGACGACTCCGCCCGGATGCGGGGCGCGATCGTCGCCTACATGCGCAACGTCGGCATGACGAACCTGTCGAAGTTCGCCAATGAGGCGATCATGGAGAAGGTCGAGCGCCTCGAAGCTCAGTACAACGGCGGGGAACCGTTCGAGCCTGTCGGCCCGGGCGTGCTGACCGTCGGCCGACCGATGGGGGAGTGACATGGTTTCTCGCACTGCAACAGCCGTGATCGTCAAGGCGTCGACCGTCGACACCGAAGGCGTCGAGCTGACGCGCCACTACGGCCCGTTCCTGCCGCACGTCGGCTCGGCCACGACGTGGTTTCTCGAGAACCTGGAGAACGAGCTGCGCGACTCCGGCCGCTTCCAGAGCTGGGACCTGTCGATCGAGGACGTGTTTATCGGCGTCGACGAGTCCGATTGCGAAGTCCGACCCACCAGGTAGGGCTACGGCGGCCGCTRCACCGGAGTCACCGCAGACGCCCACACCCAGGCGCGGTACTCCGTGCCGCGGATCGAGAACACCACCCCGACGGCATCCGCCGTCCAGCGCGCCGCTACCGCGTCGACGAGCGCAGGTTTCAACCCGAACCGCACCCACGCCCGCACTGGCTTAGGTCGCGGGTCGATCGTCACCGGCTCGGAGTCCAAGCGCAGCTCCTCCGGCGTGAGCGACTGCAACGGCCCAGCACTCACTACCGCCTGTTCCAAGATGCGCTCACCCATCAGACGGTCGTAGTGCTCGGCATAGCGCTTATTGCTCCCGATGGCCGACTCCTCTCCGGCCAGGATGAGACTACCGCTATTCGAACATGTATTCGAGTGACGCGGGCGGCATTCGGCGGCCCGGAAACGATCGACGATGCGACGATGTACGGATGGAACCGTGGGCGGCTGGGCTGAACGGCGTAGTGACTCTGCCAAGCGGTCGAGTGGTGCGCGGGCGCGGACTGAGAAGCGGCCCAGTCGACGAGGCTGACGCGCCGGATTTCGGGGTGTATCTCATGGCCCGCCCGCACCAGGAGAGTTGGCAATCGCGGTGGATTTCGTGGCCGGACTTTCGTCTGCCTAGAGAGCCGTCGAGCGCGCTATCCGCCCTACGAGAGGCTTACGACCGGTCGGCCACCGAGAGGGTGGAGATTGCTTGCGGTGGCGGCACGGGGCGAACGGGAACCGGTCTGGCCATCCTCGCGCGATACGACGGGGTGCCGGCCGATGAGGCCGTGGCATGGGTGCGCGCTGCCTATCGGCGCAACGCGGTCGAAACCCCCTGGCAACGCCGGTTCGTGCGCGAGGCGCAACTACCGCTCTGACCCGCAAACGATCGTTTGCGGGCCGAGCAGGGGTGAGCTGGTGAGAGGGTGCCGCAAACGTCTCCCGAATCGAAACCGGTTACAGGTGGTCGGGGTTTCGGTCCCGGTTTTTGGTGGGGCCCAGTTTCGGGTCGTCGGGTTGCGAGGCGTAGCGGGTTGCGACCTCAATCGCTTGTTGGTGGAGTGCCTGTCGCAGCTCCGGGGGGCTGAGTACTTCCGCGCTGGTGCCGAGCTGCCAGAGCGCCCATTCGGCGTGTCGTAGGTCCTGGAAGGTCAGTTCGATTCGAAGCCAGCCGTCCGGGTCGGTCGTCTCCCGGACGATCGCGAGGGCAGTGCCGGCGAGTTCTTCGCGTCTCAAAGGGTCGATTCGGGCGAGGACGACAAGCTGGGATTCTCCGGCACGGAATCGTGCGCTACGGGCTTCCCAAAGTTCCGCGAGGTCGACTGCGGCCGGGCGTTGGGCGGGTGCGGCGAGCTCTTCTGCGGCCAGGATGCGCGACAGTCGGTAGGTGCGATCGCTGCCGTCGACTAGGGCGAGGAGGTAGCCCTTCTCCCGCACAGTGACGAGGCCGATGGGGTCCACTTCGCGCCAGGCGGGGTCGCGGCCTTCGGCGGCGTAGTGGATGCGCAGCTTGCGGCCGTTGAGTACCGAGTGGCGGACCTCGATCATGATCGCCTCGGGGATGCCTTCTGTGATGCGGTGTCGTGACAGGAGGTCCGCTTCGGGCTCGATGAGTATGCGTTGTGCGGCGTCCGTGGCTGCGAGCTGATGACCGACTGGTATCGCATCGACGACCTTGCGCATGGCAGAGGACAGAGCCGAGCCCAGGCCGAACACTTGCCGTCCGCCAGCGCCGCCGGCAGTGAGGAGGGCCAAGGCTTCCTCATGGTTGAGACCCATCAGTTCGGTGCGAAATCCGGGGAGCAGGGAAAAGCCGCCGTTGCGTCCGCGGTCGACGTAGACCGGAACCCCGGCGGTGGACAGTGCCTCAATGTCTCTGAGGACGGTTCGGGTGGATACTTCCAGTTCCTTCGCCAGCTCGGGCGCGGCGAGGCGGCCCCGTTGTCGTAGGAGCAGCACGAGAGAAACCAGCCGATCGGCGCGCATAAGAAACTCTCTCAGAAATACATGACACGAGGTGTCGTGATTCGTTGGAATGCTCGAACTGACGCCATCGCATATGGCGCGTGACTTGGCCGGATCACCGGTGCAGCACGAATGACGAATGGAGCAGGAAATGACACTGGAACGCAGCGCAGTAAATCCGGTCGCGTGGTCGCAGGAGATGGGCTTTAACCAGGGCGAAGTCGTATCTGGGGAGACTCGCACGCTCTACATCTCAGGACAGACCGCAATGAGCGCGGACGGCCGCCCCGAGCACGATGGCGACGTTGCTGCGCAGCTCGCGCTCAGCGTCGACAATCTCGAAGCGGTGCTCACTGCTGCCGGGATGACCCTCGCGAATCTCGTGCGCCTGAACGTCTACACGACCGACATCGACGCTCTCTTCCCGCACTACGGGGAACTGGCCGGACGTCTCGGCGCAGTCGGCGTCGCGCCCACGACCACGATGCTCGAAGTCACCCGCCTCGCGATCCCCGGCCAGCTCGTCGAGCTGGAAGGTACAGCGGTCGCCTGATACGAACGATGCTGCCCGCGCCAGCCCCTGCGCGGGCAGCATCATCAAGCCCGCCGCCTTGTAGGTTTCCGCAATCGCTCGAAACTGATCGATTTCGGCACGAACTGCGCGGGTGTCATTGTCCGAAGTCGTCGGCACAGCTGGCCCTAGTAATTCGGGCATTGTGCTGGGGACTGTGGACAACGCCCGATCTGTACTGGTGTGCACAAACCGACACTTTGCGGTCGAGTGCTAGTCGGTGAGTGCTCTTGACCGGCGGTAGAAGGTTGCGCGGGACATTCCGAGGTCGCGGGCGACCTGTGCTGTTGGCTGGCCGCTTTGTACGAGGTGGAGGGCGTTGCGGATCTGGCTGTCAGTGAGTCGCTGTCGGCGTCCGCCGAGATCCTTGCCGGCGTTGCGTCGTTTGCTGATCGAGTCAACGATGCGCTCGCGCTTGATTTGGTGTTCCATCTGCGAGAGTGCTGCCATGACGGTGAACAGCATCGACCCCATCGGCGTGGACGTGTCGACGTCGCCGCCTCCCAGGTTCAGCACGCGCAATCCTGCGCCTCGAGCGTGGAGCTCGTCTGCGAAGGCGAGCATGTTCTGTGTCGATCGGCCCAACCGATCCAGTGTGGTGATGACGAGGGTGTCGCCGGTTTCGATTGCTTCGATCGCGCGATCGAATTGGGGGCGAGATGCGCGGGCACCGGAGACTCCGTGATCGGTGTACAGATCATCTCGGCGGACGCCCGCAGCCAGAAGGTCTGCTTCTTGGCGATCCGTTGACTGCTGACGGGTGGACACTCGTGCGTAGCCGATCAGCTTTGCCATTTCAGGGTTCTCCAGGTGTCTCGCAACTAAGGGTGTGTACTCGTATCTTGTCAATCACTTGTGAGACATAGTTGTGAGAATCGCCGAGCCTGGGAAACTCGCGAACCATGTCAGTGTCCGAAGTCCTCAACACTCAGGCAGATGAGACGTCTCGTATCCCTAGAGATGCGAGACAGCGTGTGCACGGTCAACCAGGATCGGTTGTCGCCTCTTCGTTCAGTAGACCGTCTGGCGCTAGAGTTTTGCCATGGCAGCAACCGGACGAGTCGTAGGCGGGCACTATCTCCACTCGTTTGTCTCTCCCATCATCGGCAGCACGCTCATCGTGCAGGCGCCGTTTAAGCCTCGGAAGCTGAGTCCCGAAAACGTGGCTGCATGGGCTGAGATTCCCACCGACTCCAACGGCAACCCATTCAGCGTCGTGGGGCGGGCGGTAGCGGCCGCGGCAATACCGGGAAGATTCGGAAAGGCCGCCAGCGCTGCAGTTGGAGCGACTTTCGATGCGATGGGGCCCTCTCACGTCGTTCGAGTCGATTGGTTGGATGGTAAGCAATCTCTCATCAAGCTGCCCGACTCGCTCTTCAAGCACTTTGCGCTGATGCTCAATGGGCAGCACGTCCCGGACCCGGCGGCTGACGTAGTCGACGCCTCTCCGACGGCACCTCCGCCGCCGTCCGTAACAGACAAAGCCTTCGACCTCGTGTCGGGCATGGTGCAGGACCGCTGGCCCTCGAAGGCCACTGCGCCGGTCGCGGCGACGGCTGCACCTGCTCTCCCATTGGTAGACATCGCCGAGCAGATAACGAAGCTCGCGAGCCTTCGAGACGCCGGCATCCTGAGCGATGAAGAATTCTCGATCAAAAAGGCTGAACTGCTCGCAAGAATGTAGTTCCGCGAGGAATCGGCTCTTGCACGGGACGATGAGGGGCGTCAGACGGGCTACACGGATGAGGGCGGATGCGACCCGCACCATCGCGCGGAGGACATCTTCTCGAACCGTGCTTCCTTAGCATCGGCGGGGCAGTCTGTGGTCGTGGATACTCTTGCATCATCTGTATTACGAGGAAGGCTGGCGCGACCGGTGGCAGGCAACGAGAATCTCAGCGCGCGGGGCAGGGTCCCCGCCGACGAGTGGTACACAGAACTGGTCGACATCGAGGCGGAGGTTCGCCACTACCGAGACCAGTTCAAGGGCAAGGTCGTCTTCTGCAACTGCGACGACCCCTATGAGAGCAACTTCTTCAAGTACTTCGCGATGAACTTCAACCACCTGGGGCTGAAAAAACTCATCACCACCTGCTACGCCGGATCTCCCATCAGTGGGAAGCAACTCCCGCTCTTTGAGACAGCAGGCCTCCGAGACACCCCGCCGCCTCGCGAACCGTACAAGGTCGTTATCACCGAGGTCCCCGATCTCAACCAGGATGGAGCAATCGACCTCTCTGACGTTGAGTTCCTTCTTCGCAGCGACGCCAACGCCATGCAGCCACTCGAAGGCGATGGAGATTTCCGCAGCAAGGAGTGCGTTGCGCTGCTCGATGAAGCCGACATCGTCGTGACCAACCCGCCGTTCTCCCTCTTCAGGGAGTACATCAATCTACTGATCGATCACCGAAAGAGCTTTCTGATTTTGGGAGACCAGAACGGATCAAAGTACTCGTCGATCTTTCCGCACATCATGGCGAACCGACTCTGGTTCGGGTACGACAACGGCGGTACCAAATGGTTCCGCGTCCCGGACGATTACGAGATCAAGACCGAATCCCGCAAGAAGCTGGTCGACGGTGTGAAGTACCAGAGCATGGGACGCATTTATTGGTACACCAACCTAGAAACGAGCAAGCGACACGAGCCGCTGGCCCTGTACAAGCGCTACTCGCCGGAGGAGTACCCCACGTACACCAACTACCCGGCGATCGAGGTTCCGCGCGTGGCGGAGATTCCTGCCAACTATCCCGGCGAGATGGGCGTGCCCATCACCTTTCTCGACAAGTACAGCCCCGACCAGTTCGAGATCGTCGGCATCAGCACGCAGCTAGCAGAGCCAATGTCACGCTACGCGTCCAAAGAGGACTACATGAGCGCAGCCGGCAAGGTGGTCGGCGGCACGGGCAAGCTGTTCATCCCGCTGGGGAACGGGAAGCACCAGGGCGTCTACGAGCGCATCATTATCAAACAGATCGGCGCTGAAGCGTGAACATCGTTCCCCACACCATCACGATTCGCGAGGTCGTCAAGAACTACCGCAACAACGCAGAGGAAGGCGTGCTCGGGTACGACGGTCTCCTGAACATTCGCCCTGCCTACCAGCGGGAGTTCGTCTATCCGCCCGCCAAGCGGGATGCGGTGATCGAGACAATCTTCAAGGGCTATCCCCTGAACGTCTTCTACTGGGTTGCCAACGAGGATGGCACTTACGAGATGCTCGACGGGCAGCAACGGACCGTGAGCCTCAGCCAGTACGCCAACGGGGACTACTCCATTGAGCTCAACGGCCACCGCAAGGCTTTCCAGAACCTCACTAGCGACGAACGTGAACGGTTCCTCGACTACGAGTTGACCGTCTACTTTTGTGATGGTGAACCCAGCGAACAGCTGGAGTGGTTCCGCATCATCAACATCGCGGGGGAAAAGCTCACAGACCAAGAACTCCTGAACGCGACATACACAGGCCCGTGGCTCGCGCATGCCAAATCGATCTTCAGCAAGACCGGTGGCCCCGCCTACGGATTGGGCGAGAAGTACCTCACCGGCCAACCAATCCGACAGACGTACCTCGAAACCGCGCTCAAGTGGATTTCGAACGGCGCGATCGACGACTACATGGGGAAGCACCAGCACGATCCCAACGCCAACGAGCTCTGGACGTACTTCCGAAACGTCATTCATTGGGTCCAGGACACGTTCACGACTTACCGCAGCGAAATGAAGGGCATCGCCTGGGGGCCGTTGTACGACGGGTTCAAGGACACTGTGTTCGACACCGGGGACCTCGAGGCCGAGATCAGCCGGCTCATGCAAGACGGCGAGATTGGCTCTCGGAAGGGCATCTACACCTACGTGCTGACTCGTGACGAGAGGAATCTCAACCTGCGACAGTTCGGCAACGCCGAGCGCCGCGGTGCCTACGAACGGCAGAGGGGCCGCTGCGCCAACGGCACGAAATGCAAGACCCCGAACAACACCACGGGCGAGATGGTCTTCGACATCACCAAGATGGATGCCGACCACATCAAGCCGTGGAGCAAAGGCGGAAAAACTACAGCCGAAAACTGTCAGATGCTGTGCATCCCCTGCAACCGGTCGAAGGGCGACCTCTAGCGACGGCGATGTGGAGTGCTCAGGTCGTCGAGTCTTCGTCATCTGCCCACTTCAGGTTGAGAGTTCCCAGAGAGCCGATGATCCACCCAAATGCACGAGCCTCGTCAATTCCGGGACGAGCTGGCGGACATCGACCAACATGCGGCCGACCTCGCCCCTTATGCGCTTGACATGGCCTCTGCGACAGTAGAGCACCGGCGAGGACGTCACCGGTGCTCTATGACCCAAAGTCAGCGATCCCATCAGAAGTCGTACAACCGCTTACGCGCATCGAACGCAGTGCGCCCACCTTCCAACAGGTCCTCCGCGTACTTTCGCACCTTCGGGTCGTCGAGCGATCCGACGCCGTCGGCCACTGTGCGGCCGTGCTGTCCGTCAGCTTCGAGAGTTACGATCAACTCGGCGTCGCCCAGGACGGGCACGTTCGCGTTGTGCGTGCTCACGATCAACTGTCGGGTGCCTTTCAGAGACCGCAGTTTCTGAACGACGCCGTCGTAGACGAATCGGTTGTCGAGGTCATCTTCTGGTTGGTCGATGACAAGCGGACTCATCGATGCGCCGAGTAAGAGCAGCAGCAGCGCAGTCGCTCGCTGGCCCTTCGAGAGATCCTCAAGGCGACGCCATTCCACCGGCGCGCCCTTTGAGGCAACGTTGAGCTGCACCTCGACAGCGAGGCCGACAGATTGCTCCTCCAGCTCTCTGAACAACGGTTCTCCAGCATCCACGATGGCCTTTGCCTGAGCGCCAGCGATGCTCAGTCCCGCTAGCGCGTCCGTCCCCGACCTGGTAGCAGTTACGAACGTCGCCACATTGAAGTCATCGCGATCGATGGCGGCGAACACCTGGCCGCGCTGTGTTGTGAAGTGGTGGGAGATCACGGCCTTGATGTGGCTGCGATCGGGTGATGCGATCGGCTTGACGATCACGGCTCCCGTCGTGGCCGCGTTGGATGCCTTGATGGCATCCTTGAGCTGGTTTGCGATCTGCTTATCGATTTCGGCCAGCGAGCGAAGCAATTTCGTTCGCTCACCGGTCAGCTTCTTGTACGCCTTCTCGAACACGGTCCGTTTCTCGGCACGCTTGGTGAGCCGGCTGAGGTTGGTCTGCAGAGTCAAGTACTCATCTGGCTTGTGTCCTTGCTCGACTAGTTCGCGCAGAACCGCAGAGACACCGTCGTTTTCGGTTTTCGTCGTGGACTCCCATGACTGCCTGGTCGCTTCGATCTTCGTCTTGGTGTCAGCAATGGCGGCCTGCACGGATGTGGCAGCCTGCTCAAGTGCACTGGCGAGTTGACCGAGTACGGGGGCGAGCTGCTCGAGGGTCGTCTTCCGGGGGGAGTCCTTGACGTCGGCCAGCTCGGCGCGAAGCTCTTCGGCAACCGCTTCGATTCCCCACTCCCTGACCAGATTCTCAACGGTTTGAACCCGATCGGAGACATCGCTCAGGACGGCACCGTCCTTGTCCAGTCGAGTCTTCTGGTCAAGCTTCGCCGCAAGATCGGTCTTGTCAAACGCTTCCATGCTTTCGGAGAGGCGGGGGATATCCGCGAGTTCGGTCTCAAGCGCCTCCCGGTCTCGCTCGTGCTTGGCGAGTGCGTCGCGGTTATCGGCCAGGTCCTTGAGGACATCGTCTCGCTCGGCAGGCGACGCTGGCCTACCGGCGACACGTGCGACCAGCTCAGCCATCAGGTCTTTGTCCTGAGCGAGCTCGGCCAATTCGTGCTGACCGAAGATCTCGAGGTTGCCGACGATGTCGCGTGGGCGCTGGTTCGTCTGGGTTCCGCTGGAGTCCCGAACGATGGCCGGACTGTTCGTTGTGCGTTCGATAGTGAAACGCGCCGGGCTAGGTGACACGACGTCAACAACTAGGGATATGACCGTTCCAGCGCCGAGCACGTTTTTGACCATCTCCTTGTGGTCTTTGTTGGATGCTTCGCCGATGGGCGGGATCTCCAGCACGTAGCGGAGACTCTCGATGGCGGTGGACTTGCCGGTTCCACGCCCGCCGATGAGGGCCGTGAGATCCTCGGCAAGATTGAGCTTCTGACCGTCGAGGTAGCCGCCATCCCAAGCAATCTCACGAAGCAGCACGCGAGAAGTCGATGACGGGTCGGTTGTACGGACTCGGGTCTCTGGAGTCTTCACCGCGTGGCGGAGCCCCTGCAGGCTGGGAGTACTCATCTTGAACCATGTGCTCGCACCGGGAGAGGCGAGCGTCGCCGGGTCGCAGATGTCGTCGGCATGGATAGCCACGAGCGGATGGAGGCGATCGTAGGGTTTGGTCCCTTTGAGGATCTTGGCCTGGTCGCCCAGTTCGGCGGCAGATGGCGTGATGCCGATAGCCAGCAGCTCGCGGTGCTTGATCATCTCGGCAAGCGAGTCACCCTTCGCTCGGCTCAGCAGCCCAGCGTTGGCGACGTTGGCGTGCGCGGGGATCACCAATGCGCCGCGGGCACACATGTCGGTCAGGATGTCCCCGTACGACTTGGTCGTCGTGCCCTTCGCGGCACCGGGCGTCAAACCGCACGCTCCGATCGCGGCCGTGACCTGTTCGATCGCAGTGCCGCGCTCGAACATAACCAGAAGGTGGATGCCTTCAGAGGTGTTCGCCTCAAAGCCCGGGAGCGCCGCGATGCCGGCAGCCTCCGCGTCGGCAATGAGCTTGGACGCGCTGCTGGCATTCCAATGATCGGTGACCGCTATTAACTCAATCTGCTGCATCTGGAGCTCGGCGATCAAGGCTGCGTTGTAAGTTGCCTCGTCCGCGTAGGTCTTGGAGGGCGATGAGTTGCCGACGTAACCGAAAGGGTTCACCTGGAGGGCCGCGCGAATCCAGCGGGCGCCACGCCGTCGATCGTTTGCTAGTACGACGTCTATCACCATCGATTGGCCTCGGTTCTCCTGAGTATGAAGACTGCAAAGAGTGAACAAGCGCTCGCGACACCGCTCAGCTGCTCAGGATCATCTTGCCCTGTGCTCACGACATTGCGTCACGATTCGCCACGATGTCCTTCACCAACGACCAGCTGACTCAACGCGCGAGTCCAGCCTCCCGTACCAGTGCTCTGAGGCGTGCCGATAGCGCCGCGTGGAGGAGGCGACGACACGGGCGCTACCGTGTCGTCGCACCTGGGCTGCTACGCCGGGGCACCACCAGGTCAGTTACTGACATAATTACGATTATCGGCTATTTCCCGAGCGTCGAGATTAGAACGTACGAACTACCATAGCAAGGTACTCCGTGGCCCGCTGTGGGAGGTGATCGTGCGCCGATGGGCACGAACAAGCGCTACCCGCACATGTCAATGCAACGGCTCGAAGAGAGCCAGCTGCGCGCGGCGCGCAAGCGCGGTCCGCTGCACTCCCTGACGCATGAACAACTGCGGCTCGACCGAAGTCCCGTGACCATCGTCCCGGAGCGGGAGAAGCTCTGGGGACTCGCCTGGCTGCGCTTCGGGGACACGGACGTGCAGTGCACCGTCCTGGTGCGGCGATGGACGGCGGATGCCGTCGGGGTCGAACTCTCACTCGACGATGAGGTTCTACGGTGCTGGATCTGGCAAGGGGCGTGCCAGCGCATCAGCGAGCGGACAGAGGCCTGGACGTAGCCCGTTGTGATCGACTCATGGCGCGGTGGCGAGCGTCCCGGCACAGAATGGAGGGCGTGATCACCATGGTGATCACGCCCTCCATCGACTGTCGGTCAGCGAGTGAGTTCGGTGCCGGCTTTCACCTGGCGGGAGCGGTTCACGCGCGCCTTGGGCGCGCCCTTCTTCCGCCCCTCGTTCAGAGCCTGGTTCGCGGAGCGCGGGTAACCGCTGGCCGACTCAGCCCGGGCCTTGCCTGCCTGCGTCTTCGCCTCCTTCACCGCGGCGACGTCGGCGGTGAAGTCCTGGTGCTGTTCGGCCTCGAACCGGTCGGCCTCACGCTCCTCCTGGGCTCCATCAGCGCGGAGAGTGTCGGCGCGCTCTTCGTGCTCCTCGGCCGCGTCCAGGTGCTCTTGAGTCTCCTCAGCGGAGGCGCCGGTGGAGATCTCTTCCTCGGTAGCCTTCGTGCGCTCTTCCTCCGCGAGGGCGTCTTCACGGTGCGCTGCACGCCAGTCATCGATCGCGTTCGTGAGCGCGTTGTGCTGGTCGAGTGGGCTCGTGGGGTGCTTGGCCACGATCTCGTCCGTGTGGACGCCGTAGAGGTCGCGGATCCGCTCGCGCATGATGTCGCGGGCGTCGGCCGCGCGTGGGTCTCCGTCGAGCTGCTGGAGGAGGGAGAACTGCGTCGCCACACGGTTTCCGTCCGCTCCTGCCCACCATCCGTCGCGGCGCACCTGGTCGCGTGCAACGGTGATCGCCACATCGACCTGACGGTCCCCCGCGGCCTGCGCCCGCTCGAGGTGACGGGCCTGGTCGCGTTCCGCTCGTTCTGCCTCGACACGGGCGCGCTCTGCGAGACGTGCAGCGCCTTCGTCGAGCTCGCGGGACTGGCGCGCCTTCTCGGCGCTCTTCGCTGCGATGCGCTCGCCTACCTGGCCGAGCGACATGAGACCGGCACGAATGGCTTGGTCGCCGGCCTGGAAAATCTCTTCCTGTTCGTTCATGGTGTCCCCCTCTATCTACCGAGATCCGGGCCGCTGGTGCGACCTGGGTTCATTGGTCGTTGTTGCGTCGTGGGTCGTGCTCCGATCGTAGATCCAGGCACCCCCGTAACGCTCTGTCCGGTCGTCCGCTGCATGCGTTCCTGTACGGCCTTCAACGCGGCCTCCGCGCTCGAGCGGAGGGCCGCTGCGTTGTCTGCCGCGCCGCGCTCGTGCTGCACAGTTGCGATGCGCTTCGCAACGCGGTTCATCTGTCGCATGACAGCGATCCACCCCGCCTTACTGTCGGTGCCGGCACCGCGCGCCATCAACCGCATCTGGTAGCCGGCATCGAGCGCACGACGCATCGGCACGGCAGATCCGCGCTGCCCCTGAGCGACGCGGGCGAACTCGTCAGAGGCGGCCGCGAGCGGTCCCGGCGTGCCGCGCTCGAGCGCCATAGACGCGTGCGCGTAGACGCCCGAGAGATCCGCGGCCGCCGCCTCAGCGCTGAACACCAGGGCACTCTCCCCCGGCCGCACTGCTTCGGTGTCGTGACCTGCCACACGCGCCATGGCGATCTCCGAGACGGGCGCAGCCTTCACCTTCTCGGGGGCGTCAAAACCGCGCACCCGGGCCGCGCGGCCCGCACCCTTCCAGGCATCCACCGCGGCAAGCTCGCTCGCGTTCGTGTGCTCCCACCCGGAGCGCAGCTGGGGCAGACCGAGCGAACGATCCAGCTTGGACGGTGCGTACCAGACGGGTTTCTCGTCGGCCTTCGTGGGGATCATCGCCGCGGTGTATCCGACGACGCGATCCGTGCCGCCCTTCTCGTATCGAGGGCGCACGATCACGCGGGCATTGCGTGCGGCGGCGATGAATTCTTTCTCGGAGTCCGAGTTCGCTGCGACCGTGCGCAGGCGTCGGCGCAGCTCGTCGCGCTGCGTGTACGCCTCGCCTTCGCGCGCGGCTCGTGCGGTCTCTGCCGGCTTGTTCGCGCTGAGGGTTCGAGCGTTCTGCTGTCGGCTCTCCAGGACGTCGAGTCCGTACTTCACTTCGAGCTCGCCGGCGATCTTCTGTGCGCGCACGTAGTCGCGATGCGTGTCCGCCTTGGTGCCGTCCTCGCGCACCAGGTTGACGGCGATGTGTACGTGGTCGTTGCCCGCTGTGGACAGGCCGTGACGGATCGCAACCCAGCGGCAAGACCGCTCGCCCTCCTCGTCGACAAAACCCATCTCGCGGACAAAGTCGGTCGCGATCGCGGACCACTGCTCGTCACTCAGCTCGCCCTCTTCGGCCTTCACGCTGAGCGAGCAGTGCCACACGTGAGCGTCGCGCCTCTCCCCCGTCGCGACGCGCTCACCGGTCTCCTCGTCGACGTCGTACACCGGCACGGTGACCTCCGTGCCGAACAGCATCGACGGCAAGTCGAGCGCGTTCGCGAGGTCCAAGCCCGCGTCCGCTGAAAGCTCTCCCTGCCCGGCCAACTCCACGATCACATCGTGTCCCGCGACAACGTGCGGCACCGTGTGCTCGTTCGCCCGACCCGGACCACGGAGGTACATGATTAGACCCGGCATGCTCCCGCCGCGGGTGATGTTCGGCATCATCGCGAACTCACCAACTGCGGCAGCAACTCGTCGATCTTCGCCGACACCTCACGCACCGCACGCAACGCGTGGTGCAGCTCATCCCCCGGCCGCTCCCCCGCGTTCGTCGCACGCGCGATCTGGTTCACATTGTTCGCCAGCGACGCAAGAAGGCGACGCGTGTGGAAGAACTCGGCCGCAAGCCGACGACGATCCGTCGACGTCTCGCCATGCTCCGCAAGAGCGGCCTCGACCATGAGGCGCGGAATGGTGACGTCCGCGTCCAGCGCACGCTGCAGCAGCAGCGCCTCCTCCTCCGCTGTCACTCCCACCTTGTGGGTGTGCTGGCGGCCGCCCGGCGCGTTCTCACGCCGCCGCCGCCCGCGAACTCGCGACGGAACAGGAGCGTCAGCCATGACTCTCCTCCCCTGCCCAGTGCAACGACCCGACCACGTTGGGAACAGCCCGGCACAATGCCGGCAAGCGACTTAGGGTACCTAAGTCTCTAGCTTGCTCCCGTTCCATGCGTTCATCATACCTGCTAGAGTTGTGCTATGACAGCCGAACACGTGATTGACTCCGCCGAGCGCAAGGCGCGCGAGCTTCTGGATCAGCGCATCGAATCGGTGCGTGCCGTCGTCCGTGCGCAGCACGACACCGCGGCGCTGCGAGACCAGCTTGCCGAGTCCGAAAGGGAGAGCGCTCGCCTGTACCGTGCCGCGCTCAGTGACGGCTGGTCGGAGGCCGAGTTGAAGAAGCTCGGGATCACGGAGACCGGGCCGAAGACGTCACGACGTCGCAGCGCAGCCGCGTCCTCAGACAGCGAGCAGAACGGCTAATCAGCCTGGCTTACGATCCGCATTCCCCCTCACCCGATGCCGGATCTTCGCAGCAGAAAGGACCCTGTCAAGGGCGCTTCGCGTCGCTACGCGATGAGGCACAGCCTCCCCCTTGACAGGGTCCTTTCTGCTGCATTGGCGGCTTGATATCGGGTAAGGGAGAAGAGCGCTTAGGACAGCTCCGGTCCCCCGCGCCCTAGGTCTTTCTGCGATCCGGGTTTCCGAACGGCCGCCGTCGGCGCACGCTTCATGTACGCGGCATCGACCATCGGTCCGCCCGGATTCAGGCGCGCCAGATTCAACTCTCGTGCCGGCTGCGCCCGACGCCCGTCCGCGATTGCGGAACGGTGCTCTTCCATCGATGTGAAATGACGTTCGAATCGCTGAACTGCCGGATTCTCTGCGAGTAGAGCTGCAGCGTCCTGCGAGCGGGCGCGACCGTGCGCCGTGTCGAAGAGAGGACGCGCATACGCGCTCGGCACCCAACGGCCACCGAGTGGATCCTGTCCCGCCTCGGCCGCGGTGATGGCCTCGGCCCAGCGCTGCACGATGCGCTCCTCCGAGACCTCGAACGGCACCTCCACGTCGACGACGTGGACGCTGTAGCCGGCACGCTCCAGCTGTGTGCCGAGTTCGACCGCGGACGCCTCTCTGCCCAACACGGTGTCGACGATGATGTTCGTCCCTCGGGTCATCATCCGCGCCCGCTGCGCGGATGCAAGCTCCGACGACTCCTCGTGAACGAGAGCAGCCAACTCCATCGGGTAGAGCCGCTCCCCTGTGGCCTCCAGGTCACGAACCGCCGACGGCTTGATCCATGACTCGTATGACCCATCCGCGATCGCCTGGCGCAGCAGCGCGGCCTTGAAGTCGTCGGCGTCTATGTTCACGTACGACGACTTCGACGCACCTAGAACCCGATCCGCAACGCTCCCCTTGCCGGCACCGGGCGGCCCCGCGAGCACCAGTGCCTTACTCTCGCCCCTGGCCTCCGGATAGCGCGCGGATGCGTCTGCGAGCAGCTGCCCGAACAGTCGCCCACGCTGCGGTGTCAACTCGCCGTCGACCCACCAGGCGGGGTTGTTGATCGTGGCCGTCGGCGCATCCTTCGACACAGGCCCACCCGGACGGGAGAGCTGTCGAATCAGATCGATATGACGCTCAGCTTCCGCCGGACTCACTCGGCCGCCGCTCGCGCGTGACGACGCTCGAAGACCTCTTCGTAGATCTCGTCATCGATCAGTCCGGCATAGCTCGCCTGCTCGACCTCAGCCCACGACCCCTCAGGGTGAACAATCACATCGTCTAGCTCGAGCTCGGGATTCGTCTTCCCTCTCGGTGCGTAAGGCCACCGCGTGAGCTCGTCAACCAGCTGCTCCCGCTCGAGGAAGCCGGCCGCGTATCGCTGGCAGATCTCGTACGGCGATGCACCCGAGAAACCCTCTCGCGGCAGCGCCGTCTTCGTCGCCGTCTTCAACGCATTCGTCACCGACGGCTGCGCAATCCCCAGCCACGCCGCGATCCTCACCTGCGTGTACCCACGCTCCCCCAGGATCCGCAAGGAACGCCGATAGTCCAGGTCGTCGATTTCCTTCCTCAGCCGAGCCCGTACAGCGGCCCGCGCCTCGGCAGGGATCTCCATGACAGTCATGGTCACCACCTCCTATAGCCCAGTCTATAGGAGGTTTATAGAAGCGGCTATAGTGACTGATCCCACTCCTCGGCAGCTTCGGAGGCGCCTCGTTGGCCGATCCCCTAACAAACGGACACCTAGCGGGTAGGTCCGAAGATCCGGGAGAGCTTGCGTCGCCGCGCCTCAGTCACGACCTCGACTGCCATAGACCCCTGACCCGGCACCAGTGCCACTGGCATGTTCGGATCACGTGTGTACTTTCCGGCGTTGCGAAGGATCTGCTGCACCCTCTGCTTGGTGAGGCTCAGCACGAGGCCGACCTTCTCGTGGGACCAGCGCTGCTCTTTTGGGAGTCGACGAGCGAGGTCGAGCATGTACTGCATGCGGATCTCGCGCGCCAGGCTGGCTCGGGAGTCGTGGTAACGGGCCGTCTCCTCTGCCAGCGCCATGAGTGCAGCTCGTCGGCGTCCGGCGTCGCCGTCGGCAGCGGGATCATCGTCCAGACGCTTCGACCAGTGTTCGTGCATGTCAGGCCAGTAGAGAGAGGGGTCCGTCCGCGCGGCAAGCACGTCTGCGGGCGTCCAGTCGTACGCGGCGAGGATCTCCGCGTCATCTGGGAGCTTGCTCCGATAGGACATGACGGCGCGCCATTGATCACGGTGTGCGTCCGGAAGATCGGCGCGCTCCCAGAGCAGATCCCACATCGGAGGTTCGGAGTTGACGTTAGCGATGGTCATAACATCGACAATAGCCCTTGTCGATGCGTTCCGACAAGGGCTATTGTCTAATCTTTGATGGACGATCCCTCGGGCTGCGTTCCCGCTCAGCTGATCCCCTGGCGGGCAGCTCAGACGACCAGGTGCATTTCACTCGGGTGCTCGTGCTGCGTTTCCTCGTGACCTCGCCGCAGAACGCACGGCCACTCACCGCGTCCGCCGTGGTTGCAGCGCAGCTCGTCGAGCGCTTCTTCCGCGTCCTCCCAGTCGTCCCGTAGGTCAGCTGCACGGCTGGCTTCATCGCGGAATCGGGCGAGGGCTTGCGCATAGTTGTCGGGGGCTGCGTCGGACTCGTCGAAGTCCTCCCGGTGCTCCCCGCCGTGCCCCTGGGGGTACGTGCACTTCGCGTCGATCACGTACTCGTCTTCTTCACCATCGGGCCCAGTGACCGCGTAGGCGAACGGCTCGCGGCATTCGAGCGCTTCGAGCGCGGCCTGCGCGTCGTCGACGCGGGCGGACGCCGCTCGGTAGGTACTCAACGCCTCGTCAAAGCGCGTCGCCGCCGTCCTGAAGATGTGGGGATCCACAGGCGTGCTCGCTGCGTTCATGGTCGTTCCCTTCCTCATCGATCCGCTGCGGGGCAGGCGCTCCACAGTCCTGCGTGTTCGTCTCTGGCGGCCGCTTCCGCGGCTAGGTGATCGGCCTGCCCGACATAGGGGTTGTCGTAGGTGTACTCGTAGCCGGTGCCAGCTGCGATCGCGAGCACCGCGGCGCTCTGCCCGTCGACGTCGACGTGGCGGAGTAGCCGCCCGTACGTGTCGACGTCCGCCTGCGTGCTGTCGCTCTGCAGCTCGACCGTGCGGCCGTACAGCAGTTCGTCCAGGAAGTTGCGAGCCTCGATCGCGTAGCAGTCCCCCGCTGCGCCGTCGCGCCCGATCTCGGGCGTATCGATGCCGATGATTCTGACGCGCGACTCCCCCGTGCTTGTCTTGACGTCGATAGTGTCGCCGTCGATTACGGCGACAACCTCGGCCGCCTCGGCGGCCGTCACGACGGTCTGCGTCTCTGCAGGGCGTTCCTGCGGCGTGCATCCGGTCGTCGACATGAGGGTCACGGCGAGCCCAGCGGTGGTGATCAGCAATGCACGCGTGCGCCGTGGCGGGCGTCGCGTGACCACCGGCCGATTGTCGAGGTTGTTCTCGTCCTCCACGATGTGCTCCTTGTCGATGTGGGGTGGTAAGTCCCGGTGGTCTGCCGTGTCTGATTGGTCTATCGTGTGCGGTTATCGAACGAGCCGGTTCGGCAGTCGGTCTGGCGGGGTCGGCAGCGTTCCTCCGTTACCCGCTCGGGCGGCGTCGACGGCGATGCCGATGGCTTCGGCGGCCCATGCGCTGTCGGATGGCCAGCGGCCGGCCTGTTGATCGGCGGTGATAGCCGCGCGCATCCGCTTCATGGTGACGGTGGGGATGTTGAACGACCGGGTGGAGCCTGTGCGCTCCTCGGAGCGCCCTCGGAGGCCGCCCCTCGTGGCTCGCTGCTTCGGAGTCCGCGCGGCGTGTGTGTCGAGCGCTGCGGCGATCCAGCGGGCGAATGTGTCCGCCTCTCCCCCGTTGGTCCAGTCGGCGAGATATGCCGCTCGAGCGCCGTTGAACTCGTCGGGCGTGAGGTAGATGCCCAGTCGGTCCGTGTCGCCGGGAGCCGCCTGCGGTCGCTTCTTTGGCGCCGCTGTCGGTCGACGCTCGGGCGTCGCTCTCGTCGGCGTGACCTCCTGGACCGGCTCTGCGGGCGGCTCTGCCGGCGTCTCCTCGGCGGGCGCGTCGACGGGTTCATAGAATTCGTGCGCGAGCGCGGCCGCGTTGCGGTCGCGGAGGCTTCGACGTGCCATGGCTGTCTCCTTGGTCTGGTTGGTCAGTGCTGTTTTGTTTGTCAGGCGGTGACGGGCACGGGTGGTGCGGTCTTTCGCGCGGGAATGGGAGTCCCGATGATCGGTGCGAGCGCCTGCGCGTAGTCCTCAGCGATCGCAGAGCCCGGCGCGTAGACACTGACGGGCTTGCCGTCGGTGTAGGCGTCTTTGGCGGCTACTGCCTCGCGGACGGGGCTGGTGACGCGGCCGGGGAATTGCTCGGTAAGCACTTCGACGACCTCTCGATCGATCAGTCGCCCGTGGCGGTACTTGGTGGGGACGATCCAGTGGATGCGCTGCCCGACGTGCAGCCGCGGTGCGACGCGTTGTGCAACGAATTCATTGAGCTTGCCGAGCTGGTCATACGCTTCGGTCGCGCATTCGACGGGTGCGATCACGACGTCTGCAGCTGCAAGGGCAGAGAGGGTGAGGAGGCCCAATGCCGGCGGGGTGTCGATTACGACGTCATCCCAGTGGTCGGCGAGCTCCGGCATGTCGCGCAACGAGGTGATGATCTCGGGCCGCTGGTCCAAAGAGGCGAGGTCCTGGCTTCCGACGAGAATGCTCACACCCGGCACGCTCGGCGACGGGACGGCCGCCTCGAGCGCGGATGCTTCCCCGACCAGCACGTCAGCTGCGACCGCCGACAACTCCGTGTCTTCGGTCACGCCGAGGCGCTTGGTGAGGTTGCCCTGCTGGTCGAGGTCGATTGCCAGCACGCGCCGCCCCATGGCGACGAGTGCCGCCGCGAGGTCTGCGGATGTGGTGGTCTTGCCTGATCCTCCCTTGAGGATCGCGAGCGTGTAGACGGTCACTTGGAGTCTCCCTGAGGGTCGAGCTGGTCGATGCCGCGCTGCACGGTCTCGATCAGCGCCGTGTTGACGGACACCTTCTTGCGGTCGGCGTAGTCCATGATCCGATCGCGGGTGTCTTCGTGGCCTGCCCACTGGATGAGGTTCGCGCGGGGTGCGGAGCGTTCGGGACGGGCGTCTTCTTCCGCCTTAGCGTCGCGCAGCTCCTTGATCAGTTCCCGCAGCCTGTAGATACCAACGATGATCACGGTCACCAGCCCGCAGAGCACGAGCCAGCCGACGACGATCAGCACCCAGGCCCAGATGCCCCAAGCCAGGAATCCTTGAACAATCATGTTTTCTCCTTCGTCTCAGGCGGGCTTCAGAACGGGGTGTCGCTGTTGGGGATGTCGGCGACTTCCCATGAGCCGGCCGGGTCGCTCTGATTGCCCTGCTCCCCCGCTGCGGTCTTGCGCTCGGCCTTCTTCGCGGTGACCGTGTGGTACTTGAGGCTGAATCCCACCTCAACGGCGGTGACCTGCTGCGCGGTGCGCTCCTGCTCGGTGTCCTTATCGGTCCACCGGTTGGTTTCGATGCGTCCCTCGATCGTCAGTCGATCTCCCTTGTGGGACGAGGCCGCGACGTTCTCGGCCTGCTCACCCCAGGCTTCGACGCGGAACGCGTTGGGCTCGGCGTCTTCGAATCCTCCGTCGGGCGTGCGGCGCTGTCGGTTCTCGATGATGGTGAAGTGGACCACGGGGCGGCCGTTCTGCGTGTAGCGCAGCTCGGGATCCGCGGTGAGGTTGCCGGCGAAGGTGATGGTCGACATGGGTTCTGCTCCTTGTGGTTGGTGGTGTTGGTCTGCCGTGTTGTTACTGTCAGTCTAGCCTAGTTGGTCAATGTGGTCTAGTTCATATGGCGTGTTTTCTGGACACTCTGGTGCGTCATCGGTCGGCACGTCGAGCTGAGCCCGCTTGCGCGCAAACTCTGCGAGCTGCTCGGGGGAGTAGTTGGCCTTCATGTACCAGTGATTCGCCTGCCACTGCCAAAGGTCGACGTCTCGCTGCAGCTGCGCGTTCTCGCTGGTGAGCCGGATGATCTCTTGCCGCATCCAGTTGAAGGACTCCCACGACACCGGGCCGCGCTCGTCTCTCTGCTCCTCTTCGCTCATCGGTCATCCCATGTGTGCGGCGATACGTTCGAWGTGATCGGTGCGCAGATCGCACCAGTGATCCTGCTCGTCGACGACGACGACCGGAGCCGTGCTGTATCCCAGGTCCTCGGTGACGTAGGTGTACGCCTCGGCGTTCTCGCGAATGTTGACCTCAACGAACGGGATGCCCTTGCCCTTCAGCATGAGCTTGGTCATCGTGCACTTCCCGCAGCTCGGACCCGTTGTGTAGACCGTTACAGCTTCCATGTCCGTCGTCCTTTCTCGATCAATTCGCTGGCTCGTTCCTGATAAGCGGAGCAGTGCCGCAGCAGCAGGGCCGGAACACAACCGCTAGGCGGTGGGGGAGAGAATTTCGTCGCGATGTGAGGGAGCGTAGCGACCGCGTGGCGAAAATCTCGGAGGAGCGGGCCCCGGAGGGGCTTGTGTGTAGGACCGCGGCGGCAATGATGGAGCGGCAGGAACGATGCCCGAACCTCTTAGGAGCCTGGTGGCCCGTGAGGGCCACTCCTGGCCGCGTAGCGGCTCTGGCGGGGGAGTGTGAGGGGGTTGCTCCCCTCGCGCCCCGATAGGGGCACGGCGGTCCTGTGCGGCTGTAGAATTCTGGTGTGCTTCCGGTGTGGTAACCGGTCGCCGTGTTGATGTCAGGCCCGGCTTCCCCCTTGGGGAACCGGGCCTGACTGCGTCAGGCGACGGGCTGGTGGTCCTGGATCTCGGCGTATGGTGCGCGGTCGGTCCAGCTGTAGGGCGTTTCGACGCTGACCGTCTTGGCGTTGACGCGGGCGACCTTGGCCCAGTGGCCGCGGATCTTCACGGCGTCACCTTTGGCGATCGTGTCGCGGCTGTAGCCGGTGGCGATCTGGTCGGCTCGTACCTGCTCCCAGTAGGCGAGCTGGTCGCGCAGCTCGTCGAGCTTGGGCGCGTAGTGCTCTGCCCTCTTGGCCTTCTGCTCGTCGGTCGCGGGGCGGTAGCCGGTCTCCGGGTCGTACACATCAGCGATGATCTGGCGCTCGTAGCGGCGGATATCTGCGCCGATCTTCTCGATGCGGTTCGCCACGGTCACCGGGTTGTAGCGGGCGTCGGTCGCTGCGGCCGCTGCGTCGGCGCGGCGGCCGGCTTCCTCGGCGTCGTTGTGGGCGTCGATGCTGCGCCGCATGCTGTTGTGCGCCTTGTCGATCGCGTTGCGGTGGCGGCGCTCAGAGTGGTGGCCCACCTTGATCGGCTCGCCGCCCTCGGGCAGGCTTCCCACGTCGCGCATGTGCTTCTCCCATGCGGCGTCAGAGTTCGCGGCCTTCCGCTCGGCCTTGGCGTCGAGTGCTGCAGCGCGGTCGGCCTGGCGGGCGATCTTCGCGGCCTCGACTTCGGCGGTGCTCCGGGTCGTGCGGTCGATCTCCAGTGGTGCCAGCTCGAACCCTGCGGCCTCTAGCGCGGCGGCGGTGCGGGTGATGATGTGATCCTGGGGGAGCCGGTCGCGGCTGTTCGGGACGAACCATGCGCCGATGCTCCGACCCCAGCGCCAGCGGTTGGCCTTGAGGATTGCGGCGGTTCCGTCGCCCTTGGCGGTTCCCTCGATGATGGTTCCGGCTTCATGCGTGTGGGTGATCGTCAGCATGGCGTGTGCTCCTTGTTCATGTGGGGTGGTAAGTCCCGTTGGTCTGCCGTGTTGTTACTATCAGTATAGTCTAGTTGGTCAATACTGTCTAGTCTGTGTCTGAGTGATCTTCGATGTCTTCGAGCTCGACGCGCTCGAATCGGTGGGCGATCTTGTCGGCGACGCGCTGCGCTCGTGCGCGGTTGCGGTAAGTGCCGGTGCGGGTCTCGTCGAATGTGACGCCGTAGCGGGTGCGCAGATCGATCCCGGTTTCGCTGTGGAGATATCCGGTTTCGCCCTTGTAGGTGACGAGAATGCGGGTGCTCATGGGTGCCTCCTGGTTAGGGCGGGGCGGGCCTGTGACCCACCCCACCGAGTCTCACTACGGGGTGTCGGTGCTCTCGACCATGGCGGCGATCTGCTCGACGGGGGAGAGGGTGTAGCCCCAGCCTGCGAGGGTCTGCAGGTAGTGTGCCGTCTCCGGTCGCGGACTCCGCCAGGTGGTGCGCCCGGTGCTGGCCTCGATGCCGCCGAGGACGATTGCCAGGGTGACGTGGCCCGCCTTGGTCGGGTGCGCGGCGAGGAAGTCCGCGAACCGGTCGCCGTAATAGCCCGATACCGGCTCGACGCCGAGAAGGTCGGCCGCGAGGGCGTTCCCGCTCAGTTCCCCGGCGACCAGGTAGCGCGCTTCGGTGAGGCTTCGGGCGATGACTTGTGCGGAGTCCTTGGGGAGCGTCTTGCGCCCGAGGAACTGGGCGAGCCATTCCCGGCGCACGCTCTCGGCGGCATCCCAGTCCTTGTTGTTGGCGATCAGCTGCTTGCGCTCTGCCTTCTCCTCGTCGGTCATCGGTCCGGCCTTGCGGCCCATGCCGTCGTCGACGACGGTGTAACCGAGGGTTTCCGGCTCGTCGACGTAGTAATTCACCTGGTGGTTTCCATCGCGCTGTCCGCGCACGTAGACGGCCACGCCGTCTTTCCCCTGGATCTCGTCGACGCTCACCCGCTCGCCCTCGCTCGTGCGGAGGTCACCGAGGCGGTAGGGGGTGCGGGCGTCCCATGCGGGGGCTTCGGAGAGGATGCGGTGTCCCTTGGCGGCTTCGACCTGTTCGCCTGCTTCCCGGGCCTGAGCGGCGGCGCGCTCRTCGCGGGCGCGCTGGACGGCGTGGGGGAAGTATCCCGGCTCCTCGTTTGCGATCCGGGTCAGCGTTGCGACGACGTCGGGGGCGTCTTCGAACTCGATCAGTGTTGCGGCCTGGTCCAGGGTCATTCCGGTTTCCGCGATCAGGCGGGTTCCGGTTTCGCTGGCCGCGACCGTCAGGCCCGTCTTGATCTTGTCTCGCTTCGTGCCGGTGCGCTTGGCGATCGCGGTGACGGAGAGTCCTTCGAGTTCCAGGGCCTTGTATGCCTGGATGCGGTCGCCGTCGGTGAGTGCCTGGCGCTGATCGTTCTCCACCAGCTGTTCCACGATGCGCTGCGCGTCGTCGGCGGCGTCGGCCTCGACGATGTAGACGGGCACGCTCGATAGGCCGACCTGCTGAGCGGCGAGGGTACGGCGCTGTCCGTAGCGGACGTGCACGCCGTTCTCATCGCGGGTTGCGACGATGGGGACAAGAACGCCGTTCGCGCTCACGCTGTCAAGGAATTCCTTGTCCAGGCTTGCCTCTGCCGCCGTGCGGACGTTGGTCGCCACGTCGATGGTCTGCGGGTCGATGAGTTCGAGGACTCCGGCGGATGCTGTTGCAGTGGTCATACTGTGCTCCTTGTTCATGTGGGGTGGTAAGTCCCGTTGGTCTGCCGTGTTGTTACTATCAGTATAGTCTAGTTGGTCAATGCTGTCTAGGGTGTTCTTCGTCTCCTTCGTCGTGTCCTTCGCTGTGGCACTGCACCCAGTAGTCGGCGGATGCAGGATAGCCGTGCGCTTCGAGCAGCGCGGCCAGGGCGTCGACTTCGCCACAGTTCAGGCTCATGGCCGTCTCTCGGGCCAGGTCGGCGCTTGCGAAGGTGTCGCAGAATGTGGTGGATGCGTCGAGCCGGGTAGCGCTCATGGTGACCTTCTTTCTGGACTGGTGTCCGACATTCGGGTGCAGGGGCCCTCGGCCCTTGCCCTAGCGGAGCGAGAGGGCCTCGGCCCGTCTTCTCTTCCTCCCCCCACGTTTTTTCGCCGTGGAGGCACTCCGTGCCGACTAGGGAGGGCTGTTCTGAGCGCTAGAGACCGTGGAATACCGGACTGAGCGCAGCGAGGGAGGATATGCCGCGAAAGCTCTCGCGCTCGGGGCTGACCGACCGCACAATGCCACAGGCTCTATGGCGAAAATGTGGCGCCATCGGCGCCAGACAGCGGCCGCGTGCGGCCGGCCTCCACGAGGGCGCAGCCCTCGCCTCGAGCTGGGGGAGCGGTTCGGGTCATCCGGTGAGCTGCGCCTCGAGGAACGTGGCCAGCTCACGCGCGTTGCGGCGTGCGGTTTCGAGACGACGGGCGGCCTTGTGGTCGTACAGCTGGTTCGGCCCGCGTGGGTACCCCACGCGTTCGTGGACAGACTGACCGGGCAGCTGCAGAGCGCTCGGGTGAGCGCGTCGGCCTCGACGCCTCTTGCGGTGCGCCTGGTGCTCTTCATGCATGATCACCCGCCACTTCGCCCACACGATCCGCTCGACGTCGTACCGCCTCGCGCGATCGGCCAGGTGCCCGTCGACGAAGAGGCGGACGGCGATCGGCTGCGGGTCGACGTGATCGGCCGCCGTCCAGTGGCCGTCAACGAGGCGAGCGAGTCCGTGGCTGTGCAGGCGGTGGAGTAGACGTCGGACGGAGGCAGCGGTGAATCCAGTGCGGAGGGTGAGATCTTCCACAGTCCAGGAACCTCCGGGCAGCAGTTGGAGGTGGAGGTAGCCGGCGGCACGTCCGAGAGAGCCGGGAGCTGCGTAGATGTCCTGGTTGAGCGCGGTAGTTCTCAGGGTCAGCTCACGGATGAGGGCGGTGCGGGCGGGGGGCATACGCCCTTGTGACCAGTCAGGTTCGTGAGGATCTGTGGAGAACTTTTCGGAGAGGGTGTACCGGGCCCCGTGCTCGCCTTCGGCTTGGGCGGTGCGCCGGATCCAGCCAGCGTCCTGCAGCGCCCGGAGGGCGTTGTGCGCTGTCTGGCGTCCCCAACCGGTCTCCAGTGCCAGACGGCGGATATCGGCCTCGATCTCCAGGGAGACGGCCTGTGCCATGTACAGGCAGAGGGCGTCGAGAATGGCGCGGTGCGCCGCGGAGCCTCGTGCGGCCCTGTGGGCCGTGGGGCCGCGGTCGGCTCCCCACATACCGGGGAGCGCGTCGGCGCGCTCCTGGACGCGTGTGAGGGCCGTGACGACGTGGTTTTCTCGCTGGGGGAAGGTGGGGTCGTCGCCCTGGCCGTTGGAGGGGTTCGCGGCGGCGTAGTAGACGGCCATTCGCCAGGCGCCATCGATGACGTGTCGCTGTCCCGCCTCGGTGCGAGGCACGCGGGTGCCGGCGTGGCGGCGCGTGCGTGCGTGCTCGAGCGCGGGGGCCGTGCGTGCGAGGGCGGCGACGTCTGCGCGGCGCCAGCGGGCGTTCGCGGCCGCGAGAAAGATCTGCGCCATGGTCGCGGAGGTGTCCGCGGCCGGGGGAGAGGCGAGGATCTCCCGGATGCGGGGGGACAGGTCGCGTCGTTCGCCGGCGAGGTAGGGGTGCCCGTCGGCGTCAGCGTCGACGTCGCGGGGACGGGTGGCCTGTGCTGCCGGCGGCAGCTCCACGCCTTCCTCATCCAGCCACACGTCCAGGTCTCGGAGGCGCTGCGGGGTCGTGGTGGGCCTCAACAGCACCTCGACCGGTCCCAGGGGGCGGGAGTGCCCGCCCGCGCGGTGTGGCGACAGCGGCGGCCGCACCGCGCCGGTCGCGGGGTTCGTGAGCGGCGAGAGGTCCAAGGAGGGCAGAACGGTCCGGGCTCGACGGGCCAGCTGGTTCACGGTGCCGGCGTCGGCGGCCGCGGTGAGCGCGATCCAGACGTGGCGGCCGCCCGAGGGGCCGGACTCGCAGACGAGATATGCGATCGCGAGCTCGTCGAGCCACCGGGTCAGTCGGTGAGCATCTTTCGCCGGGTTGCCGCCCTTGGCGTCCAGGTCGAAGCACAGGTACCGGAATCCGCCGGCGGCGTCGGTGAGGGGGAGAGCCCAGGGGCCGTCAGGGGCAGCGGTGCTGTCGGACGGGTAGGTGGCGGTGTAGCTGTTCGTGAAGTCGCCGTGCGCGTCGCGGACGTCCACGCGGACGCTGCGTCGACCCGTGAGCTGGGACAGCGACACGGTGAGATCCCAGGCAGACTCCGGTGTCCCCCAATCGGAGGACACCCCGCGGCGTGTCGGGTCTTGGACTGCCTGGAAATCTGCGTCAAGTGGCGTTATGATGAGGTCAACTCCTTTCGGGGTACAGCAAAACTCCGGGTCCTTCCCGGTGAGGTGTACATCGCCTTCATCTGATTCGGTCGCCAAACTTTCATCAGATGAGGCACAGACTTCGAGGCCCGCCCCTGGCGGGCCTCATCTGGTTAAGCGGCTGGCACGTGCAGCATCCCGTCTTTTGGTGGCCGTTCGGGGAACCAAGTGGGACGCCCATAGGCGTCTAGCGGAAGGTGCTCGACCATGACGTCGAACAGCTCCGACGGGGAAATCTCAAGATCCTGCGCGAGCGTTTCCCATGTCGACTTGCTAGTGAATTCCACCTCGTAACCGAGGTTGGTCGGCTGGACCATCGTCCCTCTGGGACGGCGGTAGGTCCGCCGCTTCTTTTCGTCAGCCATGCCCTCAGTTAACCCCAAGGTCAGGGTTAACTCAGCTGCGACACTCCGGGGCTTCAACCCGTACTTGAAACCCGGCATCTCAGCTGGCGTCGTCGCCCGTCAGGGGCTCTCCGAGGAGGTACCGGTAGTACTCGCGGAGTTCGCGGCGGATCGCCTCGCGATCAGCTGCGTATCTGACGCGCTGCCCATTGCGGTCGTCGCGGGCGTCCGAGGTGACAATGCCGTCAGCTTCGAGTTCGCGCACGTGGTTGAAGATCGTGCGGTGCGAGGCACCTCCGAGAGCCTTCTCGATCTCGCCTGTCGTCATGGGCTCGGGGTTGGTCGCTAGGAGCCGCACGATAGCCGCTCGGATGGGGTTCGCACCAAACACTTTGACCGCCCTCGCTGGTTCAGGAGGCAGCGGCTGATCGGGAGATGCGTAGCGAGGCATCTGCCAAGTCTGCCGTAGCCGGTTCCGAGGCTATCAAGCAGGCAGGTTAACTGCAAGCTTGCACGATGTTTGCAATCTCGCCGGCGGCAGCACCGTTACTCTCCGAGGAGTTCGACGTGCAGCGCGGCGAGAATCTGGCGGACGCGCTTCTCGTTGACGGTGTATCGAAAGTTGCGGCCGGTGCCGCGTTTCTCGGGCGGCACATCGATGGTGACGACGTCGAGTTCGACGAGGGTACGCAGGACGCGGCCCAGGGATCCTCGGGGAGTGTCGGTGCCGGCGAGGATGTCGGAGAGGTAGGCACCAGGGTTCTCGCGTATGTATTCGACCACGCGGAGGTGTGCGCGGTTGCGCACCAGGTTGACGGCGTCGTCAAAGAGATTTGGGGTAGCAGGCATGCGGCTCAGCATCCTTTAGGGTGCGGGCGTGGCGGTCGGGCCGCCAGGGCCGGTTCGTCGAGGGAGGGCGTACAGGTAGGTGGTTTCGACTTTGTCTGCGACGATCCAGGCCATCTCGGTGGTGATCCCGCTGGGTGCTATCGGGTCTAGCGGGAGTTCTCGGGTAGTGAACGGGGTCACCTGTGGCTGGTCATCGCTGACGTTGGTCCAGCTAGCTTGACGGCTGGCTGTCCCGTACACAATGGTGCCGGTGATTGCGGTGGGCGTGAGGTTGCCGAGCGGTTGAACACTCGGATTGGTGCCGTACCGGATCCAGACGTTGCCGTAGGTGAGTGTGGCCCCGTCGATCGCGTGCAGCGGCACGGAGTCACTGCGGATGCCGCTCGTGCGGGTTTCAGCCTGGGAGAGGGTTTCTCCCGTGGCGACGTCGACGGCCGCGACGATGCTCTGCTGCCCTTCGGTGCTCCAGACGGCGATGAGGGTGTTGGCGTCAGCTGCAGAGACGTTACTGAGCTCGGTGGTCCCCTCGGGACGGGTGTACGGGGTCTCGGATACGTCACCGTCGACGGTGATGGTGTAGATCGTGGTGTCGTCGACGGCGATCACGCCGGCGTCGGTGGTCATCACGGGGAGAGCGGTGACGGGGATGTCCTGTCGGGTGATGCCGTCAGCGGTGACGAAGCCCACGGTCTGATCGGGGAGGACGATCAGCGGTTCGGTGCCGAGGAAAGTTACGTCGGCACCGCGGGGGAGGTCGTAGTCGACGGAGTCGACTGTGCTGTCTTCCACGTACAGAGGCCAGACGGTGAGGGCGTTGGAGCGCGAGGTTGCGAGGACCTCGTACCCGTCGATGGTGGTGGCCGCGAGCTGCGCGCCTCCACGGGGGGAGCCGTTGCCTTTCCAGACCGTCTTTCCGGTGTCGGGATCCAGAAGCCGGAGATCTCCGGCTTCGGTGGTGACCGCGACACGTCCGTCTGGGAGGAAGGTGGGTTCCGTGTTGGAGCGGATCGGCACGGCCCACGCTGCCGACTGGTCGTATCCGGGAGGAGAGAGGACGGCGAGCTGCTCGCCGACACCGGGCGGCGGCGCGATGGTGGCCGTCGGCGTCGGTGCAGGCCGCGTGAGCGCGATCGCGACCGGCGTGGCCGCGCCGATGACGACGAGACCGGAGACGGTGACGATCGAGGCGATGACAGCGCGTCGACTGACGCGCCGGTTGCCGATCGCCATTTTGCCGTCGTGCACCTGGTCGACGATGACGTGGGTGGTGCCGTCAGCTTCGACGACCATCCGGTCTGTGCCGTCGGGGGTGACGGCGATGACGCGGACGGCGTCGTGTCCGTCGGCCTGCAGGATGCCGGCGACGTGGTCGATCGCCGCCTCGGTGGCACCCTCGCCGGTGGCGATGGGTACACCGTCGAGAGTGACGGCGCCCTCGGCGTCGACCTCGAGGCGGTAGACGGGGTAGGGGGGAACGGTGGTCAGATCGATGTCGCTCATGCGGGGATGGTCTCCTCAATGCCCCAGAATTCCCAGTGCCAGGCTTCGTCGGGGCCTGGTCCGCCGGGTTCGGCCCAATCGGGGTGCACCCAGCCGTAGCGGGGGGCGTTGGCTTTCAACCACAGGTAGATCGGGTGGGAGAAGCTCAGCCGGTAGTGGCTGCGGTCGCCGACGTCGATAGCGAGCGCCCATCCGTGGTTGGAGGTGCCGGGTTCGGCGGCCTCGTCTCCGTAGATCGCTTTGGCCTCGACCTGGCCGGCGTAATCGCGGTACCCGTCGTTGATGGGCAGGTCGTAGCCAAACTCCGCCCGGAAGGCGTTGTTCATCGCGATCAGGTTGGCGACGGCGTCACCACGCAGGGTGTAGTTCGAGGCCCACGGGATGGGCGCGAGGAGGCTCTCATCGATGCGGCCGTTCTCGAAACCGCCCCACTGGCCGGGGGGATTCTTCCCGGGCGGGAAGTTGCCGTTATTGCCGATCGGGTTCGCGCACTGGGCTGCTTCTGCCCCGTTGCCGGGGTCGATGTTCACTCCCGCGAGAGCTGCGACGACGTCGACGGCGTCCTCATAAAACTTCTCGTAGTGGTACGGGTCGTCGTTGCCCTGCACCTTGTGGGCGGCAATGCTCGGCTCCATCGCTTCCCACCCGGCGACCTCTGCCAGCCGGGTCAGGAAGGTGCGGGATGCCGTCGCCGGGTCCGTGACTTCCTCCCAGGTTCCCCAACCTTGCGACACCTGCTGCTGGAAGAGACCGCCACCGTCCGCGATAGAGCCATCCGGGTTGGTGGCGTCGTCGTCGTGGCTGAGGTTGATCAGCGACGATTCGCCCATAGCGGTCATCACGCCGATGACCTGTGCCTTGACGGGCAGCTTCAGCTCCGTGGCGGCGTTCATGATGATCGCCGCGTTGACCAGCTGCTCGCCCTTCCAGGTGCCGACCTCGTCGACGGGCAGGTTCTCGATGTTCACCTCGTAGTCGATCGTGGGGAACTTACCTCCGGGGAGGGAAGAGCACGACGTGGCGATGAGGACGAAGATCGCGATGAGCGGGATGCAGATGACACCGCAAACGGCGGCGGCTGCGCCCTTCATCCCAGATCCGCCGGGGGAGTGAGGCGGTCCACGAACCAGGATGGTGTGCCGTTCCCGTGTCCGTCTCCCTGACGGATGAGTTCGATCGTGTACTGGCCGACGTCGGTGGGCACGAGCACGCTCATCTGATTGAAGTTCGGGGCACTGGCGACGACACCGGGGCCCGTGACCTGGGAGGGACGAACCCTGGCGGGGTTTGTGCCCTCGTATGCCAGCAGGGCGTCGTTGGTGAGCATGGGAGAGAGCTCGGCCCACCACTCCTCGTAGGAGCGGTTGTGGTTCGCGAAGCTGGTCATGGCTTCCTCAGCCACCCGCACCCCGTCGTCGAGCGCGTCCGGCGCGATGGTGCTGGTGGGAGCGGGCTGGACCGTCGCTGTGTCCGTGGGTGACGGGCTCGGGTTAGGTGTTGGTCCCGCGTCGGTGCACGCCGATAGCGTGAGCATGAGACCAACGGCTATGACGCTGATGTGGGAAGTTCTCGACTTCCGCGTCATATTCCGCGAGTTTCGGCGTCTACTAGATGACGGTTTCGTCATTTTCCCACCCCCCGTATCTGACTCACCCTTGATACTATAGGATCGCATTAGATCCTGTACACGAGGGGGGCTTCGATGACAGATACACCGACGACCCGTGTTAACCCGTTCCATCGGGTGCGCGGCGCCGAGCAGAGCGACGCCGACGTCGACCAGCTGCGCGGCGAGGAACTCGTGGGTCCGCCGACGCCAGAGTCTGCGCCGTCGGTTCCGCATCCGCTCGAGCAGGTCTTCCCGACGATCCCCGAGACACCCGGTGCTCTCGTGTATGTCATCGCACTGCACGGCGGCGCGGGAGCCTCGACGATCGCGGGCCTGATCCGTGAACAGGCGTCGGATCTGCCGGGGGAAGCCGCCCGCGAAGGACACCGGGCCTGGCCCGTCTCCTCGTATCCCGGTATGCCGATGAACGTTCTTGCGGTGGCACGCACCCACTATCACGGCCTCCAGACGGCCGAGAGATTCGCGCTGGCATGGGCTGCGGGGGAGTACCGGGACAGCCGCCTCCTGGGAATCGTGCTCGTCGACGACGGCCCACAGCTGACCAAAGCGCAGCTCAAGGCCGTTGAGCGCATCGGCCGGATGACGCCGCACGGGTGGCGGGTTCCCTGGGCCGAGGGATGGCGCCTGGCCGAGCCCACTCTCAAGACCTCTTCTCCTCGCGTCCGGTGGACCATCGGACGCATTCGCAAGCTTGCTCAAACCCCGCCTACGGAAGGAAAGAAATGAACACTCTGATTGAGGTCGCGACCGCGATCACCGGCGTCCTGCCCAACCCTGAGCCGGAGCAGCCTCCGGGCACGGAGGGCGTATCCACGCTGATCAACTGGCTGGCCTGGGGTGCGCTCATCCTGGGTCTTGCCGGCTTCCTCGCGAGCGCCGGGTACCTCGCATTCGCCGCATTCACGGGCCGCGAGATCCAGGGCTTCAAGGGCCTCGTGATCGCGCTCATCGTGTGTGTCCTCGTCGGCGCTGCCGGCGGCATCATCGCAACGTTCACCGGCTGAGCAGGGGAGAGATCATGAGCGACGACAACAGCGATAGCAACCGCGGCCTGGTCAAGTTCAACGCGTGGTGGCTGGCGGCAGCGATTTTGGTGCTCGCTGTCATCGCCGCTCTCGTACTGGTGCTGACCTTCGGCGGCAGGGACAACCCCGAAGGGGGCACCTCGCCATCAGGCGCACCGTCGACACCGTCCGCGCAGCCGGGCGAGGACGAGTCGACTCCGCCCGAGACAGGGGGTGTCTGCGACCTGCCCTCGGGATCAGACATCCCCACGGTCGGACCCGACGCCGAGTGGGTCAACCGCATGGGACTGCTCACCCCCACGTCGAGTGAGTATGCCGCGGCATCGGCCGACGACACTCTCTGGGGCTGCTTCGCTCCCTCACCGACGGGAGCACTTTTCGCGGCGACCAGCTTCATGGCTGGGCTACAGGAGAGCACTGATGCCGATGCATTCCGGGCTTTCGTCGAAGATGCGGCCGTAGACAACAACGGGCGGGCTCCGTTTATCGAGGAGAACGCCTCACTGGCTCGTTCGCCCGAACCGGGTCGCACCGCTCAGATCTCGGGTTTCCGGTTCGACAGTGTCGAACCGGAGGAGGTCGTGATTCGGGTCGGCATGAGCCAGAGTGCTGGGTCCGAGACGGTGACCGCCTATGTGTCGTTCACCCTTGTCTGGGACAGCGAGAGGGATACCTGGCTGGTCGATGTCGAGAGAATCACTCTCCGCCCCACTCTCGACCCGTTGGCCGGATACACGGACTGGAGCGCTTCGCAATGATCCGCATGGCAGCTGAGGAAGAGGAGTGCCAGGTTTGGGACGCACTCTGCTGGGCTGGCGAGGGCATCAGTGACGCTGCCAATAGCGCGTTCACGGATTTCGTGCGTGATATCTGGAAGCTGCTGATCGATTTTCTCGGGTGGATCAACTCGTTCTGGGTGGGCATCCCGAGCGCGGATGTGACAGCCCCGGCGATTGGTCAGATCAACGGGTGGATGGGCTGGTACACGGCCGCGATTGCACTGATCGGACTTCTTATCGGTCTGGGTCGCATGGCGATCTCGAACGACTTCAAGTCCGGTCTGCCGGCGGTCAAGATGGTCGTGAACCTCATCCTGGTCACGGGCGTGTACGCGGTGGCGTTCGCGGGTCTGATGACGGCGGGCGACCAGTTCGCGCCGTGGATCATCCAGAAGGCGACGGGGGAGGAGCTGAGCCTGTCGGGCATGCTGTCTCTCTCGGAGATGATGCTGATATACCCGGGTGGCGGGCTGTTCCTCGCGATCATCGGCCTTCTCGGCGCCGTGGTGAATGTCCTGTTCATGGTGATTCAGGGTGCTCTCGCGTCGACGATGTTCGCTCTGCTGCCAGCGGTGGCCGCGGGGAGTGGGACCGAGATGGGGTCGAACGCATTTCGTCAGCTGCAGGGCTGGTTGCTGGCCGTGATTCTGTTCAAGCCGGTGGCTGCGATCATCTACGCCTTCGGGATGATGCAGATGAAGAACCCGCCGGCGATCGAGGGCCTCGATGACATCGGGAAGTCGATCTACAACGCCTGCGTCGCCATGGTGATTCTCGGCATGGCGGCCCTCGCTCTGCCTGCACTGATCAAGTTCCTGGTGCCGGTGGCAGCGGCGGCAACCTCGAACGCGTTCTCGGGTGGCGCGGCGGTCGCTGGCGTTGCTGCAGCCGGGTCGGCCGTCGTGATGGTCGGGGCGGTAGCCGCGACCGGTGGAGCGGCTGCACCGGCCGCGGGCGCTGCTGCAGGAGCCGGTGGTGCCGGCGCCGCGGCCGGTGGCGCTGCATCGACTGCAGCTGCAGGTGGAGCGGCTGCCGGAGGCACCGCGGCGTCGACGGGCGCTGCGACCGGGGGAGCGGCGGCGAGCGGAGGAACGGGCGCTGCTACGGCGGCCGAGTCCGGAACGTCGGCCGCCGCATCCTCGCCGTCGACGAGCCCGGGCGGTGCGGCACCTGCCGCTGCGGACAGCGGTGGAGCTGCGCCCTCGAGCGGCGGTAGTTCCTCTGGGTGGAATGCGGCGGGATCCGCGATGAACAGTCTCGGCAGCTCGGCATCGAGCAGCAGTAACGGAATTGACGAACAGGGGTCGAACGATGAGTAGCAATGACACCACGATGGTGGAGCACGGCAACATCGTCATGCCCGCCAAGCTCGGCATCGGCGGGCTGGGTGCGGGTGTGACGTTCGGGTCTATCCCGTTCGCACTCGTCCTCATTGGATGCATCGTGCGCGGCTGGTGGCTTGCTGCCGGCATCATCACGCTCCTCGGCGTGGCGGCGGCGGTAGTGACCGTGGTCACCGTCAAGCAGGGCCGCAATTGGTATCGGCGCAAGGCGAACCGCATGGCATTCCGCGCTGCGGAGCGTCGCGGCGACACGCTTCTGGTTGCGGGGCCTGCGGGACGGATCCCGGATGGGAGCTTCCGTCTGCCGGGCCTGCTGACGGCGTCAGAGCTGAGCGAGCACAAAGACAGCTACGGCAACCCGTTCGGGATGATCCGTCTCTCCACAGCGACGACAAAGCACTACACCGTGGTGATCGAGTGCTTCCCCGATGGGGACTCACTCGTGGATCAGGAGCGGATCAACCGGCAGGTCGCTCACTGGGGTGGCTGGCTGGCCCAGCTGGGTGTGGAGGATTCGATCGTCGGCGCATCTGTCACGATCGAGAGCGCGCCGGATTCTGGCCTGCGGCTGCGGCGCATGGTCGCGGAGAACGTGTCTGACCACGGCAGCGACTTCTCTACCGCCGTTGTCGGTGGCCTCGCGGACACGCTGTCGGGCGGTGCTCCTCAGCTGAGCACGCGTCTGGCGCTGACGTTCAATGGCACGGGTCTGGAGTCGAAGAACTCCGATCGGGGCGTGCAGGAGATGGCGGACGAGATCGGCAACCGCCTCCCGGTCCTGTTGGCTTCGCTGGGCATGACGGGAGCTGGCACCGGGGCGCAGGCGTGCACGGCGCAGGACATCGTGGACTTCACCCGCGTGGCGTACGACCCGACGGTGTCGGCCCGCGTCGAGCAGGCCCGCCAGGAGGGCGGGACAGGCCTGACCTGGTCGGAGGCCGGCCCTGCGTTCTCGGAGGCGAAATACGACCGGTACTACCACGACCGGGGAGTGTCGAAGTCGTGGACGATGTACGAGGGTCCGCGATCAAAGTTCTACGAGACGGCGCTGCGCCGCGCATTCGAGCCGATGAAGGGCGTTCTCCGCAAGCGGGTGACGATCCTGTATCGTCCGATCCCCGCTGGGGATGCGCCGGATGTGATCGAGGCCGAGATCAACAACGCGCAGTTCAACTCGTCGACGAAGCAGCGCGCGACGGCCCGGCAAAAGAACCGCATCCGGTTCGCGAACAAGGCGGCCGAGGAAGAGGCCGCGGGTGCGGGCCTCGTCCGGTTCGGCATGATCATCACCACGACGTGCCGGACGAACGATGAGTTCCCGCGTCTGGAGAAGGTCATCCCGTCGCTGACGAATCAGGCGCGCCTCAAGATCCGTGAGGCGCTGGGGAACGAGGACGTGGCATTCCTCGCGGGCCTGCCCCTGGGCGTGGTTCTGCCCGCGCACATGACGTTGCCCGATCAGATTAGGGACTGGCTGTGATGACGATGACGACGACAAGAGCGCAACTACGACAGACGGAGGCGGGAGAGCTGCGGCTGACCCCGCGTGAGGCAAAGCGCCTGGAGCACAAGGTGCGACCCCCGGCTGTCACTCCGCTGCAACGCTGGCTGCAGTTCCTTGACCGCACCCGGACGCAGCGCCGCCGTGCGCTGGGGCGTGCGGGGCGTCGAGGCTGGCGTACCAGCGGCACGGGGCGGATGCCCTGGATCGAGCCGCTGCCGGAAGCACAGGGCACCACGGTGCAGGTGTGCGGTCTCTGGCCGTTCATCGCCGGTTCGAGCGACCTTCCCGTGGGCGTCCCCCTCGGGAAGAACCTGCTGAAAGGCACGGTGGTCTGCGCCGATCCGATCAGTTGGTTCCTCGCCAATCTGATCAACCAGCCCTCGTGCTTCGTTCTCGGCCGTCCCGGTCTGGGAAAGTCGACGCTCGTACGTCGCATCGTGACGGTGCTGGAGGCCTGGGGGCACATCCCGATGGTCCTCAGCGACACGAAGCCCGACTACGTGGATCTGATCGACGCGATGGGCGGGCAGGTGTTCCACCTGGGCCCTGGCCAGGAAGTCATCAACATCCTCGATTTCAGCCAGTTGCTGAGCGAGCTCGAGCAGATCCCCGACGACATCACCCGTGGCGACGCGCCGCGGCGTGAGGCTATCGACGCGATGAAGCGGCGTCGGGCCACTCTCGTGACGGGTCTGCTGGAGCTGGGCCGTGATGCCCGGATCAGCGAGAAGGAACGCAGCATGGTCGTGGAGGGCCTGCGCATCCTCGATGAAGAGTTCGACATCGAGAAGGAAGGCCGGCAGCCGCGGATTAGCGACCTGGTGGCCCTGGTGCGCTCTCGTCACCCGCGCCTCGCCGCGATCGCGCAGGACCGTGGCGATGAAGAACGGTATGCGGAGCGCACGGAGCTGCTGCTGGACGGTCTGATTGCGTTGACCTCGTCGGGTGTGTACGGGTCGATCTTCGACGGTGATAGCACCGTGCAGATCGAGGCCGGTCGGCCGGTCGTGTTCGATCTGTCGTCGATCGATGACGGCGACCTGACCCTGCAGGCGGCGGTGCAGGCCGTGTCGTGGTCGTTCGGGTCTGCGGTCGTCGACGCGGAGAAGTACCTCGCGGATGCCGCCCTGCGGCCCCGCCGTCACTACTTCCTGGTGATGGATGAGCTGTGGCGCATGTTGCGCGCCAGTTCGGCGATGGTGTTCTTCGTCGACGCGCTGACGCGTCTGAACCGTGCACGCGGTATCGCACAGGCGATGATCACGCACACGATGGATGACCTCAAGCTGTCGTCTGACGAGCTGACGACGATCGCGTGGGGCTTCGTGGCCCGGTCCGCGATGGTGTTCATCGGCGGGCTCGCGCAGTCCGAGATGGGGAACCTGGAGCAGGTTTTCGCCATGTCGGCACGCGAGAAGTCGATGATCATGGACTGGAGTGCCGACGGGTCGCTGAACCCGCACACGGGCACACAGGCGGTCCCGCCTGGGCGAGGAAAGTTCTTGCTCAAGATCGGAAAGAAGCCGGGGACACCGTTCGAGGTGGAACTCACGGCTGCAGAGATGGACGTGAACAACACGAACCGGGCCTGGACGACAGCGGCAGAGCGGTTCCGTGCGAACGCGGCACGCGTTACCGAGACGCTGGAGGAGGCGGCCTGATGCGTCCGAACCGGCGGGCACAGCCTCTCGCGGCCGACACCGGGTGGCTGGTGATCGGCGGGGTACTCGCGGTCGCGATGTTCGTCGGGGTGCTGGGCTGGTTGGCTGCGCTCACCAACCCCGGCGTCGACGAGCTCGGCCGGCGTGACCCTTTCACGGTGCTGGCGGCTGTTCTGACAGGGAAGCTGTCGCCGGCGCCGCTGCAGGTCGTGATCTTCCTGCTCGGGCTGATTGTCCTGGGGGTGGCGGCCGCCGCGATCGCCACGCTGGCGCTGCGGCGCCGGTCATCGGGATCCCGGGTCGACCACAAGGCGGCGTCGATGGGACAGATCCGCGAGCTGGATGAGATGACGCAGAAGAAGGTCGCGGAGGACACCGCCCGTCTCGGCGCAGAAGGCGCAGCGGACGGTGTCCCGCTCGGCCGACACGTCCCGTCCGGCAAGTTCCTCTTCGGCACGTGGGAGTGGGTGCAGATCTGGCTCATGGGACCGCGTGCGGGCAAGACGAGCTGCGTGTGCGTGCCGCAGATCCTGGAGACACAGGGACCGGTGTTCGCGACGTCGAACAAGCGAGACATCGTCGACCTCACCCGCGGGCCGCGATCGGAGATCGGCCGCGTGTGGATCCACGACGTGCAGGACATCATCGGGGCAGAGCCCACCTGGTGGTGGAATCCGCTGTCGTTCGTGACGAACTTCGAACGCGCAGAGAAGCTTGTCGACGTGTTCGTCTCGGCCGCGCAAGAAGCTGACGCGAAGGAAGATGCGTACTTCGGCCCGGCCGGCCGGGAGACACTCGCGCGGTTGTTCCTCACCGCTGCGGTGACGGGGAGACCCATCACTGACGTGTACCTGTGGGCGATGGATCCCAGCGGGCGAGATCCCGAGATCGGAGATCCGTCTGTGCTGCTCATCGAGGACGACTACACGCAGGCACAGGGCCTCTCGAAGACGCAGACACTCACGGAGAAACAGCGTGACGGCGTGTACGGCACGGTGCGGACCTTTATCGGCGTCCTGGCCAACAAGAAGGTGCTCCCGTGGATCACGGACACCGACGGGCGACCGCACTTCGACCCGTACGACTTCGTCAAGTCCACCGACACCGTCTACGCGATCTCTCGCGAGGGCGGTGGCAGCGCCAGGGCGATCACCGCGGCGCTGACGATGGCGGTCCTCACGGCCGCGGAGGAAGTCGGTTCCCGGATGCGTGGCGGCCGCCTCGCGACACCGTTGATGGCGGTCCTCGACGAGGCCGCGAACGTGTGCCGGTGGCGAGACCTGCCCGATGTGTACTCGCACTACGGCAGCCGCGGCATCATCGTCTCCACGTTCTTCCAGTCCTGGCAGCAGGGCGTTGAAGCGTTCGGTATCAACGGCATGGACAAGCTCTGGGGAGCCGCGAATATTCGCGCCTCGGGTAGCGGCCTCGCGGACGATAAGTTCCTTCCGCACCTGTCCCAGCTGATCGGGGACCATGACGTGGTGCACCGCACCAGCACCCAGCAGCACGGAGGCCGGTCGACGACGACCAGTATCAGCCGCGAGCGGATCTTCGACGTCTCGGAGCTCGCGGCGATGCCGCGCGGCCGCGCGGTGATGATCCCCGCGACACAGCCGGCGACGCTGTTCGCGCTCGAGCACTGGTCCGCGAAGCCGTACGGCGAGAAAGTGGCCGCGAGCCGCGACTACTACGAAGCGCAGGCCGTCCAGACGGGCCACCTCGAGGAGACATCGAATGTCTGATTACGACGACGAGACCCCGGATGAGACCGAGGTCGAAACGTACTACCCGAACGTGTATATGTGGGTCGAACACTGGCTGTTGCCGCACTGGAAGCGCGACCTGTCCCCGGCTCGATGGGATCCCCGCTGGTGGGAGTACACCGAGGTCCTCAGCCGGTTCGAAGCCCTGTGGCGGGCGTGGGAGTTCCTGCGCCTTGAAGGGCCGACCGGTATGGCGGTCTTCTTCCGCGACTACCTCGACACGGCCATGCCGATCATCACGGCGAGCGATGGCCCGTTCTGGCGTGTCGAGAAAGTCTCTCGAACACGCACGCTGCCCGAACAGTGGCCGAGCGAGCTTCCCTCGCCTGAGGACATGCCCGACCTGGTCTGACCGGAGCTGACGCGATGCTGTTCTACGACATCTTCTTCCTCGTCCTGGCGGCGGTGGGAGCCGCTTTTCTCCTGGTGCCTGTCTTTCGGGATCCCGGGATGGCACGCCGCAAGCGCGTCACCCGCTGGGTCCACGCGATCGGCCTGTGCCTGGTGGCGGTGTCTCTCGTGGCCGTCGGCCGAACGTCGGCCGAGTGGGCCGCGTTTCTCGTCCTCGCCGTCGTGGCCGTCTGGGCGCTGGTGATCCTCGCGCTCCGCCTCCAGGACCGCATCGAGCAGACTCGGGGACTCAGGGCAGATGCCACGCTAGGTCAGCTTGCCGCCCCGACGCCGATCTCCGCGACGCGGGCGTTCTTCCACTGGATCGCCTGGTCAGTGGGAGGGGGCACGGTCCTCCTGCTGGCAGTGATGGTGCTCGGCGGGATCCTCGAACCCGAACTGACGTCGTCCGTGATGAACGTGCCGGACGCGTGGAAGCTGATCCTCGGTGCCGACATCCTGATCATCGTGGCGGCCGGGATCGGCGTGCTGATCCAAAAGCTCACGCGTGATGAAGCGGTCCGGTACCACGAGGCCCTGACGGAGGGCATCACCGCCCGGCTGCGGGCGGAAGAAGCCGCCGGCTACGGCAAGGGGTATTCGGACGCGCTGTCAGGAACCGCACCAAACGAAGGCAGCTAAGTACCCATGGGACTGTTTTCGCGGCGCGGTAGGGCAGAGCTGATCACCGATCTGCGGCCGGGGGAGATCTTCGTGTTCGGATCGAACGCTGCGGGCTCTCACGCGGGCGGCGCCGCCCGACAGGCCGTGCGAGACTTCGGCGCCATCATGGGGCAGGCTCACGGTCTCCAGGGCCGCTCATACGCGCTGGTGTCGATGTCTGGTCTGGATGTGATCGCGGAGGAAACCGCCACGTTCTATGCGTTCGCTCGCACGCATCCAGAGCTGACGTTCTTGGTGACGGAGATTGGGTGTGGCATCGCTGGCCACACCCCCACAGAGGTCGCGCCATTGTTCGCCGGAGCTCCGCGAAACGTCGTCCTTCCGCGCTCATTTATAGAGCTTCTTGAGGGTACGCATGAGTGAGTCGGGAGAGCGGGCTCGTGCAGCTGCTCTCGGACGGCAGCGCGCGCAGGCCGAGCAGAGAGAGGCACAAGCGATCCTCGATCGGATCCCGCCGCCGTGGTACCGAGTGGCCGCTGCGCGTGCGCATCGTCGCGCGGCCGACGAGGCGCGGGTCACCTTCGAGCGTGCACGGTACGAAATCGGAGAGCACGAGAATGCTCTCGCGCATCTCGGTGCCGGCGCAGATCCGGACGAGTGGGGAGTGTTCAGCCTTGCCCCCGGCGTCAGCCTGGAGGCGACTCTCGCCCGGCTTGAGGCAGGGCGATACGAGAACGCGGATCTCGCGGGCGCTGCCGCCGCATTGCGGCCGCTCGTGGCTCCCGCGCGCGCGTCGACCGTTCTCGGTGACGCTGCCGCGCGGAAGGAGATCGAACGGGCAGTGGCCGCCCTGGCGGCGCGGGCACGCCGCAGGCTCGTGCGCGAGCTCATCGACCATCTCCCCGCCCGCGAGCGGCCGTTGCCGGCACGCGCCGAGGATCTCGCTCACTACGGCAGGTACAAGCTGATCGTCACCGAGAGCGCGTCAAAGATCCGCCTCGACGACATCGTGATGGGCTCGGTGCGGGGGAGGGGCTTCGGCAGCTCACTCCTGCAGGAGCTATGCCGGTACGCAGACCATCGCTCCCTGCCGATCGTATGCACCATGATGACCGACTACCCGGACCTGCCGCGGGATGCGTCCCCGGAGGAGTACAAGGCGGCCCAGCGGACCGCTGAGCGTCGCCTGGCCGGGTGGTACCACCGCCATGGCTTCCGGTCCTCTCGCCCCGTCGACGAGTGGAAATCCCGCACGGATCTACGGCGGGAACCCGGCCCCCACGAACGGAAGGAAACGACATGACCGAGAACACGACAGTCCCAGAGAAACCCGCGCGCACGACGCTGCGCGACGCGCTGCGACAGATCCGGGATGAGATCGCGGCACAGTTCGCGATCGACCGCACCGGCATCACACGCCGGGAGGTCCCTGCCCGGGCGAAGGCCGCAGCCTGGGCAGCGATCGCCGGAATCTACCTCGTGGGCTGGAGCGAAGGGGTCCGGGTTGCTGTCGTGATGCTGCTCGGATGGACTCCTGCGCCCGACACGTGGCCCACGGGTACCGTTGCCACCGCCACGGCGGGCATCGTACGACAGATCGCCGTGGTGTTGATGGCGGCCGCGTTGATCTGGGCGTTTCGTCGGTACGCGGGCGCTGAGGTACAACGTGCCACCTGGAGGACCAGCGTCAAGACGTTCCCCGTCGGCTACCTCGCCGTGTTCATCGGATTCACCCTCGCGGGGGCGCTCAGCACGGTCTTCGGGTTGCCGTCCAACGAGTTCGATCTTGCGCCGATCGATGACCCGCTTCTGCACGTTCTCAATATCGTCAACGATGGGATGGCCGGCCCAAGCGAGGAGCTGGCCCTTCTCGCGCTCGTCGTCGTTGCGCTCCGTGCCACCGGGCACAGCTGGACTGTGGTCCTCATCGCGGCGATTGCTGTGCGGGTGCCCTTTCACCTGTACTACGGCTGGGGTGCGATCGGCCTCGCCGCCTGGGCCCTCCTGATGGTTCTGCTGTACCGCCGCACGGGAGCTATCGTCGCCCTCATCCTCGAGCACGCCACGTTCAACATGCTCACTTACGCCGGCGCCATCGGATGGTCACTCAAGCTGATCTTCACGCTGTCTGGCCTCGTGGTCGTCGGCGTCGTCTTGACTAAAAGCATCGCGCAGCGAGAGAAGGCCGCAGCGGAGAAACCGTAGTGCGCTCGGCACACGTCGAGAGAGGGCCCCGCCAGCTCGGCGGGGCCCTCTCTCTTGAGTTCTGCCGGACAGCCCGCGCGGTGGTTACTCCCCAATTTCTCCGATGTGCTCGCCAGAGAGAGCGCGTTTGACGAGCTGCGCATGCTCGGCAGACACCGGGAACTGGATCTCGGCGCCGTCTGGGAAATGCTCGTCCCCGGCACTGACCATGAGAAGGAAGTCGCCACTCGGGTACTGCGTGATGGTGAGTGATCCGCTTGTCAGCGACGGCTCCCCGTCGATGGTGCTCACCGGCCAAGTCAACGTGATCCGAAGGTTGTCGTTGTCCATCTGCACGCTCGATTCTCTAGAGACACCAGCCGCCCTCGTGACCCGCTATGGTGCACGAGTGAAGCACCTACACTATGGCTCAATTGTCATCGCGATCTCGGATCAGTTGGCAACCACGTTTAATGACGCCGCACACGACTTCATGCAGGCCGGACGATCCGCCGTCTGGCCAGTGTCGGGCTACCGGGACGATCGAGATGAAGTCTCGATCCAACTCGCGATTGGTCCAGGAATTCCCTTCGCGATCACCGACACATGGATTCCCGATGAGCGCCCGCCTGCACGTCACGACAGCAGCTCAATCGCCTACATCCAGAGTGAACAGGAATCCCTCGAAAAGGAGCAAGCGGACGAGGACTGATGCTCAGTCTTCGTCAGGGGTAACCCAGCCGGCGTTGCCATCCCAGTCGCCCTCCACGTGCGCGAGCAGCATGCTCCGCCATGACCCGTTTGCGAGATAGTGGCGGGCGGCACGCAGTCGCCACATCGCAGCGGTGATCGACTCCACCAGGGTGATCGCGTCGTCCAGGGACACCGATTCAACCTCGGGAGCGTTCTTCTGCCGAGCAAGACGCAGCCTGGAAGGAACCATCGTGTTCGTCGCTTGGCGTGACCTCCGATTCGCTCGTGGCAGGTTCGTGCTCATCGGATCGGTCGTGGCGTTGATCACCCTGCTCGTGGGTTTCCTCGCCGGCCTGACTGGCGGGCTCGCCGCGCAGAACGTGCCGGCCGGACCGGCCTCCGTTTCGGTCGTCTCGGCGACGATAAAGCTTGTGTTGGGTTGAGTGAGGCGATACCGGATGAGACTGCGATTAGCGTCGATCACGCC
>NZ_JBGFFH010000011.1:0-83140 GCF_056175745.1 Microbacterium sp. LjRoot205 | reverse complement strand
ACTCATGACGGGTGGTGATCTTGCGGTACTGCCCGAAGAGATACCCGATCTCGCGGCCGCCGACGCCGATGTCACCCGCGGGGACGTCGGTGTGCTCGCCGAGGTGGCGGTAGAGCTCGTTCATGAACGACTGGCAGAAGCGCATGATCTCGCCATCCGATCGGCCGTGCGGGTCGAAGTCGGAGCCGCCCTTGCCGCCGCCGATGCCCTGACCGGTCAGCGCGTTCTTGAAGATCTGCTCGAAGCCGAGGAACTTGATGATCGACAGGTTCACCGAGGGGTGGAAGCGCAGGCCGCCCTTGTACGGGCCGAGAACCGAGGAGAACTGGATGCGGTAGCCGCGGTTGACCTGCAGGCGACCGGCGTCGTCGACCCAGGGCACCCGGAACAGGATCTGCCGCTCCGGCTCGACCAGGCGGTCGAGGATGCCGCCGTCCACGAACTGCGGGTTGCGTGCCAGCACAGGGGCGATCGAGTTCAGCACCTCGTGCACGGCCTGCTGGAATTCGGGCTCGTGCGGGCTGCGGACGAGCACCGTGTCGAACACGGGCTGCACGGACTCTGCGAGCGGGTGGAAGTCGGCGGATGGCGAAGAGGTCACGCGAAAGAGCTTTCTGATCGGGGGATGGTGCTGCGTGCGATCGTGTCGCGTGAGGGTACGCCGGATCGGGCGGAGTTTTCACTCTAGCGGGCACGCCGATGTGAGGACCTTCGCACCGGCATGCGCTCGCTCAGGCGCGATGGGCGTCGATCACCCGGTGTTCTGCAGACCGGCCGCGACGCCGCTGACCGAGAGCAGCAGCAGGCGCTTCTGCTCGTCGTCGGCTCCGGATCCGGTCGCCTCACCGGGGTCGCGCAGGGCGCGCAGTGCGCGCAGCTGCAGCAGTGACAGCGCGTCGACGTACGGCGTGCGCAACTGCACCGCGCGCTGCAGGATCGGCTTGTTCTCGAGCAGCCCGACGCCACCGGTGAGGCGGATGACCCATTCGCGGGTGAGCGCGAGCTCGTCCAGCACGAGCTGGGCGAGATCGTCGCGGTCACCGAGTGCGAGGTACTGGCGGGCGATGCGCTCGTCGGTCTTCGCGAGGCTCATGGCCACGTTGTCGATCATGGTGCGCAGCAGCGGCCAATCGCGGTAGGCCTCGATGAGCCGTGCCTCGTCGCCGACGGCGGCGAGAGCCGTGCCGAGGCCGAACCAGCCGGCCAGGTTGATGCGGGCCTGGGTCCAGGCGAACACCCACGGGATGGCACGCAGGTCTTCGAGCGACTCGACCGACAGCCCCCGCCTGGCGGGACGCGAGCCCAGGGCGAGCAGACCGATCTCCTCCAGAGGAGTCACCGTGGCGAACCAGGGAGCGAAGCCCTCGGCCTTCACGAGCGAGAAGAACCGCTCGCGTGACGAGGCGTCCATGACGGCGGCGATGTCGGAGAAACGCGCCGCCGCGTCGCTCGTGTGCTTCTCGACGCTCGGCGAGGACGCGAGCAGGGTCGCCGCGGCGACCTGGTCGATGTGCCGCATGGCGATGGCCGGCTCGCCGTAACGGGCGAAGATGACCTCGCCCTGCTCGGTCAGCTTGAAGCGCCCGTCGACCGAGTGCGGCGGCTGCGCGAGGATCGCCGAGTTGGCCGGTCCGCCGCCGCGTCCGAGGGCGCCGCCGCGTCCGTGGAACAGCGTCAGCTCGATGTCCGACTCCTGTGCCCACTGCGCGATCTTCTCCTGCGCCTCGTACAGCGCGAGGTTGGCGGCGACCGGGCCGACGTCCTTCGACGAGTCCGAGTAGCCAAGCATGACCTCTAGTCGGTTCCCGGTCGCTGCGAGGCGAGCCTGGAACTCGGGGAAGGTCACCGCCTCGGCGAGGATGCCGGGAGCCGCCTGGAGGTCGGCGAAGGTCTCGAACAGGGGCACGACGTCGAGCACGGGCGCATCGTCGCCGAGCGCGTGCGCCGCGAGCCTGTGGACGTTCGCGAGGTCGGAAGCGGCCTGCGTGAACGACACGACGTAACGACCGGCGGCACGGAGTCCGCGGTCGCGCTGGATCTCGGCGATCGCGCGGAAGACCTCGAGCACCTCTTCGGTCTGCGTGCTGATCGCCTCGCCGCTCTCGAGCTCTGCGAGGGCCTTCGCGTGCACCTGCGAGTGCTGGCGCACCTCGAGCTCGGTGAGGTGGAAGCCGTACGTCTCAACCTGCCAGATCAGGTGCTGCACGCCTCCGAAGGCGTGGCGCTTCGCACCCGCATCCGACAGCGACGACTGCACCACGCGAAGGTCTTCGAGCAGCTCCTCCGGGCGGGCATACCCGTCTTCGTCGCCGTGCCTGGTGGCTGCGACGCGATGTGCCAGGGCGAGCAGCACCCGTCGGTGGGGCTCGCCGGGGGAGCGGGCGGCCAGTTCGTGCGCGACCCGCGGCTCGGCGGCCGCGAACGAATCCCAGAGCGCCGAGACGGCGTCACTCGGGGGAGTGTCCTCGGCGCTCAGGGTGAGCGTGCGGCCGATGCGCTCGAGCGCGCGCTCGAGACCGCGCAGCACATGGTCGGAGGCGATCTGCGACGCCTCTCGGGTCACGGATGCCGTCACGAACGGGTTGCCGTCGCGGTCGCCGCCGACCCAGGAGCCGATGCGCACGAAGGCCGGGACGACCGGTGCACTCGAGCCGGAGTCGTCACCGCGCAGTGCGTCGTCGATGCGGCGATACACGTGCGGCACGGTGGTGAAGAGCGTCTCGTCGAACACGCCCATGACCGTGCGCACCTCGTCGGTCGGCGACGGCTTCTCGGCTCGCAGCGGTGCCGTGCGCCAGAGGGTGTCGATCTCCTCCAGCATCCGACGCCGGGCGCGGTGCTCCTCGGACCCGCCCTCGCTCGCCGCGTCGTGCTGCGTGAGCAGATCGGAGAGGCGGCGGATGCTCGACGACACGGCGCGACGGCGCGCCTCGGTCGGGTGGGCGGTGAACACCGGGTGGAAGCGCAGGCCCTCGAGACGACGGCGAGCCTCGTCATCGCCGACCTCGGTCTTCAGGCGCGCGTACGCGGTGGCGACCGTGTCTGCCGCATCCTCGCGACCGGGCTGGCCGGCGCGCTCGCGCAGAACCCGCACGCGCTGGTGCTCCTCGGCGAGATTGACGAGGTGGAAGTAGCAGGTGAACGCGCGGGCGACCTCGTCGGCGCGTGCGATCGTGAACGACTCGGCGATCGCCGCAGCGCGGTCGAAGGCGTCGGACGTCTCCTCGTCATAGGCCTGGATCGTCGCCAGTCGCAGTCGCTCCACGTCCTCGAAGAGGTCGTCACCACCCGACTCGCGCAGAACCTGGCCGAGAAGGGCGCCGAGCATTCTCACATCGGTGCGCATGGCATCAGGAATGCCGCGGCCTGCTTCGAAACGGCCGATGATGCGGATGGCCGAGGTGTCAGTGGRCTCGGGGAAGGCGTGTTCGGGGGTCACCGTTCGAGAGTATCCCGGCTCGGGGCCGTGCTCTGAACGCATGACGATGTGAGACGCGCGAGGCAGCCGCAACTACCATGGGGGCGATGCGCATCTCCGCGAACCCCCTCCGTGGTCAGCAGTTCCCCGCTGTCCTCCTGCTCGTCGCGGCAGGACTGGGCATCCTGCTGGCGAACCTCCCTTCGCACGATGCGCTCGCCGCAGTCCTCGACTTCCATATCGCGATCCCCGGCACCGTCCTCGACCTCTCGGTCGAGCACTGGGTGTCCGACGGGCTGCTCGCGGTGTTCTTCCTCGTCGTGGCGATCGAGCTGCGGCATGAGCTGACCCACGGTGAGCTCGACTCGCCGAGCAAGGCCGTGCAGCCGGCCATCGCCGCCGCCGGTGGTGTGCTGGTGCCGATCGCGGTCTATCTCCTCATCGCGGGCGACTCGGCGACCGCGACCGGTTGGCCCATCCCGACCGCGACCGACATCGCCTTCGCGCTCGGCGTCCTCGCCATGTTCGGCCGGGGGCTTCCGTCGAACGTCCGGGTGTTCCTGCTCGCGCTGGCGATCCTCGACGACATCATCGGCATCATCTTCATCGCCGTGCTGTTCGCGCACGATGTGCAGTGGCTCTTCCTCGCGCTCGCCGTCGCCGCCGTCGTCGCCTTCTGGCTGCTCAGCAGGCTGCTGCATGCCAAGGGGCATCCGGCGGTCGCCGTCGCGATGGTCGTGGTCGGCATCGTCGCCTGGGCCCTGGTGGCGTCCTCGGGGATCCATGCCACGATCGCGGGCGTGATGCTCGGGCTCGTGATGTCGCCCGTTCCCGCCGCACGCACCCGACACGCTCTCGAGCCGACGGTGAACGGTGCGATCCTGCCGATCTTCGCGTTCGTCGCCGCCTTCGTGGTGATCCCCGCGCTCTCGCCGACAGAACTGTCGCCCGCCTTCTGGGGAATCGCCGTCGCACTGCCCGTCGGCAAGATCATCGGCATCTCCCTGTTCGGGTGGCTGGCGATGCGGATCCGCCCCCGGGGCGCGGCGCCCGCCCTGCCGTTCGCCGACATCGTCGCCGCCGGCGCACTCGGCGGAATCGGCTTCACCGTCTCGCTGCTGCTGGCGAACCTCGCCTTCGCGACCGATGCGGGCATCCGCGACCAGGCGATCCTGGGCGTGCTCGTCGGCTCGCTCGTGGCGCTCGTGCTGTCGGGGATCATCGTCTCGCTGCGTGCACGCGCGTACCGACGCCAGGGCGTCGTGACATCGTGATCACGAGACAGGGACGAAGAAAGCAGGCACGGTGATGTCCGAGGAAGGGCCAGTGAGCGCAGAGTCGCACCGCGACCCGCTGCGCGCCGCCGCCGAGACGATGCGCGAGGTGCGAGAGCGCTGCGTCTGGTCGCAGCAGATCACCCACCGCGATCTCGTGCCGTACCTCATCGAGGAGTCGCACGAGGTGATCGACGCCGTCGAGAACGGCACGAGAGACGATCTGCGCGAAGAACTCGGCGACCTGCTCTGGCAGGTGCTGTTCCACTCCGCGATCGCTGCGCAGGATCCGGACGACCCGTTCGACATCGACGATGTGGCCGCCACGCTGACCGAGAAGATGGTGCGGCGGCATCCTCATGTCTTCGCCGGAGAGGTCGCGACGACGCCCGAGGAGGTCCTCGTGCACTGGAACGCCGCGAAGGCGGCGGAGAAGCGCACGAGACGGAGCGTCCTCGACGGGATCCCGCGTGGGATGCCGGCGCTCGCCCTCGCGCAGAAGATCGTCGGTCGCGCGGCGGGGGCCGGTGTCGTCGCCGGGGCGGATGCGGCGGCAGGTGACGCGAGGCCGTCCTCGGAGACCGAGCTGGGCGACGCTCTGCTCGCTCTCGTCGCGGTCGCCCGCGCCGAGGGCTGGGATGCGGAACGGGCACTGCGAGAACGGCTCAGAGCGGCCGAGGCCGAGGTCCGCGAGGCGGAATCGGGGGCCTGAGGCCGCAGGCCGCCCCGCCGACCTGGAAAGATGGAGGCGTGGCTACTGTGAACCCGCCGCGCGGAATGCGCGACATCCTCCCCGCCGACAAGGCCCGCCGCGAGCGCGTCCTCGCCGTCATCCGCGATCGATACCGCTCGCATGGCTTCGACGAGATCGAGACCCCCGCGCTCGAGGAGTACTCGCGACTGCACGCCGGCATCGGCGGAGACAACGAGAAGCTCGCATACAACGTGCTGCGACGCGGCCTCGACGCCGAGGCGATCCGTGACGCCGCCGGCGATCAGAGCGCGTTGGCAGACCTGGGTCTGCGCTACGACCTCACGGTTCCCCTCGCGCGCTTCTATGCGAGCAACCGCGGGCAGCTTCCCGGTGTGTTCCGCGCCATCCAGATCGGGCCGGTCTGGCGCGCCGAGCGCCCCCAGAAGGGCCGCTACCGCCAGTTCGTGCAGTGCGACATCGACATCATCGGCGACGACTCCTCGCGCGCAGAGGCCGAGCTCATGGTCGCCTCGCTCGACGCGGTCGACGCGCTGGGCCTCGAAGGAGCGACCGTTCGCATCAACGATCGACGTGCGCTCGACTGGATGCTCGACAGCTTCGGCTTCACCGGCGACGAGCGCCCCGGCGTTCTGATCACGATCGACAAGCTCGACAAGATCGGTCCGGACGGCGTCGCCGCCGAACTGCGCGAGCGCGGCTCGGCAGCAGCGGCCGTCGACGCGTTCGAGGCGTTCCTCCTTCGTCCGCAGACCATGGAGTACAACCCGTTCGGTGAGCGGCAGATCCGCAAGGCGCTCCCCGAGAACGCTCCGGAGGAGATCGTCGGACACCTCGTCGGCATCGGGGAGGCCGTCGCCGCGGGGCGAGGCGCGACCGACATCCCGCTGGTCTTCGACCCGTTCCTCGTGCGCGGCATGGGCTACTACACCGGCACGATCTTCGAGCTCGCGCATCCGTCTGTGTCGTACTCGCTCGGCGGCGGCGGCCGCTATGACGGCATGATCGGGCGGTTCCTCGGTCAGCAGGTCCCGGCCGTGGGCTTCTCCCTCGGCTTCGAGAGGCTCGTCGATCTCGTGACGGCGGGAGCGGATGCCGGCGAACGCGCCGTCGTGCTCATCCACGACGCCGACGTGCCGGTCGCCGAGCTCGTCACGCACAAGGCGGGGCTCGTGGCATCCGGGGCCAGGGTCAGGCTCGAACGGCGCACGAAGAACGTGAAGGCACTGCTCGAGCGCTCGGCCGCCGACGGATACACCGAGTTCGCGACCGTCTCGGCGGGCGCCGCCGAGCTGGAGCTCAAGCCGCTGGCCTGAGGCGCGGCTCCTCCTTCGCATTCCGGGCACGGCGTTCGAACTCTGGGTCCGTCTGCAGGAAGACCGCACGGGATGCAGGGGCAGACCGCTGGTTTCGTCCTGCGGACGTGCCCCGGTCCTGCAGACGGACACTGCGGATGCCGTTCACTCGGCGTTCACGCGGGTCGGATCGAATCAGGGCATGAGCCGACAGTACCTCGTCGCCTTCGCCGCGATCGGTGCCGCGTCGGTCTCGGCCGCCGTCGGCATCCGGTTCGTGCTCACGCGTCAGGCGGCGATCGCGCGTCGGCGCATCGGCAAACCGCTCGGCGAGCAGTCGATCGATGCTGATCGCGTCTGGCGCCGTGCGCTCGACGGCGATCCTGTGCAGCTTCTCGTGCTGGGCGACTCGGTGGCGGCGGGTCTCGGCGCCGAGCGCCGCAAGGAGACGCTCGGCGGACGGCTCGCGAAGGGAATGGCACGGCGGATGCGGCGGCCCGTGCGCCTGCGCACCGCCGCGGTCGTCGGTGCGGAGTCGCCCGATCTCGCTGCTCAGCTCGCGAGTCTGCCCGATGACTACGCACCGCACGTGGCTGTGATCGTGGTCGGCGGCAATGACGTCACGCACCGACTCCCGATCGCCGTCTCCACACAGCACTTACGCGACACGATCGTGCACCTGCGCCRCCAGGGCACCGAGGTCGTCGTCGGCACATGCCCCGACCTCGGCGCTCTGCGCCCCGTGCCACAGCCGCTGCGGAGGCTGATCTCGAGCGTGTCGCGCAGGCTGGCCGAAGCGCAGGCCGAGACCGCACGCTCGGCGGGGGCGCGGCCCGTCGATCTCCGCCGAGCCGTGGGCCCGATGTTCTTCGACGATCCCGATGCCATGTTCAGCCTGGATCGCTTCCATCCGAGCCCGCTCGGCTACCGGCGCACGGCCGAGGTGCTGCTCCCCGCCGCGTGCCTCGCGGCAGAGGCGGCTCTCAGCTCGCGTCGTCAGACGGTGCCGCGCTGAACGACGCGGCCCAGTCGGCCACGCGACGCGCGCTCTCGTCGTCCGAGAGGTCTTCGACGCGGGTCATCACCGACCACCTCACGCCGAAGGGGTCGCGGATGCTCGCGAATCGGTCGCCCGAGACGAAGGCAGACGGCGCTTCGCGCACGGTCGCTCCCGCGGCGACCGCCCGCTCGACCACGGCGTCGAGGTCCGAGACGTAGAGGCCCATCGAGTAGCAGTCGTCGTCACCCGACGGCGCGGGAACCAGGTGATACTCGGGGCTCGGTTCGCCCAGCTGCAGGCGACCGAGGCCGAAGTCGAGATCGGCGTGGGCGACGACGCCCCCGAACTCCGTGACGTCGACGACGCGGGCGCCGAAGACGTCTCGGTAGAAGTCGATCGCCTCTCTGGCTCCGGCGATCGCGAGGAACGGAGTGAGCGAGGTCGCGCTGTGCGGGCGGCCGTCGGTGGTGTGTTCGCCGGTCACGCCGGTCGTGTTCTCGGTGGTCATGCGTTCACGGTACGGAGCCCTCGGGGTGTGCGCTTGAACATCGACGACAGACTGCGGAGCGCGTCCTCTGCGCGTGGCGCGAGGGTCGTAGGGTCGAAGACATGGATGTCGAATACCTCCCGAGCGACGAATAGACATGCGTCCGACGCGTGGAGTGCTCTACCCGGCCCGGCTGCCCGAGTTCCATCGGCTGCCGCCCGCGGCGGGCGCGCGGGATCTCGCCGTGTGGTTCTGGATCCCGGAGTGGTCGACAGAGCCCGGCCGGTCATCGCGGCAGGAGATCGTCGGCTACCCGGCACTCAATCTCGTGGTCGAGCAGGGCGCGGTCACTCTGTCGGGCGCGACGACGCGGGCGTCGCATCGCGACCTGCGCGGAACCAGCTGGGCGGTCGGCGCGCTGTTGCGGCCAGCGGCTGTGGCAGCGCTCGTCGACGACCCGGCTGCGCTCGTCGACACCGAGACGATCATCGACGCGCCTGACCTGGCGGATGCGATCGGTGCCGCCATGAGCACAGGGGAGGGGCGCCGCGAACGCGCCGTCGCGGTCTTCTCCGACTGGCTCGTGCGCCGGGTCGGGGCTGTCGACGAATCCGCACGGCACGCGAACGCGCTCGTCGACGTGCTCATGGGTGATGATGCCGCCGGCAGCGTCGAAGAGGCGGCGATGCGTCTGGCCGTCTCGGTGCGCACACTGCAGCGGATGGCCCACCGACACGTGGGCGTCTCACCGGCGGCGATGATCCGCCGGCGTCGCCTTCAGGAGGCCGCCGAGCGGCTGCGCCTCGATCCGGGGATCGAGCTGTCGGGCCTTGCGGCAGACCTCGGATACGCCGATCACGCGCACCTCACACGTGACTTCCGCAGCATCCTCGGCATGGCCCCTCGCACGTATCGCGCAGGATCGTCCGAGCAGTCCCCGGACGAGAATGCGCGCATGTGATCACCGCGACAGTCTGAGGCGAGTCATCCGATAGAGCACTCCGACGAGCACGACCGCGGTTCCGATCGCCGAGGCCACGACGGGCAGCGTGTTCACGAGCAGCAGGCAGCCCAGAGCTCCGATGACCTGCAACGCGCGGGGATAGCGGCGAGCAGCCGCCTGCTGTCGGAACGCCGCGGCATTCGCGATGAGGTAGTACAGCAGCACCCCGAACGAGGAGAACCCGATCGCGTCGCGAAGGTCGGCGATGACCACGATCCCGACGATGATCAGCGCGATCGTGATCTCGGCACGACGCGGCACCTGCCAGCGCTCGTCGACCTTCGCGAGGAACCGCGGCAGGTCCTGCTCGCGGGCCATGGCCAGGGTCGTCCGCCCGATGCCGGTGAGCAGCGCGAGCAGAGCGCCGAGCGAGGCCGCCGCCGCCGCGATGCGGATGACCGGGGTGAGAGCCTGCCACCCGGTGGCCGCTGCGACGTCGGACAGAGGCGTCGTGCTCGTCGCCGCGTCGCCACCGAGGACGAGGACGACCGTGATCGCGACGAGCGTGTAGACGACGACCGCACCGCCCAGCGCGAGGGCGATGGCGCGCGGGATCGTCCGGGCAGGGTCGACGACCTCCTCGCCCATGGTCGCGATGCGCGCGTACCCTGCGAACGCGAAGAAGAGCAGTCCTGCGCCCTGCAGCACGCCGTACGCGCTGGCATCGGGAAGAGGGGCGGGGGTCGCCGTAGACGATCCGCCGAGTCCGGTCGCGACGACGAGCGCGAGCCCCAGCAGGGAGCACGCGACGAGCACCCGGGTGACGAGCGCGGTTCGCGTGACGCCGAAGCAGTTGACGGCTGCGAGCGCGACGACTGCGGCCACGGCCACCGGCACCTGCCAGCCCTCGGGCGCCGCGTAGGCGGCGAAGGTCATGGCCATCGCGGCGCAGCTCGCGATCTTGCCGATCACGAAGCTCCAGCCGGCCACGAAACCCCACCACGGACCGATCTCTGCTCTGGCGTACGCATAGGTGCCGCCGGCAACGGGGTGCGCTGCGGCGAGCTGCGCCGACGCGGTGGCGTTGCAGTAGGCGACGATCGCGGCGATCCCCAGGGCGATCAGGATGCCGCTGCCGGCGACGCCCATCGCGGGCGCCCACACCGAGAACACGCCCGCACCGATCATCGAACCGAGTCCGATGGCGACGGCGTCGCCGAGTCTCAGGCGGCGTGCGAGGGGCATCCCGTCATCGTGTCATGCGAGGGTGAATTCGCGGTGACTTCCTCGCTGCTCAGCCGCGAGCCGCGGTCACGCGCTTCTTCTCGCGGATGTAGACCTCGCGTCGCACTTTCGCGACGACATCGCCGTCGCGGTCGGTGATCACGGTCTCGAACCACTCGAGCACCTTCGTGCCGCCGTGCGCGCGCTCGCGGATCTCCTCGACCCGCTCCCTGCTGACCTCGAACTCGGCTGTGAGGATCCCGCGGCCGGGCTTGAGGAACTCGATCTCGCCGCGGGTGTCCCACACCACGTAGTCGCGTCCGAGCTGGTGCATCACGAGCATGAAGAAGTACGGGTCGGTCATCGCAGACATCGAGCCGCCGAACGCCGTCTTGACGTAGTTGCGTGTGAAGACGTTCACATGCAGCTCGACGGTCGCGTGGGTCCAGTCCTCGCTGAATCGGCGGATGCGGATGCCGCTGAAGAGATTGGGGAACCACAGGCTCATGCCGATGGCGAGGCGTCGGGGAGTGATGCGCATGAAGTCAGTGTGGATGACGCTGGGATCGCCACAAAGATCACTGGAGGGATCGAACAGTTGTTATAGTTTGTGTAGAACTAGTAGAAGAGAGGAGGCGGGATGCTGATCCGCATAGACCCCGACAGCGCTCGGCCGCTCTTCGACCAGGTGGCGGCGTCCGTTCGCGCCGACGTCCTCGCCGGCCGGCTCACGCCGGGCGACCGACTCCCCTCCGCCCGCGAGCTCGCGGATGCGCTCGAGATCAACCTGCATACGGTGCTCCGCGCCTACCAGCAGCTGCGAGACGAAGGACTGATCGATCTGCGACGAGGCAGGGGAGCCGTCGTGTCCCCGGCCGCCGCCCCACTCGCCGAGCTCTCCCACGACATCGCCGCCCTTGTGGCCCGTGCGGCGTCGCTCGGCCTCTCGCCCCCCACCCTGGCCGCCCTCATCAAGGAGACCGAAGCATGACCGCCGAGATCCGCCGAGCCCGCACCGCGTTCTGGTGGGTGGGGGTGATCGTCCCCGCGGCCCTGATCGCGCTCGCCGCAGTCGTCGTCGTCGCCTGGCTGCCCGAGATCCCCGATCCGGCCGCGGTCCACTGGGGCCTCGACGGGGTCGACGGCTTCGGGCCGCGGTGGACGCCGTTGGCGTTGCTCATCGGTCTGGGCGGCGGGACGATCGTGCTGTTCGCGATCATCGCCCTGTTCTCGCACAGACTGCCCGCGCACGGTGCATCGACGTCGAGTGCACCACCGCAGTGGTCGACGACCGCCCGTCTGCTCGGAGCCGCAAGCCTCGGCATCGCAGGCATGATGTCGATGCTCGCCGTCGTCTCGACCGCCGCTCAGCGCGGCCTTTCGGATGCGGCCGAGGCCGCCGACATCACGCCGTGGGTCCCGGTCTTCTTCCTGGTCTCAGCCGGGCTGGCCGCCGCCGGGTGGTTCCTGCAGCCGAAGGTGCAGTTCGCGCCCGCAGCATCCGAGCCACCGGCGGAACCCCTGCCGCTCGCCGATCATGAACGCGCCGTATGGATGAAGACCGTCGGCATCGCCCGGAGCGGTCAGGTGGTCCTGGGGATCGGCGTCTTCCTCACGATCGCGATGAGCGTGCTGCTCCTTGCACGGGGCGTGGCTGCCGGATGGATCGTCGCGGTCATCGCGCTGATCCTCGTGATCCTCGTGGCGAGCGGTCTCTCGTTCCGGGTCCGCGCGAGCGCCGCGGGTCTCCAGGTGCGCTCGGCAGCGGGCTGGCCACGACTCGAGATCCCCGCCACGGAGATCGCGAGCACCCGGGCGGTTCAGGTCAACCCCTTCGCAGAGTTCGGAGGCTGGGGCTACCGCTTCGGCACGGACGGGCGGCGAGGATTCGTCCTGCGCACCGGAGAGGCCCTCGAAGTCACTCGCACCGACGGCCGCGTCTTCGTCGTCACCGTCGACGACGCGGCCACTGCGGCATCCGTCCTGGCCTCGGCCGCATCCCGATGACCACGCCCCTCGGCGAACCCGAACAGGGAGAGAACCCATGACCCGCATCCGAGCCGCAGCCATCATCGTCTTCGTCGCACTCGCGTGCGGACTCGCGTGGGTGGTCGCCCTCCCTCTCTGGCTGGGCGACGGACTCGCCGAGCCGAGCACCTGGTTCCTCCTGCCGGTGATGATGCTGACCCCCGCGATCGCCGCACTGGTGGTCACCTTCACGATGCGAATCCCGTCGAGGGGCGAGCGGGCGCGATTCCTCGGGCTGTGGCCGCTGCGTCCGGCGAAGCGGGTCGTCTGGCTGATGGTGGCCGGCTGGCTCGTACCGCCCCTTCTCGTCGCCCTCGGCATCGTGCTCGCGGCAGCGCTCGGGTTCGTGCAGCTCGACCTGACCTTCGCCGCGTTCTCCGCAGAGGTCGCGAAGGCGCTCCCCGCCGGTGCGCCGATGCCGCCGATCGAGGTCGTCGTGATCTCGCAGATCGTGATGATCCCCTTCGGCGCACTCCTCAACAGCGTGCTGGCGTTCGGCGAAGAGCTCGGATGGCGCGGATGGCTGGTGCCCGCGCTGCGTCCGCTCGGCACCTGGCCCACGCTGCTCCTCAGCGGAGCGATCTGGGGCGTCTGGCACAGCCCGCTGATCCTGCTGGGCTACAACTTCGGACGCACAGACATCACCGGTGTGCTCTTCATGATCGGTGGCTGCATGGCCTGGGGTGTTCTCCTGGGCTGGCTGCGCCTGCGCTCCGCCTCGGTCTGGCCTGCTGTGCTCGCCCATGGCTCCCTCAACGCCGCCGCCGGGCTGATCGTCATCTTCGCCGCATCGCAGCCCGATCTCGCGCTCGCCGGACCGCTCGGCCTCGCGGGGTGGATCGTCGCGGCAGCGGTCATCGCCGTCCTCGTCGTCACCGGGCAGTTCCGTGAACAGCCCGAGCTCGCCGACGGGCCCGGCCGACTGCTGTCCGCTCCGCGCGCGGAGTAGCCTCCGCAACCCTCTTGACGCTCCCGAGGCGTCACGGTTTGCTGAGGGCATGGATTCCACTCCCGCAGCCTGGTCGAACGCCGATGCCTATCTCGCCGAGCTGCTCGTGGGGCACGATCCGCACCTCGAGTCGGCGCTGTCGGCCCAGCGCGACGCCGGTCTCCCCGAGATCGAGGTCGCGCCCGTCGGCGGCAAGATGCTCAACCTCCTCGCGCGCATCAGCGGCGCTCGGCGCGTGCTCGAGATCGGCACGCTCGGGGGCTATTCGACGATCTGGCTCGCTCGTGCCGTGGGGCCGGAAGGCCGCGTCGTCACGGTCGAGGCCGAAGCCGACAACGCCGCCGTCGCGCGGGCGAGCATCGATGCCGCCGGGGTCGGAGAGCGTGTCGACATCCGGATCGGCCGGGGTGCCGACGTGCTCCCGACGCTGGTGGGCGGCTTCGACCTGGTCTTCATCGATGCCGACAAGGAGTCGAACACCGTCTACCTCGACTGGGCGGCGAAGCTGGGGCATCCCGGAACCGTGATCGTGCTCGACAACATCGGACGGGAGGGCGAGATCGTCCGTGCGGACTCGGCCGACTCCAAGGTCGTCGGCACCAGAGACGCGCTGCGGATGCTGGGGGAGGATCCCCGCTTCGACGCGACCGCCCTGCAGACGGTCGGCGCCAAGGGCTGGGACGGCTTCGCCCTCGCCGTCGTGGTGTGAGCCGCCGAGACGGACCCGGGAGGTCGAGCGCGGGCGGGCTAGACTGGGCGCGGATCGACGACGCTCCACACAACCTTTTCTCTGAGCAAGGAGCACATCAGTGGCACTGATCGAGGCTGTAGGCGCACGCGAGATTCTCGACTCGCGCGGTAACCCGACCGTTGAGGTGGAGGTGCTCCTCGACGACGGTGTGGTCCAGCGGGCGGCCGTCCCGTCCGGTGCATCCACCGGCGCATTCGAGGCGTACGAGCTCCGCGACGGCGACAAGAGCCGCTACGGCGGAAAGGGCGTCCTCAAGGCGGTCGACGCCATCATCGACGAGCTCGGCCCGGCGCTCGAGGGTGTCGAGGCGAGCGAGCAGCGCATCGTCGACGCGATCCTGATCGAGACCGACGGCACCGACAACAAGCAGCGCACCGGCGCCAACGCGATCCTCGGCGTCAGCCTCGCGGTCGCCAAGGCCGCGGCCGACTCCGCAGACCTGCCGCTGTTCCGCTACCTGGGCGGCCCGAACGCGCACCTGCTGCCCGTTCCGCTCTTCAACGTCATCAACGGCGGCGAGCACGCCGACAACGGCATCGACATGCAGGAGTTCTTCCTCGCCCCGATCGGCGCCGAGACCTACTCCGAGGCACTCCGCTGGGGCGTCGAGACCTACCACGTGCTGCGCGGCGAGCTGAAGGCCGCAGGCTACGCGACGGGTCTCGGCGACGAGGGCGGCTTCGCCCCCGATCTGCCCAGCAACCGCGAGGGGCTCGACTTCCTCGTCAAGGCGATCGAGAAGGCCGGCTTCACGCCGGGCACCGACATCGCGCTGGGCCTCGACGTCGCAGCCACCGAGTTCTTCAAGGACGGCGTCTACCGCCTCGACAACAAGGACTGGAGCGGCCCCGAGCTGATCGAGTACTACGAGGGCCTGGTCAACGACTTCCCGATCGTCACGATCGAGGACGCGCTGGCTGAGGACGACTGGGACAACTGGAAGCTCCTCACCGACGCTCTCGGCTCGAAGGTCCAGCTCGTCGGCGACGACCTGTTCGTCACGAACCCGACCCGTCTCGCCGACGGCATCAAGCGCGGCGTCGCCAACTCGCTGCTCGTCAAGGTCAACCAGATCGGAACGCTCACCGAGACGTTCGACGCGGTCAGCCTCGCGCAGCGCTCGGGCTACACCGCCATGCTGTCGCACCGTTCGGGTGAGACCGAGGACACCACGATCGCCGACCTCGTGGTCGCGACGAACGCGGGTCAGATCAAGGCTGGTGCGCCTGCTCGCAGCGAGCGCGTCGCGAAGTACAATCAGCTTCTGCGCATCGAGGAAGAGCTGGGCGACGCGGCTGTCTTCGCCGGCCGTTCCGCGTTCCCGCGCTACCAGGGCTGAACACAGCAGAGACAGACACACGCCGCCTGAGCGGCACGTACGGAGGAGGAGCCGTGGCACGACGACCGGCTCCTCCTTCGGCGTCTTCGGGCGCATCCCGCACCACGCCGGCGGCGAAGTCGACCCCGCGTCCGTCCGCCCGTCAGCCCAGGGGAGCCGCGAATCGAGGCTCCCAGGAACGTCGGGTCGACGTGCGCGAGTGGGCCTCCGGCATCCGCCTCTCGGCGTTCTCGGTCATCATGCTGTCGCTCGTCGTGCTCGGGGCATGGGTGCTGGTGCCGACGCTGGGCACCTTCATCGACCAGCGGCAGAAGATCTCGGCTCTGGAGCAGTCGATCCAGGTCTCCGAAGACCAGATCGCGGCGCTCGAGAAAGAGCGTGAGCGCTGGAGCGACCCGGCCTACATCACCACCCAGGCGCGCGAGCGCCTGTACTATGTCAAGCCCGGCGAGGTCGTGTATCTGATCGACAACGATCTCGACCCCGCAGCGCTCCCGCAGCAGCAGGGGCCGGTCAGCGACACCCTCGAAGAGACGCCCTCCGACTGGATGCCGCAGCTGCTGCGCACGCTGACGTCCGCGGGGCTGAGCGACACGGCCGCCGTCAGCCGCTGACCGTCGGCGCCGCCGAGCGGGGAGCGCGCTCAGAGCATCCTCCCGGTCGGCTCCCGTACGCTGGATAGGTGACCACGCCGCCATTCCCCGCCCCCACGACCGCCGAGCTCGCCGTGGTGTCGGCCCAGTTGGGCAGGACCGCCCGTGGCGTCGTGGGAATCGCAGCCCGCTGCGAGTGCGGCAACCCCACGGTCGTCGCCACGACACCCAGGCTCCCGGACGGAACACCGTTCCCCACGTTCTACTACCTGACGCATCCGGCCGCGACGGCCGCGATGTCGACCCTCGAGGCCACGCAGGTCATGCCCGAGCTCTCCGCGCTGCTCGCCGAGGACGAGGGCGTCGCCGCGGCGTACCTCGCCGCGCATGAGGCGTACCTCGCCGACCGGGCGCAGTTCGGCGAGGTCAGCGAGATCGATGGGATCTCCGCCGGCGGCATGCCGTCGCGCGTCAAGTGCCTGCATGCTCTGGCCGGTCACGCTCTCGCGGCAGGTCCCGGCGTGAACCCGATCGGCGATGCGGCGCTCGAGCGCTCGACGTGGTCGCCGGAGAAGTGCCGGTGCGACGACCCCGGTGCGGCCCTGCGTGACGTCGAGGCATCGACCGTATGAGGCGGCCGCGGATGCTGCGCAACGGCGTCGCGATGGCGACGATCGTGGCATCCGTCCTGCTCCTCGGCGCGGCAGCGACCCCGCCGCCGGTGCCGGACGACCCCGCAGATCCGGATCGCGCCGCTCAGTACTGGCTCGACGGAGCCGGCATCCGCGACGCCTGGCAGACCACTCGCGGCGACGGGGTCACGATCGCCGTCATCGACACCGGGATCGGCAAGGTCCCTGGCGTGTTCGATGACGCCGTCGTGGGTGGCACCGACGTGTCTGGCACCGGAACCCCCGACGGCCGCACCCCGGTGGGTGCCATCGACGGCAATCACGGCTCGTGGGTGGCCTCGCTCGCCGCCGGACGCGGCTCTGCCGACGGCAAGGGCATGATCGGAGTCGCCCCCGAGGCCGATCTGCTGTCGATCTCCGTGGGCTTCGGCGCCGCCGCCGCAGTGCCGTTCACCGAGCAGGTCGCGAAGGCCATGCGGTGGGCGGTCGACCATGGGGCCGACATCATCAACCTCTCGTTCACCACGAACACGCTGGACTGGGACAGGAGCTGGGACGACGCGTTCCTCTACGCATTCGAGCATGACGTGGTGGTGGTCGTCGCCGCGGGAAACCGGGGGAGCGGCACCAACATCATCGGCGCTCCCGCGACGATCCCCGGCGTGCTGACGGTCGGCGGAGTCGACCAGACGGGGACGGCGAGCATCGAGGCGTCGACTCAGGGGATCACCATCGGGATCGCCGCGCCCAGTGAGGGGCTGCGGGGCGTCTCGGCCGACGGCACCGTCGTGCCCTGGAGCGGCACGAGCGGTGCGGCGCCCATCGTCGCAGGCATCGCGGCGCTCGTCCGGTCTGCGCACCCCGAGCTCGATGCCGCCAACGTCATCAATCGCATCATCAAGACCGCGATCAAGGTGCCGGGCATGGCCGACCTCCCCGATCCTCTCTACGGCTACGGGCTGGTGGATGCCGACGCGGCGATCACCGCGGACGTGCCGAAGGTCTCCGAGAATCCGATGGGCGACCTCGCCGAGTGGGTCCGCCTGTTCCGACGCGCAGAGAGCGTTCCGCAGCCCGAACCCACCGCCGCGCCGGTCGAGGTGCCGCCCCTGCCGGATGCCGACGCGCCGACCGAGCCCGGTTCACCGCTGCTTCCCAGCGCTGATTCGCTGCGCTACGGTACCCTGCCGCTCATCGCGCTCACAGTCCCTGGTATCCTGATAGCGCTTGGCGTCACCGCAGCTGCCCGGCGCATCCGATCGGCGCGCGCTCGCACGCCACATCCCTGACTCCCGAGGAGTTGTCCCCCTGTGCCTCAGAACAGCACTGTGCCCAAGATTCTGATCGTCGGTGGAGGCTATGCAGGCTTCTACACGGCGTGGAAGCTGGAGAAGCACCTTCGCAAGGGTGAAGCAGACGTCACCATGGTCGACCCGCTGCCGTACATGACGTACCAGCCGTTCCTTCCCGAGGTCGCCGCCGGCTCGATCGAAGCCCGCCACTCGGTGGTCGCGCACCGTCGTCACCTCAAGCGAACGAACGTGCTCACCGCCAAGGTGACGGGCATCAACCACGCTGAGAAGGTCGCGACGATCACCCCTCCGGTGGGAGAGCCGTACGAGTTCTCGTACGACCAGATCGTGGTGACCGCTGGCGCGGTCTCCCGCACCTTCCCGATCCCCGGCATCGCCGACAACGCGATCGGTCTGAAGACCATCGAAGAGGCCGTCGCGATCCGCGATCGCCTGATGTCGAACTTCGACAAGGCGGCCTCGCTGCCCGCCGGACCCGCGCGCGATCGTCTGCTCTCGGTCGTCGTCGTCGGTGGTGGCTTCGCCGGCATCGAGGTCTTCGCAGAGCTCCGTTCGCTCGCGTCGTCGCTCGTGGGCAAGTACCCGCAGATCAGCTTCGAAGACACGCACTTCCACCTCATCGAGGCGATGGGTCGCATCATGCCCGAGGTGTCGCTGCCGACGAGCGAGTGGGTCCTCAAGGACCTGGCGAAGCGAGGCGCCAACGTGCACCTCGACACGCAGCTCACCAGCGCCGTCGACGGCAACGTCGAGCTGTCGACCGGCGAGGTCATCCCCACCGACCTGATCGTCTGGACCGCCGGTGTCATGGCGAACCCGACCGTCGTGCGCGGCGGCGATCTGCCGATCGAAGAGCGCGGCCGCATCCAGACCCGCGCAGACCTCCGTGTCGGCACGCCCGAGGCCTTCGTCGAGGGCGCCTGGGCCGCCGGTGACGTCTCGGCCGTTCCCGACCTCTCGGGTGGTGGCGTCGGCGGCTTCTGCGTGCCGAACGCGCAGCACGCCGTGCGTCAGGCGAAGCTCCTCGCGAAGAACCTCGTCGCCGTGCTGCGTGGTGAGGACCCGAAGGAGTACTTCCACAAGAACCTCGGTGCCGTCGCCGGCCTCGGGCTCTACAACGGTGTCTTCCAGTCCGGCAAGATCGCGCTCAAGGGCTTCGTCGCCTGGGTCGCGCACCGTGGCTACCACGGTCTCGCGATGCCGACGTGGGAGCGCAAGTTCCGCGTGGTCTGGGGCTGGTGGAACAACCTGTGGCTCGGCCGCGACCTGGTGAACCTCGAGACGGTGCAGAACCCGCGCTACGTCTTCGAGGAGTTCGCTGCACGCCCGCGTCCGGCCGCTGACGCTCCGGCTCCCGCCGTAACGGCTCCGGCCGCTCAGGCGACGGCCTCCGACAAGGCCGCCGACGAGAAGCCGGCAGGTCAGAAGACCGCCGCCACGAAGCCGGCTGCGAAGAAGACCGCTGCGACGGCTGCCGCCAAGTAGTCGTCCCCTCGAACGCCCCGACTCTTCGGAGTCGGGGCGTTCGTCGTCTCCGGCGAGGGCGTGTCTTGCACCGGCCTCATAGGCGCGCTTGCTAGCCTCGGCAGCGCAAGGGGAGTACTCCCGTCTGCGGTGGCGTCGTCATTACGGACACGAAGTCGTGTTCCGGCCCACCGGCCCGTGAGGGTGGAGGAGACCTGGCGTCCGTATCCGCGGACGACCATGGACCCTCACTGCCCCGCTGTCGAGTTCCGTGGTCGTCCACACCCACGAAGGAACCGTCACCATGGGAAGACTCAACCGACTGCTCGGGATGGCCGCTCGCGCCCTCGATCTCGACGAGAACGGATCCCGCACGGATCGCACCGGTTCGCAGGCAGCGACGCCGTCTTCACCGGTCGGGCGTCAGGCCGGAACCGATCGCTACTCGCCCCCGCCCGCGCGTCCGTCGGGCCGGGATCCCTACTCGCCGCCTGCGGCCGGCGCGCGCGGTGCGGCCGGTGCGCGCGGTGCGGCCGGTGCGGTGTCGGATGCCGACCGGGCAGCCATCGCGCGGTACGACTACCTGCTCGAGACTGCCGATCCGCACCGCGTGGAGCAGATCCATCGCGAGGCCTTCGCGCGCCTGACTCCCGCGCAGCGTGCGCAGGTGCAGGAGCGCATGAACGCAGAACTCGCTCCGGGCGAGCGCCCGGCATCGGCATCGGCCGATGATCTCGCCCGCGCCGCCGGTCGGTCCGAGGCTGCCCGTCCGGGGCGCATGCGCGGCATCCTCTCGCGCGTGCGCGGGTTCGGTGCTGCCGGTGCGGTCGGCGGAGCCGCGGTGGGCGCGCTGGGGGTCGTCGCGGTGGGCGCGGTCGGCAGTGCCGTCGCCGCTCCTCTCCTCGAGCAGGCTGCCGGTCTCGGAGTCGACTTCGACGCCCTCGCCCAGGGCGTCGACGTCGAGGCGATCGCGAGCGGCCTCGGCGGCGAGGAGCTTGCGGGAGCGGCGGAAGGCGTTCTCGGGTCGGCGGGCGAGACCGTCTCGGGCCTCGGCGACACGGCGAGCGAATGGGGACAGCGGCTCGGTGATCTCGGCATTCCGGGCATCGGCGATCTGTTCGGTCGATGAGCACCGCCGGCATGAGCACCGCCAGCATGACCGCCGCCCCGTCGGCGTCGGATCACGGGTTCTCCGGCCTCACCGGATTCGCCGCTGACGTTCTCACCCAGCTCGGCGACATCGGGGTGGGTGTGCTGGTGTTCCTCGAGGTGCTCGTCCCGCCCATTCCCAGCGAGGTGATCCTGCCCTTCGCGGGGTATCTGAGCCAGAGCGGCGAGCTCACCCTCGGATGGCTGATCGTCTGGAGCACTCTGGCGTCGTGGATCGGCGCACTCCTGCTCTATTGGCTCGGTGCGGCGATCGGCATCGATCGGGCGGTACGGCTCCTCTCCGCCACCAAGCTGGTCAGCCGTGCGGACCTGGATCGCGGAGTGCACTGGTTCCGGCGAAGCGGCGGGTGGACGGTGCTCGTCGGCCGGATGGTTCCCGGCGTGCGCAGCCTCATCTCGATTCCCGCGGGCGCGACTCGCATGAACCTGACCCGCTTCAGCGTGTACACGATCGTGGGCAGTGGCCTGTGGAACACGCTGCTCATCGGGGTCGGTGCGCTGCTCGGCACTCAGCACGAACAGCTGGAGCACCTGCTCGGCTACCTCGACTACGCCGTGTACTCCGCGCTCGCCGTCGCGCTCGCCGTGCTCATCGTCCGACGCGTCCGTGAGGCACGTGGGTCGAAGGCGCGGAGCACGCGTCCACCCGATCTCGCGGACCGGCTCGTGGAGGACTGAGCAGAGCACGACGTGCCCCCGCTGGGACTCGAACCCAGACTGAAGCGATTTTAAGTCGCCTGCCTCTGCCATTGGGCTACGGGGGCTCCATGCCGTGACTGGCTCAGAGTACACGGGGGTCGCATCTGGGTGCGCGACAGACGCGGTGCCACGCTCGCCGTGCTGCCCGAGCCGCGCGAGGGGAGGCGGGCGCCCCCCGCGCCCGCCTCCCCGTGATGCTGATCAGACAGCATCGCCGCCCCCCGGCGACCGGCCGGGCATGGCCGGTGAGACCGCCGTGAATGGCGGCCTCAGAGATCAAGACGGCGATCCGTGCTGTTCATTACGACGATCGCCGCTGATGTATCGGGATTTCCAGATAGGGGTCGCGACAGGCAGTGCAACTCGATCTCAGAAAGACTGAATCCGAGTCCGCCCACCCCATAAGGTGGGGGAGTGCTCGACCTCACCGCCGATCTGAGCCCCGATCAGGAACGAAACGCCGTTTCCCCCGAGTGGCTCGACCCGTCACGATTCTGGCCGCGCCTGTCTGCGGCGACCGGCCATCTGCCGGCTCCCGTGGCAGTGATCGATCGAGAAGCTCTGCGCTACAACGCCCTGGATCTGCTGGTTCGCGCGGGCGGACTGCCGATCCGCGTCGCGTCGAAGTCCGTGCGGGTGCGCTCGGTGCTCGACGCCGTGCTGCAGCTGCCCGGGTTCAGAGGGATCCTCGCCTTCACGCTGGCCGAAGCTCTGTGGCTCGCCGAGACGCACGATGACATCGTCGTCGGCTATCCGACGGTCGACCGCGCGGGACTCGCACAGCTCTTCGAATCCGAGGAGGCGGCGCAACGGATCACGTTGATGGTCGACGATCCGGCGCACCTCGACATCATCGACAGCGTCGCGCCCGCAGGCAGCCGCCCGGACATCCGGGTCGCGGTCGACGCCGACGCATCACTGCGATCCGTCGCGCTCGGCCACATCGGGGTGCGACGGTCTGCTCTGTTCACCGCGGGCGAGGTCGCCGCCTTCGCACGCAAGATCGTGCGCCGCCCCGGGTTCCGGCTCGTCGGACTTCAGATGTACGAGGCTCAGATCGCGGGCCAGGGAGACAACGCCGGAGCGGATGCGCCGGTGATCCGTCTCATGCAGGCGCGTTCCCGATCCGAGCTGCGTGAGCGTCGAGCCGCGATCGTCGGCGCCTTGTCAGAGGTCGCATCGCTCGAATTCCTCAACGGCGGCGGAACCGGTTCGCTCGAGTTCACTGGCAGCGACGAATCGCTGACCGAGGCGAGCGCGGGCAGCGGACTGCTCGGCGGGCATCTCTTCGACGGCTATCGATCATTCCGCCCCGCGCCGGCGTCCGCCTTCGCGTTCGACGTGGTGCGGCGCCCCGCGGCCGACATCGCAACCGTGCTCGGCGGCGGATGGATCGCTTCCGGCCCCGCTGTCGCGTCGCGGCAACCGCTGCCCGTCTGGCCGCAGGGGCTGCGCACGCTGTCCCGCGAGGCCGCAGGCGAGGTGCAGACACCGCTGCAGGGCCGCGAGGCCGAGCGGCTCGGAGTGGGCGACCGTGTCTGGTTCCGCCACGCGAAGAGCGGCGAGCCTGCCGAGCGCATCGACAGCTACCAGCTCGTCTCGGGCGATGAGATCGTCGACGAGCTTCCGACATATCGCGGCGAGGGGAAGGCGTTCCTGTGACCCGGATCGGGGGCACCTGGCAGAACTGGGCGAGGTCTGCGCAGGTCACACCGCTGCGCGTCGAGCGCCCGCGAAGCCCTGAAGGCGTGCAGCGCGCGGTCCGCGCCGCGGTCGCGCAGGGGCTCACGGTGAAGGCGGTCGGCGCGGGACACAGCTTCACGGGCATCGCCGTCGCTCCCGGCGTGCTCCTGGAGCTCGACGACATGCAGGGCCTGGTGTCGGCGGACGCGGCCACCGGACGAGCGACGCTGCTCGCGGGCACACGACTGCACCGCATCCCTTCGCTCCTCGCACCGTTCGGCCTCGCGATGGAGAATCTCGGCGACATCGACCGGCAATCCATCTCGGGTGCGGTCTCGACGGGGACGCACGGTACCGGCGCCGGCTTCGGCGGCCTCGCGACCCAGGTCGTCGGCGCGACGCTGGTGACCGCCGCAGGGGAGTTCCTCCGGGTGGACGAGGGACAGAACGCAGACCTGCTCCCCGCTATCGCGCTGGGTCTGGGCGCGCTCGGCATCCTGGTCGAGGTGACGCTGCAGTGCGTGCCGATCTTCCTCATGGAGGCGATCGATGAGCCGGAACCGCTCGACGACGTTCTCGAGGCCCTGCACGACAGGGTCGAGGCATCGGACCACTTCGAGTTCTACTGGTTTCCGCACACCGACATCGCCCTGACCAAGAGACAGACGAGGGTGCCGGAGTCGACGAGGCGGCAGCCGCTTCCCGTCCTGGGGCGCTGGATCGACGAGACGGTGCTCTCGAACGGCGTGTACCGAGCGGTGTGCGCGACGGGACAGGCGATGCCGGCCATCACCCCGCCCTTCAACAGGCTTGCGGTGAAGCTCACGGGCGACCGGCGGTACACAGAGCTCTCGCATCGAGTCCTGACCCAGAGCCGTACTGTCAGGTTCCGTGAGATGGAATATGCGGTGCCCGCCGAGAACGTGGTGCCGGCGTTCCGCGCGGTCCGCGACCTCATCGAGCGACGCGGGTGGCGCATCGAGTTCCCGATCGAGGTGCGCTTCGCGGCGGAGGACGACAGGTGGCTGTCGACGGCATACGGCAGGGCGAGCGGATACATCGCGGTCCACCGCTACTGGCGCGCCGACCCGTCCGCCTACTTCGAGGCCGTGGAGCAGATCATGCTCGAGCACGGCGGGCGCCCGCACTGGGGCAAACTGCACACGCAGACAGCCGAGCAGCTGCAGGAGCGCTATCCCCGTTTCGGCGATTTCACCGCGCTGCGCGACCGGCTCGACCCCGAGCGTCGGTTCACCAATCGATACCTCGATCGGGTTCTCGGCGCATGATCCGGGTTCTGCGCCTGACCGCCGCACCCAGTCGACGCGCAGGCTGCGCCGATAGGATGAGACAAACACGAGGAAGGGTGGGCCTCTGATGGAATGGCTCGTGCCGGTACTGATCGTCGTCGGTGTGATTCTGCTCATCGGAATCTACCTCTGGGCGACCTACAACTCGCTGGTGCAGCTGAACGTCCGCGTCGACGAGGCGTGGAGTGGCATCACGGTCCAACTGAAGCGCAGGGCAGATCTGATACCCAACCTCATCGAGACGGTCAAGGGTTACGCCTCGCATGAGAAGGCGGTCTTCGAGAACGTCACTCGTGCGCGAGCGGAGACGCTCTCGGCCGGCAGCCCGGGTGAGGCGGGAATCGCAGAGGGGCACCTCCAGCAGGCGCTTCGCAGCCTCTTCGCGGTCGCGGAGGCTTATCCGCAGCTGCAGGCGAGCCAGAACTTCCTGCAGGTGCAGCAGGCCCTCGTCGACACCGAAGACAAGATCCAGGCCGCGCGCCGCTTCTACAACGGCGGGGTCCGCGAGCTGAACACGAAGATCAAGGTCTTCCCGAACAACCTCTTCGCGAAGGGGCTCGGATTCACCGAGCGCGAGTTCTTCGAGGTCGCCGACAGCGGCGCGATCTCCGAGCCGCCGCGTGTGCAGTTCTGACCTGCGGGAAGGCCCGATGCGCATCGTCGCATCGGGCCTTCTGCGTATTCGGGCGCTGACTCGGAGCGCTGCTCACCACACGTCGAGATCGACGTCCCCATCCTCGACGCTCGCGTCGCCGCGGAGCGTCCACGAGTCCGTGCGATAGGTCTCGGTTCGCGGACTGCCGTCTTGTCCGGTGCCCGACACGGTCGCGACGAGGATGCCGCCTTCGGCGATGAATCCGTCATCCGTCAGCTCGAGTACCGGCATCCGCTCGACGCGGAAGCGGACGTCGTCGACCGCGGCGAACTCGGTGCCCCACGGGATCCTGATCCCGCACCCCTCGGGGACGACGCCGTCGGTGACCACGACAGAGGTGCAGTCCTCGAGGTGATCGTCGAGCGCCTGCTGCGCCAGAGCCCGCGGATCGGCATCGGGTGTCGGCGAGCTCGTCGCGGTCGGCGTGGCCCGTGCCGAGGGGACGTCGCTCGACGCCTGCCAGAGCCACACGGCTGCCCCCGCGACCAGGAGCGCGGCGACACCGCCGCCGATCGTCCACGCGAGGCGGCGATTCACTCGGATGCCTCTCTGGCGTGCACATGGCGACGCACGGATGCGTCTGCGCGACCGGACAGCGCCGCATGCAGAGCCTCGGACGCGGTGCCCCAGCGCGAGACGGAGACGTGCGCCAGCCCCTGCCATGCCGCCGCGAGGGCGAGCTCGGCGGCGATCTTCTCGGCATCCGCGCCCGGCTGGCCCTGAGGCTCCCACCAGGCCGATTGCACCTGGAGCGTCGACGTCGCGCGGTCGGCCTTGAGATCGACACGCGCCACGATGCGGTCGCCGACGAGCACGGGCAGCGAGTAGTACCCGTATCGCCGCTTCTCGGCAGGAACGTAGATCTCGATCCGGTAATCGAGCTCGAAGGCGCGCAGAGCCCTGTCACGGAACCAGACCACGGGATCGAAAGGCGTCAGGAGCGCGGCGGCGTCGATCCTGCGCGGCAGCACGGCGTCGCGGTGCCTCCAGCTGGGCAGCGGACGACCGCCGCGGTCCCAGCCGCGCACGGAGACCGGGAGGATCTCGCCTGAGTCGACCAGATCCGCGATCGACTGCGACACCGCCGCTCGGTCGCGGATGCGGTGGTAGTCCGCGAGGTCCGACTGGGTCGCGACCCCCGACGATCGTGCCGCGCGCCGGGTGAGCTCGCGGATCGCGTCCTCCCGGGGCACGTGCTGCGACAGGATGGCGTCGGGGATCACCTGCTCGGCGAGCGCGTACGTGCGCTCGAAGCCCTTTCGACCGCTGATCGCCACGTCGCCGGTGCGCCACAGGTGCTCGAGGGCGAGCTTCACGTCATCCCAATCCCACCATGTGCCACGCTCGCGAGGAGCGTCGTCGCGGAGGTCGGCCGGTCGCAGCGGCCCCCTGGCTCGGAGCTCGTCCTGCACCCAGCGGAGAGTGCGCGTGTTGGTGCTCATCCAGGAGTCGGGCGCCGCCCATCTGGCGCGGAAGTGATCCATGCGGAATCGCCACAGAGGCCAGTCCTCGATGGGGATGAACGTCGCCTCGTGAGCCATGTACTCGACGTAATGGGTCGTGYGCGAATGGAAGACGCGATCGAAGAGCGCCGGTTCGTAGGCACCCAGGCGCGAGAACAGCGGCATGTAGTGYGACCGTGCGAACACGTTGACCGAGTCGATCTGCAGCACGCCGAGACGATCCATGACGCGGTGGATGTGCCGGGCCGACACCGAGGCCGGGCGTGCACGAGAGAAGCCCTGCGCGGCGAGCGCGATGCGACGGGCCTGGGCGGCGCTGAGGGTGTCGGTCACCTCGTCAGGGTAGCGCCGAGCGCCGACATCCGCGCCCGGCCCGTCACGACGGTCGGCGGCTGCGCCGTAGACTTGGGCGATGAGTGAAGAGCAGCGTCCGCGGCTGAGAGACCTCTTCCGTCCGCGCCCCGTCTCCCTTGATCGCACGGTGACCACCGAGGCCGACGAGGCGGTCCCCCGAGGGCTGCGCGTCACGGCGGCATACTCGTGGCGGATTCTGCTGATCGCCGCGGTGGTGGCCGGATTCATCTGGCTCGTCATCGAGCTGAAGCTCCTCGTGATCCCGCTCATGGTCGGCATCCTGATCACGGCCCTGCTGTGGCCGGGATTCCAGTGGATGCTGCGCCACCGCTTCCCGCGGTGGCTGGCCGTCGCCCTCTCGATCATCGGCACGCTCGCGATCGTGTCCCTGCTCATGTGGCTCGTGATCTGGCAGGTCCGTGCGCAGCTGCCCGACGTGCAGGAGCGCAGTGCGCAGGCGGTCGACGAGTTCCGTCAGTTCCTACTCACCGGACCGCTGCACCTCAGCGACTCGCAGATCCAGGGATACATCGACCAGGCCCTCCAGGTCGTCAACGAGCAGACTCAGACGCTCTTGAACGGTGCGCTCGCAGTCGGCACGACCGCGGCGCATGTCGTGACCGGTGCGGTCCTCTCGCTCTTCATCCTGATCTGCCTGCTCGCCGACGGCCGGGGCATCTGGGAGTGGACGCTGCGCCTCTTCCCGCGCGCTGCGCGCCCCGCCGCCGACGCCGCCGCGAGCAACGGCTTCGCGACGATCGTCAACTACGCCCGAACCCAACTGCTCGTCGCCGCGATCGATGCGGTCGGCATCGGCGTCGGCGCCGCTCTGCTCGGCGTGCCGCTGGCGATCCCCGTCGCCGTGCTCGTCTTCCTCGGTTCGTTCGTGCCGATCGTCGGTGCCGTCGTGACCGGCGCGATCGCCGTACTGCTCGCGCTGGTCTACAACGGCCCCTGGATCGCGCTCGCGATGCTGGCCGTCGTGCTCGGCGTGCAGCAGCTCGAGGGTCACATCCTGCAGCCGATCCTCATGGGCTCGGCAGTGAAGGTGCATCCGCTCGCCGTCGTCCTGGTGGTCGCCGGGGGCTCGATGGTCGGCGGCATCCCCGGCGCGCTGTTCGCGGTGCCTCTCGCGGCCTTCGTCAACGTCGCCGCGGTCACAGTCAGCACCGGCGCCTGGCGCACCGGCGATAAACCGAACGCAGACCTTATCTGGAGCACAGTGCCACGCGAGCGCACACGGAGGAATCGATGAGCGCAGTCCCCAGCCTGACCGAGTTCGAGAACGCCGCTCAGAGTCTGGCTGAGGTGATCACGCGAACGCCGACCCTGCCCTCGCGCGCCCTGTCGGACGTGCTCGGCGCACCGGTGGTGCTCAAGATGGAGAACCTGCAGCGAACGGGATCCTTCAAGATCCGTGGTTCGGCATACCGCCTCTCGCAGCTGAGCGCCGAGGAGCGTTCACGCGGCGTGGTCGCAGCGTCCGCCGGAAACCATGCACAGGGCGTCGCCCTCGCGGCTCAGACGCTCGGAATCCAGGCGACCATCTTCGTGCCCCTGGGCATTCCGGTGCCCAAGCTGCTGGCGACGAGGAGCTACGGTGCCGAGGTCGTGCTCGAGGGAGAGACCGTGGCGACCTCGCTGCGACTCGCTGCGGAGTTCGCCGAACGCACCGGGGCAGTGATCATCCATCCGTTCGACCACCGCGACGTCGTCATCGGGCAGGGCACACTCGGACTCGAGCTGCTCGAGGACGCTCCCGATGTCGACACGATCGTGCTGGGAATCGGCGGCGGGGGCCTCATCGCCGGCGTCGCGGCCGCGGTGAAGGCCAAGGCTGCCGAACTCGGGCGCACGGTGCGCATCATCGGCGTACAGGCCGAGAACGCCGCGGCGATGATCCCCTCGCTGGAGGCCGGGTACCCCGTCGACATCGAGACGAAGCCGACGATCGCCGACGGAATCCTGGTCGCGCGACCGGGAGCCATACCGTTCGAGATCATCAAGGACCTCGTCGACGAGGTCGTCACCGTGACCGACGACGACCTGGCGCGCGCCATTCTGGTTCTTCTCGAGCAGTCCAAGGTGATCGCGGAGCCCGCCGGAGCGGTGGGTGTCGCCGCGATCCTCGCCGGCAAGGTGAAGGCGAGCGGCACGACCATGGCCGTCGTCTCCGGAGGCAACATCGACCCGCTGCTGCTGCAGCGTGTCGTCTCCCACGGCCTCGCGGCCTCGGGCCGTTATCTCACGATCCGCATCCCGCTGCCCGATCGCCCCGGTCAGCTCGCGCGAGTCTCGGAGCTCATCGCCCAGGCGGGAGCCAACGTCATCGAGGCCATGCACACGCGGCACGGGCACGGCCTGCAGATCAGCGAGGTGTTCCTCGAGCTCAGCGTCGAGACGCGCGGTGCCGAGCACTCCGAGCACACCCTGGACACGCTCCGTCACGCCGGCTTCCAGCCGATCGTCGTGCCGGACTGACGCGACGCGCACTCAGCCCTGACATGCAGATGCCCCGTCCGGTCGGACGGGGCATCTGCATGTCAGGGCACGAGCCCGATGCTGACCGGTGTCAGCCCGTGTAGGTGTCGACGTTCACGATCTCGACCGAGATCGCGCGGCCGTTCGGAGCCTCGTAGGACGACTTCTCGCCGACCTTGAGTCCGAGGATCGCCTGTCCGAGCGGGCTGGCCTCGCTGTAGACGTCGAGGTCGCTGCCCACGGCGATCTCGCGGCTGCCGAGCAGGAAGACCTCTTCGCCGCCGGCGACGATCGCGGTGACGACGGTGCCGGGCTCGACGATGCCGCGGCTCGCGGGCGCCTCACCGACCTTGGCCGTCTTGAGGAGGTTCTCGAGGGTGCGGATCCGCGCCTCCTGCTTGCCCTGCTCGTCCTTGGCGGCGTGGTAGCCGCCGTTCTCCTTGAGGTCGCCCTCTTCGCGGGCCGCTTCGATGCGCTTGGCGATCTCTTCGCGACCGGTGGTGGAGAGGTGCTCGAGCTCGGCGACGAGCCGGTCATACGCTTCCTGCGTGAGGAAGGGAACCTGAGCGTCAGTAGACATGACGAAGCTCCTTCGGTAGGTACCCGGCGACGTTCCGCGGGGGATATGCCAAGACGCCCCGGCACGTGCCAGGGCGTCATCTGTCTGGCACGAGTCTAGGCGACCCAGCAGCTGTTCACCAAACCTGTCGTCGCGGCTGAGACGGTGGGAACCGTGGCCGAGAGCGCCTGCGAATGCGTGTCTCCCGCAGGGATCTCGACGACCTTCCAGCCGACCACGCCGAACTCCTCGTCGAGTGCCTCGACGACGCAGGCCACGTCCTTGCCCTGCACTCCGGTGATCTGGAAGCGCACGGTGACGCTGTGCTCGTCGACCAGGTCGAAGCCGAGGTCGTCGGAGTCGACGGCGTTCATCTGCGACGTGACGATCATCCAGCCGAACGCGCCGACGAGAAGCGCGGCGATGGCGATGACGATGATCCACGGACCCCGTCGGGTGCGGGTGCGGCCATAGCGGTCGTCGAGCTGTTGTGCGGTCGTCACGGGGTGGGTCTTCCGGTCGTTAGGCTGGTAACTCCAGGTTATGCGACCTGCGCATGAAAGGCAGACTCCATGCTTGCTCTGACCGAGACCCCGATGCCGACGCCCACGATGACCGTGGCACCGGAGCTGGTCACGCCCGGATTCGTCGGCTTCGCCGCCGTGGTGATCATCCTCATCGCGGTGATCCTGCTGATCCTCGACATGAACCGTCGGATCCGTCGGGTGCGCTACCGCGAAGAGGTCAGGGACGAGCTCGATGCCGAAGAGGCCGCGCTCGCGGCCGACGAGGCGACCGAGACGGATGCCGATCTGCCGATCGTCCGCGAGGGCGACGACGACCCCGAGAAGCGCTGACCTGACCGGAGCGGTTCAGGCCCCGAGCGACGGGGACAGCGGCGCCAGCGCGATGAGCAGGCACGCGACCCAGTGGCACAGGAACGCGAGCACCGTGCACAGGTGGAAGATCTCGTGGAAGCCGAAATGGCCAGGCCACGGATTGGGCTTCTTGAGCGCGTAGACGATCGCGCCGCCCGTGTAGAGCAGGCCGCCGACGATGACGAGCGCCATCATGGTCGCGTTCGCGACGAACAGGTCGGCGAGGTACATCACCGCCGCCCATCCGAGCAGCAGGTAGAGCGCGACATACAGCCACCGAGGGGCATTGATCCAGAACACGCGGAACAGGATGCCGACCAGCGCACCGGACCAGACGAAGACGAGGAGCAGCGCGCCCTTGCCCGGGGGGAGCGCCAGCACGGCGAGCGGGGTGTACGTCCCGGCGATCAGGAGCAGGATGTTCGCGTGGTCGATCCGCTTGAGGATCATCTTGACCTTCGGACTCCAGTCGATCCGGTGATACAGCGCCGAGTTGCCGAACAGCAGCAGCGATGACGCCATGAACACCGCCGCAGCCCACTTCGCGGCGCCACTCTGGGCGACGACGATCAGCACCACACCGGCGACGATGGCGATCGGGAAGGTGGCCGCATGCAGCCAGCCTCGCCAGGTGGGTTTGATCTCGGCCGCGGCGACGTCGTGCGCGGCATCCTCCAGGAGGGGCAGCTGGGGGACGTCGGGTACCGAGGAGTCGGGTGTGCTCACGCCCTCACTCTATGCGGGCGATCATGCAGCCGAGCGTACATATCCTGAGCATCGATCCTCGGTCCCGAGACCGCCGACACGATAGCGTAGGGAGGTGATGTCACGCGATGTTCAGGGGCGGGGGCCGCTGTACCGGCTCTATACCAGCAGGCTTCGCCGACACCTCGACCCCGAGTCGGTTCCGCACCACGTCGCAATGATGATCGACGGCAATCGGCGTTGGGCGCGTCAGCTGGGTTATGACACTCCGGCTGAGGGGCATCGGGCCGGTGCCGCCAAGATGCGGGAGTTCCTCGGATGGTGCGACGAGCTCGGCATCCGCGTCGTGTCGCTCTATCTTCTGTCGAGTGACAACCTGCTCAAGCGCGACTCGGCAGAGCTGGCCGACCTGATCGAGATCATCGCGGAGCTCGCCGAGGCTCTGTCGCGCGAGGGCAACTGGCGAGTGAAGCATGTCGGCCGCTCGGACATCCTCCCCGCGGAGCTCGCGAGAGTGCTCGACGACGCACAGGAGCGCACGCGCGACCACACGGGGCTGCACGTCAACCTCGCGGTCGGCTACGGCGGCCGCAACGAGATCGTCGACGCCGTGCGCAGCATCGTCACCGCGCATCAGGCGTCCGGAGGGACGATCGAAGACCTCGCCGCGCATCTCACACCCGAGATGATCGGCGAACATCTCTACACCGGCGGCCAGCCGGATCCCGATCTCGTCATCCGCACGAGCGGCGAGCAGCGACTGAGCGACTTCCTGCTGTGGCAGAGCGCGCACAGCGAGTTCTACTTCGTCGAGGCGCTCGGGCCGGATCTGCGCCAGGTCGACTTCCTGCGAGCGATTCGCGACTTCGCCGACCGCGATCGGCGCTTCGGCCGCTGAGACCGTGCATCAAGTGGTCGGTCACGTCCCGTTAATCAACACGTAACGAACTGGTGGCGTGTCGAGCCAGGCGAATGTCGGCACCTGGTCGTAGCTTCTAGGCATCGGGCAAGGCGCCCGTCGGGTCGGCCTCAGGTTGACGACTCGTGACCCCCTGGTCGACTCGTTCGAACAAACCGGGATTCCCCGGGTCGGGAGTGGGTCGTGACCTCACGTACAGCGCAGCAGTCCACAGGCACAGCGCAGCAGTCCACCCGTAAGACGACGACGCGAGCAGCGTCCGCTGATCCTGATCAGGATCTCCGGACCTACGTGCTCGATACGTCCGTCCTGCTGAGTGATCCTCAGGCCTTCTTCCGGTTCGCCGAGCATTCGGTGGTCGTCCCGGTCGTGGTCATCACCGAGCTCGAGGGCAAGCGCCACGACCCCGAGATCGGCTACTTCGCCCGTCAGGCGCTGCGTCACCTCGACGACCTGCGCATCGAGCACGGCCGTCTGGACTTCCCGGTCGAGGTGGGCGAGGGCGGCACGCTCCGCGTGGAGCTGGCCAACACCGACTCGTCGGTGCTCCCCGCCGGGATCCGGCTGAGCGACAACGACACCCGCATCCTCTCCGTCGCCATGAACCTCGCGCAGGACGGGCAGGACGTCACCATCGTCTCGAAAGACCTTCCGATGCGGGTCAAGGCGGCGTCCCTCGGCCTTCGCGCCGAGGAGTACCTCGCCGAGCAGGCCATCGACTCGGGCTGGACCGGCATCACCACGCTCGACCTGTCGGGCGATGAGATCAGCGACCTGTACGAGAGCGAGGTGGGCATCAGTGAAGACGCCAGAGGCCTGGCGGTCAACACCGGGCTCATCATCCACTCCGAGCGGGGATCCGCCCTCGGCAGGGTGACCGGCGACGGCGAGTACAAGCTCGTGCGTGGCGATCGCGACATCTTCGGGATGCACGGGCGATCYGCCGAACAGCGGATCGCGATCGACCTGCTCACCGACCCCGACATCGGCATCGTCTCGCTCGGCGGGCGTGCGGGCACCGGAAAGTCGGCACTGGCGCTCTGCGCGGGTCTCGAGGCGGTGCTCGAGCGGCAGCAGCAGAAGAAGATCATCGTGTTCCGACCGCTGTTCGCCGTCGGGGGCCAGGAGCTCGGGTACCTCCCCGGCGACCAGGGCGAGAAGATGGGCCCGTGGGGGCAGGCGGTCTTCGACACGCTCGGCTCGGTGGTCTCGGGCAACGTCATGGAGGAGATCGTCGAACGGGGCATCCTCGAGGTGCTTCCGCTCACGCACATCCGCGGTCGGTCGTTGCACGACGCGTTCGTGATCGTCGACGAGGCGCAGTCGCTCGAGCGCAACGTGCTGCTGACGGTGCTCAGCCGCATGGGGCAGAACTCCCGAGTGATCCTGACCCACGACGTCGGTCAGCGCGACAACCTCCGCGTCGGACGCCACGACGGCATCGCCAGCGTCATCGAGACGCTCAAGGGACACGACCTCTTCGCCCACGTGACCCTGATGCGCTCGGAGCGCTCCGCGATCGCCGCCCTCGTGACTGAGCTTCTGGAGGGAGGCGAGCTCAGCTGAGCTGACTCTTCGACAGCGGATGCCGTGGTCTCACGGCATCCGCTGTCGTGTATTCCGGAGGACGCGTCGGCGATTCGCTTCCCTCCGCGCTGACGTCGGCATACGCTCGTGGCACCGAACGCAGACGATGGAGTGATGCGCGATGAGTGATGCGACGAAGACCGTGGAAGATGACCAGCTGCCGCCCGTGGCGGTGGACGAGAAGCCGCGGTGGACACCGCTGAAGATCGTGCTCTGGGTGGCGATCGCGCTGCTGGGCGGCATCGCCTGGACGATGCTCGCGATCGTCAGGGGAGAGACGGTGAACGCGATCTGGTTCGTGTTCGCGGCGGTCTGCACCTACCTCGTGTTCTACCGCTTCTACTCGAAGTTCATCGAGCGGAACCTGGTCAAGCCGAACGACCGGCGAGCGACCCCCGCCGAGTACAAGGCGGACGGCAAGGACTACGTCGCGACGGATCGTCGGGTGCTGTTCGGCCACCACTTCGCCGCCATCGCGGGCGCCGGTCCACTCGTCGGTCCGGTGCTGGCCGCCCAGATGGGCTACCTCCCCGGCACGATCTGGATCATCGTCGGAGTCGTGCTCGCGGGTGCGGTGCAGGACTACCTCGTGATGTTCTTCTCGATGCGGCGAGGCGGACGCTCTCTCGGTCAGATGGCCCGCGACGAGCTGGGCCGATTCGGTGGAACGGCGGCGATCATCGCGACGCTGCTCATCATGATCATCATCACGGCGATCCTCGCCCTCGTGGTCGTGAACGCCCTCGGGGAGAGCCCGTGGGGCGTGTTCTCCGTGGCGATGACGATCCCGATCGCCCTGTTCATGGGGGCGTACCTCCGATGGATCCGCCCCGGCAAGATCACGGAGGTGTCGATCATCGGCTTCGTGCTGCTGATGGCCGCGATCATCGGCGGGGGCATGGTCGCCGAGACCGACTGGGGTCAGGCGATCTTCACCCTCGACCGGACGACCATCGCGTGGGGCATCATCGTCTACGGCTTCATCGCGGCGGTGCTGCCCGTGTGGATGCTGCTGGCTCCGCGTGACTACCTCTCGACGTTCATGAAGATCGGCGTGATCGTGGCGCTCGCCGTCGCGATCCTGTTCGTGCGGCCCGAGATCACCGTCCCGGCCTTCAGCGAGTTCGCCGCGGGCGAGACGGGGCCGGTCTGGGCAGGGGCGCTCTTCCCGTTCCTCTTCGTGACGATCGCCTGCGGGGCGCTGAGCGGATTCCATGCGCTCATCGCGTCGGGCACGACGCCGAAGATGATCGAGAAGGAGAAGCAGACGCGCTTCATCGGCTACGGCGGGATGCTCATGGAGTCGTTCGTCGCGATCATGGCGCTCGTCGCCGCGATCTCCATCGACCGCGGGCTGTACTTCGCCATGAACTCCTCGCCGGCGGCGACGCTCGGCACGGTCGAGGGCGCGGTCGCGTTCGTCAACGGTCTCGGCCTGACCGGGGTGAACCTGACACCCGAGATGCTCACGAGCACGGCCGAGGCGGTGGGGGAGGAATCGATCGTCTCCCGCACGGGCGGCGCGCCGACGCTGGCTCTCGGCCTCGCACACATCATGCAGCAGTGGATCGGCGGCACCGGGATGATGGCGTTCTGGTATCACTTCGCGATCATGTTCGAGGCGCTGTTCATCCTGACTGCTGTGGACGCCGGCACCCGCGTCGCGCGCTTCATGCTGCAGGACTCGGTCGGCAACGTCTTCCCTCGCTTCAAGGACACCTCGTGGCGGGTGGGCGCCTGGATCTGCACGGCCGTCATGGTCGCGGGGTGGGGCGCGGTGCTGATCATGGGGGTCACGGATCCTCTCGGCGGCATCAACACCCTGTTCCCGCTGTTCGGCATCGCCAATCAGCTGCTGGCGGCGATCGCCCTCTCCGTGGTGCTCACGATCGTGGCGCGCAGACGCACCTTCAGGGTTCTCTGGGTGGTGGCGCTGCCGCTGGCATTCGTCACGGTCGTGACGGTGACGGCCTCGCTGCAGAAGATCTTCTCGACCGTGCCGCAGGTCGGCTACTTCGCGAACCATGTCGCCTTCCGCGACGCTCTCGCGGCGGGGGAGACCTCCTTCGGCACGGCGACCAGCGTCGCCGCGATGGAAGCGGTCGTCCGCAACACCATGATCCAGGGCATCCTGTCGGTGACGTTCCTCGTGCTGTCGGTGATCGTGATCACCATCTCGATCATCAAGGTCATCCAGGCCGTGCGCCCCGGGCCCGTCATCGACCAGGAGGACCCGGAGGTGCCGTCGCACCGCTTCGCACCGGCCGGTCTCATCGCCTCGTCGGAGGAACGCGCCGTCGAGAAGCAGTGGAACGCACTCCCTTCGTCCGCTCAGCCCACGAGGGGGCACTGATGGCCGCCGTGGTATCCGACCATGTTCGGCGGGCCTGGCACGCGGTCGCCTGGTACGTGAACGGCGTGACCGGGCAGTCGCGGTACGCGTCCTACGTCGCGCACGAGCGCGAGCGGCATCCCGAGAGAGAGCCGCTCAGTGAGCGGGAGTTCTGGAGGGCGCACTACGCGCAGCAGGATGCCGACCCGGGTGCCCGCTGCTGCTGACGCCGTAGACGACGGATGCCGCAGGGACCGAGTCCCTGCGGCATCCGTGTTCAGAGCCTGACGATCAACCGGGGTGGGTCATCGAGAGCAGGTCGAGCTTCTCGTCGAGCTGCTCGAGCGTCAGGTCGCCGCGTTCGACGTATCCGAGGTCGATCACGGCGTCGCGCACCGTGATGCCCTTCGCGACCGAGTGCTTGGCGATCTTCGCCGCTGCCTCGTAGCCGATGAGCTTGTTGAGCGGGGTGACGATCGACGGGCTCATGCCGGCGAATGCCGCCGCGCGGTCGAGGTTCGCCTGCAGTCCGTCGACGGTCTTGTCGGCGAGCACACGCGAGGCGTTCGCGAGCAGACGGATCGACTCGAGCACCGCCGTGCCCATGACCGGGATGGCGACGTTCAGCTCGAAGGACCCGGACGCGCCGGCCCAGGCGACGGTCGCGTCGTTGCCGATCACCCGGGCGCAGACCATCAGCACAGCCTCGGGGACGACCGGGTTGACCTTGCCGGGCATGATCGACGAGCCGGGCTGAAGGTCGGGGATGTGCAGCTCTCCGAGACCCGTGTTGGGGCCCGAGCCCATCCAGCGCAGGTCGTTGTTGATCTTGGTCAGCGAGACCGCGATCGTGCGCAGCGCGCCCGAGGCCTCGACGAGTCCGTCGCGGTTGGCCTGCGCCTCGAAGTGGTCCTTCGCCTCGGTGATCGGCAGCTCGGTCTCGGCGGCGAGCAGCTCGATGACCTTCTGCGGGAATCCGAGCGGCGTGTTGATGCCGGTCCCGGTGGCGGTGCCGCCCAGCGGAACCTCGGCGACGCGGGGGAGTGCAGACTGCACGCGCTCGATGCCGAGGCGCATCTGACGGGCGTAGCCGCCGAACTCCTGGCCGAGCGTGACCGGGGTGGCGTCCATGAGGTGCGTGCGGCCGGACTTCACCGCGTCCTTCCACAGCTCGGCCTTCGCCTCGAAGGCGACGGCGAGGTGGTCGAGCGCGGGGATGAGCGTGTCGATGAGCGCCTGCGTGACGGCGATGTGCACGGAGGTCGGGAACACGTCGTTCGACGACTGCGAGGCGTTCACGTGGTCGTTCGGGTGCACGTTCGCACCGAGGATGCGGGTGGCGAGAGTGGCGAGCACCTCGTTCATGTTCATGTTCGACGACGTGCCGGAGCCCGTCTGGTAGGTGTCGACCGGGAACTCACCGTCGTGGGCACCGGCGGCCACCTGGTCGGCGGCCTGGGCGATCGCGTCGGCGATGGCCCCGTCGAGGGTTCCCAGCTCCTTGTTCGCGAGTGCAGCGGCCTTCTTGATGCGCGCGAGCGCGGCGATCTGCGTGGACTCCAGGCCCTTGCCCGAGATCGGGAAGTTCTCGACGGCGCGCTGCGTCTGTGCGCCATAGAGCGCGTTCACGGGAACCCGCACCTCGCCCATGGTGTCGTGCTCGATGCGGTACCCCTGCGCGTCTGCGCCACTGTGCTGGTCGGTCATTCCGAACCCTCCTTGGTTGCGGGGCCGTGCCCCTCGGTGTCGTTTCCGTCTGTGTCGATTCCGACCGTGATGACGGGCACCGCAGTGCCCTCGGCCAGACGGTAGTTGGCGCCCACGATGCCCAGACGGCCGTCGGAGACAGCCTGCGAGATCACCTCGGACGACTGCAGCAGGTCCCGGACCGTGTTGCGCAGGTGCTCTTCGCCCACGAGCTCCGCGTCGATCTCGGCGACGGTGGTGCCGCCGCTCTCGGCCAGCACCTTGCGCGCCGCCGGGACGATCGGGGCGATGAGCTTCCAGATGTGCGGCGGCAGGGGCGCGGCGTCGATGGCCGTTCCGTCGATGGCAGCGCGGACGGCACCGCACGAGTCATGCGCGAGGACGACGATCAGAGGCACGTTCAGCACGGCGACCGCATACTCGAGGCTCGCGACGATGGACTCGCCGATCACCTGGCCGGCGTTGCGCACGACGAACAGGTCGCCGAGTCCGAGGTCGAAGATGATCTCCGCGGCGAGGCGCGAGTCCGAGCAGCCGAACAGCGTCGCGACCGGATGCTGTGCCTCAGCGAGGTGCTTGCGTCGAGCCACGTCCTGGTTCGGGTGCTGAGGTGCGTCGGCGACGAATCGCCGATTGCCGTCCTGCATCTGCTTCCAGGCAGCAGCGGGCGTGAGCGCGTGGGTCATGGTCACTCCGAGAGGTCGCGGATCTGGGGGACGAGAGACTCGGCGAGTTCCGCGGTGGAATCGGCGGAACGCGAGCCGTAGAGCAGCAGGTAGTCGTCACCCGCCTGGGTGCCGATGGCGTAGGTGATGTTCTGCTTCGCCCCGGCATCACCGATGTCGTAGACATCCCATTCCAGGCCGCCGATCGACGTCGTGTCGGTGGGCGCGGTGCCGTTGAGACGCTGAGGCGCCCATGAGGAGTCGGCGTCGAAGGCCTGCGCGAGCTTGATGAATCCGCGCTCGTCCTCGGCGGACGGCGCCAGGGTGACGTCCCAGACCACGGTGGCGGCGCTCGTGAGCTCGGCGGTGTTGACCCGCCAGAAGTCCGCCAGATCGGGCACGATCACCGGGCGATCCATGGTGGATTCCACGTCGCCGGCGATGCCGACCACGTCGATCTTCTGCGTGGTCGCAGGCTCTCCGCGCGGAACGGCCAGCACGATCACCGCGACGATGGCGAGGGTGACGATCAGCGCGGCGACCAGACTGCGCACGGTCTGACTCGAGCGGTAGGCCTTGCTCGAGGCGGCCTTGCGTGCGGCGGTCTCCTCGGGAGTCTCCGGACGCCCGAGCTCGGCGACGATGGGAGCCGGCTTGTTCACGATTCGTCTCCCTCGGCGGTGCCGGTCGACGTGGCGCGCGCGGCCTCGAGGCGGCGCTTCGCTCCGAGCAGCCATTCTTCGCAGCGAGCAGCGAGCGCTTCGCCGCGCTCCCAGAGTGCGAGCGACTGTTCGAGCGTCGGAGCGCCCTGTTCGAGTTCGGAGACGACCTTCACGAGCTCATCGCGAGCGGCCTCGAATGACAGGGTGTCCACGGGGGTGTCATTCAGCGCACTCACGCCTCCATCCTACGCGGTGCGCACGACACCCTCAGCCGGAACGAGGCACCGGTGCTTCCTCGATCTCGCCTTCGGAGCGCGCCGCGATCGAGCCGCGGTCGACGGTGATCGTCAGGCTGCTGCCTGCCGGTGCGTCCGCGGCGTCTCGGAGGATCACTCCGCCGTCGAGGTGGGCGATCGCGTAGCCGCGCGACAGTGTGGCTGCAGGAGAGAGYGCCCTCAGCGAGGCCCGAAGTTCGCTGGTCGCGCGACCGGCCGCATCGTGTTGGCGCCTGATCGTGTCGCGGCCGCGCGAGAGCAGCAGCCACACGTCTTGGGAACGCGACTCGATGATCGGGTCGGGAGAGCGCAGAGAGGGGCGCGAGCGCAACTGCTCCAGCTGCGCGATGTCGTGCGAGAGCCGCTGCGTGAGCCTCGTCGTCGCTCTCGAGCGCAGTTGCGCGATCAACGCGCGCTGCTCGCTCACGTCGGGGACGACGCGCTTCGCGGCATCCGTGGGAGTCGAGGCGCGCAGATCGGCGACGTCGTCGAGCAGCGGGTGATCGTTCTCATGGCCGATCGCGCTGACGATCGGCGTGGATGCTGCCGCCACGGCCCTCACGAGACGCTCGTCGCTGAATCCGAGAAGCGTCTGCGGGTCGCCACCGCCCCGGGCGATGACGATGACGTCGACATCGGGGTCGGCGTCGAGACGCGCCAGCGCCGCGAGCGTCTCCGGCACGCATCGGTCGCCCTGCACGGCGGCGTACTCGGTGCGGAACCGCACCTGCGGCCAGCGGAGCTCCGCATTGCGGTGCACGTCCTTCTCGGCATCGGACTTCTCGCCGGTGATCAGACCGATCACGTGCGGGAGGAAGGGCAGGCGCTTCTTGCGTGCCGGATCGAACAGTCCCTCCTGGCGCAGCTGCAGACGGAGCTTCTCGAGCTTCTCGAGCTGGTCGCCGAGACCGACGTGCTTCATCGCGGAGACGGCGAAGCTGAAGTCGCCGGCCTTCACGAAGTAGTCGGCCTTGACCGCGGCCACGACATGATCACCCACTGCCAGGTCGCCGGGGATCYGCGGGCGCACACTCGACCAGATCCGGATCGAGATCTGCGCGTCGGAGCGGGTGTCCTTGAGGCGGGCGAAGATGTTGCCGCCGCGGACGTTCCAGGACGTGATCTCGCCCTCCACCCACACGGTGTTCCACCGGGCCACGAAGTCGCGGATCGTGGCGTTGAGACGTGCGACCGATGTCGGAGCATCGGCCGATGAGTCGCGCGGAGCGACCGCATCCGCCGGGGGAGTCTCGCCGGATCCCGTCGAGGCTTCGAAGACCGTCATCCGCTCAGTGCACCTTCCCGCTCCTGCTCAGGTTGTCGACGGTAGAATTCAAGAGTGACCTCGACTGCCGTTCATCTGCCCCTTCCGCGCGTTCCACGAGTACGTGGGGCGGCCGGGCGGCTTCAGGATAACCCGGTCGTCGGGAACAAGCGCGTTCTGCTCGCCGCTCCGCGCGGATACTGCGCCGGGGTCGACCGCGCCGTGGTCGCCGTCGAGAAGGCGCTCGAGCGCTATGGCGCCCCTGTCTACGTGCGCAAGCAGATCGTGCACAACATCCACGTGGTGACCGAGCTCGAGGACAAGGGTGCGATCTTCGTCGAGGAGGTCGACGAGGTTCCCGAGGGTGCGCATGTCGTCTTCAGCGCGCACGGCGTCTCACCTGCCGTCGTCGAGGCGGCATCCGACCGCGGACTCCATGCGATCGACGCGACCTGCCCTCTGGTCACGAAGGTGCACCGCGAGGCCGTCCGCTTCGCCCGCGACGACTTCGAGATCCTACTCATCGGCCACGAGGGCCACGAAGAGGTCGAAGGCACTGCGGGTGAAGCCCCCGAGCACGTGACCATCGTGAACTCGCCGGCCGAAGCCGACACCGTGCAGGTGAAGGATCCCTCGAAGGTCGTCTGGCTCTCGCAGACCACGCTCTCGGTCGACGAGACCATGGAGACGGTGAATCGCCTGCGTGCGCGGTTCCCCGAGATGCACAATCCGCCGTCCGATGACATCTGCTACGCGACGCAGAACCGTCAGGTCGCCATCAAGAAGGTCGCGGCGAACGCCGACCTCGTGATCGTCGTCGGTTCGTCGAACTCGTCGAACTCGGTGCGCCTGGTCGAGGTCGCACTCGAGTACGGCGCGAAGGCCGCCTATCGCGTGGACTACGCCGAAGAGGTCAAGCAGGAGTGGCTCGACGGCGTCGCCACGGTGGGCGTCACCAGCGGCGCTTCCGTTCCGGAGGTCCTCGTGCACGAGGTGCTCGAGGCGCTCGAAGGAGCCGGGTACCGCGACGTCGAAGAGGTCAAGACGGCGGAAGAGGACCTGATGTTCTCGCTGCCGAAGGAACTGCGGCAGGATGCTGCGGGCCAGCGCGATGCGCGTGCGCTGGGAGGTCGTTCCTCCGGTGGGAATGCGTGACAGTGGCGCCACGGAGGCGGCACCGACGCTGATCGGCTCGGTTCAGCGTGCGCTCCGGCTGGTCGACATCGTGGCGAACTCGCCACGACCCGTGCCGGTCAAGAGTCTCGCGGCGCGAACGGGTCTCACTCCCGGGACGACGTACAACCTCGTGCGGACGCTGGTGCATGAGGGGTATCTCGTGAGCGAGCCCGACGGTCTGGTTCTCGGCGAGAACTTTCCCGCATTCCGTTCGCGGTCCGATGCGGGCGGCGTGTTCTTCGCCCATGTCCGCGCGGCGCTGCGCCGCGCCACCGAAGAGGTGGGCGCCACCGCCTACCTCTCCCGCTACGAGAATGGCGAGCTGCACCTCGTCGACATCGTGGATGCTGCTCGCAGCCCGCGGATCGACCTGTCGGTCAGTCTCGACTCGAGCGCGCACGCGACARCGCTCGGCAAGCAGATCCTCGCGGACCTGAGTCGCGATGAGCGGATGGACTATCTCTCGCGCCACCCGCTGGAGCAGCTCACGTCCCGCACGATACGGGACCCGCAGGCTCTGCTGACGGCGCTCGAGCGTTCCCGCGGATTCGCCGTGGACTGTGAGGAGTACGCGATCGGAAATGCCTGTGTCGCCGTTCCGGTGACCGCTCCGAACATCAGAGCGTCGCTCGCCGTCTCGCTTCCGGTAGGCCATCCGCGGCTCGATCGCGGCCTCGTCGAGAAGCTCCGACTGGTGGCACGGCGGTTGTCGCTCCAGCTGGGTGCAGAAGCGCTGGGCGGCAGTGCCTCCCGTCTCGCGACGTCGTTCTGACGCTCGCCGCTTACAGCGCCGGCGTCTCTTCACTATCTGAAGAAGTGCCACTGGTGCTCGGGCACACGCTTTCCATAACATGTGAGAAGTAGTCGTCTGTGCAATCGGCGCTACTGGTGGTGGAACGTCCCCAGCGTTCCTCGATCCACTTGGATGACGAACGTCCCCAGCGTTCCGAGTCCGCGGCCCCGAGGAGTCCCCACTCCTCCGGGGCCGCCATCATGTGCGGGCGGTTCAGACGCTCCCTGGGAACACCTCCTAGTCGATCGGACTAGCATGCTGGGATGACGGACCAGCGGCCCCAGTACGGCGAAATCGCGACCCTCGACGAGCAGCGCAGGGCAGCCGGGCTGCCTCCGCTGGGCGAGGTTCCGACCGCCGAGGTCGGTGCACCCTCGAGCCGGCCCGCTCAGACTGGCAGCGCCCCGACCGGTTCGGCCCCCGCGCGTCCGCGTCCGGTCGACCGATTCGTCACGATCGCCCTGCTCGCCTACGGTCTGGTGAACGTCGTCATGACGGGCCTGTCGTACCTCGACTTCTCCACGGCGATGAATCAGATGATGAGCGTGCTCGGTGTGGACGGAGAGTTCACGAACTTCGCGCAGGGGAGAACCTGGGGCACGATCGCGGCGATCGTCCTGGCGGTCGGCTGGTCGCTGACCGCGTTCTTCTCCATCCGTCGCCTTCGCACCGGCAAGCGCTCGTGGTGGGTGCCGCTCGCCGGCGCGGCGATCACTCTGCTCGTGGCGTCCGTCTGCGCCTCGATCCCGCTGATGAACGATCCCGCCTTCATCGACTTCGTCGCCAAGACAGCCGGTCAGTGACCGTCTGAACGACAGATGCCCCCGGCCGATCGGCCGGGGGCATCTGTCATTCGGGACTGATCAGCTCTTCGACTGTCCGTACGAGCCGAGCTGGCGCGTGGACTCGACCACGCGAGCGGCCATGGCCGTCTCAGCGATCTTGCCCCAGGCGCGCGGGTCGTACTGCTTCTTGTTGCCGACCTCGCCGTCGACCTTCAGGACGCCGTCGTAGTTCTTGAACATGTAGTCCGCGATCGCACGGGTGTACGCGTACTGCGTGTCGGTGTCGATGTTCATCTTGATGACGCCGTTAGCTACCGCGAGGGCGATCTCGTCGTCGGTCGAGCCCGAGCCGCCGTGGAAGACGAGGTCGAGCGGCTTCGGGCCGGTGTTGTACTTCGCGGCGACCTGCTGCTGGATCTCGCCGAGGAGCTCGGGGCGCAGCTTCACTCCGCCGGGCTTGTACACGCCGTGGACGTTGCCGAAGGTGAGAGCGGCGATGTAGCGACCCTGCTCGCCGAGGCCGAGAGCCTGCACGGCCTGGTCGACGTCCGCGAAGGTCGTGTAGAGCGCGTCGTTGGAGCCCTCGTGCGCGACACCGTCTTCCTCGCCGCCGACGACGCCGATCTCGACCTCGAGGATCGCGTTGATGTTCTTCATGCGGGGGAGGAGATCCTTGGCGATCTCGATGTTCTCCGCCAGGGGGACAGCCGAGCCGTCCCACATGTGCGACTGGAAGATCGGGTTGCGTCCGGCCTTGACCTCTTCTTCAGAGGCGGAGATCAGCGGCTCGACGAAGCCGGCGAGGGCATCCTTCGGGCAGTGGTCCGTGTGGAGCGCGACGGTGATCGGGTAGTTCTTCGCGACCTCGGTCGCGAAGCGGGCGAAGGCGAGTGCGCCGGTCGCGCGTGCCTTGACCGTGTGGCCGGCGAAGTAGTCCGCTCCACCGGTGGTGACCTGGATGATTCCGTCGGAACCTGCCTCGGTCAGGCCCTGGAGGACCGAGTTGATCGTCTGCGAGCTGGAGACGTTGAAAGCCGGGTACGCGAAGCCGCCGGCCTTCGCGCGGTCGAGCATTTCGGCGTACTGATCCGGGGTGGCGACGGGCATGAGAACTCCTGCGATTTGGGAAGCCGGGACAGCAGTCACTCTATCGGGGCTGACTGTCGGATGCTGTCGGAGCGGACCGGCCGACTTCCTCCTCCTGCGCCCACGTTAAGAATCGCACTTCCTTCGTCGCCGCCTGACCGAAAACAGGCGTTTCGCGCCCGCCCGATGGTTAGGCTGACCGCATGGTTAGTCTTACAGCGGATCTGAGCCCCCTTCGTCCCGATCGAAATCTCGCGATGGAGCTGGTGCGGGCCACTGAGGCAGCCGCCATCCGTGCCGTCCCCTTCATCGGTCGTGGCGCGAAGGAAGCGGCCGACGGCGCAGCCGTCGATGCCATGCGTGCGTTCCTCGGAACCGTGGCCTTCCAGGGTCGTGTCGTGATCGGCGAGGGTGAGAAGGACAACGCGCCGATGCTCTTCAACGGCGAGGAGGTCGGCACAGGCACTGGCCCCGAGTGCGACATCGCGGTCGACCCGATCGATGGCACGTCGCTGACAGCCGCGGGGCGCCAGAACGCGCTCTCCGTCATCGCCGTCTCCGACCGGGGCTCGATGCTCGACGCGTCGTCCGTGTTCTACATGGACAAGCTCGTCACGGGACCCGCCGGCGTCGGAGTGGTCGACATCCGTCTTCCGATCGGTGAGAACATCCGCAAGCTCGCGGGGGCCCTCGGAAAGCCGGTGGACGAGATCGTCGTATCGGTGCTGAACCGCCCGCGTCATGAGCAGCTGATTCAGGAGATCCGGGATGCCGGGGCCGGTACGCGACTGATGAGCGACGGTGACGTCGCCGGTGGCATCAACGCGGCCAGGCACGCCGCGCGCACCGACATGTGCGTGGGCGTCGGAGGCAGCCCTGAGGGAATCGTGACGGCGTGTGCCATCAAGGCGCTCGGCGGGCACATCCAGGGGAGACTCTGGCCTCGCGACGACGACGAGCGCCAGCGCGGCATCGATGCCGGACTCGACATGGACAAGGTCTATGAAGCCAACGACCTGGTGCGCGGAGACAACACGATCTTCGTTGCCACGGGTGTCACGGATGGGCAGCTCGTGGCCGGCGTCCGCCGTGAGCACGGGTACATCTACACCGAGAGCGTCGTGCTGCGCGGCGCGTCGGGAACCCTTCGGAGGATCGCCTCGGAGCACCTCGTCTCGAAGTGGCTCTGATCTCTGAGATCTGAGCGGAACCGGTCATCGTTACCGACCCGGTACCGCCGTGCGCAGCGCCGAGCCGAGGTTTCTCGCGCGTCCGTGTCACAATTGTCACTGGATTTGTCGCCGTCGACGGAGCCGCCAGGCACCGCAGGCACAGGAGGGCAGACCGATGACAACGCAGCACACGAATGGTTCCAAGGCCGCGCCGACCAAGATCGTGACGACGCCCACCGGTCGCATCATGCGGATCAATGTCGATGAGGCCGGTGTGCCTCTCCCGACGGGGACTCCGGCGCCGCCTGTGGTCAAGACCGCTGTCGCAGACCCCGCTCGTCGCGCTGACGTGCTGTTCCGAAAGCGCCTCGATGAGGGGCACGAAGTCAGCTCCTGGTGGATGATCGGCGCTTTCGTCGTGACCAGCGGTCTCGTCATCCTTCTTCTCAGCGGCGTGCCGGGCGTCGCCTGACCTCAGTTCCGGGGCTCTTCGGGGTCGATCGCTCCGAAGGCCGAGCCCGTCTGCACCGACTCTCCGTTGCCGAGACGAGAGCGGACGTCTCCGACGTCGGCCTGAATCGGTGAACCCGGCTCCTCGGATGCCTCGCCCTCGGCGTTGCGGATGCCGACGTTCGAGTCGAGTTCCTTCTCCGAGTCGATCATGAGCTCAGGCGCGGTGAAGCGTCGGGTCTGCGCGGTGACCGCGGGTGCGACCGAGTCGAGTGTCGACGAGCTGATGCCGGGGAACTGCCGAGCTGTCACGAGCACTCGGCTCTCGAGCGAGCCGGCGAACCTGTTGTAGCTGTCGACCGTGCGCTCGAGCGCGCGGCGAAGATCATCGGCATGACCGGCGAGCACCCCGAGCCGGTCGTACAGCTGCGTTCCCAGGTTCAACAGCGCTCGTGCTTCGGTCGACACTTCCTGCTGCGTCCAGCTGTACGCGACGGTCTTGAGCACCGCCCACAGGTTCACGGGCGATGCGAGCGCCACCCGCTTGCTGAAGGCGTAGTCCAGCAGCGTCGGGTCTTCATCGATGGCCGCCGCGAGGAGCGACTCGCTCGGGAGGAAGCAGATGACGAACTCGGGGCTCGCGTCGAGACCCGACCAGTAGGCCTTCTTCGCGAGTGCGTCGATGTGGGCGCGCACCGCCTTCACATGCTTCTGCATGTGCGCGCGTCGCTGGGCCTCGTGCGCGTCGCCGATCGGCAGCGCCGAGGCCTCGAGATAGGCGTCGAGCGGCACCTTCGCGTCGACCGCGATCGACGTGCCGCCGGCCAGGCGGATCACCATGTCGGGGCGGCCCTGGCCGCGGTCTGACGAGATGGTCGACTGCAGGTCGAAGTCGACGTGACGGATCAGCCCTGCGGCCTCGACGACGCGGCGCAACTGGGTCTCGCCCCAGACGCCTCGCGTGGCTGTCGATCGCAGCGCCCCGGCGAGCGATTCGGTGGTCGATCGCAGCGCCTCGTCGGACTCCTGCGCGCGCCTGAGCTGCTCCGCGAGGGAACCGAACTGCGCATGCCTCTCCTGCTCGATGGCCGAGACCTTCTGCTGCATCTGCTGCAGGCTCTCGCGAACGGGGGCGAGCGCCGTGAGCACCGCATTCTGCTGCTGCACACGCTGCGCCTCGGCGCGCTGCTCGAGTCGCGCGTGCTCGACGGCATCCCGATACAGGTCGTACTGCCGGTCGCGATCGTCTCGGGCGGCGGCGAGCTCCGCCTCGATGCGGGCGAGATCCGCCGCACCGCGCGAGCCGTGGAGGAACCAGCCCACTGCGACGCCGGCCACGAGCGCGGCCAGGAAGAGAACGAGCGTGAGAGCATCCATGTGCTCCATGATGCGCTCGGCCACGGACATTCGTCCGGTGCGACTCAGGCGACCGCGCGCTCCGGAGTGGCGATGACCGGATCGGTCACACGCAGCGCGAGCGCATCGGCCAGGGAGAAGACGTCGGACGCGCCGTGCCGGCGGGCGGCATCGATGATGATGTGCGCGCAGGCGAGCGCGTCAGCGAGCGCGTCATGGTGCGAGAATCCGGTGAAACCGGCGGCCTCGGCGGCCTTCGGAAGACGGTACGACTCGAGCTCGTAGGTCTTGCGCGCCACCTGCAGGCTGCACAGCGAGCGATACGGCGGGCAATCGCCACCCGTGGCCTCCGACGCGCGGCGGAGCACATTGAGGTCGAAGCCCGCGTTGTGCGCCACGAGCACGTCTGCACCTGCGAATGCGCACAGGCGGTCGAACTGATCCGCCCAGCTCGCGGCGTCCCGCACATCGTGCGCCCGGATGCCGTGGATCTTCGTGTTCCACTCCTGGAACTCGTCGTGCCCGGCGGGCGGGCGGATCAGCCATCCGGCCGTCGCGACGATCCGGCCATCGCGCACACGCACGAGGCCGACGGAGCAGGCGGAGGCGGGGCTGGAATTCGCCGTCTCGAAGTCGATAGCGGTGAAGTCCAGTGGCACATCCCCACTCTCTCCCGGCATCCGAGACGCTCCCGGATGACTCGCCGTAGGCTGGCGACATGAGTACCGAGCGAGCGACATCCTTCGGCGCCGAAGCCGCGAACTACGAGGCCGGGAGACCCGACTATCCCTTCGAAGCGGTCGCGTGGATGCTCGAGCCGATGCCGCACGGTTCTCGTCGCATCGCCGATGTCGGCGCGGGCACGGGCAAGCTCACTCGCGTGCTCGCTCAGGCGCCGGACGCCGAGGTCGTGGCCGTCGACCCGGACGCCACCATGCTCGAGACCCTGCGTCTGAGCGTTCCCGGTGTTCCCACGTTCCAGGGGACCGCCGAGCGGATGCCGTTGCCCGACGCGAGCCTCGACGCCGTCGTGCTCGGTCAGGCGTGGCACTGGGTGCAGCCGGCAGCCGCGTCTGCCGAGCTCGGACGAGTCGTCCGCACCGGGGGAGTCCTCGGGTTGATCTGGAACATCCGCGACGAGCGCGTGGAGTGGGTTCGTCGCCTGACGGACATCATGCACAGCAGCCCGGCCGAGAACATGGTCAACGGCCCCGGGTCAGATGGTCCGCGCATCGAGGCGCCCTTCACGCACGTCGAGAAGCAGCAGTGGGAGTGGACGCGCGCGATGAGCAGGACGAAGTTGCACCAGATGGCGCTCTCACGCAGCTACCTCATCACCGCTCCCGCCGACGAGCGCGCGGAGATCACGCGACAGATGGACGACCTGTTCGACGAGTTGGGGCTCGAGGGCGACTCGACGATCGACCTCCCCTACGTGGCGCACGCGTTCCGCGCCGTGCGCGCCTGACCGGCATCCCGGAGGGGCTGCGCATCTGCGGCAGGTAGACTCGACCCCCGTGGCTCTCACTATCGGAATCGTCGGCCTGCCCAATGTCGGCAAGTCCACCCTTTTCAACGCTCTCACCAAGAACGACGTGCTCGCGGCGAACTACCCGTTCGCGACGATCGAGCCGAACGTCGGGGTGGTGAATCTTCCCGATCCGCGTCTCGACAAGCTCGCCGAGATATTCGGCAGCGAGCGCATCCTGCCCGCAGCGGTGTCGTTCGTCGACATCGCCGGTATCGTGCGCGGTGCCAGCGAGGGCGAGGGGCTCGGCAACAAGTTCCTCGCGAACATCCGCGAGGCAGATGCGATCGCCCAGGTCGTGCGCGGTTTCGCAGATGACGATGTCGTGCACGTCGACGGCGCGGTCAACCCGGCATCCGACATGGAGACCATCAACGCCGAGCTCATGCTCGCCGACCTCGAGACCGTCGACAAGGCGATCACGCGGTACGAGAAGGAGGTGCGCGGCAAGAAGATCGAGCCCGTCGTCCTCGAGACCGCCCACGCGGCCAAGGACGCCCTCGAGCGCGGTGTGCTGCTGTCTGTCGCCGGCATCGATCTGACCCCGATCCGCGAGCTCGGGCTTCTCACGGCCAAGCCGGTCATCTTCGTCTTCAACGTCGACGAGGGCGTGCTCACGAACGATGCGCGCAAGGCGGAGCTCGCCGCTTTGGTCGCTCCGGCGAAGGCGATCTTCCTCGACGCGAAGATCGAGTCCGAGCTGATCGACCTCGACCCCGAGGATGCCGCAGAGCTGCTCGCGTCGACCGGCCAGGACGAGTCCGGTCTCGACCAGCTCGCCCGCATCGGCTTCGACACCCTCGGTCTGCAGACCTACCTCACCGCTGGCCCCAAAGAGGCTCGCGCGTGGACGATCCCCAAGGGATCCAAGGCGCCGCAGGCTGCCGGCGTCATCCACACCGACTTCGAGAAGGGCTTCATCAAGGCCGAGATCGTCTCGTTCGACGACCTCGTCGAGACCGGCTCCGTCGTCGAAGCCCGCTCCAAGGGCAAGGCCCGCCTCGAGGGCAAGGACTACGTCATGCAGGACGGCGACGTGGTGGAGTTCCGCTTCAACAACTGAGCGGGGTCCGGCCCGAGCGCTGAGGAGATTGAGGGCGGCTCGCACGACGCCGCGGGTCGCGAATCAGATCTCGTCGCCACGCAGAGCACGCACGGTCCAGCCGACCCGCACCAATGCCTCCGCAAGGCGGTCGGCGGCAGCCCGCGCGACGTCGAAGCTCGCATCGGAGCAGACGTCGACGGCGATCGGCGGCGGATCGGCGAAGCGTGGTATCTGCACCTCCGCCCAGGCGTCGGGCGAAAGCGGCACCCGAGGGGACGCGGTGCGTGCGTCTCTGATGGCACTGTCCGACGCGAAAGCGATGACGTCCAGCGCATGGAGCTTCGTGATCGGCATGTCCACGACGATGGTCACGACGAAAGCCGCGTTTGCGGTATCCCGGAACTCTGGCCTCACCGCATGAAGGTATCACTCGGCGCGAACAGCCGGTCTAGCCGCGACGCTCGACGTCCTGACGCAAGACCTCGGGCCACGCTTCGACATCTCCCGGGGTGCGAGCGACCGCAAGAGTTGCATTCGGGAGCAGTGCGGCGAGGGATTCGGCGGTCGACAACGGGTGGCCGGGATCATCGACCCATGCCAAGATCGTCGTCGGCACATCGATCTGCGCGACGGCCTCAGGGGCAGGAAGGTCGCTGAGGGCCGCGCCGCGCAGCAACGACGGCAACAGAGCGTCGGCGACGTCGGGCCATGTCTCCGGGGCGCCGACGGTGGCCGGGGGCGGAACTGATCCCCGCGTGGCGGCGTGGAATGCTTCCACACCGTCAGACTCGATGAGCGCAGCCGCTGCTCGGTAGTTCGCGGCCTGATCGGGTCTGGTGTCCCACGCGGTGGGCGGCACCATGAGCGTGAGCCCGGTGAAGCGGTCAGGCTCGAGCGACGCGGCGTGCAAGAGCGTCGCGGCGCCCATGGAGGGGCCGACTCCATGGACGCGTTCGCCCGGGAACCAGTGATCGAGCAATCGCAGAAGATCCTCGGCGAGGTTGTGCCAGCGGTAGTCCTCCGGGACCTTTCGCCCCGTCGACCTGCCATGGCCGCGTGCGTCGTATCGCAGCAGTCGTGTTCCGCTGAGCCCTCGACCCAGATCGAGATTGAGCACTCGATCGCGGGCACGGCTCGACGTGAGACCGTGCAGCTGGACCACCGGGTGTCCGCCTTCATCGCTCAAGGACACAGCCAGCTCGGCTCCGGGCACCTCGAAAGTGGGCATCGGGCTCCTCGATCGGGGACTCACCGCGTCGGCTCGGGCAGTCGTGGAGTTTTCAGGTTATCTGGGGCCGCTAAGGTACTGCCCATGCGACTGACCAACGTCACGCACCTCCGCCTCCCGTTCGGACGGCTCTGGGGGTACGACGTGAGCGCGTCTGGGCTCGGGCGACGCATCCCCGTGTCATTCGATCAGCGACTCCATGTCGGAGCAGGCGACCGATCGGGCTCCTGGATGGCACTGTCCTTCCGGCTGCCTGCAGCGACTCGACGCGAGTCGATCGCCGATGCCTGGCTGGCTGTCGTCGCTCGCCACGGCACGCTGCGATCGGCATTCGCGCCCGGTGCTGACGGCGATCCCGTGCTTCACGAGATCGAGATCGGCCCCGGAAGCTGGGTCGAGCATCAGGTGGCCCCCGGCCAGGCTGTCAACGATGCCTTGCGGGACATCCTCGACGCGGCATGTTCGCCGTACCAGCATCCTTCGCATCGCCTGTGCGTGTTGGAGACCGCTGCGGGGCTCACGGTCGTGATCGCGGCGGACCACGCGCACGTCGACATGTGGTCGATGCTGGTGATCGCGCGCGACCTGCTGTCTGCCCTCGATGCCGAGAGGGCAGGCGCGAAACCGATGCCGGAGGCGGCGCCGGCGTTCGTCGAACACACGCAAGCATTGCTCGATCGGGATGCTGCGCCAGACCACGTTCGTCAGCGATGGAAAGCCATCATCGAGGACAGCGGCGGTGTGATGCCGCAGTTCCCGTTGCCGCTCGGCACGCCCGAGCCGCATCGTGAGCGCGTGGAAGTGCGCGATGTGTTCGACGTCGACGACGCCGCAGCCTTTGCCGTGCAGGCGCGTGACGACGGCGTCTCGACCCTCGCACGCGCGGTGGTCGCGATGACCGCGGTGACGCGCGAGTTGGCGGGCACCCCGCTTCGAGCCGTGTTTCCCGTGCACAGCCGCTTCGAGGACACGTGGCATGACTCGGTCGGCTGGTTCATCACCAACTCCGTCCTCGAGTCGGACGTCGCCGAGCCGCGCGCGGCGGCGGCCGCGGTGAAAGAGGCGGTGCAACTCGGTGCGTGGCCGCTCGCCGACGTACTCGCTCCGTGGGGTGGCATGCCCGTAGCGCCTGGGATGTTCGCGATCTCATGGCTGGACCTGCGCAGGCTACCTGTGCGAATCGACTCCGTCGCGCTCGACGCCCAGTATGTCAGCGCGGCGACCGACACCGACGGCGTCATGCTGTGGTTCATCCTCGATGAGTCGGGCCTGCACCTGCGATGCCGCTATCCCGATACCGCTGAGGCTCGCGCCAACGTCGGCGGGTGGCTCGACCTGCTTGTGGCCAGACTGCAGGCGGACGCGCGGTCCTCTGTCCGTGGGCGACTGCAGGTCGCCGACCGGACCTTCCGGCTCGAGCGTGCGAGCCGTGATGACATCGAGGCCATCGCCGCACTGCTGCTCGATGATCAATTCGGCTCGGACCGTGAGAGCGTCGAGCTCGAGCGATATGAAGCCGCCTTCAGCGCGGTCGCTCGCGACAGTTCCCACTATCTGGGGGTTGTCCGCGACAGTGCCGACCGCATGGTCGCCACGATGCAACTCACCGTCATCCCCGGCCTCTCGCGCGGTGGTTCGACCCGATTGCAGATCGAGGGACTGCGGGTTGCGCCGGGGGAGCGGTCACGGGGCTTGGGCACGGCGATGCTCGAGTGGGCACACGAGTTCGGTCGCGCGCGGGGCGCGCGACTGGCGCAGGTGACCACAGACGAAGCACGTGATCGGACTCGCGCCTTCTATACCCGACTCGGATATCAGACTGCCCACGTCGGGCTGAAACGGCACATCTAGCGGCGTACGCTAGCCGTGTTGCCGACCGAAGGACTTCGCCGTGTCTGATCACAATGTGCACATACCCGCCCCGGACGAGCCGTCGGTCCCGGAACTCGAACTCGACGAGACCGTCGCGCCGCGACCGGAGGAGGAGATCGCCGATGTGCTGCGGACGGAACCCGACCTCGAAGACCGCAGCGATCACTCCGAGTGAGAAGGCGTCTGAGGCTGGGGTGAGGCCGTGGCGCGTGCTTGGCACGCGTAGTCGCGCAAGGCCACGCGCACGGTCTTGATCTCGCCTCGGGCCGGTGACGGCGGCTGCCGTCGCCGTCTGCGAAGCTCGGACCCTCGCTACGCGACGAGGGGGTGCGGGTAGGTGGCGTCTCGGCCCTGGAAGCTCAGGATGCTGGGGTTCTGGATCACTCCCTGGCGGATCTCGATCGCGCGTGTGAGCGTCGAGTTCTCAGCCCATGCTTCGGGACCCGAGAGCACGGTGCGGAGGAAGGGCAGCAGCGCTTCGCTGATGTCCCACGTGGCGGAATTCCACAGGTATGACGGGCTGTGATCGACGGCGTAGTAGTTCACGCCCTGACCCACCGTGAACATCGGCTCCTCGAACGACGTCGGGATGGCCCATTCGAAGCCCATGCCCTCGTCGCAGGAGACGTCGATGATCAGGCTGCCCGATGCGAATCGGTCGAGGTCCTCGGTTCGCAGATACGTCAACGGCGCTGCGACGTCCTGCAGGGTGCAGTTGACGACGATGTCGTACGTCGCCAGGAAATCGGGGAGGAGCACGGGGCCGTCCTCCGTCTCGACTGTGCTGAGGTGCGTGGGCCCGTCGTCGGTGTTGAGCTGGGTGAGATGAGAGTTGTGGATGGGGGAGCCCACCGCCGCTGCCCCGCGCTGCGTGAGGACTTCGATGTCGTGGACTCCGTGCGCGTTCAGTGCGGTCACTGCGCCTCGTGCCGTCGCGCCGAAACCGATGACGACGGCGCGAAGTCGCGGCCCGTAGTCGCCGGTCGAACCGACGAGGCTCAGAGCATGGATGACCGAGCAGTAACCGGCCAGCTCGTTGTTCTTGTGGAAGACGTGCAGACTCATGTCGCCCTGTGAGGTCCAGTGGTTCATGGCCTCGAACGCGATCAGTGTGAGGCGGCTGTCGATCGCGGTCTGCGTGAGTGCCGCATCCTGCACGCAGTGCGGCCATCCCCAGAGGATCCGCCCCTCGGCGAGCTCGGCGACGTCTGCGAGCTGCGGTTTGGGCAGCAGCAGGACGTCGGCGGAGGCGAGCACCTCGGCGCGATCGGCGACGCGTCCCACGCGGGTTTCGACGTAGCCGGGCTCGAGCTGGAAATCGGTGCCGTAGGCGCGCTCGACGATCATGCGAGCACGAATATCCGCGTCGATGCGGTCGAGATGGCGGGGATGGATGGGGAGGCGTCGCTCGTTCTCCATCGAGGAGTTCGCCAGCACACCGAGGGTCAGAAGCCCCTGGGTCGCGGTCGAAGTCGAGGGTGACGTGCGAACTGCGGACGAGCGTGTCGTGTCGGACAACGGGTTCCCATCTTCGGGGAACCAGGGTCAGCTCCTGCCCTGACTCTATGCCCCTGGGCGGCGGGGCGTCGCGCGGGGCCGATCTTCGCGTCCTGCTCGGACTACGCTTGATATCGATCCCTGACACTCGAACGAGGAGCCGCGCGCCCATGACCGATACCCAGATCTTCGAGCCAGAGGGCCGCGCGATCCCCTTCGTGGACGAGGGAGACGGCCCCGTGAAGCTGGTTCTGATCCAGGAGCAGGGGCTCGCCGCCGACGTTCTGGGCGTCGCCGCGCACTACCTCGCCGAGGAGGCGGGCTTCCACGTGCTGCGGATCGGGCACCGGTCGGAGTCCGAGGCGACGCTCGACGAGCGCGTCGAGGACGCCATCGCCGTGATCGATCACGTGGGCATCGAAGACACCTGGGTCGGCGGTCACGGCTTCGGCGGCACGATCGCACGTGCGCTGGTGTCAGCGCACAGCGACCGGGCCAACGGCCTGCTGCTGCTCGGTGTCGAGGACGTCGACATCGCGGTCGCACCGGCGATCCCCGTGCTCATCGTGCAGGGGACCGAAGACACCGACACCCCCGCAGCGAACGCAGAAGCACTGCAGGCGACGATCCCTGACCGGTCGAGCATCAAGACGATCGCGGGCGACCACCTGTTCCCGATGCACCACCCGATCGAGACCGGCGTGATCATCGAGGAATACCTGGACTGGGACTGACTCCGATGGCAGCATCTGGCCGCACCGTCGTCCTCGCGATCGATCTGCAGGCCGGAGTGACCCCCGGGTGCTTCGACGAACAGGGCGTGCTCTCCCGCGCCGCAGCCCTGGTCGACAGAGCTCGCGCAGCCGGAGTGCCCGTCGTCTGGGTGCATCACGACCCCGTCGGCGTGGGCACGCCTGAATGGGAGCTGGCGGCTCCGCTGCATCGCGCAGAGGGCGAGCCCCTCGTGCGCAAGGACTACCGGGACTCGTTCGCCGACACGACCCTGCGCGCGACGCTCGACGAGCTGGGTGCGACGCGTCTGGTGATCACCGGCGCGCAGTCCGACTTCTGCGTGCGCACCACCACGCAGCGCGCAGCAGCCGAGGGGTACGACGTCACGCTCGTGAGCGACGCGCACACCACGGTCGACACCGCATGGGACGGCGTGCCGATCTCGGGCGAGCAGATCGTCGCACACACCAACATGTACTTCTCAGGACTGCGGTATCCGGAGCAGGAGTTCGGGATCGCGACGCACGATCAGGTCGTTCTCTGACGACCCGACCCGAGTCTGAGATTCCCTCGCCGCCTGAGATGATGGTCTGATGACCGCCACCCTCGTCGCCCAGAACCTGGCAGGCGGCTACGGCCACCGCATCCTCTTCGAGGGGCTCGACCTGACGGTCGCTCCTGGCGACGTGATCGGCGTCGTCGGGGCGAACGGAGCGGGCAAATCGACGCTTCTCCGCCTTCTCGCCGGGGTGGAAGCGCCGATGGGAGGGTCGATCTCGCTCGCACCCACTGACGCGTTCGTCGGGTGGCTGCCACAGGAGCACGAGCGAGTGGAAGGTGAGACGGTCGCGGAGTACATCGCGCGCCGCACCGGGTGCGCGGCGGCGACGCGAGATATGGATGCGGCTGCGGCGGCGCTCGGAGACCCGACGCTCGCCCCGGCGGGCGCAGACCCGGCCGACACCTACTCTCAGGCGCTCGACCGGTGGCTCGCAAGCGGGGCGGCCGATCTCGACGACCGCATCCCTGCCGCGCTCGCCGACCTCGGGCTCCCGAGCGGCAGCGGTGTCGCGGCTGATGCGCTCATGACGGGGCTCTCGGGTGGTCAGGCTGCTCGCGTCGGGCTCGCGGCGTTGCTGCTGTCGCGCTTCGACATCGTGTTCCTCGACGAGCCGACCAACGATCTCGACCTCGATGGGCTCGATCGACTCGAGTCGTTCGTCCGCGGACTCCGTGGCGGTGTCGTGCTCGTCAGCCACGACCGCGAGTTCCTGGCGCGCAGCGTGACTCGTGTGCTCGAGCTCGATCTCGCACAGGGATCGAATCGCCTCTACGGCGGCGGCTACGACGCCTTCATCGAAGAACGAGCCGTCGTGCGCCGGCACCTGCGGGAGAAGTACGACGAGTTCGCCGACAAGAAGGCCGACCTCGTCTCGCGTGCCCGCACCCAGCGCGAGTGGTCGAGCCAGGGTGTGCGCAACGCGATGAGGAAGTCGCCGGACAACGACAAGATCAAGCGCAAGGCGTCAGCCGAGTCGAGCGAGAAGCAGGCGCAGAAGGTGCGTCAGATGGAGAGCCGGATCGCGCGCCTCGACGAGGTCGAGGAGCCCCGCAAGGAGTGGCAGCTGGAGTTCACGATCGGTTCGGCGCCTCGATCGAGCAGTGTGGTGTCCACGCTCAGCGGTGCGGTGTTCCGGCAGGGGACCTTCACCATGGGGCCGCTTTCGCTGCAGATCGATGCCGGCGACCGCATCGGCATCACCGGCCCGAACGGTGCCGGCAAGTCGACGCTGCTGCGAGCTCTTCTCGGGCGGCAGGAGCCGGTCGAGGGGACGGCGAGTCTCGGGAGCAGCGTGCAGATCGGCGAGATCGATCAGGCCCGATCCTTGCTCACCGGTGACGCGGCGCTCGCGGACGCGTTCGAGGCTCTCGTTCCCGAGCTGACATCGGCGGAGGTGCGCACCCTGCTGGCCAAATTCGGCCTCAGAGCCGACCACGTCACCTGCCCCGTCGGCGCCCTGTCTCCGGGCGAGCGCACCCGGGCGGCGCTGGCGCTGCTGCAGGCGCGCGGAGTCAACCTGCTGGTGCTCGACGAACCCACGAACCACCTCGATCTGCCGGCCATCGAGCAGCTCGAGCAGGCGCTCGAGTCGTACGCGGGCACGCTGCTGCTCGTGACGCACGACCGGCGGATGCTGGAGGCCGTGCAGACGAACCGTCGATGGAGCGTCGAGAACGGCCAGGTGAGCGAGGTCTGAGGCTCAGCGCCCCTGACGCTTCTTGTAGGGCTTCGGCTGCCCCTTCACGACGGGCGCACGGCCTTTGCCCTTCGACGCCTTGGCCTTGCCGCCGGCCGGGCCCACCGTCTTCGGCGCGGGCGGGGGAGCAGCGGCCACAGTCGCCTGAGCCTCGACGAGGAACAGCTCGCCGACGCTCGTCAGCCTCGGTGTCCCTTCGCGGTTGATCAGGGTGTGTCCCACCTCGTCCTCGAGCTTGTCGAGAGAGGTGTAGAGCGATGCCAGGGGGATGCCCAGCTGCTTGGCGGCTCGGGGGAAGTGCAGCGTCTCGGCGACGACGACGTAGCGACGGAGCAGTGCCAGCTTCATGCGGGTGAACGATCTCTCTGAATCCGCGACGATCGCGGGTCCCCACCTAACCTACGCGAGGCGGATGCGCGGCCGCCCCACACAGACACGGATGCCGCGGCTCGATGAGCCGCGGCATCCGGTGATCCTGTCGTTCAGGCGACCTGCGGGAGAACCGCGAAGGACACAGAGCCTTCGTCGTCGACACCGGCGTCGAGCACCTTCTCATCGAGCGCTGCGGCAGCGGCCTCGTCGAGGAAGAGTCGGGTGCCGGCGACCTCGACCACCCGGTCGTCGGGCTCGGGGTCCGGGGTCACGAGGACCGCGAGGCGTGCGCCCCCGTCCGGGCCGGCAGTAGGCGTGGAATGGATGCGAAGGCCTGCGTCGGTGGCGTCGGTCTGACGGCTGACGAGGGTGTTCACGATTGCGGTGGCGTTATCGGTGAGGGTGAGCACGAGACTCTCCTTCCGGTTGCGGTCACGCCGCGGGTGCGACGCGTCCGGGCTACGATTCCGCACACCCCTGGGGCGATTCAACCCGACGCGCCCGGTTCGGAGGGGTCTCCCACCTGATGCAGAGGTTTTCTCAGGAACACCTGCTCGGTTCCGTCGCCCTGGGGCACCCGCTCCGCCTCTTCATAGCCGCACGCCTTGTAGAGACGTATGTTCGCTTCGCTCAGGCTGCCGGTGAAGAGCTCGGCTTCGCGGGCCGTCGACGAACGCTCGGCCGCGTCGAGCAGCGTGCGTCCGATGCCCTCGCCCTGCATGTCGGGGGCTATCGCTATCCGGCCGATCAGCAGCACTCCGTCGGCTTCGACGAATCGGATCACTCCCACCAGACGGCCGTTCTGGCGGGCTGTCAGCCCCCTGCTCGACCGCAGCTCGGCCTCGACTTCGGGCAGGGTCTGGGTCAGCGGAGGCATGTCGGCGCTGCCGTAGATCTGCGCCTCCGAGACGAACGCCGCCTTTTGAAGGGTGAGCACCTCGCCCGCATCCGATTCTGAGACGGGCCCGATCACCACGTCCGATGCGTTCTCGTCGATGTCCGTCTGTGCTCTCTCTGATTTCGTCACTGCGCCACGATCTGATGAGACCGGGGGGACTGTCAACCCCCTCGATCCGGGCGCGCCGCGGAGCTAGCCTCGCAGTTCCCAACCTCAGGAGGACTCCATGGCTGAGAAGACCGCGTCCAAGACCGGCACCGCATCCAAGCGCGGAGCGAAGACGACCAGACGACAGAACGCCGAGAAGGGATTCACGGCATCCACGACGCTCGCCGCCAATCTGCAGCTCGTGCTCGTCGACCTGATCGAGCTCTCGCTGCAGGGCAAGCAGGCGCACTGGAACGTCGTCGGCCGCAACTTCCGGGACACGCACCGACAGCTCGATGAGATCATCGACGCCGCGCGCACGTTCAGCGACACGGTCGCGGAGCGCATGCGCGCGCTGCACGCCGTGCCCGACGGGCGCACCGATACGATCGCCGAGTCGACGTCGCTTCCCGCGTTCCCGATGGGCGAGGTCTCGACGACCGACACCATCGATCTCGTGACCGCGCGTCTGGATGCCGTCGTCGGAACGATCCGCGACGTGCACGACGCGGTCGACGAAGAAGATCCCACCTCTGCCGACATCCTGCACGCGGTGCTCGAGAGCCTCGAGCAGTTCGCATGGATGGTCAGCGCCGAGAACCGCACCCCGGCCGGCCGCTGACCTCTGCGGGGAACCTCGCGTCAGGTCTTGTCGTCCGCCCCGCCTCGTTCGGCCTCGCGCCGCACGAGGCGGGGGAGGACGAGCCACAGGAGGAGCACAGCCACGCATGAGGACACGAGCGCGATGAGCCCCGCGGAGCGGTCGACGGTGAAATCGATGATGAGGGTCGTGACGCCGATCGTGAGCGCGGCGATCGCCACGAGATCGATCTTCACGATGCGAGCGGCAACCCGCACGAGTTCGGGCTTGCGGCGGCGGCCGAACAGCGCTCGATGCATCCCCACCGGTGCCAGCGCCAGAATCGTGGCCACCGCGGCGAGCCCCACCAGCACCACGTACACGTCTCGCTGGAACTCGTCCATGTCCTCGAATCGAGGAGTGAATGCCACGGCGAGCAGGAACCCCGTGAGGATCTGGGTGCCCGTCTGCATCACGCGCAGTTCTTGCAGCAGCTCCTCCCAGTTGCGGTCTGCTCGCTCGTTGCGCGTCTCATCGCGCCCGTCGCGGCGGTCGTCGAGCTCCGCGGAGCGCGTGGGGTGGTCATCGGGTTCCATGCGGCCAGTCTCGCGGGAGGCCTCGAATCCTGTCCAGCCACTTGTGCGTCGACCGAGAAGGAGACCATGATGACGCTTCCCCCGATCCGGGAATGGTGGTCAGCGCTGTCGCTCGAGGCGCGGGTCGACGTGCTCGGCGAGTCGGCGCCGCAGCTGAGCGAACGGACTCGAGAGGAGATCCGGACGATCACGGGTGCGGTGGTCGGCATGAAGGAGACCCTCTCGGACGAGGACCTCGAATACGCCCGCTCCGAGACGCGCTCGGAGATCGCCGACGAGGACTCCGACTGACTCGACGCACTCAGCTGTCTTCGGGGGCCTGCTCCTCGCGCAGTCGGGGTGTGGTTCGGCGTTCCGGACGCAGACCCGCCTTGTCGGCGTAGAACGCGCGGATCCTGTCCATGTCGGCGGCGACGTCCCCCGTCAGCTCGAGAGTGGGCCCGAGACCGGTGGTCATCGTGGTGCGGTCGACGAATCCGAGCGTCACCGGCATCCCGGTCACTCTTGCGATGCGGTAGAAGCCGGACTTCCAGTACTCGTTGCCCCCGCGAGTGCCGTCGGGCGTGATGACGAGACCGAAGACGCTGCCGGAATGCACCTGCGCGACGACGTCGTTGACCACTCGTGCCGGGTCGGCTCGATCGACTGGGATGCCGCCGATGCTCCGCATGATCGGCCCCCGCCAACCCCGGAACAGACTGTTCTTGCCGAGCCAATGCACCTCGATGTCGAGCCGCCACGCGATCGCCAGCATGAGGACGAAGTCCCAGTTCGACGTGTGCGGCGCACCGATCAGGATGGTGGGTCGCACAGGCGTCGCCTCGGCAGTGAGGGTCCAGCGGCTGACTGCCCAGAAGAGGCGGGCGAGGAGTCGTTTGAGCACTCGTCAACCGTAGGGCAGAACTCCTGGTGAGCCACTGTCGTCGGGCGAAGGAGGGCCGTTTCGCGCCATCTCGTCGCCACGGGCGTACGATCGAATGATGGCCAAGACACAGGACTCCGCAGAGCAGGACGCACCGACCGTGCTTCAGCCGCTGACCGGAACTCCGAACCTTCTCGATGACGACGCCGCCGGGTACTGCAGCGGCGGCGTCTGCCACTTCCCTGCGCCGAAGACGCAGTAGCGATCAGACGCCGCCGCAGCGGCGACGTTCAGTGCCCGCCATGCATCGCGTCGGCCAGATCGTCTGCGGGCTTGCGGACGAACGCGCTCAGCGCGACGGCGGCGAGCGAGATGATCGCGGCGATGAGGAACGCCATCCGAGCGCCAGGTGCTCCAGCCGCGGCCGTCTCCAGTCCCTCGGCCTCTCCTGCGTGCAGGATGGCGGAATAGGTGACGGTGAGGACGGCGACGCCGGCGGCCCCGCCGACCTGCTGGAGAGTGTTCAGCACCGCGGAGCCGTGCGAGTACAGCGAGCGCGGCAGTGATCCGAGCGATGCGGAGAACAGGGGCGTGAAGGACATTGCGAGCCCGACCGACATCGCGGCCTGCACGATGATCAGCACCCACCACACGGTGTGCTCTCCGACGGTCGAGTAATAGAAAAGCGCTGCCGACACGAGGATCGTTCCGGGGATCAGCAGCGGGCGCGTTCCGCGGGCGTCGTACACGCGACCCATGACGGGGCCGAGCAGACCCATCAGCACGGAGCCGGGAAGCAGGATGAGACCTGCTTCGAGGGCGTTGAGTCCGGCGACGTTCTGCAGGTACTGCGGGAGCAGCGTCAGCGTGCCGAACATCGACAGCGCGAGGATCGCCATGATGATGACCGCGAACGTGAAGTTGACCGAGCGGAACACCCGCAGATCGAGCAGAGCGTCATCGATGCGCTGCAGCACCAGCTGACGCCAGACGAACAGCGCGAGGGCGACGGCACCCACGACGAGTGCGATCACGCCGCTGGTCTCGCCGGATCCGCCCTCGCCGCCGAACTGGCTGAGACCGAAGACGATGCCGCCGAAGCCGAGTGCCGCGAGCGGGATGGAGAGCACGTCGAGGGGAACCTTGCGCGTCTCTCCGAGGTTCGTCATCCACTTGACCCCGATGAAGAGCGAGATGAGGGCGATCGGCAGGATGATCGCGAACAGCGCGCGCCAGTGGAGCGTCTCGAGGACCGCGCCGGCGAGCGTCGGGCCGATCGCGGGAGCGAGCGAGATGACGAGGCCGACCCGGCCCATCATGCGACCGCGCGACTGCGGAGGGACCACGTTCATGATCGTCGTCATGAGCAGCGGCATCATGATTCCGGTGCCGGCGGCCTGGATGACTCGACCCACGAGGAGGACCCCGAAGCCGGGCGCCACGAGGGCGACCAGCGTGCCGAGCGAGAACGAGACCATCGCCGCGATGAAGACCTGGCGGGTCGTGAAGCGCTGCAGGATGAACCCGGTGGTCGGGATCACGACGGCCATGGTCAGCATGAACGCGCTCGTCAGCCACTGGCCGAGCTCGGGCGGGATGCCCAGATCGGAGTTCAGATGCGGGATCGCGATCCCCATCGTCGTCTCGTTGAGGATGGCGACGAACGCGGCGACGAGAAGCAGCCAGATCACGCGCATGTCGCTGCGAGCGATCTCACCGCTCGCCGCAGCCGGGGGCGTGGTGATCGAACCGGTGTCGACGGCAGACATACGGCCTCCTGGGCACGAGAGAAAGAGGGAAGGCGCGCGAGTGCGCGTTGGACATTCAGCGTAACCACAGCTTCTGACATTCCATTCCGGATCCGGGCGAATCCGCTCTCAGCGGAGGCTCAGCCGCGCCGCATCGGTCCCGATGTCGACCTCGCTGACTACGCTGGCGTGATGAGCATGGGTGGCGGACGCGGTGGATTCCGCGGGGTGGATGAGACCGCGCAGCGTCGGCTCAACGCAGAGGCGCCCCGGATCAGCGGCCTGGGCGCCAGAGTGATCGCCCTCTTCCGGCCCTACCGATGGCGCATCTTCTGGACCGGCGTGCTGGTCGTCATCGGCGCCGCGATCGCGGTGATCCCTCCGCTGATCGTCCAGCGCATCTTCGACGACGCCCTCTTCCCGGTAGACGGCGGGGGTCCGCAGCTGCAGCTGTTGATCTGGCTCGTCTCGGCGATGGTCGGGTTCTTCCTCGTCTCGGCCGTGCTCGGAGTGGCTCAGACCTGGCTCACCTCGACGGTCGGCAACAGCGTCACCGGCGACCTCCGTGTGCGCCTGTTCGAGCACCTGCAGGCGATGGAACTCGGCTTCTTCACCCGGACGAAGACAAGCGTGATCCAGTCCCGCCTGCAGAACGACGTCGGCGGCGTCTCAGGGGTGCTGACGAACACCGTCACCAGCATCCTGGGCAATGTCGTCACCGTGATCGCGTCGCTCGTCGCGATGATCCTCATCGACTGGCGTCTCACTCTGATCGCCGTCGTGCTGATGCCGTTCCTGATCATCGTCCAACGCCGCGTGGGCCAGGTGCGTGCGCGCATCGCGGGAGAGACGCAGGAGTCCCTCTCGGAGCTCACCTCCATCACGCAGGAGACGCTGAGCGTCTCGGGGATGCTGCTGTCGAAGGCGTTCAACCGCCAGCGCACGGAGTCCCAGCGATACCAGGCCGAGAATCGCAACCAAGTCACGCTGCAGGTGCGGCGAGCGATGAGCGGCCAGGGCTTCTTCGCCGTCGTCCAGGTGCTGATGGCGAGCGTGCCCGCCGTCATCTACCTCGTCTCGGGCTACCTCATCGCCGGCGGCAGCGGCGCCATCACCGCCGGCACCGTCGTGGCCTTCACGACCGTCCAGGCGCGTCTTCTGCAGCCGCTGATGGGACTCATGCGGGTGTCGCTCGACCTTCAGACATCATCCGCGCTGTTCGCGCGCATCTTCGAATACCTCGACCTCGTCCCCGAGATCCAGGACGCTCCGGATGCGATCACCGTCGCCGAAGCCCCGGGGCCGCGCGGACGGATCGAGTTCGCGGATGTCGTCTTCCGCTACCCGGATGCGGCGCCGGACGCTCGACCCACGCTGCAGGGCGTGTCGTTCGTCGCCGAACCGGGACAGCACGTGGCATTCGTGGGTCCGTCCGGCGCCGGCAAGACGACGGTGCTGTACCTCGCTCCGCGGCTGTACGAGGCGCACAGCGGCGCCGTGCTCTTCGCGGGCGCGGACGTGAAGACCCTCACGCAGGAGTCCATCATCGATCAGGTCGGCATCGTGTCTCAGGAGACCTACCTGTTCCACGCCACGATCCGCGAGAACCTCCTCTACGCCCGCCCGGAGGCGACCGACGAGGAGATGATCGCGGCCTGCACCGCGGCGAACATCCACCACATCATCAGCGGGTTCGAAGACGGCTACGACACGGTGGTCGGGGAGCGGGGATACCGTCTCTCGGGCGGAGAGAAGCAGCGCATCGCGATCGCGCGTGTGCTGCTGAAGGATCCGCCCGTGCTTCTGCTCGACGAGGCCACCTCCGCTCTCGACACCGTGTCGGAGCGGGTCGTGCAGGAGGCACTGGACGAGGCCGCGAAGGGGCGGACGACGCTCACGATCGCGCACCGTCTCTCGACGATCATGGGCGCAGATGTCATCCACGTCGTCGAGGCGGGTCTGATCGTGGAGTCGGGAACGCATGCCGAACTCCTCGCTCTGGGCGGTCTCTATGCCGAGCTCGCCGCGCAGCAGGTCGCCGCATCACGCGTGCTCGACACGGAGATGGTCATCGAGACGGCGGTCACGGGAGGCATGCGTGCCGCTCTGGCCGACCGCAGAGCGGACCGGGCGCCGGAGGATTCGGCCGGAGCGGATGCGGTCGATGCGCTCACCGCGCCGGTTCCGCTGCTCGATATGCCTCGCGCGGACGAGCGGGTGTACCCGGCCGAAGGGTGAGACGCGGTCAGTGCACCGACAGGCCGCCGTCGATGAACAGCGACTGCCCGGTGACATAGCTCGAGCCGACGCCCGCGAGGAACACGGAGGCCGCCGCGAAGTCGGCGGGCAGTCCGTTGCGCCCGATCATCGTCCGGGCCGCCAGCGCCGCGATCTGCTCCGGATCCTCCTGCAAGCGTGCGTTGAGCGGAGTGAGCACGAATCCGGGAACCAGGGTGTTGCTCGTGACTCCGGTGCCGCCCCATGCCTCGGCCTCCGAGCGCATCAGCGACTCCACCGCTCCCTTCGACGCTCCGTAGACGCCGCTGCCGACGAAGGCACGATGCGCCTGCTGCGAGCTGATGTGGATCAGGCGCCCGAAGCCGCGCTCGGCCATGCCCGTGGCGTAGCGCTGTCCGAGCAGGAACGGGGCGAGCGCATTGACGGTCATCGTCGCATCCCAGTCGTCCTCGGTGATCTCGGCGAACGGCGGGCGGATGTTGATCCCTGCGGAGTTCACGAGGATGTCCGGCTCGCCGAACGGCTCGGTGGCGGCCTCGGCGAGGGTCCGGATCCCTTCTCGGGAGCCGAGATCGCCGACGACTCCGGCCGCCCGGCATCCGGCGCTCGTGAGCTCGGCGACGGTTTCGGCGATCCGGGCTTCGCCGCGTGCGACGATCACCGTGGCGGCCCCGGCCTTCGCGAGTGCGGTCGCGATGCCGCGTCCGATGCCCGAGCTGCCGCCCGTGACGACGGCGGTGCGGCCCTCGAGCGAGAAGAGGTCGGCGAGGTACTGGTTCATCGGTCTCCTGGTGGCGAGCCTCACCACGCCAGGGCGGCGGCGAGGGCGGGGTCGGGGCGGACGTCGGCGTGCTCGGGGAGAGCTTCGATCTCGGCGACGAACGCGTCGATCTCCGCCGAGTACGCGGGATCGGCGTGAGTGCGCGCGATCTCGACCAGTGGAGGCACATCCATCGCGAGGATCAGTTCGAGTCGGGCCGTGACGGCGGCGCGGGCGCCCGCCTCGTGCAGCACGCGGATTCCCCCGCGCAGAGCGTCGAGGTAGTCGCGCAGCACCGGGAGCTGCGCCCGGCTCTGCGTGATCGAGGTGCCGTCGGCCCGCAGACGCCACCGCACGACGGTGTCGGGGATGACGTCGAAGGCGCGGGCGCGGGTGTACATCAGCTGCGCGACCACCTGGTCTTCGTACGCCACGCCCTCGGGAAACCTCAGGTCGGTCCAGAAGTCGGTGCGGCTGACCTTCGACCACGCGACGATGTTGGCGCTCGCGCGGGGGTGCTCCATGATCGTGGTGCCCAGCCGTGCAGGAGACGTCGCCGCCGACACCCATGGCTGCACCCGCCCGGCGACATAGCTCTCGCCGTCGAAGCGCGATCGCACATACGCGCCCGCGACGAAATCGCTGCCGGTCTCGGCGAGGGTGCCGAGGAGGCGCCCGAGCGCCGTCGAGGTGAGCTCGTCATCGCCGTCGAGAAACCCCACGAAGGGGGTGTCGACCAGGTCGAGGCCCACGTTGCGCGCAGCGCCGAGCCCTCGGGACGCCTCGTGCCGCAGGCTTCGGAACCTCGGATCCGACGCGGCGGCTGCGGCGAAGATCTCTCCGGTGTCGTCGACGGAGCCGTCGTCGATGAGGAGAGCGCGCCACCGCGTCTCGGACTGCGCGCGCARCGAGTCGAGAGCGGCCGGAGCGAAGGCGCCGATGTCGCGGCCGGGGACGATCAGAGTCACGATCGGGGCGGTGGCGGTCACCAGCCGAGTCTATGGCCGCACGCACAGCTCTCGCCGTTCAGGGGTGGCCGACCGCCCTCACCGACTCGGCCACCAGCGCGCCGAGCCGCTCGGGCAGATCGGAGGGCAGCGCCTCGCGTCCGAAGGTGAAGCGCACCGAGGTCTGTGCGACCGCAGGAGACACCCCGCACGCGAGGAGCACATGCGAAGGCTCGTCGCTCCCGGCAGCGCAGGCAGAGCCGCTCGACGACACGACTCCCCGTCGCTCGAGCTCGAGCAGAACCGCCTCGCCGCTGACACCGGTGAACGTGAAGCTCGCCGTCGCGGGAAGCCGCGCCGCCGGATCACCGGTGAGCGACGCCTGCGACACGAGCGACTGAACCACCTCGATGAATCGTCCCGTGGATGCGCTGAGCCGGGCGTTCACCTCGTCGCGCTCCGCTTCGGCGAGCTCCAGCGCCGTGGCGAGGGCCACCGCTCCCGCGACGTTCTCGGTGCCGGAGCGGCGACCCCGTTCCTGCCCGCCACCGTGCATCAGGGGTTCGAGAGCGACGCGCCCGCGCACGCCGAGCACGCCGATCCCCTTGGGGGTCCCGAGCTTGTGCCCGGCCACCGCTATCGCATCCGCCCCGAGATCGGTGAGTGGCAGCCACCCCGCCGACTGCACGGCGTCGACGTGCAGCGGTACGCCGGCATCACGGGCCACCGCGGCGAGTGAGGGCACGTCCTGGATCGTGCCGATCTCGTTGTTGGCGTGTCCGATCGCCACCAGGGCGGTGTCCTCACGCAGGGTCTCCGTCAGTGCAGAAGCGGAGATCCTGCCGAGGGCGTCGACCGGAGCGGCCGACACCTCGACCCCATGGAAGCGATGCAGATAGTCGGCGGACTCGAGGATCGACTCGTGCTCGATCGGCGAGACGACCAGATGCCCGCGGCCGCGCGCGAGAGCCGCGAGCACGATCCCCTTGACCGCGAGGTTGTTCGATTCTGTTCCGCCGGAGGTGAAGATCACATCTCCGGAGCGCATCCCGAGCACCCCCGCGACCCGTGCGCGTGCTTCGTCGAGCGCGCTCGCCGCAGCTTCGCCGTATGTGTGATGGCTCGACGGGTTGCCGAACACCCCGGCGAGGAACGGGCGCATCGCGTCGAGCACCTCCGGACGGACCGGGGAGGTCGCGGCGTGGTCGAGATAGAGCATCCGCGTCAGTCGATCCGCACGTCCAGGCCGAGGTCGAGCGCCCTGGCCGAGTGCGTCAATGCGCCGACCGAGATCACATCGACTCCCGTCGCCGCGATGCCGCCGACCGTGTCGAGATTCACCCCGCCCGAGGCCTCGACCTGCGCGCGGTCGCCGATCAGAGTCACTCCTGCGCGCAGATCGTCGACCGAGAAGTTGTCGAGCAGCACGGTGTGCGCGCCGCCGTCGAGCACAGCCGGGATCTGATCGAGCCGGTCGACCTCGACGACCACGTGGGTGGTGTGGGGCAGGCGCGAGAGGGCGTCGCGCAGGGCGGTGGCGAGGTCGACTCCCGAGCGCTTCAGCACCGCGAGATGGTTGTCCTTGGCCATCACCGCGTCGGACAGGGAGTGGCGGTGGTTGTGTCCGCCCCCCGAGAGCACGGCATGTCGCTCGAAGGCGCGGAGCCCCGGGGTCGTCTTCCGGGTGTCGGCGATGCGTGCCGACGTTCCCTCGATCGCGCGCACGTATGCGGCCGTGACCGTCGCGATGCCGCTCATCCGCTGAGTGAAGTTGAGTGCGATGCGCTCGGCGGTGAGGATTCCGCGGGCGGGGCCCGACACCGAGGCGAGCACGTCACCCGCCGCGAATGCGTCGCCGTCGCCCACGTGCACATCGACCGAGATGCTCGGATCGGTGAGATGGAACGCAGCCGCGAAGACCTCGCCCCCGCTGAAGATCCCGGCTTCTCGAGCGACCAGATCGGCGGTGGCGGTGGCGTCCGGGGGCAGCAGAGTCGTGCTGGTGAGGTCGCCCCAGGGAGCGTCCTCCTCGAGCGCAGCGCCGACGACGCGGGTGATGTGGGCGGGGGTGAGCATCAGACGGTCTCCAGGAGAGGTGCGGCGACGGATTCGCGGAAGTGCGCGCCGATCGAGTCGGTGCGAGCGAGAGCTGCGGATGCCGTCGCGTCGGCGAGCAGGAGCAGGTTCGCGTCCTCGCGCTCGGCGACGGTGGTCGGATCGGGAGCGGTGGCGAGCCAGCGACGCAGCGTGATCAGGGCGTACCGGAGACCGTCTTCCGAGCGCAGCAGGCCCACGTGGTCCCACATCAGTCGCTGGAGTGCTGCCCGACTGAATGCAGTGCCGTGATCGTCCACTTCTGAGCCGCGGCCATCGCCGTGCGTCGGGCCGTTCGCCTGCCCGCCACGCACGGTCATCGGAGGATGCTGCCAGGGAGCCTCGAGTGCCGCTGCCGCGCGAGCGCCGAAGACGGCACCCTCGAGCAGGGAGTTCGAAGCGAGGCGGTTCGCTCCGTGGACGCCCGTGCGCGCCACCTCGCCCACGGCCAACAGGCCCCGGATGGATGTGCGGCCGTCGAGGTCGGTGACGATGCCGCCCATGAGGTAGTGCGCTGCCGGTGTCACGGGAATCGGCTCGGAAGCCCAGTCGAATCCGCGTTCGCGTGTCACCCGATCGATCGTCGGGAACCGATGTGCGAGCCGGAGTCTTCCGATCATCGTCGCGTCGAGACGCACGGGGGAGCCTTGCCGGGCTGCCTGGCGGGCGATCGCGCGAGCGACGACATCGCGCGGAGCGAGTTCCCCGTCGGGGTGGCTGTCGAAGACGAACCGATGACCGGCCGCGTCGATCAGGGTTGCGCCCTCGCCGCGGACGGCTTCGGAGACGAGGAAGGCGGGGCCTTCGCCCAGGATCGTCGGATGGAACTGCACGAACTCGAGGTCCGCGACAGCCGCGCCGACACGGAGAGCTGCGGCGATGCCGTCGCCGGTGGCGCCCAGGGGGTTCGTGGTGTGCGCATAGAGGTGACCGGCACCGCCGGTCGCGAGGATCACCGCATCCGCGGAGAGGTCGGAGGCCACGCCGTCGACCACCACGCGGATGCCGCGCGCGATGCCGTCTTCGACGAGCACGTCGGCGAGGAAGGCGCCCTCGACCACGGTGACGTCGGTGCTGCGAACAGCAGCCACCAACGACTGGGCGATCGCCGCACCGGTGGCATCGCCGCCGGCGTGCACGATTCGGGCGTGACGATGAGCAGCCTCGCGTCCGAGCAGGAGCTCGCCGTCCGGCGACCGGTCGAATGCGACGCCTCGGGCGATCAGCTCGGCGATCCGAGCCGCGCCGTCGCGCACGAGAACCCCGACCGCGACCTCATCCGAGAGGCCTGCCCCCGCTTCGATCGTGTCGGCCGCGTGGTGCGCCGCAGAGTCGCCGGTGCCGTAGATCCCGGCGACGCCGCCCTGCGCGTACCCCGTGGAGCCGTCGCCGATCGCTCCCTTCGTCACGAGGGTGACCGAGTGCCCTGCCTCTCGCGCATGCAGCGCCGCGGTCAGTCCGGCGATCCCCGAGCCGACGACGACGACGTTCATCGTGCGCTCGTCACCACGGGCGGCTTCGCCGCCAGCATCCGCTCGAGAGCGATGCGGGCGGGGTCGGCCACATCAGCCGTCACCGTGATCCGGTTCGGCGTGCGCCCCGCGACGAGCTCTTCGAGAACCCACGCGAGGTACCCGGGGTGGATGCGGTACATCGTCGAGCAGGGGCACACCACCGGGTCGAGGCAGAAGATCTCATGCTGGGGGAACTGCGCGGCGAGGCGGCGGACGAGGTTGATCTCTGTGCCGATCGCGAAGGTCGTCGGCGTGGTCGCAGCGGCGATCGCCCTCCGGATGTAGTCGGTCGAGCCCGCCTCGTCGGCCGCGTCGACGACCGCCATGGGGCACTCCGGGTGCACGATCACTCGCACACCGGGGTGCTCGGCCCGCGCCTGGTCGATCTGGTCGACGGYGAACCGACGGTGCACGGAGCAGAAACCATGCCAGAGGATCACCCGGGAGTCGACGAGCTCGGATGCGGAGGAACCGCCGAGAGCCTTGCGAGGGTTCCACATCGGCATCTGCTCGAGAGGCACGCCCATCGCCTTCGCGGTGTTGCGTCCGAGGTGCTGGTCGGGGAAGAACAGCACCCGCCGGCCGCGCTCGAATGCCCACTCGAGCACGGTCTGCGCGTTCGACGAGGTGCAGACGATTCCGCCGTGTCGGCCGACGAAGCCCTTGATCGCGGCGGAGGAGTTCATGTACGTGACGGGGATGACGGGCACGCGGCCGTCCTCGTCCTGCGCGTCGAGGTCGCCGAGAACCTCTGCGAGCTGCTCCCAGCAGTCCTCGACCTGGTCGATGTCCGCCATGTCCGCCATCGAGCATCCGGCTGCGAGATTCGGCAGGATCACGGCCTGGTCGGGGCCGGAGAGCAGGTCGGCCGTCTCGGCCATGAAGTGCACGCCGCAGAAGACGATGGCCTCGGCATCCGGCCGCTCCTTCGCCGCGGTCGCGAGCTGGAAGGAGTCGCCCACGTAGTCGGCGTGACGCACGACCTCTTCGCGCTGGTAGAAGTGCCCGAGAATGACGGCGCGGTCGCCCAGCACCGCCTTCGCCGTGCGGATGCGCTCGTCGAGCTCGGCTTCGCTCGCCTCCCGGTACGCGGCGGGGAGCTCACCCTGACGCGGTGCTCCGGTCGGGATGACGTCGCCCATCGACGACCCTGGGCCGTAGCCGGGGCGGGAGTCGAAGTCCCAGGGGCCGGCGGCGAGGTCGGTCGTGCACGTCGCGTCGGTCGAAGCGCCCGACACGATCGACTGGATCGCGTGGTCGACGGAGGCGTCGAACGGCTGCACGGCCGGTGTCGGAACGAAGGTGATGCTCATCGGGTGCTCGTCTCCTCAGGGCCGAGCGGGCCGTGATCGGCGAGCTCGACGTCGGTGTTGTAGCGGTACAGGCGGGCGGGGCGGTGGTTGCCGGTGCGGAAGCGGTCTGTGGGAAGGAGGTTGCCGGCTGACTCGACCTGACGGCGGAAGTTGGCGGGATCCAGGTTCTTGCCGAGGATCGCCTCGTAGGCCTCGCGAAGGTCGGCCAGAGTGAATTCGGCGGGGAGGAAACCATGGGCGACACGGCTGTAGCCGACTTTGCTCCGCAGCCGCCACAGGGCGTACTCGACGATCTTCGCGTGGTCGAAGGCCAGCGCTGGCAGCTCGTCGAGCCCGAACCAGCGCACGTTCTCGGGGGCGCGACCCGATGCGCGGTGTGCAGAGCTCTGCGCGTCGACGTCGTCCTGGCGGAGCAGCGCCCAGTACACGATCGACACGACGCGCGTGGGGGAGCGGTCGACCGCCCCGAACGCATAGAGCTGCTCGAGATAGCTGGGGGTCAGTCCGGTGGTCTCCGCAAGGGTTCGAGCTGCGGCGTCGACGGGTGATTCGGTCTCGGTGAGCCACCCTCCGGGGAGAGCCCACTGGTCGGCGAAGGGCTCGCGCGTACGCAGCACGAGAGGCAGCGCCAGCACCGCCGAACCGTCATCGGTGCGCCGAAGAGTGAGGATCACCGTCGACACGGCGACGTCGATCCCTCCGCTTTGGGTCATAAGTACCTTAACCTCCTGATCCGATCTTAGTGTCATCGGGACTGTTAGTGCACCTCCGTGACCCGATGAGTCCTGAGGCCGAAACGTTATATACCAGCGTTCTGACCTCTTGTCGCTATGAAAGCGATTTGTTAGGTTACTGTCCTAACAAATCCCTTCGCGGGGATCTGTCGCGGGTTCCGATCTGGGACTCGGCTCCATCCCGGAGATCCCTCCTGCAGTGCAGCACCGAGAGGAAATACAGAATGATCCGTAACGGAAGGCGCAAGATCGCGCTCACCGCTGTGGCGGGGGCATCCGTCCTCGCCCTGGGTTTGACAGCCTGTGGCGCAGGCGGCGGCAACGAGGGGAGCGGTGGCGACGGCGACCGTGCTCTTCGCGTGTGGGCCGGCAGCCAGACCCCCATCACCGCGAACTACAATCCGTTCGCACCGACCGTGCTCCACGGTGCGCTCGGGCCGATCTACGAGCCGCTGTTCTTCTACAACAAGACGGCGGATGCCGAACCGGTCGGCCTGATCGGCGACTCCTTCGAGTACAACGAGGACGGCACGGCGATCACGATCACGATCAAGCCCGACCTCAAGTGGAGCGACGGAGAGCCGCTCACCGCGGCCGACGTCGCGTTCTCGTTCACCTACGAGGCGAACAACCCCGAGGGCAACGGCCTCGTCTCCGCCGAGGCGACCGACGACACCACCGTCGTGCTCACCTACACGACCGCGCAGTACACGACCGAGTTCCAGCGACTCGGCTCGACCTACATCCTCCCCGAGCACGTGTGGTCGGAGGTCACCGACTTCGCGAACTTCGCCAACGAGGAGCCGGTCGGCTCGGGCGCTTACGTGGTCGACAAGACGACGAGTGAGTCGTACACGCTCGTGGCCAACGAGAACTTCCGCGATGCCGACGAGCTCGGCGTCAAGAAGGTCCAGTACATCGCCGTCGACAACAACCAGACCGCTCAGGACCTGCTCGCCGCGGGCAAGCTCGACTGGACCGGAATGTTCATCCCGAACCCCGACGACGTGACGGGCAACGGAGCGATCGACTGGATCAACACCCCGCAGGACCCGACCGTGCTGTACACCTGCTCGAACACCGAGCTCGGCTGCACCGGTCCCCAGACGGACGTGGCCGTTCGCCAGGCGCTCAACGTCGCGATCGACCGCACCGCGATCAAGGACAAGGCGTTCGTCGGCCTGACCGGCGACATCTCGCCCACCTTCGCACTGCTGCCGCGCGACGAGAAGTGGGTCGCGGACTCCGCCAACGAGGTCAGCCCTCAGGAGGCGAACGCCGATGAGGCGGGCGAGATCCTCGAGGCCGCCGGCTACACCAAGGGATCGAGCGGCATCTACGAGAAGGACGGCGTGCCCGTCGAGCTCAGCCTGATCTCGGTCGACGGATGGACCGACTACAACGACGCCGCCAAGCTGATCGCCGAGCAGGCGGAGGCGGCCGGCATCAAGGTCACGGCATCCACCGTGCAGTGGCAGGAGTTCTCCGATGCCCGTCAGGGCGGCGACTTCCAGCTCATCGTCGGCGGAGTCATCGGCACCTCGGTCGCCGACCCGTTCCAGATCTACCGCGACTGGTTCGGCGGCACGGCCGTCGAGTCGACGGCTGCGGTCGGCACTGAGGTGCCGGCAGGCCGCTGGAACTTCAGCCGCTACAGCAACCCGGTCGTGGACCAGGCGATCCAGGCGGCCGTCAGCACGAACGACGAGGCGGAGAAGAAGGAGCTGTACGGCACGATCCAGACCGAGATCGTCCGTGACCTGCCCTACATCCCGCTCGTGATCAACGCGACCCAGACCTTCTACAACACGAAGGACTTCACGGGATGGCCGACGGAAGAGGACCTCTACGCCTTCCCGCCGTCCTGGGGAGCGATCGCGGCGGGCTACGTCCTGACGCAGCTCGAGCCGGTCAAGTAAGCACATGAAGACGGGGGAGCAGGAAGCACGGTCAGTGACATGAAGTTCTATGCACGAAGAATCGGGTTCTACGCGTTCACGCTGTGGGCCGCGATCTCACTCAACTTCCTGCTTCCCCGGCTCATGCCGGGGAACCCGGCGGACATCATGATCGCCAAGATGCAGCGAGCGGGCGGCGAGGTCTCCGAGACCACGATCCGCAACATCAAGCTGCTGCTCGGCGGCGATGACTCGTCTCTCTGGGAGCAGTACATCGCGTACTGGGGACGCATGTTCCAGGGCGACCTGGGCATCTCAGTCACCAAGTTCCCGGCCCCGGTGAGTGAGCTGATCGGGCAGGCCCTGCCCTGGACGCTCATCCTCGTCGGCACGGTGACCGTGATCTCCTTCATCCTCGGCGTCGTGCTCGGCGCCTGGGCCGGATGGAAGCGCGGAACCTGGGTCGATCACCTGATCCCGGCGACCACCGTGCTGCAGTCCATCCCGTACTTCTGGATGGCGCTGCTCCTCGTCTCGGTGTTCGCCGTCGGGCTCGGCTGGTTCCCGATCTTCGGGGGCTACGACGTGTTCGATTTCCCGGACGGCCCCGAACCGACCTGGGCGTTCTTCACGGACGCGCTCTCGCACGCGATCCTGCCCGCGCTGACCATCGTCATCTCGTCGGTCGGCGGGTGGATGTTCGGCATGCGCAACATGATGGTGCAGACCATGGCCGAGGACTACGTGCTCACGGCCGAGGCCAAGGGGCTCCGTCCTCGTCGCATCATGACGACCTACGCGGCACGCAACGCCGCGATCCCGTCGATCGCCGGCTTCTCGATCACCCTGGGCTTCGTGGTGGCCGGTTCCATCGTCATGGAGCAGGTGTTCACCTACCCGGGCATCGGGAAGCTGATGTTCCAGGCAGTCACGAACAATGACTATGCGCTGATGCAGGGGCTCTTCCTCGTCATCACCATCACGGTGCTCGCCGCCAACTTCATCATGGACCTCGTCTATGGATTCATCGACCCGAGGGCGCGCCAGAATGTCTGACACCGAGAACGCAGTCCTGATCACCAAGGATCAGCCCATGACCCAGCCTGCGAGCACGATCTCGTTGGCCACGCAGCGGGGACGCAAGCGCCGGAGGGTGCTCCCGACGACCTCGCCGAAGTTCATCACCGGGGCGGCGATCGTGATCGCGATCCTCCTGTTCGCGATCATCGCGCCGATGTTCTCGCAGAACCCGCGGAGCACCGACAACCCCGCTCTGCTCCCGCCGTCGCCGGAGCACTGGCTCGGCACCACCAAGCTCGGCAACGACATGTTCGCCCAGCTCGCCATCGGCGCCCAGGGCTCGCTCCTGGTCGGCGTGGTGGCGGGCGGCATCGCCATCATCCTCTCCCTGCTGTTCGGCGTTCTCGCCGGCTACCTCGGCGGATGGCGTGAAGACACTCTCGCGCTCCTGACGAACGTGATGATCGTGATCCCCGGCCTGCCGCTCGTGATGGTGATCTCGTCCTTCGTCCCGCAGCGAAGCTGGCAGCTCGTCGCCTTCGTGCTCGGCATCACCTCCTGGGCCGGGGCCGCCTACGTGCTCCGGCTGCAGACGCGATCGCTGCGCACCCGCGACTACGTCTACGCGTCCAAAGTCGCCGGGGAGCGATCCTTCCGGGTGATCCTGGTCGAGATCATGCCGAACCTGCTGCCGCTGCTCACGGCCCAGTTCCTGTTCGCGATCATCTTCGCCATCCTCGGTGAGGCCGGCCTCTCGTATCTCGGCCTCGGACCGAACTCCTCGATCACCTGGGGCACCATCCTCAACGACGCGCAGTCGGGTCAGGCGCTCGGACGAGGTGCGTGGTGGTGGTTCGTGCCTCCGGGTGTCATGATCGCGATGCTCGGTGCGGGTCTCGCCCTGATCAACTTCGCGATCGACGAGGTCATCAACCCCAAGCTGCGCAATGCACCCGACGCCGCTCGACGCGTGCGCAAGGCGGCCAAGACGAAGGGGGTCGCTGTATGAGCGCTCCGGATGCCGTGCTCACTGCACGCAACGTGTCGATCGAGTACGAGGTGGACCCGCCCGTCAAGGCGGTTCGCAACGTCTCGCTCACTCTCAACCGAGGAGAGATCCTGGGGCTGGCCGGCGAATCGGGCTGCGGCAAGACCACCCTCGCCTACGGCATGAACCGGCTGCTCAAGGCGCCGGCGCTCATGACGAGCGGCGAGATCGTGTTCCACGACCGCGACGGGCACAACATCGATATCGTCGCGCTCGACGGCGACGGTCTGCGCGCGTTCCGCTGGGACAAGATCTCGATGGTGTTCCAAGGGGCGATGAACTCGCTCAACCCGGTGATCAGCGTCAAGGCGCAGATCTTCGACATCTTCGACACGCATCGTCCCGGAATGTCCAAGAAGGACAAGCAGGCTCGGGCCGAAGAGCTGCTGACTCTGGTCGGGGTCGACCCGTCGAGGCTCACGAGCTTCCCGCATGAGCTCTCCGGCGGCATGCGTCAGCGCATGATGATCGCCATGGCGCTCGCACTGGATCCGCAGGTCATGATCATGGACGAGCCCACCACCGCGCTCGACGTCGTGGTGCAGCGGGGGATCATCCGCGAGATCATGCGGCTGCGCGAGCGGCTCGGGTTCGCAGTGATCTTCATCACGCACGACCTGCCGATGCTGATCGAGATCAGCGACCGCATCGCCGTGATGCTGCAGGGCCAGATCGTGGAAGAGGGCACCGCCGAGGAGATCTACCGCACGCCTCAGCACGAGTACACGAAGAAGCTGCTGTCGAGCTTCCCGAGTCTGACCGGCGAGCGCGGAGACTTCGTCCGCACCGGCAACCAGCCCAGTCAGGAGGAGATCCGATGAGTGCTCCCACCCTCGAAGCCCGCAACCTGGTGAAGGACTTCACCCTGCGATCCGGGCTCAAGACATCGACCCTCCACGCGGTCAAGGACGTCTCGTTCACGATCGAAGCGGGCAAGACGGTCGCCCTCGTGGGCGAATCGGGGTCGGGCAAATCGACCATCGCGCGGATGCTGATGAAGCTCGAGACTCCGACCAGCGGGCAGATCCTGCTCGACGGCAAGGATGCGGGCATGCGGGGCCGCGCGGTCGAGGACTACCGCTCGCAGGTGCAGATGGTCTTCCAGGATCCTTTCGCCTCGCTGAACCCCTTCCACACGATCGTCCACCACCTGGAGCGCCCGATCAGGCTCCACCACCCCAAGCTCTCCGGTGGGGAAGTGCGTGCGCGCGCCATCGAGCTGCTCGAGCGCGTGCGGCTGTCACCCGGCGAGAGCTTCGCCGAGCGCCGCCCGCATGAGCTGTCCGGAGGTCAGCGTCAGCGTGTGGCGATCGCGCGGGCGCTCGCGCCGGGGGCACGCTTCATCGTCGCCGATGAGCCCGTCTCGATGCTCGACGTCTCGATCCGGCTGGGCGTGCTCAACCTGCTGGCCGACCTGCAGCGGGAGGAGAATCTCGGCGTGCTCTACATCACGCACGACCTCGCGACGGCTCGGCACTTCAGCGACGAGATCATGGTGCTCTACAAGGGCGACGTCGTCGAGCGCGGGCCCGCTGACGAGGTCATCCTCCATCCGCAGCACGAGTACACGAAGACGCTCCTCGGGGCGGCGCCGGAGCCCGAGAACCTCGGCCGCCTCCGGGATGAGGTCAGGGCGGAGCTCGCCGGTCGCTGAGCATCCGTTCCGGTCCCCCTTCGCGCCGCCGGCCACTCGTTCGCGCGGCACGAAGGGCGACCGGAACGGCATCCGTCTCGGAGCACACGACCCGCTAGACTGATCCCACAAGTGAAGACAGGCCGAATGACCCACGCGGGAGAGCCCCGGCGAACGCAGCCGGGCACCGAAGGAGCAAGCCTCCCCGCCAATCTCTCAGGTACGCGTACCGCGCGGTTCCGGCCACTCTGAAAAGCGATTTCCAGCGAAGCGAGAAATCGGGTTGAGCGAGGCCGCCGGAGGCGCCCGAGTCGAAACCCTGGCGACATGCATTCTGCGCGTCTCCGTCTCTTCGCCGGCGGTCCGCCGACGGTGAAAGCCCAGTCTCTGGGCGAAGCTCTCAGGCCCATGACAGAGGGGGAGTTCCGAGGAACGGCGTCTGCGCTGTTCCGCCCGACCCAGCCCGGGAGAACTCCATGTCCGACCCTCGCTACACCCCGCTCCGTGAGCGCCATGAGGCGCTCGGCGCCTCGTTCACCGACTTCGGCGGCTGGCAGATGCCGGTGCGCTACACATCCGACCTCGCCGAGCACCACGCCGTGCGGCAGGCCGCCGGGATCTTCGACATCTCGCACATGGCCGAGTTCCTGGTCACCGGTGACTTCGCCGGCGAGTTCCTCGACTACTCCCTGGCCGGACGACTCTCCGCGATGCCCGTGGGCAAGGCGAAGTACTCGCTGATGCTCGCGGACGACGGCGGGATCATCGACGACGTCATCGTCTACCGGCTCGCCGATGACCGCTTCCTGGTGATCGCGAACGCGGGCAACCGCGGATTCGTCGACTCGGCGTTCGCTTCACGAGTGCGCTCGTTCCCCTCGCGGATCGAACGTGAACGTGCGCCGCTCGCCGCAGGGGAGGACCGCACTTTCGAGGGCTTCCTCGGAGATCGCGGGGTCGACGTCGAGGACGTCTCCGACGAGTACGCGCTGCTCGCCGTGCAGGGCCCCGCATCCGAGGCGATCGTCTCGTCGACGGCCGGCATCACCGACCTCAGCACTCCGTGGGTGGAGCAGAAGTACTACGCGTGGGCCGACGCGATGTTCCTGGGGGTGCCGCTTCTCCTCGCCCGCACCGGGTACACCGGCGAAGACGGCTTCGAACTGCTCGTGCGTGTCGCCGATGCCCCTGCACTCTGGGACGCACTCACCGAAGCCGGACAGAAGCACGGACTCGTGCCCGCCGGCCTCGCAGCGCGCGACACTCTCCGACTCGAAGCGGGCATGCCGCTCTACGGCCACGAGCTCTCCCGTGAGACGAAGCCGTCGCAGGCCGGGCTCGGTCGCGTCGTCGTGTCCGACAAAGAGGACTTCATCGGCAAGGGAGCGGTGGATGCCTCATCCGACGCTCCGGTTCTCGTCGGTCTCGTCGCCGAGGGCAAGCGCGCCGGACGGGCGGGCTACTCCGTGGTCGACGCAGACGGTGTCGTCCTGGGTGAGATCACGAGTGGCGCCCTGAGCCCGACACTCGGCCATCCGATCGCAATGGCCTACGTCGCCCCTTCTTCCGCTGCGGCGGGAACCGCAGTATTCCTTGATGTGCGGGGAACCAGGATCCCCGCGACCGTGACCGCTCTGCCTTTCTACCGGAGGACCAAATGACCGACCTCAACGCACTGCGCTATACCGACGAGCACGAGTGGATCGCCGCTGACGGCGACACCGTGACCATCGGCATCACCGACTATGCGGCCGACAAGCTCGGAGACGTCGTCTTCGTCGAGCTCCCGGCTGTCGGCACCGAGGTCACCGCCGGTTCGGTCGTGGGCGAGATCGAGTCGACCAAGTCGGTCGGCGAGCTCTACGCCCCGGTCACGGGCACGATCGTCGAGATCAACGACTCCGTCGTCGACGACCCCTCGCTCGTGAACGCCGAGCCGTTCGCCGGAGGCTGGCTCATCAAGGTCTCCGTCGGTGCCGGTGCGCTCGACGGCCTGATGGACCGCGACGCGTACGTCGCTCTCACGGAGGGCTGATCGACCAGTGGTCTCTTTCGCCGATCGTCATATCGGAACCACCGCCGCCGCCCAGCGTCAGATGCTCGATGCCCTCGGCGTCGAGTCTGAGCTCGAGGACTGGAGCCCCGTCGAGGCGCTGATGCGCCAGGCCGTGCCCGCCTCTATCTTCACCCCCGCCTCCACGGACTCGGTCATCCCGCGCGCGGCGAGCGAGACCGAGGCGCTCGCCGCGCTGCGGGCGATCGCCGCTCGCAACACGGTGAACCGGCCGATGATCGGCCTCGGCTACTACGGCACCGTCACCCCTCAGGTGATCCAGCGCAACGTGCTCGAGAACCCCTCGTGGTACACCGCCTACACGCCGTACCAGCCGGAGATCTCGCAGGGTCGTCTCGAGGCGCTCATCAACTTCCAGACCATGGTGGCCGAGCTCACCGGTCTCACCACGGCCAACGCGTCGATGCTCGACGAGTCGACCGCTGTCGTCGAGGGGATGCTGCTGGCACGTCGCGCATCCAAGAAGGCGTCGAACGTCTTCGCCGTCGACGCAGATGCGTTCCCGCAGACCAAGGCGCTGCTCGAGACCCGCGCCGAGGCCGTGGGCATCGAGCTCGTGACGGTCGACTTCGCGGCCGGCGAGGAGCTTCCCTCCGAGCTTTTCGGTGTGTTCGTCCAGTACCCCGGCGCCTCAGGGCGCGTCTGGGACCCGAGCGCCGTGATCGACGCCGCGCACCTCGCCGGCGGGCTCGCCGTCGTCGCAGCCGACCTGCTCGCTCTCACCCTCATCTCGTCGCCCGGTTCGCTCGGTGCGGATGTCGCGGTCGGCACCACGCAGCGCTTCGGCGTGCCGATCGGCTTCGGAGGGCCGCACGCGGGCTACATGGCCGTGCGTGCAGGACTCGAGCGGCAGCTGCCGGGGCGCCTTGTGGGCGTCTCGGTCGATGCGGACGGCAAGCCGGCGTACCGACTGTCTCTGCAGACCCGCGAGCAGCACATCCGCCGGGAGAAGGCGACCAGCAACATCTGCACCGCGCAGGTGCTGCTCGCGGTCATGGCATCGATGTACGCGGTGTACCACGGACCCGACGGGCTCAAGGCGATCGCTCGGGAGGTCGCGGCCAAGACCGTGATGCTGCGCGACTGGCTCGTCGACGCAGGCTCTGACATCGTCCACGACTCGTTCTTCGACACCCTGCAGGTGCGGGTGCCCGGGCGCGCGGCGGAGTATGCCGAGCAGGCTCACCACGGTTTCGGCATCCTGCTGCACGCCGCCGATGCCGACACGATCGGGATCTCGGTCGACGAGACCACGACGGTCGCCGAGCTCCACCAGGTGGCTCAGGTGTTCGGTGGGGCCCGGGAGCGCGCCTTCGGGTTCTTCGGCTCAGGATCGCAGGGCGGCCTTCCCGCCGACCTGCTCCGTCAGGACGACTACCTCACGCATCCGGTCTTCCATGCGCACCGCAGCGAGACCGCGATGATGCGCTACCTCAAGAGCCTGGCCGACCGCGACTACGCGCTCGACCGCGGCATGATCCCGCTCGGCTCGTGCACGATGAAGCTCAACGCGGCGACCGAGATGGCGTCGATCACGTGGCCCGAGTTCGCGGGCATCCACCCGTTCGCCCCGGCATCCGACGTCGAGGGGTACCTCGACATGATCACGCAGCTCGAGGCGTGGCTCGCCGAGGTCACCGGATACGACGCCGTGTCGCTGCAGCCGAACGCGGGTTCGCAGGGTGAGCTCGCGGGCCTGCTCGCGATCCGCGGCTACCACCTCGCGAACGGCGACACCCAGCGCACCGTGTGCCTGATCCCGTCGTCCGCGCACGGCACGAACGCGGCGTCGGCGGTGCTCGCCGGAATGAAGGTCGTCGTCGTGGCCTGCGACGAGCTCGGCAACGTCGACCTCGGCGACCTGCGGGCGAAGATCGCGGCGCACGCCGACGAGCTCTCCGCTCTGATGATCACCTACCCGTCGACCCACGGCGTGTACGAGCAGGACGTGGTGGAGATCACGACCGCCGTGCACGACGCCGGCGGACAGGTCTACGTCGACGGCGCGAACCTCAACGCGCTGCTCGGCTACGCCCGCTTCGGCGATCTCGGCGGCGACGTCTCGCATCTCAACCTGCACAAGACGTTCGCGATCCCGCACGGCGGTGGCGGCCCGGGCGTCGGCCCCGTCGCTGCGAAGGCGCACCTCGCTCCGTACCTGCCGTCGCACCCGCTCGCTCAGCGCGCGGAGCATGCGGGCGGATTCGTCTTCGAGGGTGGCGCCGTGTCCGCCGCGCCGTACGGGTCGGCCGGCATCCTGCCGATCTCCTGGTCGTACGTGCGGATGATGGGGGCGGACGGCCTCCGCCATGCGACCGCAGCTGCCGTGCTGTCGGCGAACTACATCGCAGCGCGCCTCGGCGAGCACTTCCCGGTGCTGTACGCGGGAGAAGACGGTCGGGTGGCGCACGAGTGCATCCTCGACCTGCGGCCCCTCCGAGAGGAGACCGGAATAACGGTCGACGATGTGGCCAAGCGACTCATCGACTACGGATTCCACGCCCCCACCATGTCGTTCCCCGTCGCGGGCACGCTCATGGTGGAACCCACGGAGTCCGAGGACCTCGGCGAGATCGAGCGGTTCATCGAGGCCATGATCATGATCAAGGCCGAGGCGGATGCCGTCGCCGCCGGGCGCTGGCCTGCAGACGACAACCCGCTGGTCAACGCTCCGCACACCGCGGTCTCGCTGATCGCGGGGGAGTGGAACCACGCCTACACGCGGGAGGACGCGGCCTACCCGGTGCACGCTCTCGTGGCAGGCAAGTACTGGCCGCCGGTGCGCCGCATCGATCAGGCGTACGGCGATCGCAACCTCGTGTGCGCCTGCCCGCCGATCGAGGCGTTCGCCTGAGACGAATCCTGACGAGCGACGGCGTCGCGTCCATCCGGACGT
>NZ_JBGFFH010000010.1:0-129951 GCF_056175745.1 Microbacterium sp. LjRoot205 | reverse complement strand
GGTGGCGCGGCCGGTGTCACGACGAACATGGTCCTGGGTGGCGGACTGGCCTTCCCGGCAGCACCCGGCAGCATCATCGCCGTCACGGCGGCGGCCGTCGGAGGCGGTGTCGGCAACCTGCTGGTCGTGTATCTCTCGGTGGTCATCGCCGCCGATGCCGTCGCGCCCTTCAAATCCGAGCTGGTGCGCGAGCTCGGCGAGCAGGGCTACTACGTCAACGAGCTCGCGATCTCCGACGTCCTGCTGCACATCGCCATCGCCGCCGAGAGGGTCGCCGCAGGGCATGCGCTCGAGTCGGGGCCCGCCGGCGCACGCGAGGAGATCCCGCGGGTCGGCGCCGTGATCGCCCGCCTCGCTCAGCAGCACTTCTCTGTCACGCTCGGAGACGGCGACAGCGGCCATCTCGCGTCCCTTGTGCTCACCCGCATCGTGGCACCGGGAGAGGACGCTGCGGGCGATGTCGCCCGCAGCGGCGTCGACCCGCGGGTCGAGGCCGCCGTCCGAGCCGAGATCGCGAGGGCGGCGGAGGACTTCCAGGTCGATCTGGTCGACGAGACGTTCGTGCTGCGCCTCGCCCTGCACGTGCAGAATCTGATGCGGCGAGCAGAGGAGAGCGCGCTGACGCGCAATCCGCTGACCCGTTCGCTCAAGACCTCGTATCCGATGATCTTCGAGGTGGCCGTCTCGATAGCCAGTGGCCTGCACGACCGACTCGGCACGCCGATCCACGACGACGAGATCGCATACATCGCCATGCACGTCGGCGGCCGCCTCGAGCGCAGCCGCAAGGCGGAGTCGATCCTCACGGCGACCATCGTGTGTCCCGGCTATTACGAGCTCCACGAGCTGCTGCGTTCGAGTGTCGACCGCTCCCTGGGCTCGGCGATCGAGGTGACCAGCGTCATCACCAAGGTCGACCCGGACTGGGCATCGTTCGACACCGACCTGGTGCTCAGCACGATCGAACCGGGGGCGTCGGGAGATCGCTTCGTGCGCATCCAGCCGTTCCTCACTGATGCCGATGTCGATCGGATCCAGCAGGCCGCAGCGCGCGTCAGGCGTGCGCGGCGCCTGACGAGGCTCCGCGCCGAGCTCGCGCGCTACTTCGTCGCCGATGCTTTCGTCTACCCGCTGCCCGATGAGGGCGAGGAGGCGATCATCCGGCGGCTGGGCGGATTGCTCGTCGATGCCGGTCTCATCGGCGACGACTACGTCGACAACACGATCCTCCGCGAACGGATGTCATCGACGGCGTTCACCGACGCCCTCGCGGTGCCGCACGCGCTGCAGATGACCGCGACGCGCACCGCGATCGCGATCGGCGTCGCCGACGGATCGGCGGCCTGGGGTGAGGGGCGCGTGCAGGTGGTCGCCCTCGCCGCCTTCAGCGAGAGCGACCGCGCCGCATTCCAGACGGTGTTCGAGCAGCTCGTCGAGGTGTTCAGCGAACGAGACAGCGTGCAGCGGATCCTCCGCCGAGGCACGACCTTCGAGGCATTCCTCGACGAGCTCGTCGCCGTCATCGACGGCTGACGACCGCGTCAGGCCCGAGGATCCAGCACGCCGGCCAGGGTGTCGAGGACCGATTCGGCATCCGCCGACTCCGCCGTCTCGAGCACCACCGCGTCGCCGGGCGCGAGTGCGAGGTCCATCAGCGCGAGAACGCTGCTGAGGTCCACGACTGCGCCCGACGACGTGCGCAGAGTCACGACGTGCGGGTGCGCCTGCACGAGCCTGACGAGCTCGGCGACGGGGCGCGCGTGCACCCCGTTGTGCGCGCTGATCACGACATGTCTTCTCGGCATGCGGCCTACGAGCGTTCTTCCAGGAGCACGCGCACTGCGGCCTCGAGCTCCGCGACCGTCGCACTCGCCCGCTCCGCAGAGTCGGCGGTGGCGTCGATGTAGACCTTGAGCTTCGGCTCGGTGCCGCTCGGACGCACGATGATGCGCGAGCCGTCTGCGAGCCTGTACCGCAGCACATCGCCGGACGGCTGTCCCTCGTCGGCGTGCAGCAGATCCTCCGCAGAGGCGATGGCGTGGCCACCGAGCTGCCGCGGCGGGATCGTGCGCAGGGACAGCATCACACTGCCGATGACCGAGAGATCCTGCACGCGCACCGACACCTGTCCGCTGGCGAAGTGGCCGTAGGTGTCGCCCAGCTCCGACAGCAGGTCGGCGAGCGACTTCCCGCGCTCGTGAGCCTCGGCCGCGAGACCGAGGACCGCGACGGCGGCCGAGATGCCGTCCTTGTCGCGCACGGTCTCGGGGTTCACGAGGTACCCGAGGGCCTCCTCGAACCCGAACACGATGCCGGGGGCGCGGGAGATCCATTTGAAGCCCGTGAGCGTCTCGTGGAAGTCGAGGCCGTGGTGCGCGGCGACGGCGCCGAGGCCGGGGGAGGAGACGAGCGAGCAGGCCAGCGAGGCCCCGGGAGTGCCCGCAGCCGCCCGAGCTGCGCGCGCACCGAGCAGGAGTCCGACCTCGTTGCCGGTGAGGCGACGCCATCCGCTCTCGGAGGACGCATCGGGGATGGCCACCGCGAGGCGGTCGGCATCCGGATCGTTCGCGATGATGAAGTCCGCCTGCACTCGGCGCGCCCGAGCGAACGACAGGTCCATCGCCCCCGGCTCCTCGGGGTTGGGGAACGACACGGTGCGGAACGTCGCGTCGGGCGTCAGCTGCTCCGCGACGACCATCGGCTGCGGATATCCGGCGGCCGACACGATCTTCGACAGCGTCTCCCAGCCGACCCCGTGCATCGCGGTGTAGACCCAGCGGAGGTCCGATGCGCCCGCAGGCGCGGGCGAGATCGCGGCTGTCGCTGCCACGTACGCCTCGACGACGTCCTCACCCGCCGTCTCGTAGTCGGTGGAGCGAGGCAGGGCCGAGACGTCATCCGCGTCGGCGACCCGCTGGATGTGCGCGGCGATCTCGGCGTCGGCGGGTGCGACGATCTGCGAACCCTGGTCGGCGCCGCCCAGATAGACCTTGTAGCCGTTGTCGTTCGGCGGGTTGTGCGATGCCGTCACCATGACGCCGGCGTCCGCCCCCAGGTGGCGCACCGCGAAGGCGAGCACGGGTGTCGGCAGCAGCCTCGGGAGGAGGATCGCTCGCAGACCTGCCCCTGCGAACAGCTCGGCGGAGTCGGTCGCGAACACCCGGGAGTTGCGGCGGCCGTCATAGCCGATGACGACCGTCGGCGTGCGGCCGTGCGACTTCTCGCGCAGGTAGGCGGCGAAACCCGCGGCCGCCTGCGCGACGAGCACGCGGTTCATGCGGTTGCTGCCGGCGCCGAGCGCCCCGCGGAGCCCTGCCGTGCCGAACGCGAGTCTGGCGCCGAAGCGGTCGTCGAGGTCGGCGGCCGCCGCCTCGTCGCCGGAGGCCGCGCGGGTGATGACCGCGGCGAGCTCGTCGCGGGTCTCGTGATCCGGGTCCTGTCTCATCCAGGCGCGCGCCTGCGCCAGGCGCTCGTCGTTCACAGCGCCTCGACCACTCGGGCCAGCAGCGCCGAGATCACCGGCTCGGCCTCGCGGCCGGCTTCGATGACCTCCGCGTGGCTGAGAGGCGTCTTCTGGATGCCGGCTGCGAGGTTCGTGATGAGCGAGAACCCGAGGATCTCCATGCCTGCCTCGCGTGCGGCGATCGCTTCGAGGGCGGTCGACATGCCGACGATGTGGCCGCCGATGTGCTTCGCCATCTGCACCTCGGCCGGCGTCTCGTAGTGCGGGCCGCGGAACTGCGTGTAGACGCCCTCATCGAGCGAGGGATCGACACTGCGGGCGATGTCACGCAGGCGCGGGGAGTAGAGGTCGGTGAGGTCGATGAAGGTCGCCCCTTCGAGAGGCGAGTCGGCGGTGAGGTTGATGTGGTCGCTGATCAGCACCGGCTGGCCGGGGGTCCACGTCTCGCGGACGCCGCCTGCACCGTTGGTGAGCACCATGATCTTCGCCCCCGTGGCTGCGGCTGTGYGCACCGAGTGCACGACCCGGCGCACACCGTGGCCCTCGTAGTAGTGGGTGCGGGCGCCGATGACGAGCACGTTCTTGCCGTCGGGGGTGCGGATGCTGCGCAGAGTGCCCACGTGCCCTTCGAGAGCGGGCTTCGAGAAGCCGGTCACCTCGGTGGCGGGGATGGTCGCTGTGGTCTCGCCGATGATGTCGGCGGCCTTGCCCCAGCCGCTGCCGAGGGTCAGGGCGATGTCGTGCTTCTCGACTCCGGTCAGGCGCGCGATGTCGGCGGCTGCGTCGGCTGCGACCTCGAACGGGTTCGCATTCGGGTCGTCGAGGGGGTTGCTGTGTGTTTCGGACATGGATCCACTCTAGGAAGGTGCAGGCTCGGGGGCCAGGATTGCGGAAGAATGGAGATCATGTCTTCCACCCCTTTTGAGCGCACTCAGCGCGTCGCCGTGCTCGGCGGCGGTCCCGGCGGCTACGAGGCGGCGCTCGCCGCCGCCCAGCTCGGAGCCGAGGTGACCCTGGTCGAGCGCGTGGGCGTCGGCGGTGCGGCGGTCCTCACCGACGTCGTGCCCTCGAAGAGCCTGATCGCGACGGCCGATGCGGCCATCGCGATCTCGGAGGCATCCGACCTGGGTGTGCAGTTCTACGCGAAGGGCGAGCACGGCAAGCCGCTGAAGCCCGAGATCGCCATCAACCTCGCCGCCGTCAACAAGCGACTCATCGCCCTCGCCGGGCAGCAGTCCGAGGACATGCGCTCCGCCCTGCTCGAGGCCGGAGTGCGCATCCTCTCGGGACACGGGCGCCTCGAGGGCCCGAACGCGATCATCGTCTCGACCGGTCACGGCGGTACGGACTTCGACCGCATCGAGGCCGACACGATCATCGTCGCCGTCGGCGCGTCGCCGCGCGAGCTGGACTCGGCGAAGCCCGACGGCAAGCGCATCCTCACCTGGACACAGCTGTACGACATGAAGGCTCTGCCCGAGCACCTCATCGTCGTCGGATCCGGTGTGACCGGTGCCGAGTTCGCCTCCGCCTACATGAACCTCGGCGCCAAGGTCACCCTGGTGTCCAGCCGCGACCAGGTGCTTCCGGGCGAGGATCAGGATGCCGCGCGCGTGCTCGAGAAGGTCTTCAAGCGCGGTGGCATGACGGTGCTCTCGAAGGCTCGCGCCGAGAAGGTCGAGGTCACGAAGGACGGCGTGACGGCGACGCTGTCGGACGGCCGCACGGTCGACGGCAGCCACTGCCTCATGGCCGTCGGATCGATCCCCAACACCGCGGGCATCGGCCTCGAGGATGCGGGAGTCGAACTCGACGAGAGCGGACACGTCCGCGTCAACCGCGTGGCTCGCACCTCGGTTCCCAACGTCTACGCCGTCGGCGACTGCACGAACTTCTTCCCGTTGGCATCCGTCGCGTCGATGCAGGGCCGCACGGCCGTCTTCCACGCGCTGGGCGACATCGTGATCCCGCTCGAGCTGATCAAGATCACGTCGAACATCTTCACCGCGCCCGAGATCGCGACGGTCGGATACTCCGAGAAGGACGTCGAGGACGGCGTGGCTGACGGGCTCGTCTACAAGCTGCCTCTCGCCGCGAACCCACGGGCCAAGATGATGGGCATCAAGGACGGCTTCGTGAAGCTCATCGCCCGCAAGGGCTCCGGCACCGTGATCGGCGGCGTGATCGTCGGACCGAAGGCATCCGAGCTGATCTACCCGATCGCCGTCGCGGTCGAACGCCGTCTGACGGTCGACCAGGTCTCGCGTGTGTTCGCGGCGTACCCGTCGCTGTCGAGCAGCATCACCGACGCGAGCCGGGCGATGCACCTCGTCAACGCGAAGATCTCGTAGCTCGTCGAGACGGTCGGACCGCGGCCGGTACCGTCGTCTGCGAAGACGGTACCGGCGCGAGTCCGACGGCTCGCCTCAGCGTGCCCAGACGGACGCGTCGCGGCGATCCTGCGCACGGAAGCTGTTGTTGCCCCGATGGGCGATCGCGGACAGCGCATGTGCGATCGCCGTCATCTCGCGCATCGACTGGTGCCATTCGCGCTGCGCCACACGATAGGCGACCTGTGCCTCTCCTGACCACTGCCAGGACAGCGCGTCCGCCGCAGCCTCGAGTCGATCGAGCTCGGCGTCGATCTGCCTCACATGCTCCGAGATCTCGGTGCACGCGGCGTCCAGCTGGTCGTGCTCGATCGAGATGATTCGACTGTCCATCTCACTCCCCTCAGAAGTCCTTCTGCGATGTGCAGGTCAGTGTGCCGTCGAGTGTCGCCGACGTCTCGAGTTCGGCCGGATACCCCTCGGCGGACGTGCCGATTCGGGCTTCGGCGTTGTCGAACGTCACCGCGCCGTCATGCTCGAACGCGTCCATCGTCAGCAGCCACCGGTCGTCTCCGAGGCTGATCCAGGTGGTAGCGTCCGAGGCACCGGTGATGGACGCGGTGAACGCCGAGAGCTCGCCGACGCGGTCCTGCGCGCTGGATGCGGTGAATCGATCGCCTGAGGTGACGCACTGCAGATCTGAAACCGAGACGGTCTGTCCTTCGCCCTCTTCGAACTGCACGGTCAGCATGGATTCCGCGGAAGACGAGCAGCTGCTGAGCAGGATCGCGGCGAGTGCCGTGCCGACGACCGCGAGCGCGCGCTCACCGCGCACGGTCGTCACCCGAACCGGTCGTGTCGGAGCGGTCGCCCGGTCCGTACAGGAAGGCCGTTCGCACGGCTTCTCGCTGCTCGTCGTCCATATCGGCGAGGGCGGCCTTGAGCAGGCGGCCCGCCTCTTCCATCCGTGCGGCGAATGCCGGGGTCTGGGCGACGTCGCGGAGCGTCGCGCGTCCGGCGAGCGCCGCCTGAGCGCGATTGCGCACCGATTCGTCCATCTGCGGATCGCGGCTCAGGCGTGCGAGCAGTTCGCGGGCGCGGAGGTCGAGGGGACTTCCGGCCTGAGCGGTGCCGAGCACGCGGGGCTGGCCGGGGACTTCTCCTTCGGGAGAGATCGAGGGGTCGTCCATCATCAGTTCACCTGCGCATTGTCGTATCCGACGGGGAGGGGGAGGTCGGTGCCGCCCGCGAGCAGCGAGCTCAGCACTCCCACCGAGGCGTTCAGCGCGTCGAAGAAGGTCAGCACGGACTGCACGGTGTCGTAGGCGGACTTGGCGAGCCACAGGGCGTATCCGATCTCGATGCCACCGCAGAGGTAGCCGAGGATTCCACCGACGACCGTCTCGATCGTCACTGTGCCCGCCGCGATGCAGACGGCGGCCACGAGTGCGGCGTCGAGGATCTTCGAGAAGATGCCGCTCACCAGTGCAGCCGTGCTGATCATGCCCCGCGCCACCATCTCGAACTCCGGTCCGAGCTCGGCGATCTTGGTGCCCGCCTCACGGAGGAGCTCCGCGAGGTCGGTGAAGAACGCGTTCGCGGCTGTCGCCGCTTCCCCGGTCCAGGATCCGGCGGTCACGGCCATCTCGTAGGCCACGTTGTCGCCCTGGGTGCCGGTGTAGGCGCCGAGCTTGCGGAGCGAGTCCGAGACTTCATACAGCTTGTTCCAATCGCCGCTGAAGTTCTTGGAGATGACGTCGAGGTAGTTCCAGTCGAAGATCCAGTCCAGCACCTGGGCCAGCACCGACGACGGGCTCAGCCAGTCGGTCGTGAGGATGGTGGAGACGAGATCCTCCGGAGTCTCCGTGGCCGGAGGGGACAGCTCGTCCACTGCGTTGTGGGGCGAACCGGACGACGCGTCGTCCGCCGATGTCGTGGCACCGCTGCCGCCCCCGCCGGGATAGTTCCGGTCGAGGTCGGCTTCGATCGCGTCGTCGAGTTCGAGTGATCGGGTCGCCGTGCCCTGCAGCTCGGTCGCGGATGCCGTCAGCGCGGTGTTCAGTGCGCCGAAGTAGCTGTTGAGCGCCTCCACCGTCTCATTGGCCGCGAACAGAGCCTTCGAATAGACGAAAGAGGTGTCGAGGTACTCGAGCGTGATGTGGTCGGAGGCGTAGGTCGTGGCTGTGGCCGTCGATCCGGAATCGTCGGTCAGTGCGCCGGCGTGCGCCGTGAGTCGCGCGGGGTCGATCCGATACATGCGATCCTTCCTCGGTGGTGGTCCGGCGATCAGCCTACTTCGAATGCGCTGCGATAATGGTGGCCATGCGAACTGCCCTCGTCGAACCGCCGCTCCTCGTCGCGGAGGGGCAGCGGTGACGGATTCGTTCGCATCGCCGCGGTTGCAGGGATGGCCGGCGAAGTGGGGTGAACGTCGCCCTCGACGCAACACCGGCATGCTCTGGCTCGGCGTGGTCCTCTTCGCCGCCGCGGCCGCCATGGTCGGATTCTCCGGCGGCGCCGCGGGGCCGCTGTGGTCGGGGGCGTTCGTCGCGCTGTTCGGTCTCACGGCCCTCGCCGTCGCTGCCCGCAGGCCTTTCGCCGCAGGGAGCGCGCGTCTGGTCGACGCGGCGACGCTGACGCGCGGGCAGATAGGAAGCCCTGATGCACGCGTGCACTTCGTGCCGGAGCGGCGCCCGGGCGTCGTCACCCTGATGCTGTGCGTCGTGTGGGCCATCGTGCTCACGGCCGCGACGATCGTGGCGGTCGGGATCGGGCTGACCGGCCGACCGGAGGCCTTCCTCGGCGTGGCGGTGCTCGCGGCGACCGCCGCGCTGTTCGTCTACACGGCGGTGCGCGCGGCCATCACGCAATACCGCTCCGATTCCTTCGGCCGTCGACCGATGGGGCTGGGCATCGGCCATGACGGGGTGCTCCTGATGCGTGCCACCGAGACCCTCTACGTGCCGTGGAGCGCGATCCGTCGCGTGGAGCCGGACACGACCGAACCCCGTCGAGGAATGGATGAGCTCCCGCTGATCCGACTCCGCGTGGACCCCGGTCGCGTGACCGCGTCCGACGGTATGCGTGTTCCCGCCACGGTCACCGTGGCCCCGGCGATGCTGAAGACGCACCCGCAGGTCGTCTGGTCCGCGCTGCGTGAGTTCCACGATTCGCCGGCGGCACGCGCCGCCCTCGGCACACCGACGGGGCAGGGGCTGTTCGACGAGTGGTGCGCGACTGCCCCTGCGGACTGAGGGAACGACGAAGGCCCCCGCCTCGAGGCGGGGGCCTTCGTCGTGATGCGTGTGGTCAGCTGATCGTGAGCAGCTGGTGCCCGGCCGAGACCGTCGCACCGGCGACCGCGCTGATGTTCGCGATCGTGCCGTCCTTGTGGGCCTGCAGCGGCTGCTCCATCTTCATCGCCTCGAGCACGACGACGAGGTCGCCCTTGACGACCTGCTGCCCCTCCTCGACGGCGATCTTGACGACGGTGGCCTGCATGGGCGACTTCACGGCGTCGCCGGAAGCACCGGCGCTGACGGAGGTGGCGTGGCTGCGACGAGACGGCGGCACGGCGGCCGGTCGTCCGGCGGTGCCTGCGGCTACAGCGACGCGGTCCGGAAGGCTGACCTCGAGGCGCTTGCCTGCGACCTCGACCACCACCGTGTGGCGGTTCTCGGCGGCCGCGGGAGACTCGAGCTCGCCGTCCCACGCCGGGATGTCGTTCTCGAACTCGGTCTCGATCCAGCGTGTGAAGATGCCGAACTCGCCGTTCTCCGCGGTGAAGGCGGGGTCGCGGACGACCTTGCGGTGGAACGGGATCACGGTCGGGAGGCCGGCGACCTCGAATTCGTCGAGCGCCCGGCGCGACCGCTCCAGAGCCTCGGCGCGGTCCTTGCCCGTGACGATGATCTTCGCGAGCAGCGAGTCGAATGCTCCCGAGACCGAGTCGCCCGCGGTGACGCCGGAGTCGAGCCGGATGCCGGGGCCGCCGAAGGTCTTGAAGACGTGGATCGGACCCGGCTGGGGGAGGAACCCGCGACCGGGGTCTTCGCCGTTGATCCGGAACTCGATCGAGTGGCCGGTCGGCTTCGGGTCGGCGTAGTCGATGGTGCCGCCGGCGGCGATGCGGAACTGCTCCCGCACCAGGTCGATGCCGGTGACCTCTTCGGAGACGGGGTGCTCGACCTGCAGGCGGGTGTTGACCTCGAGGAACGACACGGTGCCGTCGGCGCCGATCAGGAACTCGCAGGTTCCTGCGCCGACGTAGCCGACCTCCTTGAGGATGGCTTTGGAGGCCGAGTAGAGCAGGTCGTTCTGCTCGTCCGTGAGGAACGGAGCCGGTGCCTCCTCGACGAGCTTCTGGTGGCGCCGCTGCAGCGAGCAGTCACGCGTCGAGATCACGACGACGTTGCCCTCCGCGTCAGCCAGGCACTGGGTCTCGACGTGGCGGGGCTTGTCGAGATACTTCTCGACGAAGCACTCTCCACGACCGAACGCCGCGACGGCCTCACGGGTGGCCGACTCGAACAGCTCGGCGACCTCGTCGAGCTCACGGGCGACCTTGAGGCCTCGGCCTCCACCACCGTACGCGGCCTTGATCGCGATCGGCAGACCGAACTCCTGGGCGAACGCGATGACCTCGTCCGCTCCGGCGACCGGGCCCGGCGTGCCGGGGGCGAGGGGAGCGCCCACCTTCTCGGCGACATGACGGGCGGTGACCTTGTCGCCGAGCGCCTCGATGGCCTCGGGGGAGGGGCCGATCCAGGTCATGCCTGCACCGATGATGGCGCGGGCGAACTCGGCGTTCTCGGCGAGGAAGCCGTACCCGGGGTGCACGGCATCTGCGCCGGCACGGCGGGCGATCGAGAGGATCTTCTCGATCTGCAGGTAGGTCTCGGCGCTCGTGGCACCGCCGAGGGCGTATGCCTCGTCGGCGAGGCGGGTGTGCAGAGCGTCCCGGTCCTGGTCGGCGTACACGGCGACCGAGGCGATCCCCGAGTCGCGAGCGGCACGGATGATGCGGACGGCGATCTCGCCGCGGTTGGCGATGAGCACCTTGGCGATATCAGGCATGCTTGCCAGCCTAGCGAGAAGGGTGGCGTTCGCTTTGACGACTCTCCACAAGAAAGAGGGAGAAACGTCGACGAGACTCTACGACCAGAGGTCGGTCCACGTCACGCCGAGATCCGCAGCGAGGCGGCGCACGGTCGAGAGCGACATCCCGACCACCGTCGACGGGTCTCCGTCGACGCGCGTGATGAAGGCTCCGCCCAGGCTGTCGACCGTGAATGCGCCGGCGACGAGCAGAGGCTCGCCGGAGGCGACGTAGGCCGCGATCTCGGCATCCGTGATGTCCTCGGCGAAGGTCACCGAAGCCTCCGCCGTCGCGGTGGCCTCGACCGGAGCGGAGCCGGGGGAGACCCGGAAGACCGAGTGGCCCGAGTGCAGGATCCCGGTGTCGCCGCGCATCTCGTGCCAGCGCCTCGTCGCCTCCTCCGCCGTGTAGGGCTTGCCGTAGACACGACCGCCGATCTCGAACATCGAGTCCCCGCCGATCACGATGCCGTCGAACGACCCGTCCTCCGCGAGCCGCTGAGCGACATCCGCGGCCTTCGCGCGGGCGAGCAGCAGCACGAGGTCGGCCGGCGCGAGCTCGGCGCCGCGTTCGGCAGCGGCAGCGGCGGCGACCGCATCCTCATCCACGCCGGGCGACTGGGTCAGCGGTTCGATGCCGGCCTGTCGCAGCAGCATGAGACGGGCGGGAGAGGTGGAGGCGAGGCAGACGCGCATGTTCACCACCGTATCCTCGAAGGATGACTTCCTCCCCAGCCCTGCTCGATCTGGACATCACCGGCATCGCGCACGGCGGCACGTTCATCGCCCGACACGAAGGTCGCGTCGTCTTCGTCTCCGACGCCATCCCCGGTGAGCGGGTCCGCGCGCGCCTGACCGAGGATTCGACCGGAGAGTCGAAGAGCTTCTGGCGCGCCGAGACGGTCGAGGTCCTCGAGGCTTCGCCGCACCGCCGACCGCACGTCTGGGCGGAGGCCGACGTCTCTCGCGCCCCGGAGGATCGGCCGGGTGGTGCCGACCTCGGGCACATCGACCTCGCGCAGCAGCGCGTGCTGAAGCGTCAGGTGCTGACCGAGGCGCTCGATCGCTTCGCCGGTCCCGGACTCGAGGCCCCCGAGATCGAAGCCGTCGACTCCACCGACGGCACCGGGTGGCGCACGAGGGTCACCCTGCACGTCGACGACGAGGGCCGGGTCGGGCCCTATGCCGCGCGCAGCCACCGCGTGATCCCGGTCAGCTCCCACCCGCTCGCCCGCCCGGCGGTCGCGAAGGCGGCGCTGCGCCTCGCCGGCGGCGACGCGGGAAGCGTCGACCTCGTCGAACCCGGCGACGGCGAGGTGCGGGTCATCCGCCGAGACCGCCTCGACGAGCGCCCGGCAAGGGGCCAGCATCGTCGGCCCGCCCCCGAGGTCGTCTACGAGCAGGTGGGAGACCGTCGGTTCCAGGTCGACGCCGGTGGATTCTGGCAGGTGCACCCCCGTGCCGCCTCGGTGCTCGACGGCGCCGTCTACGGAATCCTCGACGGCCATGTCGACCCCGAGAAGAAGCACTTCGATCTCTACGGGGGAGTCGGGCTCTTCGCCGCGTCGCTCGCGGATCTCGGCGGCACCGACATCGTCACGGTCGAGTCGAGCCGACGAGCGACCCTTCACGCGCAGCAGAACCTCGCGCCCCTCGCAGTGGATGCCGTCACGGCGAGAGTCGACCGCTATCTCGCCGGTGTCCCCTCGGGTACGCGCGCAGGAGCCGTCATCCTCGATCCGCCGCGTGCGGGCGCCGGCCGCGCCGTGGTCGACGCTCTCGACACGCTCGCCCCCGAAGCCATCGCCTACGTCGCGTGCGACCCCGTCGCGCTCGCCCGTGACCTCGGCACCTTCCGTGCGCATGGGTGGAACGTGGGGACTCTGCGAGGGTTCGATCTGTTCCCGCACTCGCACCACTTCGAGGTCGTCGCGCTGCTCACTCGGTGACCGGTGATCTGCGGACGCTGACTACTCAGTAGGCTGGGCGGATGAGCAGGGTCGCACTCATCGACGATCACGAATCCGTCCGTCTCGGTCTCGAGGCGGCGTGTGCTCGTGACGGAGCGCAGACCGTCGTCTTCTCCGGCAGCACGGTCGTGTCGTATCTCGAGTGGAGGTCGGCGACGTCATCGCAGCCGGCCGACGTGGTGGTGCTCGACCTGACGCTCGGCGACGGCACCACGGTGACGGAGAACGTCCGGTCGCTCGTCGCAGACGGCGCGAGCGTCGTGATCCACAGCGTCGCCGATCGACCGGCGGCCGTGCGCGAGGCGCTCGCCGCCGGTGCGGCGGGCGTTGTGAGCAAGTCCTCGGCGCTCGACGACGTGCTGGACGCCATCCGCACCGTCGCCCAGGGTGAGGCGCTCAACAACGTCGAGTGGGCGAGCGCCGTCGACGGGGATCGCGACTTCGCGGATGCCCAGCTGTCGACCCGAGAACGAGAGGTCTTGCGGCTCTATGCGGCCGGCCTGCCGCTGAAGGCTGTGGCCGAGCGACTCGGCGTGGCCTACTCGACCGCGAAGGAGAACATCACTCGCATCCGGGTCAAGTACGTGGAGGTCGGCCGACCGGCACCGACGAAGGTCGACCTTCTGCGCCGCGCGATGGAGGATGGGATCGTCGCCGCAGACGGGGCGCCGAGTGGCCGCTGATCCGCTCAGCATCCGCGAGGCCTGGAGCAAGATTCCTTCTCCCGGCAGCGTGGAGACCGAGTTCGAGCGCTTCACCGGCAAGCGCATGGAGCGCATCCTCGCCACTGTCGTCGCGATCGGATCGGGCGTTCTCGGAGCGCAGGCGCTGATCGCGGGCATCACCACCACATCGGGGGCGGATGCTGCGCGCATCACGATCCTGCTCGTCGTCTTCATTCCGCTGATCGTGATGCTCATCGCGTGCGTCATCGGCCGTGGTGTCAGGACGGCGTCGGGGGCGTTCGCGATCGTCTACACGGTCGCGCTCGGTGCGTGGCCGAGTTTCGTCGAGCCGGTGGGAGAGGCGGCCGACCAGCCATGGATCTTCTTCCTCGTCAACGTGGGCGTCGTGGCCGCCATGCTCGCATTCCCGCTCTGGCTCCAGTTCGCCTGGGCATTGTGTCTGCCGTTCGTCTACGGCTACGTCCGTCTCGTCGAGGGCGACTTCTCTCGTGACTTCTGGGTGACGACCGCCTTCGACGTGTCGTTCACGCTGATTCTCGGTTTCGTCATCATCGCGCTCGGGTGGATGTTCCGTTCGGTCGCCGCCGGCGTCGACGAGGCTCGCGCGCGGGCGGTCGCGTCGTATGCGGGGGCAGCGGCCGCGGCCGCGGCAGAAGAGGAGCGCGCGGCCATGTCGGCACTCATGCATGACAGCGTTCTCGCGGCACTGATCGCCGCCGAGCGAGCGGAGGGAGAGCGCGCGCAGGACCTCGCCGTGGGTATGGCGCGCGAGGCTCTCACCCGGCTGGCGAACACGGAGGCCGCAGTCGCTCAGGAGGGGAGCGATGAACCTGTGGGTGCGGCACAGATCGTGGTCGAGCTCCGCAGAGCGCTCTCGGAGCTCGGGGCGGATGCGATCGTCGAGGAACGAGGCGGGATCGGCCTGATCCCCGGACGCGCCGCGAGAGCGCTCGTGCTCGCTGCCAGGCAGGCGCTCGGCAACGCCGTCACCCATGCGGGCGGGCGCGGCCTGCACATCCTCGTGGAGGGCCGAGGTGATGAGGGCATCACCGTGACGATCTCGGACACGGGGCCGGGGTTCGATCTTCGGGCGATCGGTGCCGACCGCCTCGGAATCAGAGCATCGATCTTCGCGCGCATGGCCGGAGTGGCCGGCACCGCAGAGATCGACTCGAGCGAGTGCGGCACCACTGTCACTCTGGGCTGGGAGCGTCCATGAACCGCACGGTGCGCAGCGTCGCGACCTCACTCGCTGTCGGCTTCGCGATGTACTTCGCCGCCAGAGGCGTCTGGTGGATCGAGCAGCCGTCCGCACCGCTGCTGATGGTCGCGGCGATCGCCCTCTATCTCGTCGTCGTCAACGTCGCGATCCTCTGGGACTCGGCGGTCTCGGTGCGGATGCCTCTCTGGGCGGCGCTGGCGACCCTGGTCTCGAGCATCCTGATTCCGGTGCTCGTGACGCTGTCTCTCGATCCGCTGACGCGCACGGCGCCGTTCGCGACCTGGTACATCGGTGCCCTCGGTCTGATGGGCGTCGTGTGCATCGTGCGGCGTCGCTTCGTCATCGGCTGGCTGGTGGTGGCCGTCCTCGTCGCCACCTCCTCGGCGTATCTGGGCTTCTTCGTCGCACTGTCGCTCGGTCTCGTCGGCTCGCTCATGTGGGTCGTGATCGCTCACCTGCTCGTGATCTTCTGGGACAGAGCCGTCCGCGACACCGAGCGTCTCGCGGGAATCCAGCAGGCGGTGTCTGCGTGGCACGCGACCCAGCAGGTGCGCCAGAAGGAACGTCGCCTGCGCACGCAGTTCGCGCTCGCGGTCGCCGGGCCCGTGCTCAGCCGCACGGTCGCCTCTCGCGGCGCGCTGAACGACGAGGAACGTCTGCAGGCGCGCCTGGCCGAGGGACGGCTCCGCGATGAGCTGCGCGGCGCGGATCTGCTCAACGACGCGGTACGTGATGCGATCGAGGACGCGCGTCGCCGGGGTGCCGTGGTCACGGTCTTCGATGAGGGCGGCCTGGCAGACGTCGACGAGGAGAGGCGCGCGACGATCCGCGACGAGCTCGCGCGAGTGCTGCGCGATGCCGATGCGGAGCGGTGGATCATCCGGGCGGCTCAGGATCCTCTCACCGCCGTGACGATCGTCGGTCGGGCAGGTGCAGGCGGACAGAGCGACGACGATGCCGTCGACGTGTGGCACGAGATCCCCCGAGACGCGCCGGAGGGCTGACGCCTGGCCCTGCCCTCGGCTCTGGCCGGGGGAGGGAGGTCAGAGTCGAGGTCAGACAGAGTGGGCGAGGGGCGGCGAATCCGCCTACCCCTCGCCAAGCGGACAAGTTACCCGAAAACCGTCCGCTGGTGGCCGGTCTGCGTCTATCTACCCTGGGACAGAGAGACCAGCCGAACGCTGAGCGTCTTACTCAGTTTCGCGGTTAGTCAAGTCGTTGTCTGTAGGTATTTTGGGGGACACGGATGCGGCCCCGGTGCGAGAAGATGGGGCATGGGAATGCGTCGAGGAACAAACCTCCCCCGTATGGGCGACTTCAATCAGTCGGTCATCCTCGAGGCCATCCGCCGGTCGGGTGAAGGACTCAGCCGGATCGAACTCGTCGAGGCGACCGGTCTCTCCGCGCAGACGATCACGAACATCACCCGGCGTCTTCTCGACGAGGGGCTCATCGCCGAAGCCGGACGGACCATCAACGGGCCGGGCAAACCGCGCGTCACGCTGCGCCTGGTGGCGGAGAGTCGCTTCTCGGTCGGCGTGCATCTCGATCCGGCCGTGATCACGTTCGTGCTGCTGAACATGACCGGCGAGGCGGTCGGTCGGAGGGTCGTGCGCACTCAGGACCGAGATCCGAGCCGTATCGTCGAGACGATGGCGAAGACGATCGAGATCCTGATCGACGAAGCGGGCATCGATCGGGATCTGGTCGCGGGAGTCGGAGTCGCTGCTCCCGGCCCGCTCGACGCCGCGAAGGGCACCGTGATCGACCCTCCGAAGCTCGACGGGTGGCACCGTGTTCCGCTGCGCTCGGTGCTCGCGGAGGCGACGGGTTTCGAGGTCACGCTCGAGAAGGACACCACCGCTGCCGCGGTGGGGGAGCTGTGGACGGGAGATGCGACGTCCGAGGGGTCTTTTCTCTTCGTGTACCTCGGCACGGGGCTGGGAGCAGCCGCCGCGCGCGACGGCGGCGTGGTTGCCGGCAGCACCCACAACTTCGGTGAGATCGGCCACATCATGGTCGACCCGGAGGGGCCGCCGTGCGCGTGCGGCTCGCGCGGCTGCGTAGAGGTGGTGTGCACTCCGCAGGCGATCGTCGAGCAGGCCGAGGCGGCGGGGGTGTTCGACGATGAGCCTCAGGGCGGAGGCGCGAACGAGGTCGACGAGCGGTTCCTGCGCCTGTGCGAGCGGGCCTCGGCAGGGGAGCTGCCGGCGCTCGGCGTGCTGCGTCGTTCTGCCGGCCATCTCGCGGTGCTGATCTCGGTGCTCACGAACGTGCTCGACGTCGATCGCGTCGTCCTCGGGGGCCCGTTCTGGGGGCCGCTCTCCGATGTCTACCTTCGTGAGATCCCCGAGCCGTTGCACCGGAGGAGCGCGACTCGCGCAGTGCGCACACTGACCGTCGACGGTGCCGTCGTCGGAGACGACGTCGGTGCGGTGGGCGCGGCCTGTGTCGTGCTCGACGCCGTTCTCACACCCCGGGCCTCGGACCTGTACCTGGAGGACTGAACGCCGTCCCGCGATTCACATACCGGTATATCGGTTACGCCCCCAGGGCTATAACTCCATTCGATGTACTATCGAAGAGATGCGCCATCTGGGGTTACAAGGTGCCAGGGGCGACGGCCCCGCATCATCGGAGGGTCGTCTGCGTGGCCCGGTAGCCGGGGGGCTCCGGGCCTCGCAGGCACTCCGTGCCCGTTGCGGTCACCCCGCGAAGCGGCCCCACGGGATGTCGCGTCGCAGCGGACGTCGCAGCGGTCGCTGCGTGCGGGCCCATGCCGACACGCGAGGCTCGTCTGCCACGGCCTCGGAAGCCTCCTGCGCGTAGGCGTCGCTCACCACCGCGATGAGAGCGGCGAGCTCCTCCTCGGTGGCGGCACCCCGAGTGATCTGCATCGTCGGCGGCTGGTGTTCCTCCGACGTCGCGTCCCGCGTTGCCCCGATGGTCACAGCGGAATGTTCCCATGCTTCTTGGGCGGCAGCTCGGCGCGCTTCCCACGGAGGGCGCGCAGCGCCTTGGCGATCGAGACCCGGGTGTTCGCGGGCTCGATGATGCCGTCGATCTCGCCGCGCTCCGCGGCGAGGAAAGGCGAGGTCACACTGTAGGTGTACTCGTTGGCGAGGCGCGTGCGCACGGCGGCGACGTCCTCGCCGGCTTCCTCGGCACGCTTGATCTCGCCGCGGTAGAGGATGTTGACCGCACCCTGACCGCCCATCACGGCGATCTCCGCCGTGGGCCAGGCGAGGTTGACATCCGCACCGAGCTGCTTCGAGCCCATCACGATGTAGGCCCCGCCGTAGGCCTTGCGGAGGATGACCGTGACCAGAGGAACCGTCGCCTCGGCGTACGCGTAGATGAGCTTCGCGCCGCGGCGGATGACGCCGGTCCACTCCTGGTCGGTGCCCGGCAGGTACCCGGGCACGTCGACGAGCGTGACGATCGGGATCGAGAACGCGTCGCAGAATCGCACGAACCGGCTGGCCTTCTCGCCCGCCTCGATGTTCAGTGTTCCGGCCATCTGCGACGGCTGGTTGGCGATGATGCCGACGGAGCGGCCCTCGACACGTCCGAAGCCGATCACGATGTTCGGTGCGAAGAGCGGCTGGACCTCGATGAAGTCGCCCGCGTCGACGACGTGCTCGATCACGGTGTGGATGTCGTACGGCTGGTTGGCGGAGTCGGGGATGATCGTGTTCAGCGAGCGATCGGCATCCGTCGTCTCCCACTCGAAGCCGCTCTCGTAAGCCGGGATCTCCGCCATGTTGTTGTCGGGGAGGAACCCGAGCAGCGTGCGAGCGTAGTCGATCGCGTCGTCCTCGTCTTCGGCGAGGTAGTGGGCGACACCCGAGCGGGTGTTGTGCGTGAGGGCTCCTCCGAGCTCTTCCATGCCGACGTCCTCGCCGGTCACGGTCTTGATGACGTCGGGGCCGGTGACGAACATCTGGCTGGTCTTGTCGACCATGATCACGAAGTCCGTCAGCGCCGGGCCGTACACGGCGCCGCCGGCTGCGGGGCCCATGATGAGTGAGATCTGCGGGATGACGCCCGACGAACGGGTGTTCAGACGGAAGATCTCACCGTACTTGCTGAGCGCGAGCACGCCCTCCTGGATGCGGGCTCCGCCCGAATCGAGGATGCCGATGATCGGCATGCCGCCGGACAGCGCGAACTCCATGATCTTGATGATCTTGTCGCCCGAGACCTCGCCCAGAGAGCCGCCGAACGTGGTGAAGTCCTGCGAGTACACGGCCACGGTGCGTCCGTGGATCGTGCCGACACCCGTGACGACCGAGTCGCCGTACGGGCGATTGCGATCCATGCCGAACGAGGTCGTGCGGTGTCGGACGTACTCGTCGAACTCGACGAAGCTCCCTGGATCGACGAGCAGTTCGATGCGCTCGCGGGCGGTCATCTTGCCCTTGGCGTGCTGCTTCTCCTGCGCGACCTTCTCAGCGTCGACAACGGCTTCGTTGTAGCGAGCGCGGAGGTCTGCGATCCTGCCGGCGGTGGTCGAGAGTTCGGGCTTGTCCGTCACGGATTCCACCCTATCGTCGGGTCGGCCTCGTCCGTTGGATGCTCGCCACAACGGGTCGCCGGATCCTTTGGCTGCTGTCGTGCAGTCGGCGCAGGCTGCGGCGGATGCCGAATCGCGTCAGTCCTGGACGACGTCCGACGTGCCGGATCCGAGCTCGCCCGGAAGATCGTGAGTTCCCGACGGGCCGATCTCGTCGGCGCCGCTCTTGCGGCCACGACCGACGGATGCGATCTTCCGTCCTGCCCAGCCCACACCGCGTGCCGCCGATCCGGCCGCACCCGCGACGGCGCCGCCGACGAACTGCGCGCCGTGCAGCATCCGCAGTTCGAGCTTCTCCGCCCCGTCGACCGGCTCGAGCTCGAGGGGCAGGTCCATCGGGGCGACGCCGAAGGCATGATGCGATGTCGTGAGGACGCGGCGTCCGAGGATGTGGTTGCCCGCGCCACCCACCGCGGCACCGACTCCGAACGGCAGCGCCTTGCCGATGAAGGATGCTCCGCCCTTCGCGGCGAACTGCTTCACGAACCGGGTCTTGAGCTGGTCGACCAGCGGTCCGACGGCGGCCCGAGGAAGCGACTTGGTCACCGTCTCACCCCAGTACGACGATCGCGTGCCGCCGCGACCCGTCGCCTGTCCTGCCAGCTGTCCGACCAGCGCCACGCCCTCTTTGCCGAGCATCAGGGTCATCACCAGGGCCCTGGCCCTGTCGGGGTTGGAGACCGCGATCCCATGGACCTCGGCGACCGACTGCGCGAACAGTGCGGTCGATTCGACGAACCCCACGGTCTCGACCCCTGAGAGGGCGAGGGTGATGCCTGTGCCGATCCCGGGAACGACGGCGGTCGCGCCGACGGCGGCACCGCCGGTCGTGACAGCCGCGAGGTAGCGACGCTCGAGGATGCGGATGATCTGCTCGGGCGACGCGTGCGGGTTTCTCAGGCGGATGCTGCGGATATGCGCGAGCACGAGAGGGCGCTGGATGGCGAGAACGCGATCGAGTCCTCGGACCATCAGCGGGTGCTCCGCGGAGCCCACCGGCGGCACCCCCTTGTCCCACGCGGCGTCGTCGGGGAGGGAGTGGATCTTGTGCACCTTGGGGGCCATGGAACGATCCTAGGAACCCAGACCGCGAAAACGCCGAAAGCCCGGCTCCCCTTGACGGAGCCGGGCTTTCGTGGAAGCGATCAGACGAACAGGTTCGCCCGCTCGAGGTCTTCGGCGAAGTCGACCTCGACCGCGTACAGGTCGGAGACGTCCATCGGCTCGAGAAGGAGTCCGTCCTCCGCGATCGACAGCTCGAGGCCGCGTTCGAAGTAGTCCTGATCCTCGACCCGCTGCAGCTGACGCATGAACGCCTTCTTGTTCGCGGACGAGATGTAGTTGATACCCACAGCCTCGCCGAGGCCGCCCTTGACGGTCTTGGAGAGTTCGTTGATGAAGCCCTCGGCGGTGACCGTGTACTTCACCTCTTCGTCGCTGACCTTGGAGGTGTTGACGGTGACGAACGACTGGTCGCGCTCGATGTAGGCGGCCGCCCGACCCAGGATCATCGGGTCGAAGACCACGTCGCCGTTCATCCAGAGCACGCCGGACTTGCCCGTGGCGCTGAGGGCGCGCAGCAGGCTCTTCGAGGTGTTGGTCTCGTCGTAGCGCTCGTTGTGCACGTAGTTGACGTTCGGGAATGCTTCGATGATGGTCTCGGCGCGGTATCCGACGACGGCGGTGATGCGGGCGTCCGATCCGAAGGCGGCGCGGATGTTGTCGTGCTGCTGGCCCATGATCGTGCGGCCGTCGCTCAGCTCCGTGAGCGGCTTCGGCAGCGCACGGCCCAGGCGTGAGCCCATGCCTGCTGCGAGGATGACGGTCTGAAGAGTCACGAGTGCTCCTAAAGGAAGTATGTGTTCACGGTCGGTTCACCGACCAGACACTTCGTCGTGCCGAGAGTCATGCTAGCGATCAAGCCTGGGAAGCCCCGGGGGTTGAGGTCGCTGTTGCCAATTCGTGATCCAGTACACACCCAACACTCAGATTCGTCCAGATCAGGGCGACGAGAGGTCGGTCTGACGATCCGAAGGGCGATTTGTTGCGGTGACCCGAAGAAAGTCGGCACCCGTTGATACCGTAGGACGGTGACTGCTTCTTCCTCCGACGACCGCACCGATCAGGTGGCTGACGCCGCGCCCGCCGCCCCGAAGAAGACTCCCGCCCGCAAGGCCCCCGCGAAGAAGACGACCGGCACACGTGCTCCGTCGAAGGCCGCAGCCGACAAGGCCGCGGCGACCGTCGAGGTGGTCGCCGAGCCGGCGCTGAAGATCGACCGGAGCTCCGCAAGCTCCGGTCCGCGATCCGCAGGATCGAAGAAGACGACGACCGCTGCGGCGCGCGCGGCCGCAGTCAAGAACTCGACGCGCGACACGACGGCTCGTGCGGCTGCGGCGAAGTCCGCTTCGGCACGTTCCGCAGCGACCACGGCGACGACAGCCAAGACCGCCGCTGCCAAGGCCGCCGCTGCGAAGACCCCCGCTGCGAAGACGGCTGCCTCGAAGACCGCTGCCTCAGGCACGTCGAACACGTCGGCCGCGAAGACCGCCGCCGCGAAGACCGCCGCGGCCAAGGCGGCCTCAGAGAAGAGCGCTGCGGCGAAGTCGGCGGCGCGCACCTCTGCCGCGAGAACAGCAGCGGCGAAGACCGCGGCAGCGAAGGCAGCGGCAGCGAAGGCGGCCGCTACCAAGGCGGCTGCGGCGAAGGAGTCGGCAGTCGAGGCTGAGAACACTGTGGCGATCGAGGCCGTCGCTGTGGACACAACGGGAGCTGATGTGACCACGGCCGACGCGGATCCACGCGAGCTCGGCGTCACTGAGTCAGACACGACGGGCGAGGTTCTCGAAGAGAATGCCGCTGTCGAGACGCGCATCGAGACCCCCATCGAGACCCCGTCGCTGCCGCTGACGACCGAGGCGGCGGCATCCTCCGACGCGGTCGCCGTCGAGAGCGAAGACGATGCGACGTCCGCGCCCGTCGAGTCGACTCCGAGCACGCGATCCGCAGACGAAGCGTCGGCCGATCCTGCCCTCGACACGTCACTGGTCGAAGGCGCCACGGCGGAAGCCGAGCCGGTCATCGAGTCCGCTGAGGAGCCGACCGTCGACGAGGACGCGACATCCGAGTTCGTCGACGCCTTGTCCGATACGGATGAGACGGATGAGGCCGTCGGCGGAATCGAGGAGGCATCCGGCTCCGAAGCCATCCGCATCCGCGGCCTCGTGAAGAGCTTCGGCGACCACACCGCGGTCAACGGCATAGATCTCACTGTGCCCGCAGGGTCGTTCTACGGCATCGTCGGTCCCAACGGTGCGGGCAAGACGACGACGCTCTCGATCGTGGCGGGCCTTCTGCGTGCCGACGCGGGCGACATCGCGATCTGCGGCATCGATCAGTCGGCGAAGCCGCTCGCTGCGAAGCGCATGATGGGCGTGCTGCCCGATCGCCTCCGCACGTTCGACCGGCTCACCGGGCGGCAGCTCCTCTATTACTACGGGCTGCTGCGGGGGCTCGCATCGGCGGTGATCGAGAAGCGCGTCGCCGACCTCGCACGAGCCTTCGACCTCGGAGAGGCGCTGAACCGCGTCGTCTCCGACTACTCGGCCGGCATGACGAAGAAGATCATGCTCGCGGGTGCGATGATCCACTCGCCGCGCGTCCTGGTGCTCGACGAGCCCTTCGAGGCCGTCGACCCGGTGTCCTCCGCGGTGATCCTGGACATCCTGCGGGCCTATGTCTCGCACGGTGGAACGGTGGTCCTCTCGAGCCACGGCATGGACCTCGTCGAGCGCGTCTGCTCGCGCGTGGCGATCATCGTCGGGGGAGAGGTGCTCGCCGAAGGCACGATCGATGAGGTCCGCGCAGGGCAGACGCTCGAAGCGCGGTTCGTCGAACTCTCCGGTGGCATCGGAGAGGTGGAGGGGCTCGAGTGGCTGCACACGTTCTCCGACTGAGGGCGGCGCTCCTGATCGGATCGCTTCGCGGCGAACGTCGGGTCCGCACCCTGGTCATGCTCGCTGTCGTGGTGGTTCTGACGGCTGTGGTCTGCGCTGCGGTCCTCAGCCTCGACGACGCCCCTGTCGCTGTCGCGCGCACGGTCATCGTGCTCGGCAGCGCCGCTCTGCTCCTCGGGTTCCTGGTCGGGCCGATCCTCGTGGGTGCCGTCGACCAGCTCGATCCCCGGCGTTTCGCGGTGTTCGGGGTCGATGAGCGGCAGATGCCCTGGATCCTCACCCTCGCCTCGTTCGTCAGCGTCCCGAGCCTTGCCCTGATCGCAGTGAACATCAGCGTGTGCATCGTGGCGATCAGGCTCGGCGCACCCTGGTTCGTCGCGGTGCTGATGAGCGTCGTCAGCCTGTTGTCGACGATCCTCTCGGCGCGCATCGGCATGGCGGTCAACGCGCTGCTGCTGCCGGAGCGTCGGTCGCGCGAGCTCACCGCGCTCTTCGCACTGGCCGTGATCGTGATCGCGTTCCCCGTCGCCGTGTTCCTCGCCTCGCTCAAGTGGGACGGGCAGGTTCCTGCGGCGGTCGCGTCGCTGACGGCGACGATCGGGTTCACCCCGTTGGCGGCGTCGTCGCGGTTCCTCTTCTCCTTCGCGACAAACGATGTCGCCGGAAACTGGATCAGCGGCATCGTGGCCCTCATCACCATCCTGGTGCTCTGCGTGGCGTGGTCGTGGCTGGTGCGCAGACTGCTCACCACCACAGAGCGGCCCGTGACCCTGCGGGAGCGCTCGGGCCTCGGCTGGTTCGGCCTGCTCCCGTCGAACGCCTTCGGTGCGATCGCCTCGCGCAGCCTGGTCTACTGGCTGCGCGACCGCAGGTACATCATGAACCTCATCGTCGTCCCCGTCGCGGGCGTGCTCACCGTGCTGCCTCTCCTCGTCGCCGGAGTGCCGCTCGAGATCGCTGCGCTCGTTCCGGTCCCGGTGATGGCCCTGTTCTTCGGGTGGCTCCCGCACAACGACGTCGCCTACGATTCCACGGCGTTGTGGACGCACGTGGCCAGCGGCGTCCGCGGCATCCCCGATCGTCTCGGACGACTCGTCCCGGTCATACTCGTGGCTGTTCCCGTGCTCGCCATCGCCGTTCCCCTCACGCTGCTGTGGATCGACGACTGGCGTCTGCTCCTTCCGCTCACCGGCCTCGGGGCCAGCCTCCTGCTGTCGGCACTCGGATTCTCGAGCATCGTCTCGGTGATCGCTCCCTACGCCGTGTCGCGTCCGGGCGACAGCCCGTTCCAGCAGCCGCAGCGGCCGACGTCGCGCGGTGCATACGGCCCCGCCGCGGCGTTCCTCGGCGCGATCGTGGTGAGCGTGCCGACCATCTGGCTGCTCGTGCTCACGATGCTCGAGGGGTCGCAGTTCGCTCCCGCGACGTTCTGGGCGGGACTCGCGACCGGCATCGCGGTCTTCGCGATCGGCGTCGGTGTGGGCGGGCGCATCTTCGAGCATGAGGGCGAGCGGCTGATGGAGTTCGTCGAGACCGCGTGACAGCCGCCCCACGGGGCGCGTGCGCGGCTAGACTCTCGGCATGAGTACTCCGCTGGACAGCCCCGATCAGGGCGGCGTGGCAACGCTTGATCGCGAACTGGAAGAACTCCTCCGCGAGGAGAACCTCGAGCCGGGCGATCACGAGCGCTTCTCGCACTACGTCAAGAAGGACAAGATCCTCGAATCGGCGATCACCGGCAAGCCGGTGCGCGCACTGTGCGGCAAGAAGTGGACGCCGGGTCGCGACCCCGAGAAGTTCCCGATCTGCCCCACGTGCAAGGAGATCTACGAGACGATGGTCGGCTGAGTCTGCGCCGACTCGCCGGCAGTCAGCTCGCGTCGACGAAGACGGTGGGGATCGCCGGGTCGGACTTGCTGAGCGCGAGCGCCCGCACAGGAAGCTCCTCCCGCACCCGAAGGTGATGTGCCCGAGCGGAAGCGGTGCCTTCGGCACCTTCGAACGCCGTGTCGATCTCTCCGCCCTCGACGAAGGTCGTCTGCAGCGCCCGCCCGTCCGCATGCTCCGCCGGGGTGTCGAGCTCTTCGAAGCCGTCTGAGACGACGACCGTCTCAGCCTCGGCGACGCCGTCGACGAGAGTGCGGAATGCGGCCTTGCGCCCGCCGTGGGATGCCTTGTCGGTCGAGGCCTTGGCCACTCCGATCCACGCTCCGCTCGGATCCTGGCGAGCCACGAGCTTGTAGACCATGCTCGCCGTGGGGTATCCGGAGCCCGTGACCACTGAGGTGCCCACACCGTACGCGTCGACCGGTGACGCCGCCAGCGCGGCGATCGCATACTCGTCGAGATCGCTCGTGACCGTGATGCGCGTGCCCGTCGCACCGAGCTCGTCGAGCTGTGCCCGCACCTCTGCGGCGACGATCGGCAGGTCGCCCGAGTCGATCCGCACACCGCCGAGGCCGGTGCCGGCCACGCGGATGGCCGTCTCGACGCCCGTGCGGATGTCGTAGGTGTCGACGAGCAGGGTCGTATCGGTGCCGAGGCTGTCGATCTGCGAGCGGAAGGCCTCTTCCTCGGTCTCGTGCAGCAGGGTCCACGAGTGCGCGGCGGTGCCCATCGTCGGGATTCCCCAGCGACGTCCGGCCTCGAGGTTGCTCGTCGCGCGGAAGCCGGCGATGTATGCGGCGCGGGCCGCCGCGACCGCCGACTGCTCTGCCGCGCGGCGTGATCCCATCTCGGCGAGCGGTCGCTCGCCGGCGGCGATGCTCATGCGTGATGCTGCAGTGGCGACGGCCGAATCGTGGTTGAGGACGCTGAGAGCCAGCGTCTCGAGCACGACGGCGTCGGCGAAGCTGCCCTCGACCGTCAGGATCGGAGACCCGGGGAAGTACAGCTCGCCCTCGCGGTAGCCCCGGATCGAGCCGGTGAAGCGGTAGTTCTCGAGATAGGTGAGCGACTCGGCATCCACGACGTCGTTGTCGCGCAGGAAGCGCAGCTCGTCGTCTCCGAAGCGGAACTCGCGCAGCAGCGTGAGCAGGCGGCCGGTGCCGGCCACGACGCCGAAGCGGCGGCCTCCGGACAATCGCCGGGAGAACAGTTCGAACACACTGGGTCGTGATGCCGTGCCGTCGCGAAGCGCGGCGGCGAGCATGGTGAGTTCGTAACGATCGGTCAGAAGCGCCGTGGACGTCGTCATCCGCTCAGCTTAGTGACGACACCCGCACGGGTTGCTGAGCATGACGCGCTCGCGCGCAGGTAGGCTGGGTAGTCATGAACGACGCCCCGATCGGAATCTTCGACTCCGGTGTCGGCGGACTCACGGTGGCACGTGCCATCCGAGCCCAGCTGCCCCGGGAATCGTTCGTCTACATCGGCGACACGGCACACTCCCCTTACGGTCCGAAGCCCATCGCGGACGTGCGGCGGTACGGCCTCGAAGTCCTCGACACACTGGTCGAGCAGGGCGTCAAGATGCTCGTGATCGCGTGCAACACCGCGTCCTCAGCCATGCTCCGCGATGCCAGGGAGCGGTATGACATCCCTGTCGTCGAGGTGATCGGTCCGGCGGTGCGCCGAGCCGTCTCGACGACGCGCAACGGCCGCGTCGGTGTCATCGGCACTGTCGGCACGATCGGGTCGCGTGCCTACCAGGACATGCTCGAGGTGAACGAGCGCCTCGAGGTATTCACCGCCGCGTGCCCTCGTTTCGTGGAGTTCGTCGAAGGGGGCATCACCGGAACGCCGGAGGTGCTCGCGACCGCCGAGGAGTACCTCGCACCGCTTCGGGATGCCGACGTCGACACGCTGGTGCTCGGGTGCACGCACTACCCGTTCCTCCGCGGTGCGATCAGCTACGTGATGGGGGAGGGCGTCACGCTCGTGTCCAGTGACGACGAGACCGCCGGTGATGTGTACCGTCAGCTCGTGCGAGGCGACCTTCTCGCCTCTCCCGACGCCACGGCGTCGTACGTCTACGAGGCGACCGGCGACTCGACGACCGAGTTCACCGCCCTCGCCAACCGTCTGATGGGCCGGGAGGTGCGCGACGTCCAGCTCGTGCAGACCGGCGTCATCACCCTCCCTGCGACGGCCTCCGGGTCGTAGCTCTCCCGCAGCACCCGCTTCATCCACCTCCACCCGAAGGAAACCCATGACCAGCATCGTCCGCGCCGACGGCCGTTCCACCGACCAGCTCCGCGAGATCACGATCGAGCGCGGATGGAGCAGCCACGCCGAGGGATCGGCACTGATCAGCTTCGGCGGAACCAAGGTGCTGTGCACGGCGTCGTTCACGAACGGCGTCCCTCGCTGGCTCACCGGCAAGGGCAAGGGGTGGGTCACGGCCGAGTACTCGATGCTTCCTCGCGCGACGAACAGCCGCAACGACCGTGAGAGCGTCAAGGGCCGCATCGGCGGACGCACGCACGAGATATCCCGACTGATCGGTCGCGCGCTTCGCGCCGTTGTCGACACCAAGGCTCTCGGCGAGAACACGATCGTCATCGACTGCGACGTGCTGCAGGCTGACGGAGGGACGCGCACGGCCGCGATCACCGGAGCATACGTCGCGCTGGCAGACGCGATCGAGTGGGGCCGGGAGAAGAAGTTCATCGGCAAGAACGCGACGCCGCTGCTCGATTCAGTGGCGGCGATCTCGGTCGGCATCATCGACGGCGAGCCCATGCTCGATCTCGCATACGTCGAGGACGTCCGCGCCGAGACCGACATGAACATCGTCGTCACCGGTCGTGGGCTCTTCGTCGAGGTGCAAGGCACGGCAGAGGGGGCGCCGTTCGACAAGCGCGAGCTCGACGCCCTGCTCGATCTGGGCGTCGCGGGCTGCGCCGACCTGAAGGACCACCAGCTGAAGGCTCTCGCGGGCTGATGAGGGTCGTCCTGGCCACTCACAATCCGCACAAGGTCGCGGAGTTCCAGCAGATCGTGGCGTCTGCGCGCCTTGATCTCGAGATCATCGCGTATGACGGTCCGGAGCCGGTCGAGGACGGCGTCACGTTCGCCGAGAACGCGCTCATCAAGGCGCGCGCCGCTGCGCGGCACACGGGTCTCGCGGCCCTCGCGGACGACTCGGGCATCTGCGTCGATGTGCTCGGTGGATCGCCCGGGGTGTTCTCGGCCTATTGGGCGGGGCAGAAGAAGGACGCCGCGGCCAACCTCGAACTGCTGCTCGACCAGCTGCATGACATCGCCGACCCGCATCGCGTCGCTCACTTCAACTCGACGATCGCACTCGTCACGCCGGATGGGCGCGAGCACGTGGTCGTGGGCAACTGGCCTGGTCGTCTCGCGACCGAGGCATCGGGCGGGGGCGGCTTCGGATACGACCCGATCTTCATCCCCGACGGCCAGGCCGTGGGGGCCGAGCGCACGGTCGGGGATCTCAGCGCGGAGGAGAAGCAGGCGCAGTCGCACCGCGCCCGCGCTTTCGTCGAGCTGCTGCCTCTGCTCGCTGATCTCTGAGTCGAACGTAACCACTACGCTTGACGTACTTCACGCGTAGTGGTTATGGTGGTCGGCATGAGAGACCTGACCTACTACATCGGAGTGACCCTCGACGGGTTCATCGCAGGCCCCGACGATGAGGTCGATTTCTACCCGGTGACCCCTGCCTTCGCCGAAGTCCTGGGCACGGAGTTCGCCGACATCCAACCGGCCCACGTCCGCGCCGCGGGCGGAGGCGAAGACGAACCGCTGACCCGGTTCGACACGGTAGTCATGGGACGACGCACCTACGAGCCCGCGCTGCAGGTCGGCATCACCGATCCCTATGCGCACCTGCGCACGGTCGTGTTCAGCCGCTCGCTCGACGATCCGGGCGAAGCCAACGTCGAGGTCGTGGGCACCGACCCCGTCGCGCGGGTTCGGCAGCTCAAGGCGGAGGACGGGCTCGGCATCTATCTCGCGGGCGGAGCGTCGCTCGCGGGGGTCCTCCTCGACGAGATCGACCGGCTGATCGTCAAGAAGTACCCGGTGATCGCCGGCACCGGCATCCCGATGGCGCGCCACCCGTTCTCCCCGACGCGGTTCGCACTCGATCAGGTGCGCTCGTTCGACAACGGCTGCGTCGTGCTCGAGTACTCCCGGTCCCGCTGAGGCGCGCGGCTACTGAGAATCATCACCATTCCCGACTGGGTGGATCCCGCCGACGCGCGTGAGAGCCGGTCTAGCCTGGAGACATGCACGATCATGCGCCCGCCGCCGGTGGCATCCGCTCGGCCAGCCATCGCCGCCTGCTGGCGATCTCGCTGACCCTGACCGCGACCATCATGGTCGTGCAGATCGTGGGTGCGATCTTCACCGGTTCGCTCGCGCTGCTGGCCGACGCCGCCCACATGTTCACGGATGCGTCGGCTCTCGTGATCGCGCTCATCGCCGCCGCCGTCGCCGCGCGTCCGGCGGATGACCGACGTACTTTCGGATATCAGCGAGCCGAGGTGTTCGGAGCGCTGATCAACGCGATCATCCTGATCCTGCTTGCAGGCTGGGTCGCATTCGAAGCGGTGGGACGGCTGCTGAACCCGGGCGAGACCGAGGTCGTGGGCGGGCTGATGCTGGTCGTCGCGGTCGTGGGCCTCGTCGCGAACGCGATCTCGATGTGGCTGCTCAGCCGAGCACAGCGCACCAGCATCAATGTCCGCGGAGCCTACCTCGAGGTGATGGGCGACCTGATCGGGTCGGCGATGGTGATCATCGCCGCGATCGTGATCGTGACCACCGGATGGATGCCCGCGGATGCGATCGCCTCACTGATGATCGCGGTGCTGATCATCCCCCGGGCGATCTCGCTTCTTCGCGAGGTGTTCTCGGTGCTCTCCGAATCGGCCCCGAAGGGCACCGCGGTCAGCGAGATCCGCCAGCATCTGCTCGACTACGACGGCGTGATCGGAGTGCACGACGTGCATGTCTGGCAGCTCACGCGCGGGGCGCCCGTGTTCAGCGCACATGTCAGCGTCGACCCCGCTCTGCTGGCCGACGGACGCTCGACGAAGCTGCTCAATGATCTGCAGTCGTGCCTGGCGCACCACTTCGATGTCGCGCATTCAACGTTCCAGATCGAGCCGGCCGAGCAGTCGGACTGCGAGCCGCATCACGCCTGAGGCGTCAGGCCTCGACGACGACCTCTGCGGGTGTCTTGTCGGGGCGTAGCCCTCGCCAACGCGAATGCCGGAGCACTCCGTCGGGCGTCCAGTTCGCGAACTCGACTTCGCCCACGAGCTCCGGCTCGACCCACAGAGCGTCCGAGGCATCGAGAGCCGGGACGCCGTCGAGCGGCGCCGATTCGACACGCAGTGTCGCGAGGCGAGCGAGCAGGTCGCGCAGCATCCGGTCGGTGAAGCCCGTGCCCACGCGACCGACGTACCTCAGCCGACCTTCGTCGGGTACCGCGAGCAGCAGTGAGCCGAACGTCCCCTCGCGGTCGCCCTTGCCCGGACGGATGCCGACGATCACGACCTCCTGCATCCGCGTGTGCTTGAGCTTGAGCCACGAGGGTGAGCGCTGACCAGGACGATAGCGCGACGCCGGATCCTTGACGACGACACCTTCGAGGCCGAACTCGTCGCTCGCAGCGAGAGCCGCATCGAGGTCGTCGAACACGGGCGGCACCTGCACGGGCGCGTCGAGGTCGGAGATGACGTCCTCGAGCAGGGTGCGTCGCTGCGAGAGCGGCATCGAGCTGAGGTCGTGGCCGTCGAGCCGCAGCAGATCGAAGACCATGTAGACGATCGGGGTGCGCACGACCTCGCGCTCGATCTCGCGCGGTCGAGTCAGGTGCATGCGGTTCTGCAGCATCGAGAAGCTCGGCCTGCCGTGCGCGTCGAACGCCACGATCTCGCCGTCGATGATCGCGTCGGCCACCGGCAGGAAGGGCGCGCCGTCGGCCGTCAGCTCGGGGTACCGGGCTGTGATGTCTGTGCCGCTGCGGGCGTGCAGCAGCATCCGGCCGTCGGCCCAGGTGCCGATCGCGCGGATGCCGTCCCATTTGACCTCGACCCATGAGGGCGAGCTGAGTCCGCGCGCGATGGCCGGGGTGCCGTTCTCGGCAAGCATGGGGGAGACGGACGCGGGGGACCCTGGTGCGGACGCGCTCGCTGCCCCGGTGATGCGCGGTCGGTGGCGTGGGGAAGCCGGTCGTGCGGCTGTCGTACCTGCGGGCGTCTGCTCTGACTTCGCCTCGACCGGGCGCGGTCGCTCGGGGGGATGCTCGGTGCGAAGAGGTGCGAGTGGATCCAGCCCCGATTCCGCTCGCTCGAGCACGCTCGCGAAGTCGAGCTGCGCCAGATCGGGATCGTCGAGCTCCTCCCAGGTGCGCGGGGCGGCCACCCACGGCTGCGCTCGTCCTCGCAGGGAGTATGGCGAGATCGTGGTCTTCTTGCCGTTGTTCTGGCTCCAGTCGAGGAAGACCTTGCCCCCGCGTGCGGCCTTGGCCATGGTGCTCGTGGCGAGATCCGGATGCTCGGTCTCGATGAGCCGGGCGATCTCCTTGACGACCGACGAGATCTCGTCGCTGGTCTGCTGACCCGGCAGCGCCGCGTACAGGTGGATGCCCTTGCTGCCGCTCGTGACGGGCACCGGCACGAGACCGATGTCGGTCAGCAGGGCGCGGGCGATGCGGGCGACCTCGGCGCACTGCGCGAGCCCGACTCCGGGGCCAGGGTCGAGGTCGAGCACGAGACGATCGGGTGTGCCGGGCAGGCCATCCGGGCCGAAGCGCCACTGGGGAACATGGAGCTCGATCGCCGCGACCTGAGCGAGCCAGACCAGGGTCGGCACGTCCTCGACGAGGGGGTAGGCCTTGGGGCCGTCGGAGTGCTGGATCTCCTGTCGGGGTATCCAGCTCGGAGCGCCCGGTTCGAGCTGCTTCGTGAAGAACGCGTCGGCGGGAGCATCGGCGGTTCCGACTCCCTCGACCCAGCGCTTGCGGGTGACCGGGCGTCCGTCGAGCAGCGGCAGGATGTGGGGCGCGATCGCCGTGTAGTAGGCGATGATCTCGCCCTTCGTGGTGCCGGTCTCGGGGTAGACGACCTTGTCGAGGTTCGTGATGCGCAGCCGACGCCCGTCGATCTGTACGTTCTGCGCCTCCGGAGCCATAGCGCCAGCGTAGTCAAGGTACTGGCCCCCACCGGGGCGGCTGGTGTTCACTGGGGGCATGAGAACGATCTGGAAGGGCGCGCTGACCTTCGGCCTCGTGAACGTGCCGGTCAAGGTGTATTCCGCGACTGAAGACCACGACGTGCCGCTGCATCAGGTGCACGAGAAGGACGGCGGACGCATCCGGTATCAGCGCACGTGCGAGGTGTGCGGCGAGACCGTGGCCTACGCCGACATCGATCGCGCCTACGTCGACGAGGGGCATACGGTGGTTCTCACCAAGGACGATCTCGCGGCGCTCCCGGCCGAGAAGAGCCGAGAGATCGACGTCGTCGAGTTCGTGCCCTCCGACCAGGTCGACCTGCTCACCCTCGACAAGCCGTATTACCTCGAGCCCGACTCGAAGTCGCCCAAGGCCTACGTGCTGCTGCGCAGGACGCTCGAGCAGACCGACCGCACCGCGATCGTGCGGTTCACGCTCCGTCAGAAGACCCGCCTCGCTGCGCTCCGCGTGCGGGGCAAGGTGCTGGTGCTGCAGACGCTGCTGTGGGCCGATGAGGTGCGCGAGGCGGCGTTCCCGGCTCTGGATGAGGATGTGCGGATCTCGAAGAAGGAACTCGAGCTCTCGGCTTCACTCGTCGACAGCTACTCGGCCGACTTCGACCCCGAGTCGTTCGTCGACGAGTACCAGAAAGAGCTGCGCACTCTGATCGACGCGAAGATCGAGGCGGGCGACACGTTCGACGTCTCGGAGACCTTCGGCGAGGCCGAGGACGACTCGAAGAGCGGCGAGGTCATCGACCTGATGGAGGCGCTGCGTGCCAGCGTCGCTCGCACGAAGGCCGCGCGCTCGGAGTCGTCAGATAAGAAGGCGAGCGCCAAGAAGAGCCCGAGCAAGAAGAAGGCGGGCTGAGTCCTCAGCCCGCCTCTCTCAGTCGTTCGGGATCAGTGCTTGCCGTCGCCGTCGAAGTCGGGAGCGCGGTCGAAGACCTCGGGGTCGAGCGCGAGCTCTTCGGCCTCGGCGGCGTCGGTCTCACCCTCACCGGCCGCAGCCTCCTTCTTGGCCTTGTGGCGCTCCGAGAAGTAGTGCCAGACGGTGATCAGCGCGGTGCCACCGACGGCAGCGAGCAGGATCAGGTCGATGTAGCTCTCGACGAAGTGCGCGACCGGCGGGATGAATCCGATGGCGTAGCCGAACATCGTCAGACCGAAGCCCCAGAGGATGGCGCCGATCAGGTTGTACAGCGTGTAGCGGCGCCACGGCATGTGGCCCACACCGGCGGCGACGGGTGCGAAGGTGCGCACGATCGGCACGAAACGGGCGAGGATGACCGTGATGCCGCCGAAGCGCTCGAAGAAGGCGTTCGTCCGCTCGACGTTCTTCTTGCTGAAGAGCCCTGATTCCTTGCGTTCGAAGACTGCCGGTCCGCCCTTGTGGCCGATCAGATAGCCGACCTCACCGCCGACGAACGCCGACAGGCCGATGAGCAGTGCGACGATCCACACGTTGATGCCGAAGACTCCGTGCTCCGAACCCGCGAGCGGGTGCGACAGCAGGCCCGAGATCACGAGCAGCGTGTCGCCCGGAAGCAGGAACCCGACCAGCAGGCCCGTCTCGGCGAAGACGATGAAGCACACCACGAGAAGCGCCCACGGCCCGGCCGATCCGATGATGGTGGCGGGGTCGAGCCAGGGGATGAGAGCGGCGTGATGCATGGATTTCCCGTCGTAGTGATGTGTGCGGCGGTACAGACACCTGTCGCGGGGAACACGACAGATCGGTGCGGAAGGTGGGACTTGAACCCACACGCCCTAGGGCACAGGAACCTAAATCCTGCGTGTCTGCCAATTCCACCACTCCCGCGCGGTGAGATAAGTCTACTGATCGGGGGATCCGTCGATGCTGGGGATCCGCCCGCAGCCCGAGCGCTGTCGCTGTGGATAACTCCGACGGGCGGCGCTCGATCCTTGCGAGGATGCTCGGGTGATCCCGCCTCCCGTCCTCGTCGCCGAGCGCGTGCGGCAGCGACTCCGCTCTGAGGGCACGGATCCGACATCCGATCCCGCGGCGGCGCGCGCCATCGCGCTGGCGGAGGTCCGCAGGTTCAACGATCTGGCGCTCGCACGGGGCGCGGCGATGATCGACGACGAAACCGCGTGCGTGCGCGACGTGCTCGCCTCGGTGAGCGGGTTCGGAGCGCTGCAGCCCTTTCTCGACGACCCGGAGATCGAGGAGATCTGGCTCAACGGTCCCGAGAGCATCCACATCGCCCGCGGCGGAATCGCCGAACGCATCGAGCTGCGTCTCACCGACGCGGCTCTGCGCGATCTCGTCGAACGGATGCTGCAGTCGACCGGGCGCCGCGTCGACATCAGCCAGCCGTTCGTGGATGCGTCTCTTCCCGACGGATCCCGTCTGCATGTGGCGATCGCAGATGTCGTCCGCGGATCGTGGTCGGTCAACACAGGCAATAACTAGACGGGGAACCGCTGAACGCTATGCTCGCGACCATGAACAAGCGATCGCGCGTTGGCGCCCTTGCCGCATCCGTCGCCGCCGTAGCGATGCTGGTCGGGTGCGGTGCGACGGAGACTGCGGCACCGCCCACCGCGAGCGCCGAACCTGAGGCCGTCGCCGAGGCCACCCCGGAGCAGGTCGCCTCCGTCCTCGCAGAGTATGAGCCTGATTGGCGTGAGGTGATCGATGCTGCCTTCGACTGCCGTTTCACCTGGACGATGGACGACACACCCACCGGTCAGCTCGAAGGGATGTCCTGTTACACCCGTGAGCAGACCATCGGGATCACCGCACAGCTCGTCCCTCGTGACTGGGCTGCTATGGAGATCCCAGCGTCCATGCAAGATCTCGTCAACGACACCACCGACGTTCTATCGCTGATCTCAGAGGTGGACCTCGCGGCGATCTGTGGTGCGGAATCGGTGCCAGCGAGCACCCCCGAATGCAATGAAGCGATCGGCAGCAGAAACGTTGCCTACGGGTTGTTGGAGTCGCAGCTCGACGCGTGGAAGCCGTACCTCTGAATCGATCGCGGACGCGTTCGCTCGCGCACGCGACGATCGGTGATCGGGTCTGCCCCGGATCCCCTCGTCCGATGAGGCCGCGCGCGTGAGTAGTTGGTAGTAGCGGGCCTCGCTGATCCCGAGCGCGTGCCGGATCGCGGCCTTCTTCGACGGAGTGTGTCGTGGGTGGGCTGCTTCGAAGGCGAGGAGGTCGGCAGGCGTCACGGTTCCGATCCTCTGATGAACCACCGACACTCGCTCATGTCCGCGCAGCCGCGTACACTCGACAGGTCTCGGCCGGAGAAAGGCTTCCGGCTATGTCACGACTCTCGCCCGACACGATGCTGAGCATCGAACTCGGATCAATCTGCTCCCGGAACAGATACACCAGCGATCCGGCGCCCGTGATCGCCGAGCTGCTTGCCGCTGCCGGCGACCGCGTCGAGATCCTGCAGCAGGCCGTCGGCTCCTGGATCGGCTACTACGAGGACGCGTACACGGCCACCCTGGCCACGGCGCTCCGTGAGCTGCCAGGGATCGAACCCTGGATCGCAGAAGGCAGGTATCGACGCTCCGTGCCGGATCATCGGACCCCGACCGCTCACGCGGGGGCGTCGTGGCCCGAGCGCGGTGCCTTTGGGGGTTACGCGGCGCGACTATAGCGGTTCCGCGCGGATCGTGGAACGCTGAATCTGTCGGAATGCATCGGGGGTCACGGGAGGGCCACTCATGGGCAGATTCGTATACGAGGGTGGGCCGAAGGTCGAGATCGAAGACCGGGCCCTCACCCACATTCAACTCGTGATCACCGCAAAGCTACGACGTGGGGAGCCGTTCACCTTCACCTGGACCGACGACCCCAGCACGGGAGGCGGGCGGACGACAGTCTGGCTGCACCCAGGCTGCTCGATGGTGTTCAGGTACTTCGGCGGTCGGCAGCCGTCGATCAACCGGGCATGGGTGGACGCTCTCGCTTACACCGCGAACTCGCCAACGGGCCTGCATCTCGTTCACGAACCAGATGCGGGCTCGCCTATCACGGGTGCACACTCGGTTCTCATTGGGTAGTCGCTAGACGCGGGCGAGCGGATGCACAACCCCCTCAGAGAATCGCCCCTCCGCGCGTAGCGTTCGCTGCATGTCCCCAGCACCGTTAGCAGGCCGAACACAAATCGCCATCGACGATCAGACCTACGTGCTGGGGGTCGACCGAGATCTGAACGAGGTGATGGGCCAGATCGAAGAGGCGGCGGGATCGAGTCCCGCATTCGTGGATCTCTCGAGCGGAGACCGGCGAGTGAGCGTGCTGATCGTCCCCACGACTCGGGTTGTCGTGTCGACCACGCCTGAACCCTGGGAACAGAGCGAGGCGATGTTCCCAAATAGCCAAGTCAATGACTGGGATACGTAACTCTGGGGAGCCCCACTCAACTTTGGTGCGTGCGTCGTACCCTGAATCCCGCTCAGATCCGGGCCGGGAGTATCGCCCGTCGACCCTTGCCCGAAATCAGCCGACGGGCGACTAGAGCGGGAACGAGGAGTTTCCCCAGCACCTCTCCCTATTCACTCTGCAGGCAGGATACGACCGCCTCTCACCCTTGTCCAGTGACAAAGTGGATCTGGTCATCCGGATCGGGATCGGCTTACTCTGATCTTGAACTGCCTGGCCCGTGGCGAACCCCGGTGGTTACCCCCCAGCCACCGGTGAAAGGGCCCCCGGCACCTACCCCAGAGTGGCCGGGGGTTCTTCATGCGCAGGCCGTTGCGAAACCCCTTCTCCCGACAGCGCACGCGGGCGCAGCGTGGCCAGAGCGGTGAACGACACCCACCCGACCCGGTGTACTTTAGGTCTCGTTGACCACGCGAAGGATGCAGCATGACCAGTGACCAAGGCGAGAAGGACACGATAGCCGAGAGGTTCGAGGCGGTATACGGGTATCCGCCTGACCCGATCGACTTGGAGAACGTTGCCGAGGTCGGCATCCCGGATCTGGGCGTATTCAGCAAGATACCGGAGGACGAGTCCCGGTCAGACAGCACTAGGGATGCGTGAGCCTGACCGTCGCGCACCCAGAAACGACAGAAAGACCCTCACCCAGCCGAAGCTGAGTGAGGGTCTTCTGTGTGCTCTACTCGGGTTCACCCTTGGACGATCGCAGATGCGTCATCCAGTCGTCGACCACTTCCTGTGGAAGCTGCCCGTCCACGGCAGCCCGTGCGGCATCGACAGGCCGCGAGTCCGTGACGATAAGCCTTCCAGTCTCCGCCGTGTCGTCGGTACCGGTGTCTGCACCGTCGAGCATCGCGCGGTACTGGCGTCGGGTGGGGCCGGTCTCGCTGCCGTCGAACTGGGTGATAGTGACGGCGCTGGCAGGCGTGGAGCCCGCGCCGAGGCGGCGGAGCCACTCGTCCACGGCGGGGATCGCCATGACGCGCGCGACAGCGGCGCTGATCGCGGCGAGTGTCGCGATTGCTGCCGTCGCCCAGGCGATCACGGGCCCGGGTACGACTTCGGCGATCGCGTCGATGATCTGTGGCGCGACGAGAACGATCGTCGCCAGTACGGCAGCGCCGCCGACGATGACCTGCACGGCTGTGCGGATCACGCGCTGCAGCGGAAACCAGATGGTGTTCATAGGTCAGACCTCCTAGGTCTTCTTGGATGGTTCGGTGTGCCATTCGTCGTCGGCGAGGTAGCCGAGTCCGAGGCGGTGAAGGATCGGGTCGGGGAGCATGGGGAGCTGCCCCGGGCGGCCGCGCTGATCCCACAGCCAGAGCTGCGTTTCGCGCGACCGCACGGCGTCATGCATTTCGTGGGACTCCTGGCCCACGGTCCTGAGCTTCGTCTTCATCTCGGCGAGCTCAGTCGCCAGTGCAGCGGTGCGCTCCTCAACGCGCTCATCGATGTATCGCATGAGTGCGTCGGCGTCCTTGAACCGGCCCGAGATCGTGCCTTCTTCTACCTGCTGGGCGTCCGCCCGATCCTTGCGGCGAAACCGCCACAGGGCGATCAGCGCGAGGATCACCGCCGAGAACAGCCCAATCAGGCCTGCGATCATTCCGCCGTCACTCACCGCTCAGAGCCTTCCGCCGCCGTTCGTCCGCCCGCCGATCCGCCCACTCGGTGGTGAGGTTCTCGATACGCCAGAACGGAAGCCACAGGTTCAATGCGAGCATCGCCACGATGAACCAGCTCGGAGCCTCCCGGGCGAGTAGCTGCTCGGGCGACGGTGACACCACGATCGCGGCGATGTACGCGATGATCATGCCGACGAGCACGAACTTGCCCGCGAGGTCCACAGCCCAGAGGCGAGGGAACGCCACACCTGCCAGGCAGACAAACGCGACGGCGATGAAGAACGCTCCGATGGTGTCCGTGTACGGCCCGTAGAGCCGATCTAGCAGCCGCGACCCGTACGCGATCGCGGCGATCCCGGCGAGCATCGCGAACACGTCATACAGCGGCAGCCACACACGCTTGAGCGAGGCGTACTTCCGCTCGTGCAGCGGAATCGCGTCGGGATGCCAGATCGACGCGCGCCACAGCCGACGCATCACTCCGCCTTGGCGAGCTGCTCGAGGTACGCCTTGGTCTGCTCCGACGTGACCTTGATCTGTGCGACCGTCGAGCGGAGCACGTTGACGGCGGTCCAGACCATGCCCGGGGCGACTACGCCAGTGAGCGGGTCGAGCACGACAAAAGACCCGTTGCGGATGTCCCAGATGTGCAGGTCGCACCCGTAGGTGCGAAGCATCGAGGGGAGCCGCTGGATCGGTATTTCTGTCCACCGGTCGTCAGCGGTGACGACGTCCTTCACCCATTCAGGGTCGTCGGCGTCGATCAGGTGCCGAAGGCGCCCGTCGCCGATGACGGCGTGGTGAATCACGCCGTTGCCGTCGGTGATGCGTGCTGCGATCATGTCGTCCTCCTTGGGGACAGGTGCGGTGTTGGCGCCGCCGGCGGATGCCGGGGCGCCGATGGTTCCGAGCGGACCCCAGAAGGTCCAGTGCCAGAGCTCGCGGAAGTTCTCGCCCTCGCGGGTGATGCTGTGGCGCTTGGCGAGTTCCTTCGCGCGGCGTGCGGCCGCGGTGTCGGCGTTGTACGGGGCGCGGAGGTCGTTCGACCGGCGCTTCTCGTGGTTGCTGGTGTCCGGGATGCCGACCGCGTCCGGGTGGATCTGATACCAGAGGCGGCCCTGCCACCACTTCCGGCCGTAGACCTTCCGGCGACCGGGCGTGAGCGTCATCCGCTCGTGCCAGATGCGCAGCTGGTCCGCGGGCTCGCGGTCGCCGGAACGAGACACCATCGGCGGGTGCCCCTCGCGAACGAGGTCGTCGGAGAGCGCGCCGAAGGCGTTGCGGGTGCCTTCGGCGTGGTTGTACGCCCCGTCACTAAATCCGAGCGTCATGACGCTCCCTTCCATGAGAAAGCCCCGCACGACGGCGGGGCGAAAGTCTGGGAACGGAAGACCCCGAGGCGGGGTCTTCCGTTCCGGCGCTACTCGGCGGGGCCGAGAGCAGTGATCGGTCAGGCGGCGTTGTACCACTCGCGAAGCTGGTTCATGTAGGAAGTCCGTGTGCTCGCGTTGTGGACGCTGTCGAACGCGTTCGCTTCGAAGACGCCCCCGCCGAACCACAACCCACCGGTCCCGCCCAGGGTGAACAGGCTGAGCGCCCCGACCGTGATGGTGGCGCTGACCGTTTCGGTCTTGTAGGTGAGGGTGACGTCGTTCCCGTTGAAGGTGACGGCGATGACGATCCACTCGGCGGCGTTCACGTTGAGAGTGCTCAGCATGGTGCTGCTCGATCCTGAGACTCTGATCTTGGATCCGTCGATGCCGATGTTCGCCCCACCCATGTTCAGGAGAACGTGACGGGCCGCGTCGACGGTCGAGAACTTGGCGACGAGATAGACCGTGCACGTCGTCATCGTGGGCGGCGAGTCGACAGTCATCAGGTCGTCGACACCGTCAAATCGGACGATTCGCCGTTCACCTTCCTGCATCAGGGTCGGGTAGTTCGCCGACGTCGTCATGTAGAGACGCCGGTTCGGCCCACCGTACGACGGCCACTCGCTGATCGGTCCAAGCGACCGAGCGGGGAGCGACTCGGACACGAACCGGAGGATCAGATCGTTCGTGCCGAGCACAGGGTTGGGGATGAAATACGGCAGTGTCAGATCGAATGGGCTGGGAACCTTGTTGGCGACGGTCATGGTCGTTCCTTTCAGAAACGCGCCCAGTCGGTGTGGTGACCGACGAGGACTTGACGAGTGCCGGTCGCCGAGAAGGCGCCAGCGGTGGAGTCGGACAGGTACAGCGGCGCGCCGACCGCGAGGCCAGAGGCGTAGCCGTAGAGCTGCGTGGGCGTGTTCAGGAGTCCCGACTTCAGCACGCGACCGGTCTTGCCTGGCGCGATCGGCTCGAGAGCGATTCCGGCGAACACCGACACCGGATCTGCCGTGCCGTGGATTCGGATTGCGCGGCCCGTCACAGGCGAGGTCCGCACTGCGGCGAAGCGGGGGATGCCGGCCGTGCCGTCGTTGCGGACGGTGACCTCACGATCCGGGAACGTCGGGTACGTCTCACCCTGCGACACCGAGTACTCCGATGCTGTGGCAGCGCTCCCGAGTGCCGCGTTGATCAGGGCGAGGATCGTGGCGTTCGAGTCCGCGGTGTGGTTGCCCGTGAACACGACGTTCACGGGCGCTCCACCGTCGACGGTCACGGTGAGCGTCTTGTTGACCGTGGTGCAGTCACCGAGACGCCGGCCGAGAGTGTTCGCGACCTGAGTGGTCCCGGCAGGTCCGACGAGGATCCCGGAGATATCGAACTCTCCCCACGCCTCACCCTTGAGTCCGCCGCCACCATCACGGGTGAACACCCGGCCGACAATCGCCGCAGCCGCAGTTCCCGACAGCCTGACCGACGATGACGCACCCGACGATGCGGATTCGATCCGAAGCGCCTTGCCACGCGCGCTCGTCAGGAAGCCGATCGGGCCGAGCCCTTCCACAGTCACCAGGATCTGCGAGTGATTCGCGACCTGGTTCGCCAGCGCGGTCGAGATCCAGGGTGTGTCTGCCTCGTTGACGTACAGGAAGTCGTTCACAGACGCCCGGACGATGACACGGCTGGTCTGCCCCGAGCCGAGCGGCTCCACCCGAAGGCGCCCAGCCGGATCGGTTGCGATGATCCGGCAGTTGATGAGCTCGTGGTTCGCGGGCTTCGACCAGTCCGCGTTGTCGTGGACGTACCAGGCGTCGAGTCGGGATACGAACGTCGTGTTCTCGTGCCGTTCCCTTCCGCCGGACGACGCCCCGTACCCCCAGGCGCGATCCGACGCCCAGACCGTTGAGGGCGACATGCCCGATCCGGGGTTCGCCGTGCGCCATGCCCGAGCACCGTCGTTGCCGAAGTGCTCGACGTGGCAGCCGCTCATCTCGTGCAGGTAGTCGACGATCGCGCCGGACGATTCGGAGTGGACGGCGTATCGCATGTTCCGCGCCGTGATGACGATGTTCTCGATGCGGGCGGTGTCCTTGAACCACACGGTGGACGTGCCCTGGATCTGCGCGTCGGTTGCCGAATCGGGCAGTTCGCCGCGAAGGATCACCGACCCGTACACGCCGACGCCGACGGTCGTCGTGAACGGCTTGAGCGTCCACTCCGTTTCCGTGTACGCGCCTGGGTAGACCAGGATCAGGTATCGCTTCGCCGCCGACGAATCGGTGATCGCGTCGTGCGCAAGCTTCGGTGAGGCGTACTCCCCTGGCCCCGGGTTGGGGCGGACAACGAGCGTCACGCTTGGGAGGTTGCCTCCGAAGCCCACTCGGGCAAGCCACCGGTTGATGATCCATGCGGGCGTGTTGCCGTCCGGGCCGAGCGCGTCCTCGCCGACGCGGCGGTTAGATCCCACCGACAGGCGCGAGTACTCCGGGGATTCGAGGCTCTGCGTGACAGACCCGTCGGGGAGCTCAATGCCCTGGAAGCGCAGCAGTCCGGATTCGGTGAAGCCACCGAGTAGCTGCCGTGCTGCGTTGAGGAAGAAGACCGCCAGCGACGACTGCAGGGCCGGGTCGACCTGCGGGATTGCGGGGTCTGTGAACCGGACGAGGCGCTGTGTGGCGATCCCCTCCGCCAGTGCCGCGTCAACCGCCGCGACAGCCGCGGCCTGAGCGCCGGCGACGATCGTCGGGTTGTCGGAGAGAACGACTTCGATCAGGTCGGTCAGCGCGCCACGGAACAGGGAGTTGACCTTGTTCGTGACCGACGCCATGGTCCCATCGGATGCGGCGTCGACCGATCCCAGGTAAACGAGGCCCATCAGACCACCACCCCTTCGGAGAATCGTGCAAACTCGGGCACCCAGATACCAATGCCGGGGCCGGTGATGTTGAGGTAGAGCGAGTCGTTACGCGTTTTGATCACGTCCGGCGGCGGGCCGAATCCGTACCAGATGCCAGAGAGCTTCACTACGTCGGGCAGCTGCTCGAGGGGGCCGCCGTCGCCGGGGTAGATCGGTTCCCATTCGCAGTACTCGCGAGCACGGTTGGAGGGATCCGCGTCGGTGTCGTCGATGACCCAGTCCATGAAGGGCACGTACAGCACCCCGGGGAAGGACTCGAGCTTGACCTCGCCAACTCCCGTTGTCGGGTCGAGGGTGCCCCAGTTCTCCCGGTCGGTCATGAGCCCGGTTTCGCGGCTCGTCGCGAGGGGACGGAATCCGACTCGCGGCTGCGCTGAGGCGGGGATGACCTTCCGGTTGTGGTCCCAGGCTTTATAGGTCACCGTTACGAGTGGCATTTCCCCTCCTGGGGTCTTGTGTTGTATTTACGTTTGTGTGTACGCTTGCGGCATGGGGAAACAGCCGATGGTCGCTCGCCAGGTCCGCGTACCTGAGAAGCTCTGGGATGAAGCCAAGGACGCGGCCGACAAGAACGATGAGACGATCAGCGACGTCATCCGACGCGCGCTCGACAACTACGTCCGGAGGAACCGATGAAGAACCGAATCGCCGCACTGGCACTACTCGCCGCACTCGCCCTGACCGGATGCGCCGGAACAGCTGCTCCTGAGGGCGACGAGCGTGCAGCATCCGCCGAGAGCGAGAGTGCCGCGCCCCTCGAGGCGGAGACGCCGGCGCCCGAGGAGGCAGGAGGGGACGACGCGGAGCAGGCGTTCCTCGATAACGTGCGCGACAACCTTCCAACGCCGACGACCATCCCTGATGCGACAGACGAACAGCTCCTCGCTGCGGGCATGGAAGCGTGCGAACGGCTCCGCGCTGGTGAAACGTCGGACACGATCACGCTCATCGAGGGAGAGCAGAAGAACGGCGCCGACATCTACGCCGATAGTGGCGCAATCATCACCGCGGCGCGTCTCTCACTCTGCCCCGACCAGGTCTAAGGGACGATGCGAAACAGGTTGCCGCTCCCGTCGAGGTGAGCAACCCCAGCGGGCAGGCCGGTAGCAGCGGCCGTCTTGGTAGGCACGCTGGACAATTGGAACCCTGTCGAATTGATGGTGAGTGACCGAGTTCCGAGCGTTAGCTGAATGAAGTTCGTCTGTGCGGAGATCTTCACCGATCCGATCTGCATCTGGATACCGCTGCCGACGTCTGCCCGGAGCTGAGCGCCACCTGGAAAAGTGACCTTCCCGCCGTCGGCTGGATCGATCGCCATGCCGCTCGCGGTGATCTTCCCGGTGGCGCCGTCGATGACGATCTGAGCTGCGCCAGTGCCGACGGTGATCTTGCCGTCCTTGATCTTCACGTTCCCGGCAGTCACGCTGCCGTCAGCGCCGTCGATGATGATCTCGGAAGCACCCGCGCCGACGTGGATCTTCCCGTCCTCGATGCGGACGTTCCCCGACTTGAACATGCCGGTCAGGTCGAAGTCGCCCGACATGGTGACGTTGCCCGCGAGGTCGCCCTCACCGGTGAAGTCGTAGTCGCCGACCTGCGTCCACTTGCCCTCGGAATAGACGTCGCCGGTGATCGCGCCGGGGCCTCGGAGCCGCCACTGTCCGATGAGGTCGAGGAGCGCGCCAGAGTCGAGTCGCAAGATGCCGCCGATGAAGCGGAGGCGGCCACCGCGCACGGACGTGTTCTCCAACCACCGGCCAGAGAGCAGGCGACGCACATCGTGCTGCAGGTTCCGGATCGCGGTGACGAGCTTCTGCGTGACGTCGTCAACCATAGACGTGCACCTCCGGGGCGACCTTGTAGCTCATGTCACCGGATAGACCGATGCTGCGGAGGTGGTGGACACCGTCGGGGATGCGTTCGCTGCCGAACGTGTGCACGTCGAGCAACCTGCCGGCGTCAGCGATCGCTGGTCCGTAGGTGTTGATGTGCAGCTCGAGGCCCCACTGCCGGACCGGATAGTTGCGGCGAAGGAACTCGGCATCCACGGCGCGCTGCAGGCGGGTCTGGTCGTAGATGTCGGGGAAGCTGACTTGCACGTCCTGGACGGGCATGTCACGGATGCCGTCGCCGGTCTGGGGCGCGTACGCCCAGAGGCGGTCGGCGCCCGATCCGTTTCCGAAGCCGAGCACGCCGGTTCGCTGCGAGTCGACGTCGTTCCCTGGCTCGAGGTTCGTGATGATCGACCCGGGCGCGCGCGAGGGGAGCAGGAAAGGCGTGCCGACGTTAATGGTCGACTGGACTCGCGTCTCGTAGCGGAGGTAGTCGCCAGCGGTGAGGTAGGGCGCGAGGTCGGTCTCGGTGCCGTCGTCTTCGACCTGCTTGATCATGTCGCCGATCGACAGGCCCTCCTCGTACAGCCACTCGGCGGAGAAGCCGCCTGCGCCGTCGGCGGGTAGGTCGATCGGCAGCTCCCATCCGGCGACAGCCCCGCCCTTGGTGCCCTTGTTGAGGATCGCGTGCATGGCACCCGCCCAGGAGCGACCCGCGACGGCGAGGACTGCGCCGTTCGGGGTGTACTCGTTCACTCCGTGGGGGAGGCGGCCTTCGAACAGTGCGGCCCTGAGCTCCTTCGATCGGAGGGGAAGGATCGGGGAGTTGTCTGGTGCGCGGTCGTCGCGGATGACGCCCGCGTAGGCGCAGTGCCGGCCCCACCGCTGCACGATCGTGTACTTGTTGCCGCGGGTGATCTCGTTGATCAGCGACTTCGGCAGGCCGCTCCCGCGGGTAGCGAAGCCGTGCGTCGCCGAACCGCGGGAGCCGAGGCGACGATTCCAGTTCGCCGACGCGACCGGGATGCGGCGCTCAGGCGACCCCGACCGGGTGTTGTGGATCCACACCTCCCACATGCGGACCCCCTATGTCGACGTGTACGGAACCTTCGTGGCGAGCGTCCCCGTCCCGGAGACCGGGGCGAGGGACATGGGGAATCCGGAACCGGGCGGGACGAGCCAGGTCTCCGCGCGGCTGACGGCCGTCGCAGGCTGCAGCACGCCGTTGCGGTACAGGTAGCCGGTCTCGAAGTCGATCCGGTGCGTCTGGCCGGCGCTGAGCGCCTGCGCGACGTCGTAGTGCTTCCCGCTCGGGCCCTGGATCGAGTATCCGGAGGGCATGTTCCCCGTCACGGTGACGTCCGCGACGGCATCCGTGTTGCCGCGGTGGAAGACCGTCTCGCCTGATGCGAAGACCTTCGCCGACGGCCCGAACTTGCGGGGGTCGGGCATATGCAGGCTGAGCTGGAACCGCGCCTCGGGGGCGAAGCCGTGATCGGCGAACTCGACAACACGCACCTCGGCGTCGGCCCAGGTTGTCAAACCTGGTTCCTCGACGGTGACGCGCACGATGCGCCGGCGGAGCCGGTGCAGCTTGTTCCTCTCCTTGAGGAGGAGGGTGTGCGACTTCGCGACAACGAAGCCCGGCATGGTGAGATCCCGAGACTCGAGGAACGTCTGCGGGGCGAAGTCGCCGTGTGCGAGCGGCCGGGGGATATCGTCCGCTCGCACGTCGGGCTGGTCGTTCCAGTTGAAGTCCTCGAAGTGCCACCCGATCCCTCGGTAGTAGTCCCCGTAGATGATCAGACCACTACCGAGAGAGACGATCGCGCCTGCCTGCACCATCACTAGCCCCCCACTTCGAATCCGAGCTGTTTGGTCGGCTGCTGAACCGCGATATCGATGTACTGCAAGAGGTCGATGCCGCCCTTCTGCGAGATGATCACCTGAATGGGGGGCAGGGCACTGGGCGCGCCCGCAGCGGGCGTCGGGGCAGAACCCAGCGAGTAACTGGCCGCTCCCGCAGGGATAGCACCGGACCTTGCGCTACCGGATTCTCCCTGCCCGGTCCTCACAGGGACGTCGCCCCCACGGGTGAGGCTCTGCCGCCACGTCTCGACACCCCTGTGCCCGCCAGCAGCCTGAACCTCGGCGGCGGTGATGATGTGCTCGCCGTTCGACAGGCGGCGGATGATCGAATCGGACGTCCCGGTTCCCGGGCCAACCACGGGCCCGCCGGACGCGTGTCCGGGAAGTAGTACCGTGCCCTGCCCTACGACCTCCGTCGCGACGGGAATGTTCCACGTCGAGCCCGCGAGGCTGTTCAAGCTGTCCCACAGCGCGCCGATCTTCGACTGCGCCTGCGATGTCTCAGCGAGAACCTGAATGGTCTTCGCGTCGGGCATGCTCAGCAGCGTGTCCCGAAGGATCGCGGCCTCGTCTTCGCTGGCACCCATCTGGATCGCTGCGTCGTAGAGCTTCTGGCGTTGAGCCTCGAGCGTCGCCGTGAAGGCAGCCGTATCGCCGTCGAGCTCGAGCTGAGCGGCGGCAGCGTCCCAGGCGTCCTGGGAGAGCTGCACGAGCATCGCCTTGTTCGCGGCGCCGGCCTCCGTGGTGATGTCGAGGCCGCGGGCGAAGCCCTCGACCCCGTCCGCGACGTTGCGAATCTGCTCGTCGATCTCCCGGACGCTGTCCTGATAGTCGATGTTCGCTGACACCGCGTCACGGTTCATGCCGTTGGCAGCGCCAATCGTGTCGATCAGGTCACGCAGCTGCGCGTTCAGATCCTGCACCGAGTCGGCCTCGTCGAGATAGGCGTCGGCGGCGGTCTTGGAGACCTCCGCGCCTTCCTCCGTGATCTCGTTCTTCTGCGCAGCCTGACGTGTGCCGTTCTTGTAGGCCTCGGCTTCCGCGTTCAGGTTCTCCTGCAGCACGGCGGCCGCCTCAGCGAGCTCGAAGTTCGCGTCCTTCGCGGGCTTCCAGTTCTCGTCGAGACCCTTCTGGATCGCGGCGTTGACCTCCTCGAGTGCCTTCGCGTTGCCGGTGGCGGCGTCCGCGACAGTATCGAGGCTGACCCCGAGCTTCTCGGCCGCGTCGGCCGCCGATCCCCGGTTGATCCAGAGGAACGACTTCTCCGCTACGAGGTTGTCGGCGGCGAAGCCACGAACGGCGTCGGCGCCCTGCTCGAGCGCATCAGCGTACGACTCGGCCTTCTGACGGGCCTCCGCCTGTGCGGCCATGAGCAGGCCGACGATGGTGATGACGCCCGTCAGAGCGAGACCGACGGCACCGCCGATCGCGGCTGTTTTCCCCATGCTGACGGACGTCTGGTCGAGCGCGGTCTTGAGTTCGAGGAACCTCGCCCGCGCGCCGACGGCACCGCCAGCGAACAGCAGGATCGCCGCTGTGGCGACGCCGAGGACGGCCGCCGTCACCTGGATTGGCTCGGGCGCTTCACCGTACATGTCGACCAGCTCGGTCAGCGACTGCGTCATCCCGCGGAGCACGTCGTTCGCAGCGGATCCGGTGCGGATCAGCGCAGTGTCGAACGCGCCACCGAGCTTCTCGATGTCGCCTGCGAGGTTGTCCTGACGCATCGACGCCTGACGGGCGGCGAAGCCGGAGTCGTCGACCGCGGCCGTCCACTCGTTGACCTTCGCCGCGCCACCTTCGTAGAGGAGGGTTGCGGCGTTGAGGGATTCGTTGCCGAAGATGCGGCCGAGCGCGGCGAGCCGCTCCTGCTCGGTGAGCCCGCGCAGGCGGGTGCGGAGCTGCTCGGCGATGCCGGCCATGGACAGCATGTTCCCGTTGCCGTCGAACATGCTGATGGAGTACCTGTCCATCTCGGCGGCGGCGGCAGCGGACGGGGCCTGGAGCGAAGCGAGCACGCCGCGCAGCGACGTACCGGCCTTCTCGCCGATGATGCCCTGCGTCGCGAAGTACGCGATCGTGCCTGCCGTCTCGTTAAGCGAGAACCCGACGGACCCGGCGAGGGGGCCGACGTAGGAGAGTGCGAGGGCGAGGTCATCGACGGAGCCCTGAGCCTTGCCGGCGCCGCTGGCGAGCACGTCGGAGACGTGAGCTGCCTGCTCGGCGGGGAGGCGGAACTGCGTCAGCGTGGTCGCCATGATCTCGGCTGAGCGCGCGACCTGGAGCTGACCCGCAGCGGCGAGAGCGAGCGCACCGTTCAGCGAGCCGCCGATGATCTGCGAGACGGACTGGCCCGCCTTCGCGAGCTCCTCCTCAGCCGCGGCGGCTTCGGATGCGCTGTAGGCGGTGTCCGCGCCCGCGTCGAGTGCGGCCTCGCCGAGAGCGCGCTGCTCGCTGGCGGTCGACATGGTTGCGGCGCGCACGTTCGACATGGCCGCGCCGAACTCGGTGTTCTTTGCGACAGCGAGCGTCACCATGGCGGCGGCGGCCGTGCCCGCGAGCAGCAGGGCCGTGGACAGTTCCTTCGTCGCGGCGGCATGCTGTTCGGTGGTGACCTTCTGCTGCTTCTGCTTCTTGTCGGCCTTCTCGGACTCGTCGCCTACCTTCTTCGTGGAGGTCGCCTGCTCGTCCTGCGCGGCCTTCGTCTTGCGGGCCTTCTTGCCGGTCTCGTCCGTGGACGTGCCGAGCTTGTCGACCTTCGCGGCGGACTCCGCCGACGCCTTGCCGGTCTTCTCGACCGCGGCGGCAGCCTCAGCCTGGTCCTGGTTGAATGCCTGCTTCCCGACCGTTATCAGCTTGAAGACCAGCGCGCCGGCGTCGAACATCGTCTACCGCCTTCCGCAGCCATGAGCCGTCGATGTTGAGGAGCCGTTCGACCGCGCTGCGGACGAAATGCCAGGTGTGCGTGTCGAGAGCCCGATCGAGGTCGGGGATCAGATGGTGCTGTGCGAGGTCGAGTTCGACCTCGCCGAAGAGCTCCGGGAACGCGAGTCCCCACAGCTCCTTCGACGTGACGGAGGTCGCGGAGTCGACCTTCTGCGTGACCGCCTGGGCGCGCTCGGCCTTCCACTCCGCCGAGTACACGTACTCGGGGTAGATGCCGTTCGCGTCAGGCTTCCCCAGGGGGGTGATCAGTCCTCGTTCGACGCCACGGGCGATGTCCGCCGGACCAAGAGGCCCAGACGTGCGGTCAACGCCCGAACTGCTTTTAGGGTGCCGGCGAGGCCCTCACCACCCTCGATGTACGTCTTCACGCCGTCGAGTCCGAGGACCGTCTGCCAGAAGAACGCCGGCATGATGATCAGCTCGGCCTCGTCCTGCGAGAGCTCCATGCCGATGCGGTTGAAGTTCGTCTGCTCGGCGTCGGGCCGCGGCACCCAACGGTCGCCGTCGAGGACAGCACCGTCGACAGCCATCTGCAGCGCCGCGGTGAGCTCGGCAGCCGCCCCTCCGCCACTGGTGACCGTGAGGTACGTGTCGGTGATCTGTCGGCCGGCGTGCCCCGGGAGGGGGCGGATCACGAACGGATCCACCCCATCCATGGTGAGCACGAGGTTCCGGCCGTCTTTCGTTGCGTCGATCATCAGGATCCCTGCTTCCTTCTGATCAGGCCGCGGTGTACGGCAGGGCGGTAGATGCGCCCGAGGAGTTGGTGATGATGATCGGTGCGGAACCGGCGACGGCCGCGGGGATCTGGAGCACGATCGCGTTGTCATCGATCACGCGGAACTCTGTGACTGCGGCACCGTCGATCGTGGCGGAGACCGTCGAGGTGAGGTTGTAGCCGCGAACGACGATCAGGTCACCGACCGTCTGACCGGTGGGCGATGCCGTCTCGAGGACCGGCTCGCCGTCGCCCGCGATGGGCGACTCGGTGAGCCGACGCACGACACCGTCGTTGTTGAGCGTGAACGTGAGCAGCGCCTTGTCGGCGTAGCCCGTGTTCGCCTCAGCGACCGCGACGGAGAACAGCCCCTCGAAGGCGGGGAAGCGCTCGTCCAGGGCATCGGTGATGATCTGGAACTCGCGCTTGTTCAGGCCGCCCTCGGAGTAGGCGGCGTTGATCAGATCGAGCAGCCACGCCTGCGCGGCGACGATCATGCCGGTGACGGGGTCACGGACCACCTCGACGTTGAACGACGGCGCGAAGTTGTAGCCGATAATCTCCGTGGAGTTGCGGCCCTTCGTGCCGAACACCTCACGCTGCGTGGTGATCGGAGTCGGGTTCAGGGCGAGGTTGTTGATGTCGCCCGTGACGTTGACGAACACGCCCGCGAGCTTCTGGCGCAGCAGGCGCTGGTGGGCGAGCGCGAGGGAACCCTGGGAGGGCGCCGTCGTGTCGTGGAGAGTGCGATCTCCCATGGGAGTCTCCTTCGGTTGTGATGAGTGCCGGCGCTTCCGGCGGTTCTACGGGCGGCGCCCGCGGAAGTGGTAGGTCGCGGCGGTCGCGGAGCGGCCCTGCGAGTCGGGGTCGAAGTCAGTCGCTGAGAATTCCCACGACCACGAGATGCCGAGCACGGCGGGCCGGTACTCCTTCTGATCGAGGAGTGCCCGCAGCTCAGCCGCCCACGATCGGACGTCGTTCGGTGAGCCCTTGCGACGCGTGAAGATCTGCGCCCGGTAGGTCATGTCGGCTCGACCGTCCGGGATCGGGCGGAGCGGGGTGAGGAGCGTGAACTCGCTCACCGTCGTCGGCATGATGCCGTCGAGGCGGATGCCGCGCTCGACGATCGCCCCGCTCGGCTTGTAGACCGCGAGGTTGTGGTCGTGGAGGAGCTGTGCGAGCGCGCGGTTGAGGATGATCTCGGGTGCGTCAGCCACCGCGCACCTCCGTACGGATGATGTCGCCGAGCTCGGCCTTGTTCTCGACCATCGCGTTCTCGACCCACTTGCCCTCGGCATTCGGGTTCGCGTCGGTTGAGAAGTCGTACTCGGGGTGCTCGTGCAGACGGGTCGCATAGGGCGTGTCGACGATGATCGCCGCGCCCTCCTGCGAGTCCGTCGCGGGCTCCACCGTGTGCGCGCCTGCGAGTGTCCCCTGATCCCAGGGGGAGCGGTCGACGGCGAGTGCCATGCCGCGCTCTGCGGCCTTGTTCTCGCCCGCGACGAGGCGGCGTTCGATCTCCTCGGTCACGCCGCCGAAGTTGTTCGTCATCGTGACGGTCGCGCGAACGCCCATGGTGACCTCACTCCAGCCAGAGTTCGATGTGCGAGGGGGTGCCGGGGTACTCGAAGCGAGCGGAGTCGATCACTTCGGAGGTGCGCTCGCGCGGTGTCCCAGCCCACACGGTGACCTGGGAGCGCGGCTGTGTGTCGTCCTCGAGCAGCAGCACCACAAACGCCGTGGCGGTGACCTCCTGGCCCTTTGTAGGGGAGTTGCCGCGGCGGTCGACGACGAGGCGCGTCTTCTGCTCGACGTACGCAGGGCGGTCCTCGCGGAGCTCACCCCAGATGTCACCTTCGGCGCCGTCGCCCTCGTGCGGCTTGATGCTCACGCGGTGGGGGAGATGCTTCGCGCGCAACCGTGCCACGACAGCCTCCTATGTGTGAGCGATCGCGCCGCCGATGAGACCGGCGTTCGCGAGAATGTCGAAGGCGCGGTCGCCGATACGACGGAGCAGCTTCTGGTGGTCGGTGAGGCCGTCGGACGAGGAGGACGTCGTGCCGAGCGAGACGGAGCCGATCTTCACCGCACCGGCGGCCGCTTCGGCGCCAGTCGGGTCATCGGTGATGCTCCAGTGCTCCGCGATCGCGACCGTCGCCTCGGTGAACGCCTCGGAGATCCCGGCGTCGGTGGCGTACCCGTCCGTGTCGACGTCGTAGATCGCGCGGCGGGTGAGCTTCTCGACCTCGATGGACGCCGAGCGGAGGCGCTTCTTGAGGACCTCGGGGTCGCCGTCCCAGTCCTCCTCGGCATACTTCGTGTAGTCCGAGGGGGTGGCGTAGGTGCGGGTCGCCATGGTCAGTCGGTCTCCGCGACCTCGTCGGCCAGGTCGAGGGTGACGAGGCTGGTTCCGTCGCCGACGATCGTGCCGTCGGGACGCTGGTAGGTGCCGAACGGACTGACGAGTTCAGTGCCCTCGGGGACCGGCTCGCCCTCGATGGTCCAGCTGCCGTCCGCGTTCTGGGTGGCGCCGGGGATCGGCTGCGAGGTGCTGGCGAGGATCTCGACGATCTCGGCCTTGAGCGCCTTCGCGGGGAGATCGACACCCTCCGTCTCTGCGATGTCGCGCAGCTGCGGGATGGTGAGCGCCGTGAGGTCGATGATCGGCTCGCCGAGCGCCTCCTGGAACGGGGCCTCGACGCCGAGGTCAGCCTCGATGCTGAACCCATGCTGGCGGAGAGCGAGCTCGCGTTCCGGGTGCAGGCTGTCGACGGTGGCGACACCGTCGCGGAAGTCGACGCCGAGCGCGTGCTGACGGCCAGGATGCGGGGTGGGGTGAGTGATACGCACAAGGATCTCCTTCGATGAGACGGCAGCAGATACGCTCAGCGCATGGACGACTTGAGCGAAGACAAGGTGTGGTTCGTCGACGATCCCGCGGCATGGGATAGCGGGGAGATCATCAGCAGGACGTGGTTACCGGATGAAGCGGTCCGTCTCTCGATCGAGTTCGACGGGTCGACACTTTTCGACGGTGCGCGAGTGCCTGGCGCTGAGGACCGCATGTACGAGGTGTGGGCGGTCGACCGAGGCTGAGGTGGTGCTCCCGGTGCGGCGGGCGAATACACGCCGCACCGGGAGCGGTGACGTCACTTGACAGGCAGGTCTGCCTGGTCCTTGACGGTCTGATCCGCCGGGTCGGTGCTGTCGTTGACGAGCGCCTTCCCGTCGGGGGTGGTGACGCCCTTGTAGGGAGTGCCACCGGGCTTGATCGCGCCCCAGATCTGCTCGACGGTCTTCGCGTCGCCGATGTCGATCTTCTTGTCCGTGGCGTAGGCGAGGAGCTCGGCCTTCTTCCACTTGTCGGATGGATCGCCAGCGGGGTACTTCCGATCGGGGTCGGAGGGATCCTGGGCAGGCTCGTCGCCGACTCCGTATCCCTGGCGCTCGAAGTAAGCGATCGCGGACTCGTCGTCGGTCTTGCCGACGCCGTCCACGAAATGCACGCCTGCGACGAGGCCGGTGAACCCCTCGACGGGGGTCTTGATGGTCTTCACCTTGGGCTTAGCCATGGTCGGACTCTCCTTACTGGACGCGGACGTTGCGGAGGACCGCGGCGGCCTTGGTCTTCTTGAGGGCGACGGCGACGGGGCCCATCTCGACCTCGCCCTTCTTCACAGCACCAGAGGTGGTGAAGTCGGGCATCCAGGTCTGGATGATCTGTCCGCCGACGGTGGAGACACCGTGGAAGCCGTCGATCCCAACGCGATAGGCGTAGAGGTCGGTGAGGCCGGTGGTGGAGACCGTCGCGACGGTGCGGGTGACGATCGGGATGATCGGGTTGTTCGTCCCGGGCTTCGAGCCAGGGTCGAGGAACGCGATGTTCCCGTACATCTCACGCGTGACCGGAACCTTCTGCTCGAGGTCTGCGAACAGGCCCTCGACCGGGTTGCGGGTGTACATGCCGGCACGACGGGCCGCGGCACGAACGCGCGCGAGCGCACGCTTGTTGCCGAGGATGACCGACGGGGCGCCGTCCAGGTACGCGAGGAACTCGTCGATCGCGTCGAGCGCCTTGTGCTCGGCGCGCGGGTTCGAGTCGAAGTCGCGCCAGTCGATGACGGATCCGACGCCGACCTCGGTCGAGGTGCCGGTGAGCGCCTTGTCGAGGCCGTCGAAGCCGTTCGCGTCGGTTGCGACGTCACCGTTGATGACGGCGTCCTGGAACTTCGTGGTCGTCGCCTTGATGGTCTGCTGCATGTTCAGCGCGATGCTGCCCGATGCGGCGGGACCGACCTTGGCGAGCACACGGTCGACCTCGAACGAGCCACCGAGGGGAGCCAGGGTGACGGAGTGCTTCGTGGTCGTGACGTGCTCGGGCGTGTACTCCGTGTTGTAGGCACGGAATGCGGCGTTGCGCTGCGTCTCGAGACGGCGGTAGCCGTAGTCGAGCGTCGCGCCGCCACCGACGGGGTTGACGACGTCTTCGAACACGAGGCTGTCGAAGATCGCGGTCTCCTTGCGGAACTCGTCGATCACGGCAACGTCGAGGTCTTCGACGGCGTTCTTCTTGCTCTCAGCGAGAGTAACGGGCATGATTCATCTCCCTTCCGGGGAGCTAGCCCTGCATCCGCGCCGCGACGGCGCCTTGCAGAGTGGGTGTGGGTGTGGTGCCGGATCCGCCCTGATGCCCGCCACCGCTTGTGCCGGGGAGGATCGGTCCTGCCTTGAACGCCGAGTTCCTCTCGAGCGCGTCTGTGATCGCCTTGTCGACGGCGACCGGGTCAGTCAGGTCGACAGCGGCGAAAGCTGTAGTGAACTCCTTCGAGTCCAGGAGCGCGGCGGCCTTCGCTCCGAGCTCGCCGGCGCGAAGGATGACCGTGTTGTCACGGCGGAGCTGATCGCGTTCCGAAGCGAGCGTGGTGTTCTCCTGCTCACGCTCGGTGGCGAGTTTCTCCGCTGCCTCCCGTGCCTCACGGTGCGTGCGTGCCTCGCCGCGAAGCTCGCGCACGTAGTCGTCCGGGCTGCCCTGGTAGTTGATGGGCGCGGCCGGGGCGGGAGCCGCCGGAGCAGGAGCAGCCGGTGCGGCTGGAGCCGCCGGGGCAGGTGCTGCGGGTGCCGGGGCCGCGGGAGCGGCAGGAGCGGCCGGCGCGTCGCCTCCTTCCCCCTCGGCGAAGCGGATGCCGCGGAGCTGGAACAGCGTCGGGCCGATCTGGGCCATGCCGTCGCGGTCGATCGCGACCGGGTGGCGGTACTTCGTGGGTGTTGCCATGGTGAGCCTCCTGCTCGTTAGGGACCTCGACGCCCTGCGCGTGAGGAGTCAGACCGTGCCGTCGCAGTGCAGGGCCGACGACGGCACGGAGCGTGGGGGGCGATACGATCGCCGCATGGATGCATGGGTCCCGTTGTTCGCTGCGTTCGTTGCCGCGGTGGCTGCACTCGGTGTAGCGCTGCTGAACAATCGAGGTGAGTCCGCCGAGTTGCGTCAACTCAAGGCACTGAATGAGGTCATAACAGGAATGCCGGCGTCGGCGGAGAAGGTCGTGCTCGAGAGGTCTCGCGACATGTTGGCCAAGCGTGTAGCACGCTGGGTTCGCACCGCTCCGACCCGACGGCGCCAAGCGTTTTTCCTCTCGGTAGGAGTCGTCGCGATCGCTGCTGGGACGCTCGTCCTGTTCCTGATCTGGCCTGACCTCGTCGAGTCGGGGTGGGATTCGGCGGCCGCCGTCATCCTCACATCGGCCGTCGGTCTCGCCGTGGCGATCGCATTTGTGATCTCGGGAGGAAACACAAACATGGCCGATCCTGGGATGCCGAGTGATCGAAAGCCCAAAGAGTGATCCCGGCGGGGCAGATCTACCTAGCGCCGAAAGGTGGACGCAGTGATGAGCAGCCTTCGCGTGAGAACCGGAGCCAGCGTTGACCCCAGCCGGGATGGTCTAGCCCCCGCCCAGGTGGGCGGGGTAGAATCGTGGTGAACGCGGCAGGCAGTCCCCTCGGACAGCCGGGCCGCGTTCGTCATTCCTTGGTGAGCCGGGTCACGGTGCCGGCGCGGTCGATGAAGATCACCTCGGAGAACCAGTCGCTTCCAGCCAGGCGGCGGCGAGTCTCGGCCATCGCGGTCGGCCCGTCGAGCGGGCTCCGGGCGAGGTCGAGCACGAGGCGACGCACGCCCTGTTCCTTCGCTCGCGAGAACTGGTTCGAGATCGTGTTCTTCCCGGCACCCTCGGGGCTTTTGAAGTCCCACACCTGACCGTCGATCGTTACGTCGGGGTTCTTCACGCCGTAGGTGAAGTCCTCGACCCGCCACCGTGGGCTGATGCCAGCCCGGGCCAGTCGCTCGCCTGTCGCGAGCTCGTGCGCTCGGGGGAACGCCCCAGTCGGCACGGTCTGTGTGCCGCGGTTCGACGGGCGGACATCGCCGAGCGTGCGAGCGGAGACACGATCGCCAGCGATGAGCGGCACAGGTGGCCTCGGGGGAGTCGGGGCGCTCGCGCGTCCGACCGGGCCGCGACCGTCGGCGAACCCGAGCTGCTCACGGTACGACTGACGCGTCCGACCGGTGTCGCGAATGAAGTCCCGCATATCGGCCTGAGCGGCACGCACGTCCTGTGCAGCCTTCCGGCGGTCGGTGTCGGTCATCGCTGACGCCTCGCGGCGCTTCGCTGACCGGATCTCCCGCTCAAACGCCCGCTGCTGCGCGCGTTCCTTCTCGGCGACCTCGTCATACGTGGTGTCGTCCTGCGGGACCGTGAGACCGGGGGAGTAGGCGACAAGACGGCACCGGCAGTTCGGGTGTCCCCAGCCTGCAGCGCGAGCCTCAGCGACCGTACCGGCGACGGCCACGGTGACCGTCTGATCGCGGGTCGAGTGGGGGAGGGAGCGGACGCCAGCGGGGGAGCCGTCGGTGGAGAGGATCTTCCCCGCCCATGACGCGCACTTCCTGCACGAGTCGAGCCCGCGGACGACGGTGACGAGGTTGATGCCCGCCTGACCCATGCGCCAGATCCCGGCGTCGTTGAACGCCCGGTTCACGGTGGTGCGGCCGGCCATTTCGGCGTACGCGCCGATCGTCCAGCGGCGGTTCGACTTGTCGACGAACCCGGTGATGCCCTCGGAGAGGAACCGCTGCACGGCGGACGCCTGCTGCACGCGCGACGTCGTCACCCCGAGGAGCGTGTTCGGTGAGTACAGGGCTACGATCCGCTGGTAGGCGTCCTGCGGGTATCGGGTGAGGCGTTGATTGAGCACCTCGAGCCGCGACTCGAGCGACAGGGCCACCATCGCGACGGCCTGGGATGCTGTGCCCGCGATCGGTGCGACCGCGTTGACCCCGGCGAAGCGGAGCGCGGCAGCAGCGGCAGCCTCGCCCTCGGTTGCGGCGATGCGGATGACGCGGTCTGCGAGATCCTCGGCGCGGAGGTCGGAGACGATCTGCATGGCGACGGCCTGTAGCTCACGAGCTGCCGCTGCACGGTGTGCGTTGAGTTCCGCGTTGATGCGGTTCCAGTGCCGACGCTCGGCCGCCGTCATCCCCATGCCGCCGGGAGCGGTAGGGAGCAGCGAGGCAAGCTGGAAGTCCCGGATCGCCTGCTTCGCGACCTCGCGGATCAGCGTGTCCTCGGCGTCCCTGTACCGCTGGGCGAGGTATCGGGAGAGATCTTCGATCAGCTCCTCGACGGACTCGCGCTCGGGGTTCGGGACGAACACAGCCACGTCGATCCCCTCCGAGCTGGCTTATCAGCCCGATACGCTCTGGCCATGGATAAGTTCTTGAGTTGGGACGGCTGGGCTGGAGTGAGTGCGATCGCTCAGATCGTTGCACTCGTCACGTTGATCGCCGGTTTCGCCCGATTCATTGCGCTACGTCGACAGGTGCCGTTGTTTCGATTCTCCTGGGACTTCATAGGGACACATGAGGTGGACGGTCACGAGTATCACCTTGTCGAGTTCCGAAACGTCGGTCGCGGCGCTGGGGAGTTCATGGATATTCACATCATTGGCGCCGATGTTCTGCGTATCGAGGGTTTCATTCCGCCAACCGTCCTCGGAAGCGGCGAGTCTTTCAGGGCGCTCTTGACTTCGCGCGATCTGTCTCAGGCATGGATTCGATGGATCTGGCGCACCCAGAATCATGAGTCTCGCTGGTTCGTCAGGTGGGCGCCAGCTGTCCGTTCCGGGGCGATGCAAGAGCAATGGAAGCTAGACGTCGAGCGGTGGCTATGGCGGTCAACATACGACATTGCGAGACATCGATTCAAACCCCGCTACGTCGGTCCCGGTGGAGCCCCGGCGGGGATGGCTTCCGGCCCCAACGGAGGGGATCGCCTTGCGAGCATGATGCTGGGGGGTGATTTGGAGGCGATCGTCACCCATATTCTCTTCCGGCAGGGCACACCCCAGGCGCTTCCATATGTTTCGCCACCGGCAGCCGAAAGCGCTTGACTCTGCCTCCGCCTCGGGTCTAGTCCGAGGTAACCCGCGCGTCGTCTGAGTTGTCGCCGTCGAAGGCAGCCGGGTCTGGCACCGCGGATCGCTCGGCGCGGATCGTCTTGACCTCCTCTTCGATCTGGTCGTCTTCCCAGTCGGGGTTCGCGCGTCGGACCTTCTGCTCGAGCGAGATCGCCGCGGCTGTGTCGAGCAGAGTGAGGGTGCGGGCGAGCTTCTCCGGGTCTTCCTGGGACACGTCGGGGAAGATCACGGTCGGCTGGTCGAACCGGCCGCCACCCTTCCCGGGGAACACGAGGCCGTCGATCTCCAGCGCCACCGAGGCGGCACGCCCGATCGCGACACGCTCCTGCAAGATCTTCTTGTCCCGGGTGCGCTCAGAAGCCTTGTCCTTCGCGTCGACCTCAGTCGCGGTCTGCTGCCGCTCACCGGCATAGTCGCCCCACGCGGACTGAGAGAACCCGGCCTTGCGGAGGATCTCGCGGTAGATGCCGAACGCCGTCTTCTCGTGCTCGTCGACGCGGATGTTGAACTGCACCTTGTCGAACGCGACCTCTCCCGGCTTGCCAGGCATGTTCAGGCCGACAAACATCTCCCGGCCAGAGTCGAAGGAAGCGCCCTGCCCGACGACGCCGTAGTCGAGCGCAGCATCGGGGACGAGGATCTTGCCGGCGCCGAGACGCAGGTCGCGCATCCACGACGAGAACGTCTCGTCGAGCCAGTCGAACAGCGAGTGCAGCTGTGCGAAGTCGGAGCGTCCCGTCGATGCGAGGACGCCCTTCTTCCGCCACGCCGCGGTCGGCATGTTCTTGTTGTACACAGCGGTCAGACGGTCGATGTTGGTGTGGATCCGCGAGTCCGCATCCACGATCGCCGCGTAGGTCTCCGTCTCGGGGATCTCGGCGAGCGGCACCCGGCGGCCGAGATTGTTCTCCGACCCGGCGTACAGGGCGTGCTCGATCATGCCGACGGCGTGGTGCTCGAGGTGCCGGTAGTAGACCGACCCCTTCACGTACTCGGACCACATCGTGCACTCGACGAGACGGCCCATGCGGAACGTCGGAATGATGACGTCGGCAGCGGACGGCTCCAGCCACACATGATCGGCGACTTCCGTGTCCCACCGGGTCACGAGTGCGACAGCACCGAGAGCGGACTTCAGCTCGCCCATCTGGTTGAACGTCGCGTGCGCTTCGTCACCGTTCGCGATCAGGTCGAGGCGCGTCTGCGCCTTCCCGTCGCGGCGGAGCTTCGTCTCGCCGGGGGACTCGAGGCGCACCTCGGGCGGTTCAGCGAATACGAGATCCGACGCGAGAGTGGCGAGGTCTGCCGGGGCGGGGACGTGCAGGCGCGCACGGTTTTCGCCGGTCGGGACCGGGCGGCCCCAGAACATGCGGGAAGCGGCACCGACGAGGCCACCCTGCATCGGCTGACCGTTGCGGACGTGCGTCGAACGGGTCTTCTCCGTGTTGCCGTACATCTTCGCGAGAGCGGCGGTGTCGCCCGTGTACCAGGCGTCATTCTCAGCGAACGCCTTGTACGCGTAGTCCCACGGGGCGGGCAGCCACGGTGTGTTCTGGTCGGGGATCGGCATGGCTCCCCTTCCGGGTGCGTCAGGCGGCGAGCTGTGGCCGCCAGTAGTTCTCGGTCGAGTGGGTGATGTACCGGCCGCCGTCGAGCGAGTGGTCGTTCTCCTTGACGACGACGTCCTCGCCGGCGTCGGTCGCTTTCGCGTCCCACCGGTACTCGGTGACTTCGGCGTTCCAGCCCTCGCACCGGTCGGTGACGATCATCTGGTCGTTGTCGAGGAGGTTCGCGATCGTCTTGATGCCCGGGAGGACATCGTTCACCGCAGGCCAGGGGGAGAGGCCCGTGCCTCGGAGATCCTGCTGCATCTGCATGTGCATGGATGCGGCAGCCGGGTCGAGCATCAGGAACCGTGGGGCGATGGTGAGCGGGTACGGTGTGTGATCCTCAGGGAGCCATGCGCGGAACCGCTGCGACAGGGCGGCGTCGGTGAGCCGCTGGTCGCCGTGGTCCTTTGGGTTGTACCGCCACTCGTCCATCAGCACGAGGCGAGAGTGCGGAACGGTGCGCCCGTACTTGTCGACCTTCGTCTCGTCGGTGACGCCGAGCATGAGAGCCGCGGTCGTGTTCGTCGTGCCGTAGTCCACGCCGATACCCATGACGTCGCGCAGGCGAGGCATCTCGGCCCACGGGATGACGTGACGGTCGGGATCCCACATCGGGTAGACGGCGCCCTCGGCGTTCGTCCACTCGCCCTTGATCATCCGGTCGTAGAACACACCAGAGAAGGACCGTTCCATGTCGGCGATGTACTCGGCCGATAGGTTCGGGTTGTCCTTCATCGTGAAGTGGAACGAGATCAGGTTCTTCTCGACGCCGGGGACGATCCAGTTCTTCCGGATCCAGTGGTTGCGCGAGGCGGGGTTCATCGTGGCGAGGAGACGAGCGCCGTCAACGCGGAGGCGCGAGATCAGCATGTTCCAGAACGGCTCAGGCATCAGCGCCGCCTCATCGACGTACGCGAGCGCCACCGTCGCACCCTGGATGCGGCCGACCGCCTTCGCATCCTTCGCACCGACGAGCAGCACCTCCCGGCCGAAAATCCGCGCCGACGTCGCACCCGGCGTGTACTGGATCTGCGACGAGATCACCGAGCCGAAGATCGCCGTGTTCTGGAACAGCACGAACACGTTCTGGTAGATCGTCTGCAGCGACCCGCCCGCGATGATGATGATGCCCGTCTTCGGGGCCTTCACCACGGCGAGCAGGAACGCGAACAGCGAAGCGACAGTCTTCCCCGCCGACACCGAGCCGAACCAGAGAGCGAGCTTCCGATCCATCGCATCGACGATGCTGAGGATCTGAGCCCGCGACACCAGCTTCTCGATGTCACTCAGAATCACTGGGTGTCTCCGAACGGATGTGTGCCGCCGCAGCTTGTAGGCCGTCCGCGAGAGTGTCGAGAACTCCGAGCGCCTGCTCGAGGCCGGTGTCGGATTTCTCCACGATGCGGGTCAGCTTGTCGAACGTGATGCCGGCCGTCGTGATGATGTTCCGACGCACCTCGACCGGGGCCGAATCCAGTACCCGCGACTCGAACGTGTTGTCCTTCCCGCCGAAGTTGTACACCTCGTACGGGCCGTCGATCACATCGAGCATGCCCTCGGACGCGGCGAGCATCTTCTCCGCCAGACGGATACGCCCGGCGGCAAGATCCACGGCACGAGCCTCGGTCGCCTGTTTGGTCTCTGACCGGTCAAAGGTCAGACCGGCATCGCGGCAGATGTTCGTGACGGATCCGGCGCTGATGCGGACGCGGCGGGCGATCTCGTTCCGGGCGAGTCCCTCGGCGTGGAGTGCGAGGACTTCGGCCTTCTGGTATTCGGAGATCGCCATGGGTGTTCACCTCGACTCGGGCCTCTTGCCCTGTGCGGGATGCGCTCTGGGCGCGGGGTGTTCGACACAGAGCTATCCACAAGAGGACGGGAGATGTGTCGGTAGCGGGTCGTACCGTTGAGTTACCCGCTGCGAAGATGCCGCGGGCGGAACGGGGATGCTGGTGATGTGTCAAGAGTGCGGGTCGACTGATGTCGAGCAGGTGTACGAACCGGCGCGGTATGCGCGGACGGATCGGACGAGGGTGACGTGCGGAGCRTGCGGTTACCTGCGGCACTATCCCGGACCGCCGACGGCGAACGGGTGATGTGATGGATGCGAACTCGTGGGCGGTCATTGCCGCTGGAATCACGATCGTTGTCGGGGGTGCTGCGGCGATCTTCACGTGGGTGCAGGCTCATGCGGCGCTGGAGTCTCTGAAGGACGCTCGTGCGGCGCGGGATGAGGCGAAGGCGTCGGCGGAGGAGAGCGCTCGTCTCGCTAGTGAAGCAAATGCAGCGTTCCTCCGTCAGGCCGAGGCTCAGGAGGAAGCCAACAAGCTGAAGATCCTCGAGATGACGCCGCCGGACTGGACAGGGCCGACTCACCTCGGGGGTGACGCGTACAGGATGCTGAACTCGTCACGGACGGTGCTGCACGTGACTGACATCGACGTGCAGCCCGAGAGATTCGCGCCGATGCTGAAGATTAGGAGCTGGCAGCCGGATGGCACGTACGAGCTCGGTGACGTGATCGAGTTCTTGGCGTTCAAGTCACTGGGTGGTGGTCCGGAGAAGATGACGATCTTCTACACGCGAGAAGGGTCGGACGCGCCGCGGCGGTTCGTGGTCCGGCTCTGATATGCGAAGCCCCGGTTCCTCTGTTGAGGGCCGGGGCTTCGGTCTGGGCGGACTTGTCCACCATCTACGTTCTATCGTTGCGGGTTTCGCGAATTAATGCACACACCTCGGTAAGGTCTGGCTATGACGAGAATTCTGAGTGTGTCTCATGACGACGAGCCGAGCCTGTTCGCAGGCGACGTACTGAAGTCGTACCAGTTCGTTTGCGGAGCATGCTCGGGCCCCATCTTGTCGCCGTCGGATCACGTAGTCTTCGAACTGACCGAGCGAGACGTGCCCGCTCAGTTTGAGTTCGTGCACAAGCGCTGCGACCAGAACCCGTCGGGGACGCGGTACATGGCGATCTCGACACTCTTGGGAAACCTGCGCGAGCTCGGCACATTTGAGCCGATCCGGGCATAGACGGCGCTACTTCCGCGAGGCGGCTCCGCGCGGCCGGCCCCGTCGCACACTGGGCTCGATGCGGAGAATGGCCCTGGACCTCACCTGAGTGACGCCGTCCGTGTTGATGCGAGTTGCGAGGCGCCCGGCGTTGATCCACCGGTACACCTGGGACACGTGGCGGCCGACCAGTAGGGCGGCTTCCCTCGCGGACACCCACTCTTTCGGCTCAGGCATAGATGTCACCGCGCGTGGTTGTCGCCAGACACATTAGATTGTGCCCATGGCTCTGACACCTGCTCCACTCGCTATCGTCGCGGAAGCTGCAGCGGCACCGTGGTGGGGAGTGCCAGTGGTCGCCGGCAGCTTTCTCCTGATCGGTGCGGCGCTCGGGTTCTTGTTCAACTGGCTGCTCGAGAACAGGAAGCAATCGCGGGCTGAAGCAATTCGCTGGGATAGCGATATCCGTGAGTACGCTGCTGACCTCATCAGCGCTGCGCGCAAGCTCGAAATGGAGCACGCGCTTCAGAGCGGATTTACGGCGGGATCGCTGAACATATTTCGAACGGAGCTTGATCAACTTACGGACCAGCAGCGAGCCGAGTTGCTCGGCGGTGACACAGCAGAGGAGTGGCTGCGAAGCCGAGTTGAGGGTGTCCGAGACGAAGCTCCCGAGTTCGAGGCTAGCCGCACGAGGGTGCGGGCCGAGTGGGAGAATGTCTACGCGCTTTCCGCAAGCATCCAAATGATCGCGCCGCGCCGCATTCGAATCGCGGCGGAGGCTCTCGTTGAGGCCCTGCATCGCGCCACCCGTGTCGATGCTCTCGATTTCAGTAGTCGCGACCCACGTCTGGTCCTCCGGGCGAACCAAGGACTTATCGACGCCGTGCGTGCGCACCTGGGGCGGCCTGACGACGATGGGAATGATCCGTTGACTTCCGGCGCTTCTGCTGACTCTGGGGTGGTTGCGTAGCCGCCCCAGAAGAGCACTTCGGTCTGCATCGGCATAAACGGTCATGTTGCTGTCCTTTCGGGGGTGGGTTCGATGGTGTGGGCGTCCTGGATGACCCAGGAGCCGCGGAGGTCGGGTTTGAGGCGGTGCTGGTCGCCGTCGCAGAGCGCCTGGACGCCGCTGGGGCGTGACCGTTCACCGAGGAGGTGGCAGTCGCATTTGCAGTCGAGCGCTTCGCAGTCGGCGTGCAGCCGGTGCTCACACGTCGGCGAGCCCTGCCAGCGGATGATGTCGGGGCGAATGCGGGCGCGTTCGACGCCACAGAAAGAACAGGTCACGACGGTCGCGCCGCGCTTCTCGTGCGTGTTCGCGATTGTCAGGGCGTCGCACGACGGGCACCGTTCCCGGACAACGGGCTTCTCCCTCGAGTCGACCTCGAGGGACCGGTACGCGCGCTCGGCAGCGACAGCGAACATGACGGCGTCGCGTGCCCCCTCTTCGTCGTGCACCCACAGGTCGACCGTGCGGCCGGCGCGGCTCTTGAGGTGTCGGAGGCACTCGTCGAGGGCGAGAAACGTGAGCGACAGGTTCGAGTAACCGCCCGGTGTCGATCCGCTGATGCCACCGCTGTCGGGGGAGACGAGACGGCCTTCGGCTGCGTTCAGCGCTGCACGGAAGTCGCCCCAGCCGACAACCGCGTTGACGACACGGTCGTAGCAGTACGTGCAGAGGAACCCCCGGTCGGCGCCGCGGGGCAGGCAGCCCCAGCACATCCCGAGGTTCTCGCGGAAGCCTGGGTGATCGGGGCACGTGACTCGGTGCGCGTCGAGCTCTACGCAGGGGCGGACGCTGGGAAGGCCTTTCGTTGTGATGCAGAGCACAGTCATCGCTGTACCCCGTCCACCGCTAGAGTTCGATCCATGCCGTCGTCTGTCATCGTTGAACTTCCCTTCGACTGGGTTGGGTCAGTGGTCGTGCCGGTTGCCGCGATTCTGATCAGCACATTCATCGCTGTGATCGCGATGAGACGGGAACGAGCGCGCGGTGATGCCGACCGAGTTAGAGCGCAGGCAAGCGAGCTAATCCGGGCGCTGAACCGCGTCGGACGTGCGTACGCTGCGCGGGACATGAGCGCGCTGAACGACGCCAACGCCATATACGAGCAAGAACTCAACGCCTTCGCCGCGCAACTCGACCGCCACGACGTCGTAGTTGCGAAGTTCGTTTGCATCATCGCCAACAAAGCTGACGACGAAGCACTCGAGGACTCGTCCCGGACGATGCTTTGGCTCGCAACTGCTATCGAGTTGTGGCTGCGGCGACAGCTCTCGTCGGACGACTTCGCCCGCAATATGCCGCGAGATACGACTTCGTGGGTAGAGCGAATCGAACTCGGGCAATGGCAGATGGTGTTGAAAGGCGAACCTGTTATCGGGATCGCGGACGTTCCAGCTACTGATCGCTGAGAGAATCGACGCGCTCCGAGGGGCTCAGAACGGTGTGTCATCGCCGAAGCCTCCCGTCGTGGACCATTCGCCAGCGGGCGTCTGAGCGCTCGGTGTTGCCCATGGCTCCTCCGATGCCGCCGGGGCCGCGTTCGTGCGCTGAGCCCCGCCGGACGACGCGGCGCGGGTGACCTGCGCGGTCGCGTACCGGAGCGAGGGGCCGATCTCGTCGACCTCCAGCTCGATCGCTGTGCGCTGGTTGCCCTCGCGGTCCTGGTAGGAACGCTGGCGCAGTCGGCCCTGCGCCATGACGCGCATGCCCTTCGTGAGGCTCCCGGCGACATGCTCGGCGAACTCACGCCAGACCGACGCACGGAGGAACAGCGCCTCGCCGTCGACATACTCGTTCTTCGCCTTGTCGAAGTTCCGGGGCGTAGAAGCGATCGTGAAGTTCGCGACGGCCAGGCCGTTCTGCGTGTAGCGCAGCTCGGGGTCGGCCGTCAGGTTTCCGACGACGGTGATGACGGTCTCGCCAGCCATTAGTCCTCGCCCTCCACGTCCACCGCGATCTCCGGCTGGATCGCCTCGCCGGCCTTGAACTCGATCTCGACGTACGGCACCGCTTCGTCGAAGAATCCCGGTGGAACGGTGATCTTCGCTCTGACGATCACCGTTCCCGGCTCGACGGCGGCGTCCTTCGACTTGGCGAGCTTCACGATCTGCAGATCGCGGGCGTAGCGGCCCGGCTTGAGATGCAGATACGCGACCTCGCTACGGGGGAATCCGTTGATGGTGCTCATGATGCTTTCCTTTCCGCGCGGTCGCGCGTGTTCTGTTCTCTGACTTCGTTCATGTACTTCGTGTGCCAGTTCTTCGCCGTGTGCCCGTCGATGCCGAGCCCGCGGCCGATCTCGTTCCACGACTTCCCGAACCGCCGATCTGTGGCGATCTCCTCGCCAGCACGGGACGTGTACGCGGACGGTCGACCGGTGCCAGGACCGCGGCGGCGAGTGATCGGGACGGGGGAGGGCGTCGGCTCGAGCTTCACGATCTGCGCGATGCGATCGGCGACATCGATGCCCTGTGCGACTGCCTCCGCGTTCAGGCGTCGGTAGTCGGCGAGCGGAACGTTCACCTTCACGGGCAGGTAGCCGTCCATCAGGCGACCTCCGCCCGGTAGGTGCAGCGGGTGCATGTGCCGTCGGCGAGCAGCGTGTGCAGCCCGTCGAGGCAGATCGTGCCGGGGAGGACGGTGAACGGCTCCGCGGTCGGCTTCGACTTCTCCRCCTTCTGTGCGAGCTCGTACGCGGTGCGAGCAGTGCCGCAGGAACGGCAGGGGGCGTCGGTGCCGTTGGGGTGGTTCGAGCAGAAGGGGGAGAGGGGCGCGCTCGCGCGCTCTGCTCCCCTGTTCCCCTGTTCCTCTGTTCCCCTGTTCCCCTGTTCCCCTGTTCCAGGAGCGACCTTTCGCGAAACTTCGCGAACATTCGCGAGAGACTCACCGATCAGCGAATCCTTGTAGTTGAAAGTGCCGTCCGGCCTGGGCATTCTTCCCGGCTGTGGCTTGTCGACCCGCTGGAAGGATTCCCAGAACGACAGGAATAGCAGCGACGTGCCGCCACCCTCGTATCGGTGGAGCAACCCGGCCTCGTGAAGCTCGGCAAGACCTTCGGACACCCTCGCGAGGGTTCGCGAAGGCTCGCGAGCGAGATCACGCATGAACAGGTCGCCACAGATCAGAGCGAGATCGTCCTTGCCGACGCCGTTGTCATCGACGTACGACTCGAGGCCCTTGAGGACGAGCCGCGCGTGCCAGTCGACAGACGCGACGCGCTCCGAACGCCAGAACTCAGGCTTGGTGCTGCGGATCCTCACGACGGCCTCCCTTCGCTGATGTGTCGACGCTCGGTCGCGGAGACGAGATAGTGCTGTTCGCCGTCGAGGTACTCCACCGGCGTCGCGATGCAGCGCTCGAGGGTCTTCTCGTTCGTGGAGTCCTTCCGGACGTACAGGCCCCGCTCCTCGAGCTCCATGAGGACGATCGCCCCGGCGTCGGCCTTCGCGCCGTTGCACTTCCAGCACGCCGCCACGAGGCAGCGCGGGTCGTTCAGCACACGGGAGCCGCCCGAGCCGCGGTTCGCACGGTGATCGGTCGTCGTCGCCTCTCCCTCACACCCAGGGAGCGCGAGGAGGCAGAAACCCCCATCACGGGCGATGACGTCCTGCTTCATGTCGACGGGCGGGTGGTTCTGGCCCTTGCGGCGGTTCATCGCTTCTCCTCTCGGTGGCACTGGCATGCGAGCGCATGCGTGGCGGGTAGGTGATCCCGGACGGTCGAGTGACCGAGCGGGGTCCAGCAGCAGCGGCGACGGCACGGCTTCCGCATCTCGCGCGGCTGGGTTTCCGGGGATGCGCCCGGGGGCAGGTTCTTCACGCGTGCGCCTCAGCCTTCTTCTTCGGCACGGGGATCCCGCGGCGCTGCAGATGAGAGGCGGAGACCTTCGAGCAGAGCCCGAACGCGTCGAGACGGTTCACTGTCTGACCGCACAGCCGGCACTGAGGCCAGCCCTCGTGCATCAATTCGACGATGCGCAGCCGCTCCAGCGTCACCTCACGGTTCGGCACCCACACCTTCTCCTCGACCTGGGTGAGCGCATGGGCGATGTTCGCCTCGAGCACGGCGGTCATGCCGCATCCTCGATCAGCTCGGCCTCACGCTGCGCCGCCCACTGCTTCTCGAACTTCTCGAAAGTGATCCGCGGATGCGAGGCCCAGTGCTCGACGAGCTCCTCCGAGGCGTACGCCAGAGCGCGCGTCTCGTTCCCCATGAACAGCGAGAACGGGTCGATGCCCTTCTCCCTGCCGCGAGCGTTCAGCATCGCGCCGCGGGTCGCCTCCTCCGCCGCCTCGTACTGCGAGCAGAGGGTGTCGTTGTACTCGGCGCGGCACTCGCGCCACGCGTTGAACGCCTCGCTGATGATGCTCATGCCGCACCTCGCGCTCGTAGCTCGGTCTGGTCGAAGGCCTCGAGCCCCAGCTCCTCACGGATCCGTTCGACGGTTTTCGACGCGCATCCGATCGTCTCTGCGATCCGCCCGTCCGACCACCGCTCACGGTGCAAGCGGATGACGCACTCGCGACGCTCCAGCGGGGTCAGCCGGACGGGTTCCCCCTGCAGAGCAAGGACGACGGCGGTCTCATCGATGCCGTCGTCTTCGTCAGGGACGGGAGGCTCGACATCGGTGTCGATGTCGTCCCATGCGAGGGCCGGAAGCCACCGGCGAGCCTTCGCGAAGTTCTTCGACCGGGAGTATGCGACCTTGTCGGGCCAGGACTCGTGGGGCGGCTCCTGACACCAGAGCTGCTCGAAGAGATCCCGCGCGGCGAGGTGCGTGGAAACCAACACCTGATCGCGGCGCAGGAGGGTGGTCAGCTCGTCGGTTCCGAGGCTCATGCGGGTGGCGAGCTTTGCCTGAGACCACCCGGCGACGACGAGCGCCTGCAGCCGCCGATGCGTGCCGGTCGCCGGCACCTTCTGACCGGGCGCGAGGTTCTCGAACACGGGCTGCACCGCGAGGATCCTCTCGGCGGTCTCCCGCTTGACGCGCTTGAGCATCTCACCGTGACGCGGGCCCGGATCCTGGCGCCCCCAGATGATGTTCCGCGCCGGGGTTATGCCGACACCCGCGAGCATCGCGACCCGCTTGTAGCCGATCCCGAACTCGCCGAGTGCGAGCATATGCTCGCGCACCGGTGCGACATCGACGAGACCAGAGTCGTAGCGCCCGTAAGCCTTCTGCTTCTTCCGGTTCCGCTCGCGGGCGTTGTGCGCCTCGACGCACGGCGTGCAGCGGCACTGGTGCTGAATGAAACATGTCGACGCGACCGCGTGCTTGTGCGCCTCAGGGCAACGTATGGGCGCCTTCTCGCGCGGCGGGAGCTTCACATGCTGCCCGAGATCGCCGGCCTTCCACGCAGCCTGATAGTGGCGACGGCAGAGGCGCCGAGCGACGGTGCGGCCCCCGCATCCCTCCTGAGTGCAGACCTGCGGCTTGCCGGTCATCGGGTCACCCCCGATAGAGTGCGGGCATGAATCTCGGCAAAAGCTTTGTGATCGGCGCTGCGATCATTGTGGTCGTTCTGTTCGGGCTCGCGGTCTTGTTCGCTTCCACTGATTGGCGTGACACCGTGCCCGCCTGGCTCGGAGGAATCGGCGGCATGCTCGGCGGCTTTGCGGCCCTGTACGCGCTGTCGGTGGCCATTCGGACTGCCGAAGAACACGTCACCTGGTCGAAGGTGATCACCGGACATGGGAAGAAGGGCACGCCGAACAAGTTCGAGTTCGTTAACGTCTCGAAGGCCACGGTCGCCCGCATTACGGATGTCTCTGACATCACGGGCGACCCGATCCCCGCCCTGGACTTCGCGATCTCTCTTCCCGTTGATGTCGCGCCCGGGGCGTCGGTTCCCGCCTCCGTTAGTCGAAGCTTTGCGAACTCCGCTCCCACTGCTGTGAAGATCACGTGGGTTGAACGATCCATCACCGCGGAACGCGCAGGCAAGCGCGAGTACACCCAGACGGTGTGGCTGTGAGAGGTTCATGCAGCAGCGCCCGTCTCGATTGATCCGAGGCGCTGGCGGAGTCGCTCGAGCCCGCGGACGGTGACTCGCACCTGAGGGGCGTCGAGGATGAGTTCGCTCGTGCGCGGGTGGTAGTGCGACTGCGGCTTCTCGGTGAGATACCCGCTGTCGACGGCGGTGGCGTATGCCCGCCACTTGCCGTCGTGCGCGCGGTGAACCCACCGGATGCCGGCGAGCTGATCGAACAGCCGCTGCGGGCCCGTCTTCACCCCGGCGCGGGCGAGGATCTTCGCGGCATCGGCGACTGAGTAATCGCCCACGGCGGATGYGAGCTCGTCCCACGCCTCAGCGCGAGGCATCAGCTCGGCGACCTGCTGATCCTTCGCCGCGATGATGCCCTGAGCGGTGACGAGCGCGCGCGACATCAGCTGCTCGGGGGTCTCGACGGCGTAAGAGCCGGTGCGGCGGATGCTCGGGAGCACCTCGTGCGTCACCCACCACCGGAACTGCTTCGCTTCCGGCTTGTCCGACCGCAGCACGACCTGGTACATGCCCGACTCGTTGACGATGGTGGCGGACTGGATGCCGCCGGGGGTGTCCAGCGGGCGGACACCCTTCTCGTCCTCGTCGAGGCGGGCTGCGACGTTGCGCGGGTTGGCGATATCGAGCACAGCGCAGATGTCGGCGAGGACGAACCACGGCTCGCCGTCGATCTCGAACGTGCGAACCTGCTGGTCGGCGTACTGGAACACCTCGAGGCCGTTCATCGCTGACCTCCGGTGTCCTCGGCCTGCTCCTCAGGCGTGCGCGACATCGGGGACTGCTCCTGGACGACGAGCGTCTCGGGGTCTTCCTCGACGCGCGTGACCTCGACCTCGTCGAGGCCCTTGAGGGTCTGCACCTTCGCCTCGTCGGCTTCGAGCGCGCGGCCGAGGTCGGTCGACTTCGGGAGGAACTTCGCCAGCGCGCGGACGGCGGTCTTCTTGACCATCTCGTCTTCGTTGGTCTTCCACGGTGTCGACTGCCAGTACGACGGGCGGCGGTCCATGACCTGCGAGCGGGTGAGGTACACCCACGTCGTGCCGCCGGTCTTCATCCGGGCGGTCGCGACGACACCGATCCAGTCGCGGGTCTCCTCGAAGTCCTGGGGCGTCCAGTCGTAGAACATGCCGCGCTCGGAATTGCCGCCGTACGAGAAGTCGTCGCCCTTGCGGACGAGGAACGCCTGCACGTTCGTCACGAACTCGGATCGGAGAGCGAGCTTGATCATGCCCTGGTAGCCGATAATCGGGAGGCAGATCTGACGTCCGCGCTCCTTCCTCGGGGTGAGGTAGAACTCGCCGAGGCCAGAGCCGATCTCGAGGCGCAGCTGCGCGGCGAGCATGACCCCGCCGAGGAGCGTCTTCGGGTCGGCCTGCATCAGGTCCGGGGACTTCCCGATCTCTGACAGCACGGCGCGGACGAACGCGGCCGAGTTCATTGCTCCGCCGAGCTGACGTTCGACCGCGGGTAGCTGTGCCTCGACGAGATCCTTCATCGTTGGCTGAGACTTCGCCGCTGCGGCGGCTGTAGACAGGTCGGTGCTCACTTGCTCTGCTCCTTCGGCTTCGTGGCACGGAGAACGCGGAACGGTTCTCCGGTGCGGGTGTACTGGGCAGCGAGGTGCGGGTGATCGAGGGTGAAGCCCTCGCGGTCGAACCCGACCCGGCCCTTCTGCTGCTTCCACGTGCCGACCTTCCGGCCCTCGTGGGTGAGGGTGTCGGCTGAGCCGACGTACTGTGCGAGGGCGACCTTGAGAGCGTCGCGCTCCTCCTCCTGCGCCWTGATGTCGCTGTTCAGGACGGTGATGCGCTCGAACGTCTCGAGTGCTGTCTCGGACAGGTCCACGGCCCGGTCAACGGTCGTGATCGCGTTGACCTCAGCGATCGTCGAAGGCGGGGGAGCGTCGTCGTTCTGCACGCGTATCCACAGGTCTTCGGCGGCGGGGATCAGGTGCTCGCGGATGAACCGGTCGTCACGGTCCTCCCAGAACAGGCGGAACTCGCGGCCACCGATCCACACGACGACTGCCGCACGGCGGGTGCCAGCGACGAGCATCTCGCCCTGCACCTGGACCCGAATGTCGGTGGGGATCCCGTCGTCCCACTTGTGGCCTGTGTAGTGGTGCGCGGTCTTGAACTGCCACGTCGTGAACGGGTCGTCACTGAGGCGATCGAACGAGGCGTGGATGAAGGGGTACTCCACCGAGCGGGCCATGAACGCCGGCTGCAGGATGACGTCGACGCCCGAGAACTGGTGCACCCACTTCTCGATGATGTGCTCGGACTCGTGACCGATGAACGACAGCAGCTCATCGAACGGGCGGTCGATGCCCTTCTTGTGCTTCCACACGTCCCTGGGGGTCGCGTACGGCGAGAGGTTCATCACGGCGGCAAGCTCGGATGCTCCGATGCTGTTGCGGCGCTCCTGCTCCCACTCGGGGGTGTCAGGCTGGACGTCGACGACGGTGAAGCTCACGCTGCACCTCCGAGGTCTTCCTCTTCGGCGCGGTACAGCGCTTCCTCGGCCTCGTCGCGGCGGCGAATGGCGGCGGTCAGTGCTTCCTCGGCGCGGATCACGGCGGAGCGGGCGGCGGAGAGTCGGTTACGGGCGGAATCAACAGTCATGTCGGAGTTCCTTCGTCGTCGCTGGCTCGGACGGTCCAGCTGAAAATGAGGATGAAGATGAGGAGGAGGATTGCGAGGATGCTCGAGGCGAGCCCGCGCGGGGTGATGAACAGGAGGACGAGACACTCGACCGCGAGGAAGAACGAGGCGAGCTGGACGGCGATCACTGGATGCGTTCCGTCCACCGGTGCCCGCAGTCGCCATGAGGGCACGCGACATCGACGAACACGGGATCGGGCCCGTCGATGACCAGTGCGCCGACGTGGCGGCCACACTCCGGGCAGTCGGTTTCGAGGATCGCTGCGTCGAACCGGCGCGGGTTGAACTCGGCGCGGTCCTCCTTGACGCGCGTCGCGTCGCCGAGGTAGTCCGGGAGCTCGATCGGTAGATCCCGTACCGCGCTGATGCTCACGATCGGCTCCCGCGAGCGATCTTGAGGAGGTGGTCGCGGAGGGTGTGGAGGGGGGATGCGACCTGGGCTGCCGCCCCAGTGGAGCCCAGGTCGGCCGTGCCGGAATCCCCAGCCGGCGAGTCGACCCCCACGGTCGACTGGTTTGCGATGTGGCTTACCGCAGGACGCGGAACAGCCTCAGAAGGTAGGATCTTGGTGAGCATCTCGAGTGCTCCTTTCATTTCGTGAAGCGCCCTCGTTCCAGCGGGGGCGTTTCCGTTTGGTTCAGGCCGCGGCGGGCACGGAGTCGTCGGCTGTCGCGACTTCGATGAGGTAGTCGGCCAGCTCGGCCAGACACTCGTCTCGCGTCATGCCGCCACCAGTGCCGGAAGCTCCTCGCCGAGAGCAGCAGCCGCTGCCAGTGCCGTGTCGAGCGACATCGGCTTGGTCTTGTGCTTGAGCTCTGCGAGGAGTCGCTTGTACGGAATTCCGGTGACTCGTGACAGCCAGGCGACCGACCGTTCCTGCTGTTCAATGAGGCGGGTGATGTTGTTCACCGCCAGTTCGCTGTTTCCCATAACCAGAACATTAGTTCCCACTTTTGGGAAGTGCGAGTTAAGAACGGATGTTCTATGTTTCTCACAATTGGGAAGTGGGATCTCTACAAGTTTCCCGTTTCGTAGCATTGCGTTCCCATAAATGGGTACTAGTCTTTCCGTTATGGGAAAAGAACTTGCCGACGCTATCCGCGCTCAGCTGCGCCTCGCACTCCTCGGTCACTACGGGACGCTCGAGCTCGCGGCTGAGGCGCTCGGAATGTCCTACAAGACGCTGTACCGGCACCTGACGCCCACCGGGAAGGATCGGACGGCGCGGGTCTCCCTCGACTTCGTCCTCGACGTCTCCGACCACCTCGCGACCGTCGCCGGCATCGACCTCACGGAGATCTACCGGCGCGCGCAGCTCAAGGCCGATGTCCCCGCCCCCCAGGAAGATCAGGAGAGCTATGACCTGGCCGCGCGTCCGCGCGCCAGCGACCGGGGGGAGGACATGGAGTGACGTCCACGCTGTATCAGATCGCCGCCATGCTTGGGGTGACAGTCATCTTTGCGGACCTCGCTCACCTGGGACGCGACGGGGACTACAACGCGAAGACCAACACGATCCGCCTGCAGGAGGGCATGTCGCGGCGTCTTCTGCGATCGGTGTTCGCGCACGAGCTGTGCCACGCCGTCTGGGGTGATATTCCGTCCAAGTTTGGTCCGGTGAATGCCAAGCAGGAGCGGCGAGCCGACGAGTGGGCGGCACTCCGGCTGATAGACCTCGACGACTACCGCGAGGTCGAGCACCTTCGCGAAAGCAACGTCGCACTCATGGCGCAAGATCTCGAGGTCATCGACGACATCGTGCGCGCCTACCAGCGCATCCTGCAGCGCTTCGGCGACACCATTTATGTCGCGCCCAGGATGGGCGTCGGACAGTGGGCGCATAAGGTCGAGGCTCACGTATGAGAGCGCTCCGCGGAGCCGATGCTCCAAGCCCCCGACGGCGCGGCATCGGCATGATCCGCGTCTCCAAGGAGCGCGAGGGCATGACCTCGCCCGAGATGCAGCGAACCGCGATCCAGCAGTGCGCCGACGCGAACGGGGTCGAGATCGTCGACTGGGTCGAGGGCATCGACGAGTCGGGTTCAGATCGCAAGTCGGCATGGTGGCCGCGCCTCGACGAGTCAATCGCGCGAATGGAAGCAGGGGAGTACGAGGCCATCCTCGTCTGGCGCTTCTCTCGCGTAGGCCGCCAGCGCCTCCGGTGGGCGATTGCCCTCGACCGGGTCGACACGCTCGGCGGCGCGATCCTCTCCGCCACCGAACCGATCGAGTCCGCGACAGCATCCGGCAGATTCGCACGCGGCATGCTCGGCGAGCTGAACGCCTACCAATCCGAGCTGATCGGCGAGCAGTGGAAGGAAACGCACGAGCGCCGCCGTCGAGCAGGGTTACCGCACGGCGGACACCAACGCTTCGGCTACGTGCTCGTCGACGGGCGCTTCGAGCCCGACCCTTTCACCGGCCCGATTCTCGCTGAGATCTACCGTCGGGCGATCCGCGGAGACGGCTCCGGCCGGATCACCCGGTGGCTCAACGAGGAGGGCGTGCTCACATCTCAGGGCCTCCCGTGGCTGAACACGAACCTCTTTCAGATGCTCGACGGCGGCTTCGGCGCCGGACTCATCGTCCACAGGCCCGGGTGGAAGAACAAGCGTCTCCCGAAGGCACAGTGGAAGTACTACCCAGGCGCGCACGAAGGCGTGATCAGCGCCGAGGAATGGGCCGCGTACTGGGCGCGCCGCCTCGAACGTTCCGAACCGTCTCGCACCATCGAAGCGCGCCACCTTTTGACCGGACTCATCTACTGCGCCGACTGCGGCGGCCGCATGCACTACTCACACCACCGCTACGTCTGTACCACTGCCACCCGGCAGAAGGGGCTCGGCCGCGCCGTCGTCACCATCAGCGGGGATATCGCGGAGGCCGCAGTCGGTGACTGGGTGATGACCCTCGCAGACGATACGGATGCGCTGCTCGCCGCCCGCGTCGCGACGACGAAGAAACGCGTGCGTTCCGTGAACGACGCCGAAGCGATCGACCGACGCGTGGCGCGCATCGATGAGCGCATGGCGACGCTGACGATCCAGGCGCTCGACAAGTCGATACCCGAAGCCGCCTATCAGGCAACGATCCGAAAGCTCGACGCCGAGCGGTCCAGCCTGACATCGCGCCAGAAGTCCCTCGAGCTCGTCAACGCTCAGCGCGAAGCCGACGTCAGGGAGGTCGCCACGACGCTCAGCGGCGCATGGCGCTCGCTTGAGACATACGCACGCCGTCAGGCACTACTCAAGGTCGCCGGCGCTGTGCTGATTCGTGGCGGCCGAGGGGCGCAGCGCGCACTCGTGATTCCCCGGTGGGAGCTCCGCAGTTAGTTATTGCCCGTCAACATCCGCAAGTTCCTGCCGCGCTTTCGCACCCTCGACGCGCTGGTCGAGAACGAGGCTCTGACCGCAGAGCTCGGCGACCTGCTGCGCGCGGCGATGCGTGCGGGCAAGAGTGTCGTCGTGTCGGGGGCCACCCATGCGGGCAAGACCACGTTCCTCGGTGCGCTGCTCGCCTCGTGCTCCGACCATCAGCGGATCATCACCGTCGAGGAGACATTCGAGCTCGCCGTGCAGGGGCCCGATGTCGTCTCCTTGCAGGGCCGTCAGGCGAGCCTCGAGGGAAAGGGCGAGATCACGCTGCGCAGGCTTGTGAAAGAGGCGCTCAGGATGCGGCCCGATCGCCTCGTGGTGGGTGAGGTCAGAGACGCGGAGGCGCTCGACCTCGTCCTCGCACTGAACACCGGTGTGCCGGGAGCAGCGACCGTGCACGCGAACTCCGCCGCCGAGGCGCTCGACAAGCTCACACTGCTGCCGCTCCTCGCCGGACGGAACATCGACCGATCGTTCATCGTGCCTGCACTCGCGGGAGCCGTCGATCTGGTCGTGCACTGCGTACGCGGCGACGACGGGGTCCGACGGGTGGAGGAGGTCATCGCGCCCACCGGCGAGGTGATCGACGGTCGGATCGTCGCGAGAGAGGTCTACACCCGTGGCGGGCCCGCCGTCGCTGCCGGGACGGCATGGCGACGCGGCGAGCTGATGAGGGTCGGAGGCACCCCATGACGGTGCTGCTCGGAGCGATGCTCGCCGCCGGCGTGCTGTTGTGCACGTCGCCATGGCTGTGGCCTCCACGTCCGGAGGAAGAGAAGGTCAGACGCCGCGGCCATCTTTCTCGGTTGCTCGAAGAGGGTGGTCTCGCCGCCGTCAGCCCGCGCACACTTCTGTCGGTGATGGCGACGGTCGCGCTCGCCGCAGCGTCCCTCGTCTGGCTCCTCACGGCGATTCCCCTCCTGGCCGGGTTGGCAGGCGCGGCTGCAGCGGTGGCACCGATCGTGTTCGTACGATCGCGGCGGATGCGGCTGCGCAAACAGCGGCGACAACTCTGGCCCGACGTCTGCGATCTCCTGATCGCCTCCATCCGCGTGGGACTGTCGCTGCCTGATGCCGTCGCGAGCCTGGCCGAGTCGTCGCCGTCGATGATCCGGCCCGCCTTCATCGTGTTCGCCAGGGATCTGCGCGCCACCGGTCGATTCGAGACGAGCCTCGATCGACTGAAGTCCGCGCTGGCCGATCCCATCGCCGACCGGATCATCGAGACGCTGCGCATGGCAAGACAGGTCGGGGGAACCGAGCTCACCGGCGTGCTGCGCGCGCTGTCGTCGTCGGTTCGCGCAGACGCTGTGCTGCGCGGCGAGGTCGAGGCCCGGCAGTCATGGATCCGCGGCGCGGCCGTGCTCGGCGCCGTGGCGCCCTGGGTGATCCTCTGTCTGCTGGTGCTGCGCCCCGAGGGCGCTGCTGCCTGCGGCACCGCGGAGGGGATGCTGGTGATCTTCCTCGGTGCTGCCGTGTCGGTGACCGCGTACCGCATCATGATCCACATCGGTCGTCTGCCCGAGCCGGGGAGGTGGTTCGGGTGAACCCGGTCTCCGCGGTCGCGATCGCGATTCTCGGCGGCGTCGCGCTCGGGTCGGGCGTGCTCTGCCTCCTCGCCGCCATGCCGCACTGGTCAGCATCGCCCCTCTCACAGCGGATCGCCTCGTACGTGCGAGACGTGGTCTCTGATGACGACCTACCTGACGGCGCACTCCCGCGAGTCGGAGTGCTCTCGGCGGGCGACCGGACGGTGTGGCTGCGATCGCGGGCGATCTTCGAGCGCCTTCTCGGCGGGGGAGAAACTCTGCGTCGCAGGATCGAGCAGGCCGGGCTCCCCCTGGAACAGGGCGCCTTCCGCGGGCGTCAGCTCGGCTGGGTGCTGGCAGGCGTCGTGACCGGTGCGATCGCCGTCATCGGCCTCGCCCTCGCGGGCCGCATGAGTCCGCCGATCGCGCTGCTGCCCGGCATTCTGGGAGCCGCCGGGGGATTCGGGTACGACATGCAGCTCACGGCACGAGTCTCGTCTCGTCGAGCTCGACTGACCGACGAGCTGCCGACGACCCTCGAGTTCCTCGCTCTGTGCCTGTCGGCAGGGGAGGGGTTCCTTGACTCCCTGCGCCGGGTGGCCGCGGTCGGATCCGGAGAGCTCACCGGCGAGTTCCGTCGTGTGGTTCTCGCCGTGGGCACAGGTTCACCGCTCGCCGACGCCCTCACCGAGATGGCCGTGCGGCTGCAGCTTCCAGGGCTCTCACGCGCCATCGACCAGGTGATCGCCGCTCTCGAGCACGGTGCCCCGCTCTCGGCCGTCCTGCACGCGCAGGCCGGCGACGCACGCGAGGATGCCAAGCGTGTCCTCATCGAACAGGCCGGACGCAAGGAGATCCTGATGCTCCTCCCGCTCGTGTTCCTGATCCTTCCGCTCTCCGTTCTCTTCGCCATCTATCCGGGCCTCTTCATTCTGCGTCTCGGCATCGGCTGAGCGATCAAGAAAGGACGACATGAACACTCCTCGACCTCACAGGGCGCGCTTCGCGACCTGCCTCTCTCATGCTCCCGCCAAGAATCTCCTCGACGACGAATCCGGAGACGTGCCTGGCTGGGTGCTGGTGACACTGATGACGGCAGGCCTCGTGGTGCTGATCTGGGCGGTGGCCGGACCTGCGCTCAGTGCGCTGTTCGAGCAGGCCATCCAGCGTGTGTCGGGACTCTGAGGGGCTATCTCGATGCCGGTCACATCATCACGGCCCTCTTTCACGGACGACCGCGGATCGAGCCCGGTCGAGTTCGTGCTCGCGGGAACGCTGCTCACCCTGCTCACCCTTGCCGTGATGCAACTCGCGCTCGCCGTCTACGTCCGCAACGTCGTGCACGACGCGGCGGTCGACGGGGCCTATCACGCCGCTCTGGCGGACACGAGCACAGAGCAGGGAGCCGAGCGTGCACGGGAGGTCATCACCCGCGCTGTCGGCGAAACCTACGCCGAGGATGTGACTGTCGTCCGTTCGATGTCACTCGCTCAGCCGACGATCGAGGTTCGCATCCGCACCACACTTCCCGTGATCGGTCTCCTCGGTGTGCCGCTCGCACTGGAGGTGCAGGCGCATGCACCGGAGGAGTCGTTCGATGACGGATGACGACGGCTCGGCCGCCCTCGAGTTCATCGCCGTCGGCGTCGTTCTGCTCGTGCCGCTCGTGTATCTGATCATCGCGCTGGGGGCTGTCCAGGAGCAGACGCTGGGTGTCGAGGCCGCCGCACGGCACACGGCACGGGCGATCGCCCTCGCGCCTGATGCCGGGACGGCAGCCATGCGGAGCGAGCAGGTGATCGCGAGCATCTCCGATCAGTACGGCCTCGATGCGGAATCCATCGAGGTGTCGGTGACCTGCGCACCCATCGAGGTGGCATGTCCGTCGGCGGGCGCGACCGTGACCGTGACGGTCGCGACGTCGGTGTCCCTGCCCCTCGTGCCGACGATCTTCGGAGTGGACGAGGCTGCATCGATCGATGTCGAGGGGGCGGCGGTGCAGAAGATGTCCCGTCTGTGGGGTGACGGGTGAAGCAGGCGGGCGACGACGGAAGCGTGCTGCTCCTGACCCTCGGCTATGCGCTGCTCGCAGTCGCCCTCATCTTCATGAGCGTGTGCGCGACGGACCTGTACATCTCGCAGAAGAGGCTCGATGCGATCGCCGACGCGGCAGCGCTCGCCGGAGCGGACGGATTCACCCTGGCGCTCGACGGCGAGGCTGCACACGCGGATCTCACCGATCAGGGCGTCAGAGATCAGGTCGAGGCGCTGCTCGCAGCACTCCCGGCGGCGGTGACTCTGGAATCGGCGTCGAGCCCCGACGGCCGCTCCTCGCGGGTGACCGTCGCCACCATGTGGAGTCCGCCGCTCGCGTCGCTGTTCGTTCCGGACGGAGTGCGACTGGAGGCGACGGCGACGAGCCGCACGGCTCTGCGTTGATCGGGACGGACCGGCCCGTCGCGACATCGGCCCTTCGCGACACCGGCCCATCGTGACACCGTTCCTTCACGACACCGTTCCTTCACGACACCGGTCCTTCGCGAGGTCGTCAGTTCATCAGACGATCCCGCAGTCGACGCACCCGCCGTGGGAATCCATCCGGCACCTGCACGGGCAGCGCGTCGATCGGCCACCAGCGCACGTCCTCCGACTCGTCGCTCACGATCAGTGAAGTGTCATCTGAGACGACGACGGCGACCCCGATGTCGAGGTGCGAGGCGCAGCGTCCGAACGCCGAGGAGAGCGCGTGGTGGTCGAGGTCGTACACGAGAGGCTCGGCGAGGCCCGAGACGACCACTCCGGTCTCTTCACGCAGCTCACGGAGCGCGGCATCCGCAATCGACAGGTCGCCCGCCTCGAGATGTCCTCCAGGTTGCACCCAGAACTGCCCTTTGGCGTGGAACACGAGCAGGGTTCGAGTGAGTGTCGGATCGAACACGAGCGCGGATGCCGTGGCGTGGCGCGGGCCGTCGTCGCGGGAGACGGGGCCGTGGTCGTCGGGAAAGAAGCTCGCGAAGTCGACCTGGGCAGCGCGCTCGCGCTCGGAGGACACCGCGGCGCCCAGAACCAGGAGACGCACATCGGCGCCGAGGCCAGCGGTCATTAAGGCTCCTCTTTCGTGCGGGGCACGAACCGGGGGATCCAGCGGATGAACCCGCCCGCGCCGACCAGACCGATCACGCCCATGGCCGCCGCCGCGATCGGCAGGGACGCGATCGCGACGATCGCCGAGACCAGCAGGGGAGCGACGGCTCCTCCGGCATCCGTCAGCGTGCGCCACGAGCCGAGGAACGCGGCAGGCTCGCTCTTCGGGGCGACGTCGGCGCCCAGCGTCAGCAGAATGCCGCTCGAGAGCCCGTTGCCGACCCCGAGCACGGCGGCGAACATGCCGAACCACAGCACGGCCGCATCCAGATCATGTGTGAAGGAGAGCGCGAGGAATCCCGCTCCCATCAGCACCATCGCCGGCATCGCCGCCCAGAGTCGTCCGAAACGGTCCATCACCTGGCCGCTCGCATAGAACAGCGCGAAGTCGATCGCGCCCGAGATTCCCACCACCAGCGCGATCGTCGAGGCGTCGAGGCCGAGCGACAACCCCCACAGCGGCAGCACGACCTGCCGTGCAGACCGCACGGCCGACAGCGACGCGGCGGCGAGTCCCAGTCGGCCGAGTACGCTGCGCTGCTGCCACATGGTGCGGAAGATGCCCGCACGCGCTGCCGTGGGAATCGAACCTGTGACAGGCTCGCCCGAATCATCCGCAAGCGCAGCGGTGCGCACCGCAGTCGTCGGCGCGATCGTCTTCTCAGGATCCGGGCCGAACAGCACGAGCAGCACCATCACGACGAGGCAGCCCAGGAAGAACCAGATCGCTGCCGTCTCCGAACCGAACAGCTGCAGCAGACCCGCAGCGACGAACGGTCCGATGAAGATCCCGAGGCGGAAGCTGCCGCCGAGCAGCGAGAGGGCCCGCGCGCGGAAGGCGATCGGCACCCTCGTCGTCATGAAGGCATGACGTGCCAGACCGAAGGCGGCCGCGCAGAAGCCCAGGAGGAAGACGGATGCCGCGAGCACGGCGAGCGTGGGGGCGAAGACCATACCCACGCCGGCACTGATCGCGATCACGCCCGCGATCACCATCGTGAAGCGTTCGCCGATGCGGCCCACTGCCCAGCCGGCGGGGAGGTTTCCGCAGAGCTGGCCGACCACGAGAGCGGAGGCCACGAGCGCGGCGAACGCGATGTCGGCGCCCATCCGCGCCGCGATCACCGGGATGAGCGGGATCACCGCGCCTTCGCCGAGCGAGAAGAGGACGGTCGGGAGGTACACCATCGGCCCGAACCGCCTCAGGACCGTGGATGCGCTGCTCACCCGTTTCACGCTACTCCCGTTCGAACGCCGTCCCCGCCCGCGCAGGCGGCACGTTAGGCTGGACGCGACATGCTCGAACTCGATCTCTCCGCCGACATCCAGGCCCTGCGACTCACCTACGGTGACATCCGCGAGGTCATCGATGTCGAGACCCTCCGCTCCGACATCGCGCGCCTCAGCGAGGAAGCCGGCGTGCCGGACCTCTGGGACGACCCCGAACGCGCCCAGAAGGTGACCAGCGCGCTGAGCCACCGGCAGTCGGCGCTCGCCAGGGTCGAGGGCATCGGTCGTCGGCTCGACGACCTCGAAGTGCTGGTCGGGCTCGCGAACGAGATGGGCGATGAGGAATCCGCCGTCGAGGCTCGCGCCGAGCTCACCGCGCTCACCGAGATCATCAACCAGCTCGAGGTCCAGACGCTGATGGACGGCGAGTACGACGAGCGTTCCGCCATCGTCACGATCCGCTCGGGTGCCGGCGGCGACGATGCCACCGACTTCGCCGAGATGCTGATGCGCATGTACCTGCGCTGGGCCGAGCGTCACAAGTACCCCGTGAAGGTGCTCGACACCTCGTACGCCGAGGGGGCCGGCATCAAGTCGGCGACGTTCGAGATCGACGCGCCCTATGCGTTCGGCACGGTGTCCGTCGAGGCCGGAACGCACCGCCTCGCGCGCATCAGCCCGTTCGGCTCTGCCGACAAGCGTCAGACGTCGTTCGCCGCGGTCGAGGTCATCCCTCTCATGGAGGAGGCGACCGAGGTCGACATCCCCGAGAACGACATCCGTGTCGACGTCTTCCGTTCGTCGGGCCCTGGCGGACAGTCGGTCAACACCACCGACTCCGCGGTGCGCCTGACCCACCTGCCGACCGGCATCGTGGTGTCGATGCAGAACGAGAAGTCGCAGATCCAGAACCGCGCCGCGGCCATGCGAGTGCTGCAGACCCGACTCCTGCTCCTGCAGAAGGAGGAGGAGGCCGCGAAGAAGAAGGAACTCGCCGGCAACATCACGGCGAGCTGGGGCGATCAGATGCGCTCCTACTTCCTCTACGGCCAACAGCTCGTGAAGGACCTCCGCACCGGACACGAGTCGGGCAACCCGGCTGCCGTGTTCGACGGCGATCTCGACGGGTTCATCTCGGCCGGCATCCGCTGGCGCAAGCGCAAAGACGAGGACTGAGCGAGGGCTCACTCTCAGCGGGCGGCCTCTTCGAGGCGGCCCGCTTTTCTCGTCCCCCCTCGCGGTTCGTGTCCATGTCGGAGGCCGAACCCCGACGAGTGCGCGTGGCGACGGGCGGACATGGCCGGAGCCGAAGCGGGCCGGAGCCGAAGCGGACCGGAGCCGAGATGGGCCCGTGCAGAAGTGGGCCGGGACGGAAGTGGGCCCGTGCCGGATGCCGAAGCATCGTGCACGGGCCCACCTGCGACGCGAACCGCCGGCGACCGCCGGACGGGTTCGCCTTGCGCTGTGTTCTAGCCGGCTGACGGGGTGACGGTGATGCGCGTGACCTCCTGCAGGACCTCGTCGGTGAAGATCACGTCGTAGGACTCGCTCTGCGCGACGTCGAAGGTGATCTTGCCGTCGACCGTGTCGCCGGGCTCGAGTTCTTCAGCCACGATCCCGTCGACGTAGTAGTCGTAGGTCCCTTCGACGCCTTCAGCGGTCTCGATGCCGAAGTTGAATGCGCTCAGGTAGCTCGTGCCCGAGACGCCGGTGAAGGTGACGTCGAGGATCACGTAACCGCCGTTGGTCGAGGGAATGCTCGAGCCGTCGCTCGTCGCCCACGTGGCCGAGTGGATCGTGACCTCGCTCGTGGCGGCCATCTGGTTGATCGGCACGGGGGAGCCCATCTCGCCCTCGACGACCTCGGGAGCTCCCGTGCCCTCTTCGTCGGTCCCGGGATCCTGTTCCGTTCCGGTGCCCGTGTCCGAATCGCTCGACGGCGGGGCCGTCGGCAGGTCGCGGACGGCCTCGGACACCGTCGCGAAGACGATGACGAAGAACATGACGACCGCGATGATCGCGCCGATCACCGACAGGATGAGGCCGGAGATGCCCGGCCACTTCTTGCCCTTGAGGAACAGCGAGATCAGCGAGACGATGAATCCGACGCCCAGCAGGAGCCATCCGAGCCAGAAGATCACGGGGATGCACGACAGGATGGTGCCGAGCGCTGCGAGCCCGAGCCCGACGAGGCCGAGGATCGAAGGCCCCGACGGAGCTGCCGGGGCGGTCGCTCCGTACGCGGGCGGGTAGCCCGTGGGAGCACCGTACTGCTGTCCTGCGGACGCATAGGGTGCGGCGCCGGGGTAGCTCGGCGCTGCGGCCCCCGGGTAGCCGGCGGTGACGGGGTACTCCTGGGGCTGCGCGAGAGCAGCGGCACCGGGGTACGAGGGCGCGCCCCCGCCATACGGCTGCACGGTGCCGTCGGCCGGCGCAGCGGCGCCCGGAGCGGTGAAGTCGGGTGCCTGCGCGCTGCCGGGTTCTTCAACGGGAGTCTCGGAGGCGGACCAGGAGGACTCGGACTCGGGAGCTGCGACCTCGTCCGCAGGCGCCTGGGCACCGGCATCGGAGTCGGAGTCGGAGGGTGCAGGGGCATTCCACGACTGGGTCTCGACCGCAGCGACGGATTCGATCGACGCGGCGGTCTCTGCGTCGGCCGCGGACTCCGGGGAGCCTGCGGAGGAGGCGTCATGCGGGCTCTGGGCGGAACCGGAGTTCGTCGCCTCGTCGTCGGTCGAACCGGCGGTCGACGCATCCGCTGCGGGCTCCGTGGAGTCGACGATCGGAGCGAAGTGCTCGGTCCACTGGGTGCCGTCCCACCAGCGCTGGCGCCCGGATCCGTCGTCATACCAGCCTGCAGGCGTCGTCATGGTTCCCCCTCGGAGTATCGTCCACCCTGATGGCGTGGATCGGCACCTCCATGTATAGCAGTGCGGTGTGACACGCAGGGGGCTCCCGCGGGGTGTCGCTCGCGAACAGATGAACGGGCGCGCTTAGGCTCGAACCGCCATGATTCGGTTCGAGAACGTCACGAAACGCTACCGCGGGACCTCACGGCCCGCTCTGTCCGATGTCGACTTCGAAGTGCAGCGAGGCGAGTTCGTCTTCCTCGTGGGCGCTTCAGGGTCGGGCAAGTCGTCCTGCCTGCGGCTGATCCTCCGAGAGGACGTGCCGACCACCGGCCGCGTCGCCGTGCTCGGACGCGACCTGCGTTCGCTGGCGAACCGCAAGGTGCCGTACTTCCGCCGCCACATCGGATCCGTGTTTCAGGACTTCCGACTGCTTCCGTCGAAGACCGTCTATCAGAACGTCGCCTTCACCCTGCAGGTGACGGGCTCGTCGCGCGGTTTCATCCAGCAGGCCGTCCCCGAGGCGCTCGCGCTGGTCGGGCTCGACGGCAAGCAGAAGAGAATGCCGCACGAGCTCTCCGGTGGAGAACAGCAGCGCGTCGCGATCGCTCGAGCGCTCGTCAACCGCCCCCAGGTGCTGCTCGCGGACGAGCCGACCGGAAACCTCGACCCGGCGACGTCGGTCGACATCATGCAGCTTCTCGCGAGGATCAACGCGGGCGGTACGACCGTGCTCATGGCGACGCACGAGGCGGGCTTCGTCGACCAGATGCAGCGCAGAGTGATCGAGCTCCGCGACGGCGAGATGGTGCGAGACGAAGTGCACGGCGGGTATGGCGACACATCCAACATCCCGCGCCTCGTCCCGGAGGAGGTGCGCGGTGCGGCAGCGGCAGCCGCCCTCACCGCGGTGCAGGAGGTGCAGCGCCAGACCGCCGACCTCTCGCTCGTCCGCGCTGCGCTCGCTGAGGAGCTCACCGCTCAGCGCAGGGCCGAGGGAGCATCCGCGGATGCCGTACCGACCGCATCCGAGACGCCGGAGGCGCAGGCCGCACCGATCGAGCCGCCCGTCGTCGAGGAGCAGCCCGTGGCCGTCCAGGCCCCTGTCGCGCCTCGGACGCATCCCATCGTGATGCCGCAGGTCGACGTCGCCGAGCTCGGCGTGGCCGATCGCCTCGGCCTGTCTGATGACGGTTCCGAAGAAGTGGGGCCGACGTCATGAGAATCGGACTCATCCTCACCGAGGCCCTCGGCGGCCTCCGACGGAACATCTCGATGGTCATCTCCGTCGTTCTCGTCACCTTCGTGTCGCTGACGTTCGTCGGCGCTGCGATCCTCATGCAGGCGCAGATCGGCACCATGCGCGGGTACTGGACCGAGCGGGCCCAGGTCGCCGTGTACATGTGCTCCGACATCTCCGAGCAGGACACCTGTGTCGACGGTGGTGCCTCGGAGGAGCAGGTGAACGCCGTGCGGGCCCAGCTCGAGGGCGAGGCGCTCGCCCCCCTCATCAGCGAGGTCACCTTCGACTCCAAGGAGGACACCTACGCCAAGCTCGTCGAGCAGCTCGGCGAGGACCAGGCGAGCGTCATCACCCCGGAGCAGGCGTTCGAGGTCTTCTTCGTCACCATGAAGGACCCCGGCCAGTCTCAGGTGATCTCCGAGGCGTTCAACGGCGTCGCCGGCGTCGAGCAGGTGCAGGACCAGTTGCAGTACCTCGAGCCGCTCTTCTCCGCGTTGACGGTCGCGACATACATCGCGGTGGGGATCGCCACGCTGATGCTGATCGCCGCCATCCTGCTGATCGGCACGACCATCAGACTCTCCGCCTACGCCAGGCGCAAGGAGATCGGGATCATGCGTCTGGTGGGTGCATCCAACCGCTTCATCCAGACGCCGTTCGTGCTGGAGGGCGTGTTCGCCGCGTTCCTCGGCTCGGCCCTCGCGAGCGCGGCGGTCGTCGCCGGGGTGCATTTCGGTGTCGACGGCTACCTTCGAGGACGCGTGCCGTTCATCACGACGTGGGTGTCGATGCAGGATGCCGTCGTCGTCGTCCCCGTGCTGATCGGGATCGGTGTCGTGCTGGCCGCGCTCTCGGCGGGCTTCGCGATCCGGCGCTGGCTTCGCACGTGAGCGGCTCGCCGGTATAGACTGACAGGCTGTCGTGCGCCCGACTCGGGCTCTGGAACACTGCGCGACACGGATCAGGAGAGAATCATGCCCAGGGAACGCGGGGAGAAGGTCATCGCGACCAATCGTCGCGCACGTCACGACTACAACATCGAGAAGTCGTACGAGGCGGGGATGGTGCTCACCGGCACCGAGGTCAAGTCGTTGCGTCAGGGACGCGCGAACCTCAGCGACGGGTATGCGTTCGTCAAGGGGAACGAGGTCTTCCTCGATTCCGTGCACATTCCGGAGTACTCGCAGGGGCACTGGACCAACCACTCCGCCAAGCGCGTCCGCAAGCTGCTGCTGCACCGCGAGGAGATCGCGAAGCTGCAGCATGCGGTGTCTGCCGGCGGCTACACGCTGATCCCGCTGAAGCTGTACTTCTCGGACGGTCGGGCCAAGGTCGAGATCGCCCTCGCCAAGGGCAAGAAGGAATACGACAAGCGTCAGACGCTGCGTGAGCGTCAGGACACCCGCGAGGCCGACCGCGCCATGCGCCTGCGCAACCGCGTCGGGGAGTGATCAGCGCGCGGGCGTGAAGCCGAACACGCGTCCGAGAAAGCCGAGCTCCCTCTCGAGTGCGTCGATGATGGTCTCGCTCGCACGGAAGCCGTGGCCCTCACCCGGGTAGAGCACGTACTCGTGCTCGACGCCTCGCTGCGCCAGAGCGTCGCGGATCGCTTCGGACTGCGACGGCGGCACGACACGGTCCTCCGCTCCCTGCATGAGCAGCACGGGCACGCCGATCSGATCGGCGTGCGTCAGGGGAGAACGATCGACGTAGAGCGCCTCGGCCTCGGGCAGCGGTCCCACCAGGCCCTCGACGTAGTGCGCCTCGAAGTCGTGCGAGTGCTCGGTCAGCATCCGCAGATCGGCCACGCCGTATCGGCTGATGCCCGCGGCGAACGTGCCGCCCCGCACCAGCGACGAGAGCACCGTCCAGCCGCCGGCCGAACCCCCTCGGATCGCGATGCGGTCGGGATCGGCGAGCCCGGCCTCGGCGAGGCCGCGCGCCGCGGCGATCACATCGTCGACGTCGACCACGCCCCATCCGCCGTCGAGTCGTTCTCGGTAGGCGCGCCCGTATCCCGTCGATCCGCCGTAGTTGACGTCGAGCACGCCGATGCCGCGGCTGGTCCAGAACGCGATGGCCGCGGACGAGGCGCCCGTCACATGGGCGGTCGGGCCGCCGTGCACGAGCACGAGGTAGGGCGGGAGCTCGTCGTCCGCGGCTGAAGCCGACGGGTTCACGGGCTCGTAGACGAAAGCATGGACAGGGCCGTGAGCGCCATCGACCAGGATCTCGGATGCTGCGGGCATCCACGTCGGGTCGGCCGGCGTCGCTCCCGCGACCACCTCTATGTCGCCGGAGTCGACGTCGACGCACCAGACACCTGGCGCGGTCGTCGAGCTGTTGCCGGAGAGGAGCACTCGGGTGCCTGCGACATCGTCGATGCTGACATGGCCGTCGGCGGGAACGGGGATGCGGTGGGCACCGCCGTCCCGCTCGATGACGTCCACCTCGTCGCGTCCGTTCGTGCGCACCGCCACGATGCGACCGTCGGCGAGCGGTCGATACCAGCGATTGCCGAGCACCCAGAGTCCGTACCCCGTGTCGGCGTCCGTGTCGGCGATCCGCTCTGCGGGACCGACCGCTTCGCGGCCGTCGACGCGCTGTCGGTGCAGCGCCCAGCGACCGGTCGGGTCGTCCGAGTACAGGATCTCGCCGTCGTCCGTCCACTCCGGCTGGAGGGCGGCTCGCGTGGGCAGCTCCGTCCGGCCGGCGCCGTCGGAGAGCACCAGCGACGCGTGCTGCCACGGCATCCGTTCGCCCGACCATTCGACCCACGCGGCGCGAGTCCCGTCGGGAGACAGCGCAGGATGCGCGTAGAACGACTCTCCCTCCACGAGCACCTTCAGCAGCGTCGGATCGTCGGAGGCCGACCCGTCTGTCGGGATCTCGACGATGCCGCGCTGGTGCGGGGCGACCGAGAGGTCCTCCCGCACCGCGAACAGTCGCCCGTTCTGCAGGCGCAGGCCGCCATGTGCCGGCCCCGCGGGAGTCAGGGGCATCGGGGCGCCACCGCGGGGCATCCGATGCACACGCTGATCCTTGGCCTCGACGAAGAACAGTGTCCCCTCGGCATCCGCCGTCCACGCCCCTCCGCCGTACTCGTGCACGCGCGACCGTGCACTCCAGGGCGCGGGGAGGATCTCGGCGCCGCTGGAACTTCGTACCGTCAGGCGACCGCCCTCGGCAGGCACCGACTCGCCCCACCAGATGTCATCGCCGACGAAGGCGGCGCCGTCGATCCTCGGAGACGACGCGGCGATCCGGTCGGGAGTGAACGGAGAGGGCCAGGTACCGAACGGCGACGACATGGTTCGAGCCTATGGCGCACCGGCTCACGGCGTCACACAGGGTGGGTTTCGGGCCAGGCGACGAGGTCTCCGAGAATGCACGATTCCGGAGGCTCGTGTGCGGAGAGGGTCAGACGGAGCGGAGCACCGCGACGATCTTGCCGAGCACGACGGCCTCGTCGCCGAGGATCGGCTCGAAAGCGGAGTTCCGAGGCAGCAGCCACGTGTGGCCGTCTCGTTGCCGGAGTACCTTGACGGTGGCCTCGCCGTCGAGCATGGCGGCCACGATCTCACCGTTCTCTGCGCTGTTCTGCGAACGGACGACGACCCAGTCGCCATCGCAGATCGCGGCGTCGATCATCGACTCGCCCGACACCTTGAGCATGAACAGGTCGCCCTTGCCGACGAGCTGACGGGGGAGCGGGAAGATCTCCTCGACCTGCTGGTCGGCGGTGATCGGAACGCCGGCGGCGATGCGCCCGACGAGGGGAACCAGTGCGGCGTCTCCGACGGGCGTCGCCACATCGGCAGGGTTCTCACCGCTCGCGCCGGGGAGGTCGATGAGCACCTCCATCGCGCGGGTCTTTCCCGGATCGCGGCGCAGATATCCGCTGAGCTCGAGCTGACCCAGCTGATGAGTCACGCTGGACAGCGACTTGAGTCCGACGGCGTCGCCGATTTCGCGCATGCTCGGCGGGTAGCCGTAGTGACTGATCGACGTCTGGATGACCTCGAGGATCGCCATCTGCTTCGGGCTCAGGCTCTTCCGGCGACGAGTGCGCGGGGCGTCGGCCTCGGGGGCGGAGTTGTCGCTCATGGTGCTCCTCAGGTGTGCGATCCGGCGTCTCAGTTCGAATGTCGGAGGCCCGTGATGGGGTGTTCCTATCGAAACCGTATCCGAGAAACGCGACGATGTGGAAGATCTGTTCGAGCGTGTCGGCCGATTCTCGCACTTCTGTTTCGAAGAACGCTTGACAGATGTTCGAATTCGAAGATAACTTCGGTACGTAGCTTCGCATCCCCGGCTCCCGGCCGAGGCGTGGATGCGAACGCTACGCCAACTTCACCGCCCACGCGGTAGATGCAGAGGAGCACGACATGAGCACCATCACCTTCAGCAGTGCAGCAGTCCTTCCGGCTCGTCCGGCGACGCGGCTCCGGCTGACGGCGCGTGGTCGACGCGTCGTGCTCGCCGTCGCAGCGGTGCCCCTCGCCGTCGGAATCGCCTTCGCGGCGATCAGCGGCGGCAGCGCGATGGCCTCGGGTGAGCAGACGGCGACGGCGACGTTCGCGACCGTGACCGTGATGCCGGGCGACACTCTCTGGTCGATCGCAGAGGGCATCGCGCCCGAGGCCGATCCGCGCGACGTGATCGGCGACATCACACGGCTGAACCTGCTGCGCGGCGGGGAGCTGCAGATCGGTCAGGAGCTGGCGATTCCGGCGCAGTATTCGGAGTGAGCCCGACTCCGCCCGATTCGTGGAGCGAGGCGGGGGAGTTCCCGTTCACACTCGGTCTCGACGGGCATTCATGGGGCGAACGCGGCCTACCATGGGAAGGGTGACTGCATCACTCGACGACCTGCCACTTCGCGACGACCTCCGGGGGCTCACGCCGTACGGAGCGCCTCAAGCGCCTCTCCCGATCGCACTGAACGTCAACGAGAACACGCATCCGGTTCCGGACGCCGTGGCCAGCGACATCCTCGATGACATCGCGGTCGCGCTCCGAGACGTCAACCGCTACCCGGATCGCGAGTTCACCACGCTGCGCGAGGGGTTCGCCGAGTACCTCGGCCACGGTCTCGAGGCGGATCAGATCTGGGCGGGCAACGGGTCGAATGAGGTCCTTCAGCACATCCTGCAGGCATTCGGGGGGCCGGGTCGTACGGCGTTCAGCTTCAGCCCGACCTACTCGATGTACCCGCTGATCTCGAAGGGGACCGGGGCGCGGTGGGTCGCCGGCGCCAGGCAGCCCGACTATACGATCACGCCCGAAGAGGCGGCGGCCCAGGTCAGGGATGTCGACCCCGATGTCATCCTCCTGTGCTCCCCGAACAACCCGACGGGCACACCGCTCGGTCTTGACGTGGTCGAAGCGGTCTACGAGGCATCGACGGGGATCGTGGTCGTCGACGAGGCCTACCAGGAGTTCGCGCCGCGCGAGGCGGCCTCCGCCCTGACACTGCTCGACGGACGCCCTCGGCTCGCCGTGTCTCGCACCATGAGCAAGGCCTTCGCGTTCGCGGGTGCTCGCGTGGGCTACCTCGCCGCCGATCCCGCCTTCATCGACGCCCTGAGGCTCGTGCGTCTGCCGTACCACCTCAGCGCTCTCACTCAGGCGGCGGCGGTGGCCGCACTGCGCAACTCCGACGTGATGCTGGGCATGGTCGAGGAGATCGTCGAGCAGCGGGATCGCATCTCGGCGACGCTCGAGGCCCTCGGCTACACGCCGCACGAGTCGTGGTCGAACTTCGTCCTCTTCGGGGGCGTGGCAGAGCCTCAGAAGATCTGGCAGCAGCTGTACGACCGGGGAGTGCTGATACGCGACGTCGGGATCCCCGGACACCTCCGCGTCACCGCAGGCACCGAGGCGGAGACCACCGCGTTCCTCGATGCCCTCGCCTCGATAGGATCGGCTTCATGAGCACCCCCGCCCAGATCTCCCGCACCGCCACGCGTGTGCGCAGCACGTCGGAGTCCACCGTCGAGCTCGAGCTGAACCTCGACGGCACCGGTGCGAGCCGCATCGACACGTCGGTGCCGTTCTTCGACCACATGCTGACGGCGTTCGCGAAGCACTCTCTCACCGACCTCACCGTGCGCGCATCCGGAGACACGCAGATCGACGCCCACCACACCGTCGAAGACATCTCCATCGTGCTCGGTCAGGCGATCCGCGAGGCGCTCGGCGACAAGTCCGGGATCTCCCGTTACGGCGACGCGCTGGTCCCGCTCGACGAGGCGCTCGCCCAGGCCGTCGTCGACATCTCGGGGCGCCCCTACCTGGTTCACACGGGAGAGCCCGCCGGTTTCGAGCACCACCTCATCGGGGGCCACTTCACCGGGTCGCTGGTGCGCCACTCCTTCGAGGCGATCACGTTCAACGCCGGGCTGACGGTGCACGTGCGCGTCCTCGGTGGCCGTGACCCCCACCACATCGCTGAGGCCGAGTTCAAGGCGTTCGCTCGAGCATTCCGCCAGGCCAAAGCGCTCGACCCCCTGGTCGACGGCATCCCGTCGACGAAGGGTGCGCTGTGAGCTCGGCACCCAGGGTCGCCGTCTTCGACTACGAATCGGGCAACGTCCACTCGGCGGTGAAGGCTCTCGTCGCGGCGGGTGCGGACGCCGTGCTGACGCGCGATCGCAAAGAGGCGCTCGAGGCCGACGGTCTCGTGGTGCCCGGCGTCGGCGCGTTCCAAGCCGTCCGAGACGCGCTCTACGCGCACGGCGGCGACGAGATCATCGACCGTCGCCTCGCAGGCGGACGCCCCGTCCTCGGCATCTGCGTCGGGATGCAGGTTCTCTTCGCACACGGCGTCGAACGCGGGCATGATGCCGAGGGCCTCGGCGAGTGGCCCGGAGCGGTCACCGAACTCAACGCGCCCGTGCTTCCGCACATGGGGTGGAACACCGTCGAGCCGGGCGCCGACTCCGTGCTGTTCAAAGGCATCGAGAACGAGCGCTTCTACTTCGTGCACTCGTACGCCGCGCAGTCGTGGGAGCTCGATGTCATCCCGCCGTTCCCACAGCCCGTGCTCACCTGGTCGACCTACGGAGACCCGTTCCTCGCCGCCGTCGAGAACGGACCGCTCTCGGCGACGCAGTTCCACCCGGAGAAGTCGGGAGAGGCAGGAATCCAGCTGCTCCGCAACTGGGTCGACAGCCTCCGGTCGTGACGAGCGATACCGGGCGCCCCGGATCGAGAGCCCGTCGCACAGCTGCGCGTCGGTGACCGCCCGCGGGGCTGCTCAGAAACCGCGCGCGACCGCGGCTGCGGCCGAGAGCCAGGATCGCTGCGTCGGTGCCGCGAGTGCCCGAAGGCGCAGGTGGCCGTCGACCATCTCGCGGTCGAAGGGAATGCCGACGACTTCGCGCGCGAGAGGCTGGTAACCCGCGATCACGTCCGTCACCTCGGCCGGTGACGCCTTCGGATCGGCCTGGCTGACGATGACCACCGATTCCCGCGCGAGCCGCGCCGAGCGCTCGTCGCGGTCCTCGAGCGCCTCAAGCAGCAGGGCCCCGGCTTCGGCATGGTCATCGCGTGTCGTCGTCGCGACGACGATCTGGTCGGCGAGGTCGATCATCCGCAGCCACATGGGATCGGATTCGTCGTTGCCCGAGTCGATGATGATCAGGCGATAGAACTTGGCCGCGATCGCGTGGATGGAGTCGACGTCGGTGGGCCGGAGCCGGTTCTCGTGCGCGAGTCGGATCGGCTTCGACCGCAGGACATCGTATTTCTCCTGAGGCTGGTGGTGCACGAAGTGCGCGAGGTCCGCAGACTGTCCCTGGGCTCCGAGCAGACGCTGCGTCTGCGGAAGCAGTTCAAGCAGTGTGCGGTCGTGAGCCCCGGTCTCGGTGCGCCAGCCGAGCGTGCCGCGGGTCTGGTTGTTGTCCCATGCCAGTACGCCGGCTCCGCCGTACTGAGCGAAGACCGCTGACAGCAGCACGGTGGCCGGTGTCTTTCCCGCCCCGCCCTTTCCGTTGACGACCGCGACGGTGCGGGGTCCCGGCCAGTGACGGCTTACAGCGTGCTCGTCGTCGCGCACGGCTCGCTCGCGGGCGTTGGGTCCGAGGGAGAATCCGACGCGATTGAGCAGCCCGCGCCCGCCCTGTCGCGCGGGCTCCTCGCGGCGCTCCTCCTGCAGGAACGAGCGTCGTCCTACACCCTGCTCACGCTGCTGACGGCGCGATGATGCCGAAGACGCCGACTCGGCCGCAGCGGCGTTCGGTGCCGGCGGGGGCGCGGTGGTCGGCGCCGGCAGCGGCGGGGTGGGCGGGACGCCGGGGGTCTGGTGCTGCGGCACGCCATTCGCCGGGGTCGGCGTCGACGTCGGCGGGATGTTCGGGGCAGGGGCAGGGGCAGGGGCAGGGGCAGGGGCAGGGGCAGGGGCAGGGATCGGCGCCGCAGGGCTCGCCGCGGAACGGGCGTCAGTACCGGGAGCGGCAGGGCTCTGCGGCCCCGCCCACGCAGCGGGAGGCGGTCCGGGAACCGAGGGGGCTGCAGGCGGTCGGGAGATCGGGTCGGAGGGGCTGACCGCTCGGGGAGTGCCGGCCGGCGGAGTCTCGGCAGATGCTGCCGCCCACGCCGCCGCCGCGGCTGCGCGCGTCCCGGGCAGGGGCGGGCTCGACGGCGCGTCGCCGTTCAGCGGTCGCTGGCGTGCATGGTCGGGATTCCCTTCCGGTGCGACCGGCCGCTGCGCGCCGTCATCCGGAGTCTCGGGAGGCAGCGCATTCCCGCGCCGCAGGGGTCCGCCTCCTCGCGGTTCCGCATCGCGCACCATGCAACATCTCCTCACCGACCGAACAGGGGCGTCATCGAGGCTACCGCGTGGCACACGATGTTCTCAGCCGTCATCGTTTTGGAGCGGGCGGATGCGCGGGCTAGTGTCGATTCTCGTGCCGGTGAATCGGCTCTCCATCTCACCTGAGGACGTCATGAACGACTTCGCGCAGTCTCCCTCTCTCACTCTGCTCCCCGCCGTCGATGTCGCCGGCGGCAAGGCAGTCCGTCTCACCCAAGGTGAAGCCGGCACCGAGACCAGTTACGGCGACCCGCTCGACGCCGCGGGGGAGTGGGTCGCGCAGGGCGCGCAGTGGATCCACCTCGTCGACCTCGATGCCGCCTTCGGTCGCGGCAGCAACGCCCCGATCCTCCGCAAGGTCATCAAGCAGTTCAAGAACGTCAACGTCGAGCTGTCCGGCGGCATCCGTGACGATGCGACGCTCGAAGCGGCTCTCGAGAGCGGCGCGACACGGATCAACCTCGGCACGGCCGCGCTCGAGAACCCGGAGTGGGCTGCCGACGTGATCGGCCGCTTCGGCGAGGCGATCGCCGTGGGACTCGACGTCCGCGGCACGACGCTGGCCGCACGCGGCTGGACGAAGGAAGGCGGCGACCTCTGGGAGGTGCTCGAGCGCCTCGAGGATGCCGGTTGCAGCCGCTACGTCGTGACCGACGTCACGAAGGACGGAACGCTCAAGGGCCCGAACCTCGAGCTGCTCCGCGAGGTCACCGCCCGCACGCCGAAGCCTGTCGTGGCCTCCGGGGGCATCTCGAGCCTCGACGACATCGCCGCGCTTCGCGAGCTGGTGCCGCTGGGTGTCGAAGGTGCGATCGTCGGCAAGGCGCTCTACGCCGGCGCCTTCACGTTGGCTGAGGCTCTGGATGTCGCAGGGGACTGACGACGCCTGCAGCCCCGGCTCACAGGGCCACGGCTCACAGGATCATGCCTCGCCGAAGCAGGGAGACTCCGCAGGTGTGCCCTGGGAGGGGCGCAGCTTCGAGTCGAATCCGCATGCGGGGGATGACGGCTCCGCGGACCCGGCGCTTCTCGACGCCCTCCTGCGATTCCGTGCAGGTGAGGGCGCTCAGAGCGAGGTCGTCGACGCGTTCCGCACGGCACGGGTGCTGATACCTCTGGTCGCCGAGAAGGGCGAAGAGGGCGTCGCCCCCAGCGGTCTCGCGGTCGACAAGACGCAGGAGCTCTCCATCGTGACGGTGGCTGCGCCGGACGGTCGCCGGGTGCAGCCGGTGTTCTCCTCGGTCGAGGCGATGCAGCGCTGGGACGCCACGGCGCGACCGATTCCGGTCGACGCAACGCGCGCCGCACTCGCGGCGTCCGCGGACGACACCGACCTCATCGTGCTCGATCCGACCTCCGACACCGAGTTCGTCATCCGTCGCCCGGCAGTGTGGGCGATCGCGCAGGGGCACGGCTGGGAGCCGAGCTTCCTGTCTCCCGAGGTGTTCGGCGCCCTCCAGGCGAGCGTCGCGCACGAACTCGCGGTGATCGATGTCGCAGTCGCCGCCGGCGACCCGGATGCGCGCCTGCGCGGGCCAGAGCTCATCGTCATCCTCGAGCTGGTCGACGGCCTCGAACGCGAAGTGCTCGACGCCGTGCTCGCCCGCCTCGCACAACGCTGGGCGGCGGACGACCGCATCGCCGTGCTCGCCGACTCGCTGACCGTCAAGCTCCGTCGTTCGGCCTGACCGGAGCAGCGCACCCCATCGCTAGGGTTGCTGCATGCCCGTCGCCGTCCTCCTGCACTTCCATCCGGATTGGCCCTTTCGAGACGGCACGGTCATGGATGCGATGGCGAGGGACGGCCGGTATCGTTCACAGTTCGAGACGGGGACGTCGAACGGCGGGCTCACTGCGCATCGGCAAGGCGATCGGTGGCGTTGGGAGAGCCGTCTGTTCGACGGGAGATACGACGCCGGCGCGCCCCACGCGAGACCCGTGTACGGCGCGCTCGACCTCGGCGACGCGCACGGAGCATCCCCACGATTCGGGTCGTCGTTCGTCCGGCTCCGCCCCGAGGCGGCTGCGCGTGCCACGTTCTGCTACCCGGACTCGGTCTTCGAGCCCGACGGCGTCGTCGACCTCCATGGCGTCGACGCTCTGGTCGAGCAGATGCGATCGGGTGACCTCGACCCGCTGGACCGCTACGTCGAGGCGCACGTTCACGGGGGAGTCGACTTCGCGGTGGATGTCGAGGAGATCGTCCTCGACCCCTGCTTTCGCGACTCCGACGCACATGCCGCCGCCGCTCGGCTCGCAGCGGTCGACTTCCATCCCGGTTTCAGGGCTGACACGGCCGCCCTCGATCCGAGGTATCGCGGAGCCGAGTACGTCGACCTGGCGAGGAGTCTGTCGGACGAACTGACGCCCGACGTGGTCGGAGCGGCAGCGCGCTCCGGCATCCATGAGCCGCAGGCGCTGAAGCGGGTCTGGCATCTGCTGGCACGTTTCGGACGCAGTCCATCGCATGCGCCCCACTGATTCGTGTGTCGTCGTGGTGCGCGCCGCCGACCGGACCATCTGGGAACCCTGCGACGGAGCCCGCGATGCTCCTGGAACCCGGACCGCAGCATTCTGACGCTCAGGTCATCTGCGTCCCACGGGATCCAGGAGCCCGCCACACGCGGTGACTAGTTGACCGGCCCGGTCCACTTCTCGCCCGGACCCTTGCCGATCGGGTCGGGGATCGTCGATGCCTCGCGGAACGCGAGCTGCAGTGAGCGCAGCCCGTCACGCAGGGAGCGTGCGTGCATGTCGCTGATCTCCGGCGCGCCGGCGGTGATGAGACCGGCCAGAGAGTTGATGAGCTTGCGAGCTTCGTCGAGATCGAGCTGCTCTGCCGCGTGCGGGTCGTCGGCGAGGCCGAGCTTGACGGCTGCCGCGCTCATGAGATGCACGGCTGCGGTGGTGATGACCTCCACCGCCGGAACGTCTGCGATGTCCCGGGTGGCGGAAGATGCCGCCTCCTCCTGCCGTGCCCAGCGCTCTTCGCGCTCGCGTGCAGCCTCGTCCGATGCCTGGTTCGTCACTTCGCCTTGCCTTCTGTTAGACTGTGTCGGGCTCCGGAGCGTCATGCTCCGGTACGAAAGAGGATTCACTTCCCACCCGCGCTTGCCGTTCCAGGCTACCGGGTCTTGCACTCCACCGGATCGCGTCGTGAGACTGATCCGGCAGGCAGGGTGCATAGCCGGCGTCTGACTGCCGGTGGGTGGGGGACGATTCTGATTTCGCCCGGGATGCTGACTGCGTCCTGGTGGCTGAATCCCATCGTCTAAGGAGTTACGCATCAGCGATCCCCGCACCAATGAGCGCATCCGCGTCCCCGAGGTCCGCCTCGTCGGCCCCGCGGGTGAGCAGATCGGCGTCGTCCGCATCGAGGCGGCGCTGCGCCTTGCGCAGGAAGCCGACCTCGACCTCGTCGAGGTCGCACCGAACTCGAAGCCGCCCGTGGTCAAGATCATGGACTACGGCAAGTTCAAGTACGAAGCCGCCCAGAAGGAGAAGGAAGCTCGCCGCAACCAGGCGAACACCATTCTCAAGGAGGTCCGCTTCCGACTGAAGATCGAGGCGCACGACTACACGACCAAGCTCAAGCGCGCCGAGGGCTTCCTGAAGGCCGGCGACAAGGTCAAGGCCATGATCCTGTTCCGCGGCCGCGAGCAGTCGCGTCCCGAGCAGGGTGTCCGTCTTCTCCGCAAGTTCGCCGAGGACGTCGCCGAGCTCGGAACCGTCGAGTCGAACCCGACCATCGACGGTCGCAACATGGTGATGATCGTGGCTCCGCTCAAGAGCAAGTCCGAGGCCAAGCAGGAGCAGAACGCGGTTCGCGACGCCCAGCGCGCAGCGAACAAGCAGGCCGCCCGCGAAGCCAAGAGCGACACCGATGCCCCGGCCGAGGCCGCAGCGGAGTAACTCCCGCCCCCCAGACTCCCGCACCGCGGGTTGACACCGTCGCCTGAGAAGGCGCCATACGAAGGAAGAGAAGATGCCGAAGCAGAAGACCCACTCGGGTGCTAAGAAGCGCTTCAAGATCACCGGCAGCGGCAAGCTGAAGAAGCAGCAGGCCGGTATGCGCCACAACCTCGAGCACAAGTCGAGCCGGCGCACCCGTCGTCTGAACCAGGACCAGGTGCTCTCGAAGGCTGACACCAAGACGGCCAAGAAGCTTCTCGGCCGCTGACGCGCCCGACGCACGAATAGGAACACAGGAAAATGGCAAGAGTCAAGCGGGCGGTAAACGCCCACAAGAAGCGTCGGGTCATCCTCGAGCGCGCAAAGGGTTACCGCGGTCAGCGTTCGCGCCTGTACCGCAAGGCCAAAGAGCAGGTCATCCACTCGCTGGTCTACTCGTACCGTGACCGTCGCAAGCGCAAGGGCGACTTCCGTCGTCTCTGGATCCAGCGCATCAACGCTGCTGCACGCCAGAACGGCATCACGTACAACCGCTTCATCCAGGGCCTCGGTCTTGCGGGTGTCACTGTCGACCGTCGTATGCTCGCCGACCTCGCGGTCAACGACGCAGCGACCTTCACGACGCTGGTCGAGACGGCGAAGAAGGCTCTGCCCTCTGACGTCAACGCTCCGAAGTCCGCTGCGTAAGCAGCTCTTCACCACAGAGGACGCTCTCCTTCGGGAGGGCGTCCTCTGTCGTTCCCCCGGCGTTTGCGCAGGAACAGCTCTGCCGTTCTCTAGACTGTGAACGTGCTGGAGAACCCCCGTTCGCCCCGAGTCCGTGCCGTCGCCAAGCTGACCAAGCGCAGCGCGCGAGCAGAGACAGGTCTGTACCTCCTCGAAGGACCTCAGGCGGTTCGAGAGGCGCTGACCTACAGCCCCGAGGCGATCGTCGAGTTGTTCGCGACACCGACCGGCTGGGAGAAGCATCCGGACATCCGCGCGAAGGCATCGGATGCCGGCATCGACGTCGAGCACGTCACCGAGTACGTGCTGAACGCGATGGCGGACACGGTCACGCCGCAAGGACTGGTCGCGGTCGTCCGGCAGGCACCGACCTCCGTCCGCGACATCTTCGCGGACTCCCCGCGTCTCGTCGCGATCTGCGAGGAGATCAGGGACCCGGGAAACCTCGGCACGATCATCAGGGCCGCCGACGCGGCGGGGGCGGATGCCGTCGTGCTCACCGGTCGCACGGTCGACCCGTACAACCCGAAGGTCGTCCGTGCCACGACGGGGTCACTGTTCCACCTGCCCGTGGCGGTGGGAGCCGAGCTCGCCGATGTGGTCGAGAAGGCGCACGCCGCCGGTCTTCAGATCCTCGCGGCGGATGTGAAGGGCGACGATCTGCTTCGGGCACGCGCGGACGGAGTCCTCGCCGAGCCGACGGCCTGGCTGTTCGGCAACGAGGCGCGGGGTCTCGAGGACGACGCGCTCGACCAGGCCGATCAGGTGCTGAAGCTGCCGATCTTCGGTCGGGCAGAGTCGTTGAATCTGGCCACGGCCGCGAGCGTCTGCCTCTATGAGAGCGCTTTCGCGCAGCGGGCGGCATCCTCCTCCTGATCGCGGGCGGCGAGGCGCTCTCTCGCTCTGCTGGTAGGTTTGTCCCTGCTCGAGCGGAGAAGGGGACCCAGGGTCGATGCAGATTCTGATCGTGGAGGACGACGAGCGCGTCGCCGCCGCACTCGAGGCATTCCTCGCCCGCTCGGGTTATGCGTCCGTACGAGCGGCAGACGGTGCGTCCGCCCTGCAGCTGCTGGGTGCCGACACCGAGGTCGTGCTCCTCGATCTCGGTCTGCCCGACGTCGACGGCATCGATCTCTGCCGCCGGATCCGCGGTCGCTCCGAGGTTCCGATCGTCATCGTGACAGCGCGCAACCAGGTCACCGAGCGCATCAGAGGGTTGCGGGCCGGAGCCGACGACTTCGTCGTCAAGCCCTACGACGTGCACGAGCTCCTGGCTCGCATCGAGGCCGTCACCCGACGTTCGCGACCGGTGCGGCCGGAGTCCGAAGCGCGTGTGCTCCTGCAGGATGGCGAGGTGGAGATCGACCTCGTCGCTCGTCAGGTGCTCATCGACCGGGCACCGATCGAGCTCACTCGCAAAGAGTTCGACATCGTGTCGGTGCTCGCCCGGTACCCCGGTGTGGCCGTGCCGAAGGAGAGACTCATCCGCGACGTCTGGAACACCGATTGGCGCGGGTTCGGCCACTCTCTCGAGGTGCATGTCGGCGCCATCCGCAAGAAGACGGGCCAGCGTCGTCTGATCGAGACCGTGCGCGGTGTCGGCTACCGGCTGGCCGGGTAGCCGTCGATGCGCAGACGTCTGGTCGTCGTGTTCCTCGTGCCGCTCGTCGCGATCCTCCTGTCGCTCGGCGGCGCGACGGCCTGGAGCGCGACCCGCAGCATCCAGCAGGCGTTCTACACCGAGCAGCTCGGCGACCTGGGGTACTTCGTGACGAGTGCACGACAGGCGCTGCGGTCGGGGAGCGCGACCGTGATCGACGCCGAGGTCGAGCGATTCCACGAGGTGTACGGGATCGACGTCGTCGTGTTCGATCTCGCCGGCGGCGTGTGGGCTTCGGGAGTGGACGCGGCCGAGGTGCTGCCCGACGACGATGCCGCACGCGTCGGCCTCGCGCTCTCGGGGCGGCGGGCCGACGCTCCTGAGCCGGTGTTCCCCTGGATCGCGGCCGAGTCCTCGCTCGTCGAGCCGGTGTTCGATGACGGCGACGTCATCGGCGCCGTCATGCTCTCCGCCGACGTCGAGGCGCCGAGGACGGAGATCCTGCGGCAGATCCTCGTGCTGTCGGCGGTGTCGGTGGTGTCGATCGGACTGGGCGTCTTGCTCGTGTTCCGGCTCGCCAGGTGGGTGCTCTCTCCGGTGCGTCGTCTCGACGAGGCGATGATCGCGATCGAGCGGGGGGAGATGGACGCCAGGGTCGCGGAGGACACCGGACCACCCGAGCTGCGCCGGATGACCCGCGTCTTCAACGGCATGGCGGATGAGATCGAGCGCGTCATGACGCGCCAGCAGGAGTTCGCGCTGAACGCCTCGCACGAGCTCCGCAACCCCCTCAATGCGCTGCTTCTGCGCGTCGAGCACCTCTCGACCGGCCTCGATGACGACTGGAAGGACGACGTCGAGGAGACGAGGGAGGAGGGACGCCGCATGGCTCGCATCCTCGAGACGCTCCTCGGGCTCGCGCGGGGCGGACGCTCTGACACCACGATCTCGGCTGTCGATCTGACGACCCTCGCGGCCAGGCGCGCCGAGGCCTGGAGCGAGGTGGCCTCTCACCGGGGGATCCGCACACTCTCGTCGGGGGACGCCCCGGTGATGAGCGTCACCGATCGCACGATCGTCGAGAGCGCGCTCGACGCGATCATCGACAACGCGGTGAAGTTCTCTCCATCCGACACCGTCGTCGAGATCGGATCGCACCGCAGCGAGGGAATCTGCGTGCTCACCGTCCGCGATCACGGCCCTGGTCTGACTCGCGAGCAGGCCGAGAACGCCGCCGACCGGTTCTGGCGGAGCGACGACAGCGGCGGGGTGCCCGGTTCAGGGCTCGGCCTCGCGATCGCCACCGACCTCCTGGCGACGATCGGTGGCGAGCTGAGGGTCGACACGCCGGAGGACGGCGGACTGCTGGTCTCGCTGCTGCTGCCGGACGGAGCTGCGGAATGAGCCGGCGCGGCAACCGCCACGCCCGCTGGCGCAGGATCGCGGCTGCGGTGGCCGTGCTGGTGATCGCAGGCGCGAGCAGTGCCTGCAGCACCCGGTCGGACGAATGGGGTGACTCTCAGTACGCGATCGCCGGAGGGGGATCGAACGGGGTGTACTACGCCTACGGTGCGGAGGTCGCTCGCGCGCTGTCCGGCTCGCTGGGCGTCCGCGTGGAGGTGGCAGAGACCGCCGGGTCGGTCGACAACCTTCTTCGGGTGAGTTCGGGGGAGGCTCTCCTCGGCTTCGCACAAGGGGATGCCGCGGCGGACGCGGTCGCGGGTGCCGGGGCATTCGACGAGGCGCTGCCGGTGCGGGCAGTCGCCCGCCTGTACGACGAGTACCTCCACGTGGTCGTGCGCGCCGACTCGGACATCGTCGACCTCGGAGACCTGGCGGGAAAGACCGTGTCGCTCGGCGCGGAGAACTCGGGCGTCAACGTCATCGCCGCACGAGCCCTGGATGCCGCAGAGGTCGACATCGCGTCGATCGCGGATCCGCAGCTCGACCTCAGCGCGTCGATCAGCGCACTCGAGGGGTCGGGCATCGACGGATTCTTCTGGGTGGGTGGCATCCCGACCCCCGGCATCGCCGAACTGGCGAAGACCACCCCCGTGCGGCTGGTGCCGGTGCAGCAGACCTGGGTCACCGCGATCAACACGCGCTACTCCGACGCATACCGTCCGTCGGACTTCCCCGTGGGCCTCTACGGGCTCGACGAGTCGGTGCCGACGATGGCGGTCCCGAACTATCTGGTCACCTCGTCCGACACCCCCGACGGCATCGTGCGAGACGTTCTGACGAGCCTCTTCGACGGCCGCACGGATATCGCGCAGCGGGTGCCGGTCGCCTCTCTGCTCGACCGGAGACAGGCGATCTTCACAGGGCCGGTCGACCTCCACCCCGGTGCGATCGAGTACTACCGAGACCAGCGGGACTGAGGCCTCAAGAAATCCTCAAGAAGTCTCATGCCGGCATGCTGCTCTGCCAATGTGGTGGTCGATCGCGCTCGATTCGACGGAGAATTCAGATGCCACAGAGCCCACGCCCTTCACTCGGGCGCGCTCTCGGTCGTTTCCGGGGATCGTCGTGCGAGCGGATCCGGTCGGAGGCTTGCTGCAACGTTCTACTCGGGGGAGGAACCGCGCAGCAGGGACGCCCCCACGGTTCGCGGGGGCGGACCGTGGGGCACTCCGGCATCCGGACGGGATTCGCCTCTTCGCGTGGTTACGAACGTGTAAATGTCGACGGATCAATGTGGAGCCACGTGATCGACCTGGCTAGTTTGGAGAAATGATGACCTCTGGTAAGCCTCTCGTCGTGGTCGACAACGTCCAGAAGCACTATGGCGACTTCCAGGCGCTCACGGATATCGACCTCACCGTGAACGCCGGCGAGGTGGTCGTGGTGATCGGCCCCTCCGGCTCGGGCAAATCGACCCTGTGTCGCACCATCAATCGACTCGAGACGATCACGAGCGGCACGATCAGCATCGACGGCAAGGCGCTGCCGGCGGAGGGCAAGGGACTCGCGAACCTGCGAGCCGACGTCGGCATGGTGTTCCAGTCGTTCAACCTCTTCGCGCACCTCACGATCCTCGAGAACGTCACGCTGGGCCCGATCAAGGTCCGCGGCATGAAGAAGGCCGATGCCGACAAGGAGGCGATGATGCTGCTCGAGCGCGTCGGCGTCGCCCAGCAGGCGTCGAAGCTCCCCGCTCAGCTCTCGGGCGGACAGCAGCAGCGCGTCGCGATCGCCCGTGCCCTCGCCATGCAGCCCAAGGTCATGCTCTTCGACGAGCCGACCAGTGCGCTCGATCCCGAGATGATCAACGAGGTCCTCGACGTCATGGTCGAACTCGCCCGTGACGGCATGACCATGATCGTCGTCACCCACGAGATGGGCTTCGCGCGCAAGGCTGCCAACCGCGTCGTGTTCATGGCGGACGGGAAGATCGTCGAAGAGGCGACACCCGAGGAGTTCTTCACCAACCCGAAGAGCGACCGCGCCAAGGACTTCCTCTCCAAGCTCCTCACGCACTGACGAGCTTCACAGACCTTTGCACACACAGCACACGAAGGAGACGCACATGCGACGCACACGCACACTGGCAGGAATCGGGATCGCGACGGTGGCACTGTTCGCGCTGACCGCCTGCAACAGCGGCAGCCCGTCCGACCCCGGCGCCGGAACCGGCGGCGACGAGGGCGAGGACTCCACCTGGTTCGAGGTCGCCGAGGACGTGCAGCTCGAGGGCAGCCCGACGTTCGACGCCATCCAGGAGCGCGACAAGGTCGTCGTCGGCGTCAAGGAGGACCAGCCAGGACTCGGCTACCTCGACGTGACGACGGGGGAGCGCACCGGCTTCGACGTCGACATCGCTCGGTGGATCGCCGCATCGCTCGGCTACGACGAGGACAAGATCGAGTTCAAGCCGATCGCCTCGGCGAACCGCGAGCAGGCGATCACGAACGGTGACATCGACTACTACGTCGGCACCTACTCGATCAACGACAAGCGCAAGGAGCTCATCGACTTCGCCGGCCCGTACTTCATCACCGGCCAGGGACTCCTGGTCGCCGCTGATGCTGACGACGCCGAGGCGCTCGAGGACTTCAACGGCAAGACCGTCTGCTCTGCGACCGGCTCGACGCCGATCCAGAACATCAAGGCGAACTTCCCCGAGATCAAGACGCAGGAGTACGACCTGTACTCCGCCTGCGTGCAGGATCTCATCGACGGCAAGGTCGACGCTGTGACCACTGACCAGGCGATCCTGATCGGCTACGCAGCGCAGTACCCGGACGACGTGAAGGTCACCGGCGGCCTCTTCACCGAGGAGCGCTACGGTGTCGGCCTCACGAAGGGCGATGACGCGCTGCGCACGCACATCAACGAGCTCTTCACCGACAACGGCGACATCTGGCAGGCGATCTTCGACGCGAACCTCGGTTCCAGCGGCATCGAGGTCGAGCAGCCCGAGGTCGACGCGTACTGATCGACATGGGCGGCCTCCTCAGGGAGGCCGCCCACTCATTCTGAAGAAGGGAGGGTGGCGTGGACGTCATCTTCGGCAACCTCGACCTGTGGGGACAGGCGATCAGCAACACGCTGATCGTGTTCTTCGCCGGCGGGATCATCGCGCTGATCCTCGGCCTCATCGTCGGGGCGATGCGCGTGTCTCCGGTGCCCATCGCGCGAGGCGTCGGCACCGTGTACGTGAACACCGTGCGCAACACCCCACTCACCCTCGTCTTCTTCTTCTTCATCTTCGGGTACCCGCAGCTCGGGCTTCCCGATCTGTCGAACCTCGTGCTCGGCATCCTCGCCATCGGCATCTACACGGCGACCTATGTCGCCGAGGTGCTGCGGGCCGGAATCAACACGGTCCCGGTCGGCCAGGCTGAGGCGGCGCGCGCGATCGGGCTTCCCTTCGGCCAGGTGATGGGCCTCGTGATCCTCCCGCAGGCGTTCCGCTCGGTGGTGCCTCCGATGATGAGCGTCTTCATCGCCCTGCTCAAGAACACGACCGTGGCGGCCGGATTCTCGGTCGCCGAACTGGCGGCACTGCGTTCGACCATCAACGACTCGGCCGATCGCCCCGGCAACCCGATGGAGGTCCTCCTCTGGGTCGCGGTGGTGTTCGTCGCCCTGGTGCTGCTGTTGAGCTGGCTGCAGCGATATCTCGAGAACCGATGGAGGATCGCGCGATGAGCTCTGTACTGTACGACGTCCCGGGGCCCCGGGCGATCGCCCGCAACCGCGTCATCGCGGTCGCCACCGTCATCCTCGTCCTCGCCGCTCTCGGCTTCATCGTCCTGCGGATGGTGGAGACGGGCCAGTTCTCGGCGGAGAAGTGGTTCGTCTTCACGTTCTCCAACGTGTGGATGGGCATCTTCAAGGCGCTCGGCAACACCCTCGCCGCGTTCGCGCTCGCCGCGGTGCTCAGCATCGTGCTGGGATTCGTGCTCGCGATCGGTCGGCTCTCCGACCACGCCTGGGTGCGGATCCCGGTGACCGCGATCACCGAGCTCTTCCGCGCGGTCCCGGTGCTGGTCTTCATGATGCTGCTGTACTACGGACTGCCCGTGGTCGGCGTCAAGATGGACCCGTACTGGGCGGTCGTCATCGCGCTGATGGCGTACAACGGCTCCGTGCTCGCAGAGGTGCTGCGGGCCGGTATCGAGTCCCTGCCCCGCGGGCAGAAAGAGGCCGGCTACGCGATCGGACTCCGCAAGAGCGGCGTCATGCGTCTCATCCTGCTGCCGCAGGCGATCCGGGCGATGCTCCCGGTGATCGTCGCCCAGCTGGTCGTGACCATGAAGGACACCGCTCTCGGGTTCATCATCACCTACCCGGAGCTGCTGTACTACGCGAAGCAGCTGACGTCGCAGCAGGGTCGTCCGATCCTGCAGTCGGCGTTCGTCATCGGCGGCATCTACATCGTCATGTGCCTCATTCTCTCCGGCATCGCGAAGTGGGTGGAGATCAGCACCCGTCGTTCGCCGAAGGTCAAGGCGATCCAGGCAGCCGGGGACCCGCGCCAGCACGGCGACGGCACCAACACCGAGCTCATCACCCTGCAGCGCGGGGGCGGGGTCGCGGGCGGGGACGGCCCCGGCCCGGTCTGAGCGTCCGTCGTGATGCGCGTCGAGCCGGTCTCCGCCTATCCGCCTGCGACGAGCCGCACGCTCGCGGAGTGGATGGATGCTGACCTGGCCGCGCTGCATGGCGCGGACTCCCGGTCTCGGCTGCGTGAGGTCGCCGATGCCCGCGCGATGCGCCGTGGGATGTGGGCCTCGTTCCTCGCGCTCGGCTCGTCGTCCGTCGTCGTCGGGCTCGTCCTGCTGGCGGTCGGTATGCCGCCGTCGGCATACGTGCCGTCGATGATCGTCGGTGGCATCGTCGCCGTCGTCTCCGGCGTGTTCCTCGCACGGGTGAGAGGCTGGATCCCGAAACCCGGCACGTCGCACACGACCCGGGGTGCCGGCTCGCTCGGAGGCGGCCTCATCGCCGCAGCCAGCATCTTCGGGGCGCTCAACGTCTTCCTGATCCCCGGAATCGTCTCCTCGGTCGACCCGGTGCCGCTCCTCGTCCTCGACGCAGGATTCGCACTCCTGCTCGTCTCGGTGTTCGTGATCCCGGCCGCGGTCATCGGCAGGGGGCGTCAGACGCTGCGTCGCGAAGCGGCGCGGGACCAGCGACTCGTGGCCGCGCTCGAGCGCGATCGGGTCACGTGGGTGCCCCTGGTCGCAGTGCCGATGTTCGGCCCGCTCTGAGCCCGGCCCCGGGAAGGAGCAGCCCGCCGTCCCGGTAGACTCCTGTCTCGTGTCTGAGTCTCCCGAAATCACCCCGGAAGCGGTCGAAGCCGCCGTCGCGGCCGCACTCGAAGCGATCACTGCGGCCGCCGATAGCGCCGAGCTGAAGGCGGCGAGAGCCGCTCATGTCGCAGACGGCTCGCCTCTCGCCGTCCTCAACGCCTCGATGCGGCAGGTGGCTCCCGAGAACAAGGCGGCCTTCGGCAAGCTCGTCGGGCAGGGGCGCGGTCAGGTCACGAAGGCCCTCGCCGCCAAGGAGGAGGAGCTGGCAGCCGACGAGGTGGCCGCCCGTCTCGAATCCGAGCGCCTCGACATCACCGCCGTTCCTTCCCGGACCCGCGTCGGTGCGCGGCATCCGCTCACCCTGCTCAGCGAGCAGATCTCCGACATCTTCGTCGGCATGGGCTGGGAGATCGCGGAAGGGCCCGAGCTCGAGCACGAGTGGTTCAACTTCGACGCGCTGAACTTCGACGTCGACCACCCCGCTCGCCAGGAGCAGGACACCTTCTACGTAGACCCGCCCTCGCGCCACCTCGTGATGCGCACGCACACGAGCCCGGTGCAGGTGCGCTCGATGCTCGACCGCGACGTGCCGATCTACGTGCTGTGCCCCGGTCGCGTGTACCGCACCGACGAGTTCGATGCGACGCACCTCCCCGTCTTCACGCAGTTCGAGGGGCTGGTCGTCGACAAGGGCATCTCGATGGCCCACCTCAAGGGCACGCTCGACCACGTCGCGCGTCAGCTCTTCGGCCCGGAGGCGAAGACGCGCTTCCGCACGAACTTCTTCCCCTTCACCGAGCCGTCGGCCGAGCTCGACCTGTGGCACCCGACCTTCAAGGGCGGCGCCCGCTGGATCGAGTGGGGCGGCTGCGGCATGATCAACCCGAACGTGCTGCGTGCGGCGGGGATCGACCCCGACGTCTACAGCGGCTTCGCCTTCGGTATGGGCGTCGAACGCGGACTCATGTTCCGCAGCGATGTGCAGGACATGCGGGACATGGCAGAGGGCGATGTCCGTTTCAGCGAGCAGTACGGGATGGTGGTGTGATGCGCGTCCCGCTTTCGTGGCTGCGTGAGTACGTCGATCTGGCAGCGGATGCTACGCCCGAAGACGTTCTGGCGGCGATGGTCACCGTCGGCTTCGAGGAGGAGGATATCCACCGCTTCGAGATCTCGGGTCCCGTCGTGGTCGGACAGGTCGTCTCCCTCGAGGGGGAGCCGCAGTCCAACGGCAAGACGATCAACTGGTGCCAGGTCGACGTCGGCGAGGCGAACGGCGGCATCCGCGGGATCGTCTGCGGAGCGCACAACTTCGTCGCCGGCGACAAGGTCGTGGTGACCCTGCCGGGCGCTGTGCTGCCTGGGCCGTTCCCGATCGCCGCCCGCAAGACCTACGGTCATGTGTCCGACGGCATGATCGCCTCGGCGCGGGAGCTCGGTCTGGGTGACGAGCACAACGGCATCCTCGTTCTCGCCGACCTCGGAATCGACGCTCCCGTCGGCACCGACGCGATCAGCCTGCTCGGTCTCGACGATGTCGCGGTCGAGATCAACGTGACACCCGACCGCGGGTACGCGTTCTCGCTCCGAGGTGTCGCACGCGAGTATTCGCACGCCACCGGAGCGACGTTCCGCGACCCGGCCGAACGTGACTTCGCCGAACTCCAGCCCGGAACCGGTCACACGGCGATCGTCGACGACGCCGCCCCCGTGCGCGGCCGCGTCGGGGCGAGCGAGTTCGTCACCCGTGTCGTCCGCGACGTCGACCCGTCGCGCCCGACCCCGCCGTGGATGATCGCTCGCCTGTCGCTCGCCGGCATGCGCTCTCTCGGCATCCTGATCGACATCACCAACTACGTGATGCTCGAGCTGGGGCAGCCGCTGCACGGATACGACCTCGACAAGCTCTCGGGCGGCATCACGGTGCGCCGTGCGACCCCCGGTGAGAAGATGACGACTCTCGACGGCCAGGAGCGAAAGCTCCACGTCGAGGATCTCCTGATCACCGATGGATCCGGGCCCATCGGCCTGGCCGGTGTCATGGGCGGTGGCACGACCGAGATGAGCGACACGACGCGCAACGTCCTCATCGAGGCAGCGACGTTCGACCCGGTGACGATCGCGCGCACCGCCCGTCGGCACAAGCTGCCGAGCGAGGCCTCCAAGCGCTTCGAGCGCGGCGTCGACCCTCTGGTGCCGTTCGTCGCGGCTCGTCGAGCCGCCGACCTGATGGTCGAGTTCGCCGGCGGCACGCTCACCGAAGAGGGTGGCGCGCTGTTCGCCGAGGTCTTCGTCGCCGAGATCGAGCTGCCGCGAGGATTCGTACAGGGACTCATCGGGGTCGACTACTCCGACGACGAGATCGTGGGCGCGCTCACGACGATCGGTGGCGAGGTCACCGAGACGGATGCCGGCTGGGTCGTCATCCCGCCGACCTGGCGCCCGGACCTCACCGACAAGTGGTCTCTTGCTGAAGAGGTCGCGCGCATCCACGGTCTCGACCGCATCCCCTCGGTGCTGCCGACGCCTCCGTCCGGCCGTGGCTTGACGCCGCACCAGCAGGGGCGACGTCGCGTGGCTGACGCGCTCGCAGCAGCCGGTCTCGTCGAGACGCCCTCGTTCCCCTTCACCACCGACGCCGAGAACGACCTGCACGGTTCGGCGTCGGGAGAGCACCTGCCCAGCATCCGGCTCGCGAACCCGCTCGACGGCTCTGCTCCGTTCCTGCGTCGATCGCTCATCCCGGGACTGCTGCAGACCGCGCATCGCAACATCTCGCGCGGACTCACGGATCTCGCGCTGTTCGAGACCGGAGTCGTGTTCCTGCCCGAGCCCGGTGTCGAGTACGGCACCGATGATGTTCCGCCGCTCGGCGTGCGTCCGTCGGACGAGACCCTCGCCGCGCTGAACGCGTCGATCCCGCCGCAGCACCGCCACGTCGCAGCGCTGTTCACGGGCAATGTCGTGGCACGCCAGCCTGGCCGTGCGGCTGAAGCGGCCGGTCTGTCGGAAGCGCTGGACGCGGCTCGCGTCATCGCCGCGGCTGCCGGCGTGGACATCGAGGTGACCCAGGGCGAGCGCGCGGCGCTGCACCCCGGGCGCACCGGCGTGCTGTCGGTCGGCGGCGTCGAGGTCGGCTATGTCGGAGAACTCCACCCCGACGTCGCAGCGGGAGCAGACCTGCCGGGTCGCGCGACCGTGCTCGAGCTCGATCTCGACGGAATCCTCACGCTGGCGAACGCGCGTGCGGTCGCCGCCTCGCTGTCGACGTTCCCGGCCGCCACGCAGGACGTGTCGCTCGTGCTCGGGGCTGACGTCCCCGCCGGCGACGTCAAGGCTGCGCTGGCCGAAGGCGCGGGAGAGCTCCTCGAGGCGATCCGACTCGTCGACGACTACCGCGGAGACGGCGTCGCGGAAGGACAGAAGAGTCTCACCTTCGCTCTGCGGTTCCGCGCGGACGATCGCACGCTCACCGCGGCCGAGGCGACCGAGGCGAAGCTCGCGGGCGTCGCTGTCACGGCCGAGCGCCTCGGCGCGACGCTGCGCGACTGACTCAGCGCTGCGCGGACTGCATTCCGGTACGGGATGCGGTCCGCCACGCAGGCGGTCGAGGCGTCGGGTGTGGAAGTCATCGCCACCGCCGAGCCGACCTGAACCTGGCTTTCCCGCGAGGTAGCGTGTCGTGATGAGCATCCTTCCCCACAGCACGCCTGCGGCGGTTCCCGATGGCGTCCGACCGATGGGCGAGGCGCCCTTCCTCGACCCGGGCGATCAGATCTCCTGGCACTACCGGAAGCCGGGGTGGCAGCCCGGAGACGCGTCGACGATCACACCCRTGCGAGTGGTCCGCGACGACGAGCGGGGCCTCGTCGCCTGGCTCGCTCCGGGCACGCTGCAGGAGGGGCAGGGCACTCCGGCAGGCGAGCGCATCCGAACGGTTCCGCTCGAGCGGCGATGGCTGGACCCGCGGACGCGGATCGTGGAGGAGTGGTGGGGCAACGGCATCCTGCGGATCGCCCCCGCAGGCGCCGCGTGGTCGGTGTGGCTCTTCTGGAGCGATGTGAGCGGGGCGGAGTGGCAGTTCGCCGGCTGGTACGTGAACCTCGAGAACGCGCACCTGCGCACCGACCGCGACACCTACTCGTCGGACCACGTCCTCGACGTCGAGATCGAGCCGGACGGCCGGGTGCATCTGAAGGATGAGGACGAGCTGATCGCGGCCGTCGAGCAGGGCCGTCTCACATCCGAGCAGGCGGCGCAGATCGAGCGGCACGCCGACGCGGCGATCGCGTCGTACCGCGACGGTGACTGGCCGTTCGCCGCGGAATGGCGCGACTGGCGGCCGGATCCCTCCTGGACCGTCCCGGAGCTCACGGGGCTGTCAGACCTCCGCGCGCGGTGAACCCGGCATCCGCCGTGAGCGGAAGACACTTCCCCTCGCACGGCGGAGATGGTGGCATGGATCCATGACTGACGTTCTGATCCTCGGCGGGACCGGCTGGCTGTCCGGTCGGATCGCCGGACGCCTGCTGGTGAACGGGGCGGCGGTGATGTGCCTCGCGCGAGGAGGTCGACCGTCCCCGGAGGGTGCGAGCCTGGTTCTGGCCGATCGTGACGACGCCGACGCCTATGACGCCGTCCGCGGTCGCGATTGGGACCACGTGATCGACGTCTCCTCGAATGCGGCGCACGTGGCGGCGGCGGTCGAGGCGCTCGGGGATCGAGCCGCCCGCTGGACGTACGTCTCGTCGGTGTCGGCATACTCCGATGACGAGACGGTCGGGGCGGACGAGTCCGCGCCGTTGCATCAGCCGGCCGGCGCCGGGGATGAGCACGAGTACGGCGCGCAGAAGGTCGCCGCCGAGAACGCGGTTCGCACGCTCGGCGACCGAACGCTGATCGTGCGCCCGGGGCTGATCATCGGGAAGGGCGACCCGAGCGACCGCTTCGGATACTGGGCTGCGGCGTTCCTGCGCGCTCACGACGAACCCGTGCTGCTGCCGCGCGCAGACGGGCGAGACGTGCAGGTGATCGACGTCGATGACCTGTCGGAGTTCATCAGCACGACGACCGCGACCGGAGTGATCAACACGACCGGCGACCGGCACCCGATGGCCGACGTCATCGAGGCGGTGCGCAGGCATGCGGGTCACCGAGGAGACACCGTCACGGCCACCGACGACTGGCTCGTGGCGAATGAGGTGGAGTACTGGGCGGGCAAGCGATCGCTGCCGCTGTGGCTCCCGAGCGACATGACCGGATTCATGACGAGGTCGAACGCGCGCTACCGTGCGGCCGGGGGAGAGCCGCGTCCACTCGACGAGACCATCGCCGTGGTGATCGAGGACGAGCGGGAACGCGGTGTCGATCGCGAGCGGCGCGCAGGTCTGACCCGGACAGACGAACTCGCGCTGATCCAGCTTCTGCGCTGACGGCGCGCGTCGCTAGACTGCGAGCAGTGACACGGGGTGCCGCATCCGCGGCTGAGAACAGACCCGTCGAACCTGATCTAGTTCGTACTAGCGAAGGGATGTCGCAATGAGCGATCGTCTGCGTCCTGAATCCGAATCGACCCTGGCTGCCGCGGCCGGAGAGCTCCTGTCCGAGCTGCGCGAGAGTCCACCTCTGACCCACTGCATCACCAACAGCGTCGTCACGGGGTTCACCGCCAACGTGCTGCTCGCCCTCGGCGCGGCACCGGCGATGGTCGACATCGTCGACGAAGCAGGAATGTTCGCCGGGGTGGCGTCCGGCGTCCTGATCAACCTCGGAACGCCGACCCCCGAGCAGCGGGCGGCGAGCCTCGAAGCCGCGGCCGGTGCCGTCGCCGCGGGCACTCCGTGGGTGCTGGATCCCGTCGCGATCGGCGCACTCCCGGTGCGCACGGCCCTCGCCCACGAGCTGGTCGCCTCGCGCCCCACGGCGATCAGGGGGAACGCATCCGAGATCCTCGCGCTCGCCGGACTCAGCGCAGGCGGCCGGGGTGTGGACGCGACAGACACGACAGACGATGCGGCAGAGGCAGTGCTCTCACTCGCCGCGCGTCATGGCTCTGTGGTCGCGGTGTCTGGACCGGTCGACCTGGTGACCGATGGCGTCCGTCTGCTGCGCATCGCGAACGGTCACGAGCTGCTCACCCGGGTCACCGGCGGTGGGTGCGCGCTGGGCGCGGTCATGGCCGCGTTCCTCGGCGCGGCGCGCTCGACCTCTGCCGATCCGCTCACGGCGGTGGCGTCGGCGAGCCTCGTCTACACGATCGCCGCCGAGAGGGCCGCGGTGCACGCCTCGGGCCCCGGCACCTTCGCTGTCGCTCTGCTCGACGCGCTCGCCGCCGTGCAGCCGGCTGACCTGGTGGCCTCCGCGCGCGTTCGGGAGAGCGCGCTGTGATCGCCGACCTCTCGCTCTACCTCGTCACGGATCCGGGCCTCTGCGGTGAGCGGGGTGTCGTCGAGACCGTGCGCCTCGCTGTCGACGGGGGAGTGCGCATCGTGCAGCTGCGCGACAAGATCGCGACGGATGCCGAGACCGCCGATCAGCTGGTCGAGCTGTCGCGCGTGATCGCCGGCCGTGCGATCCTCCTGGTGAACGACCGGGTCGATGCGGCGCTCGCCGCTCGCGCTCGGGGAGCTCGCGTCGACGGCGTGCATCTCGGTCAGGGCGATGCGTCGGTACTGCGGGCGCGCGAGCGACTGGGTGCCGAGGCGATCATCGGGTTGACGGCGAACACACCCGACCACTTCGACGCGGTGGCGGCTCTGCCTGCGGGCGTGGTCGACTACCTCGGCGTCGGTGTGATCCGCCCCACCGACACGAAGCCCGACCATCCGCCGGTTCTGGGCATCGACGGCTTCCGGTCGCTCATCGAGACGTGCGCCGTGCCCTGCGTGGCCATCGGCGGCGTGGACATCGATGACACTGAGCGACTCCGCGACGCGGGCGCGGCCGGCCTCGCGGTGGTCTCGGCCATCTGCGCCGCGGTCGATCCGAAGCAGACGGCGCAGAGCTTCCTCCGGCGGTGGCGGGCGTCAGGCACGCCGCGGGTGCTCAGCATCGCCGGCAGCGATCCATCGGGCGGTGCGGGGATCCAAGCCGACCTCAAGTCCATCGCCGCGAACGGCGGGTACGGCATGGCGGCTCTGACCGCACTCACCGCTCAGAACACCGTGGGCGTGCGGGCGGTGCATGTGCCGCCCGCGGAGTTCCTGCGGGAGCAGCTCGATGCGATCTCAGACGACATCGTCATCGATGCGGTGAAGATCGGGATGCTGGCGAATGCCGACGTGATCCGTGCGGTCTCCGACTGGCTCGATGCCATCCGGCCGCCGATCGTCGTGCTCGACCCGGTGATGGTCGCGACCAGTGGCGACCGGCTTCTCGACCGGGAGGCCGAGGTCGCGCTGCGCGGACTCCTCGAGCGCGCGCATGTCGTGACGCCCAACCTCGCCGAGCTCGCCGCGCTGGCCGACCATCCGATCGACGGGTGGGATGACGCGCTCGCGGCGGCCGCTGCGCTCTCCGACCGTGTGAGCGCGGCGGTGCTCGTGAAGGGAGGGCATCTCGACGGCGACGACGTTCCCGACGCGGTGATCGACGCTGCCGACGGAGTGAGTCGGGGGTATCCGGGCGCGCGCATCGCGACTAGCAACACGCATGGCACCGGGTGCTCCCTCTCGTCCGCCCTCGCCACCCGCCTCGCCAGGGGCGAGTCCCTCACCGACGCGGTCGCCTCGGCCCGTTCGTGGCTGCGTGAGTCTCTGACGGAGAGCGATGCGCTCCACGTCGGACGAGGACACGGGCCGATCAACCACTTCGGCGGCCTCTGGCGACGTGGCGGACTCGAGACCACCCCCGACCGGGCGCACATCCGCGATCAGTGGTGGGAGCGGATCGCGCACCTGCGGGCAGATATCGACGAGCTCCCCTTCGTCGGCGCTCTCGCCGACGGGACACTCGACCGCGAGTGGTTCCTGTTCTACCTTCGCCAGGACGCGCTGTACCTCCGGGAGTACGCGAGGGTCCTCGCCGAGGCCTCTCGGCTCGCACCGTCACCGCACGAGCAGGCGTTCTGGGCGGAGTCCGCGCACGGGGCGATCGCCGGAGAGCTCGAACTCCACGCGTCGTGGCTGACCCCCGGTGCGGGCGTGGAGGCGGAGACTTTCGCCGCTGATCCGGCCCCCGCGACCGTCGCGTACCTCGACCATCTGCGATCGGTCGCCTTCGGCGCAGACTACGCCGAGCTCATCGCCGCCGTGCTGCCGTGCTTCTGGCTCTACACCGATCTCGGGACGCGTCTGCACTCGGGGGCGTTCGGCGAGTACGCCCGCGATCCGCAGCATCCCTATGCATCGTGGCTCGCGACCTACGCCGATCCGGCCTTCGAGGCGGCGACAGAGCAGGCGGTCGGCTACGTGATGGACGCGGCGGCGCAGTCGGATGCCCCGCGGCGTCGACGGATGCTCCGAGCGTTCGAGGTCTCGAGCGCCCACGAGCTCGCGTTCTTCGCGGCGCCGGCGCTCCCCGTGCCTGCCGGATGACGGACCGGATTTGCGCATGCCGCGACGAGCGCGCTATCGTCGCGGCATGCCTTCGGCCGCCACCGCAACTCTGACGCTCGCTCCGAGCGCCATCGCCGTGCGCCGACGCCGCAGCGGCCGCCGACTCTAGGCGACCCTGCGCTTCTGCCTGCGTACGCACGGCGGTCGAGTGCCGGTGTCGCCGCCCCGGTTCCCGACACTGCACCCCGCGTTCGCCGAGGGGTCCGACCGTTAAGGTAGAAGCATGACGTACTCCGTCGCCGTCTCCGGCGCATCCGGCTACGCGGGCGGCGAGATCCTGCGCCTCCTCGCGTCTCATCCCGACATCGAGATCCGCACCGTGACGGCTCACTCGAACGCCGGTCAGCCGCTCGTGCAGCATCAGCCGCACCTGCGGTCTCTCGCTCACCTCACTCTGCAGGACACCACACCCGAGACGCTCGCAGGTCACGACATCGTGTTCCTCGCTCTGCCGCACGGTCAGTCGGGTCAGTACACGGATGCGCTCGGCGACACCCCGCTGGTGATCGACGCCGGGGCCGACCATCGCCTCACCTCGCAGGCGTCCTGGGATGCGTTCTACGGCGGCGACTTCCACGAACCCTGGGCCTACGGGGTCCCCGAGCTGCTCGTCGACGGCATCAAGCAGCGCGAGACGCTGCGCGATGCGAAGCGGATCGCCGCCCCCGGATGCAACGCATCCACGGTGAGTCTGAGTCTCGCTCCCGGCGTCGCAGCGGGAGTGATCGACGCGGGAGACATCGTCTCGGTGCTCGCCGTCGGCCCCTCGGGTGCGGGGAAGAGCCTCAAGACCAATCTGCTCGCCAGTGAGATCCTCGGCAGCGCCAATCCCTATGCGGTCGGCGGCACGCACCGGCACATCCCCGAGATCCGCCAGGCGCTCGCCGCGGCATCCGGTGCTGCCGCCGACGGCATCCGCATCTCCTTCACCCCTGTGCTCGTTCCGATGTCGCGGGGAATCCTCGCCACCTCGACCGCGCCGATCGCCGGTGACGTCAGTGACGCGGAGATCCGCGCCGCCTGGGAGGACGCCTACGGTGACGAGACGTTCGTGCAGCTGCTGCCCGAGGGGCAGTTCCCGCGCACGGCCGATGTCCTCGGCGCGAACACCGCACTCATCGGCCTTGCGATCGACCGTGCAGCGAACCGCGTGACGGTGGTCACTGCGGTCGACAACCTCGTCAAGGGCACCGCAGGCGCTGCCATCCAGTCCATGAACCTCGCGTTGGGACTTCCCGAGTCCCGCGCCCTCTCAGTGAACGGAGTCGCGCCGTGAGCGTCACCGCCCCCGCAGGATTCGAGGCGGCCGGAGTCGCCGCCGGCCTCAAGTCGACCGGCAAGCCCGATGTCGCCGTGGTCGTCAACCGCGGCCCGCGCAAGGTCGGTGCCGCCGTGTTCACGAGCAACCGCGCCAAGGCCAACCCGATCATCTGGTCTCAGCAGGCCGTCGCCGATCGCGTGGTCGAGGCCGTCGTGCTCAACTCCGGCGGAGCGAACTGCTTCACCGGCAGCTTCGGCTTCCAGACGACGCACCAGACCGCCGAGAAGGCGGCAGAGCTGCTCGGCGTCAGCGCCGGCGACGTCCTCGTCTGCTCGACGGGTCTCATCGGGGTCGGAGACGAGGTCTTCCGCGGCAAGGTGCTCGCGGGCACCGAACAGGCGATCGCCGAGCTGTCGGCCGACGGCGGCGACGTCGCGGCCGAGGCCATCATGACCACCGACAGCGTCTCGAAGACCGCTGTCGTGAGCCGGGACGGCTGGACGATCGGCGGCATGGCGAAGGGCGCGGGCATGCTCGCCCCGGGCCTCGCGACGATGCTCGTGGTCATCACGACGGATGCCGTGCTCGAGCCTCTCGAGGCCGACGCGGCGCTGCGATTCGCGACCGGCACGACGTTCGACCGCCTCGACTCCGACGGCTGCATGTCGACCAACGACCAGGTCACGCTGCTCGCCAACGGCGCCTCCGGGGTGACCCCCGACCTCAAGCACTTCTCTGCTGCCCTCGCTGAGCTCTGCCTGGAACTCGCGGTCAAGCTGCAGAGTGATGCCGAGGGCGCGAGTCATGACATCACCATCGAGGTGCGGCACGCCGCCAGCGAGGGGGAGGCCGTCGAGGTCGGCCGCTCGGTCGCCCGCAACAACCTCTTCAAGGCCGCGATCTTCGGCAACGACCCCAACTGGGGTCGGGTGCTCGCCGCGATCGGCACGACCAACGCGCAGTTCGACCCGTACGACGTCGACGTCTGGATGAACGGCGTCCGCGTGTGCAGCGAGGGCGGCCCCGACCGTCCGCGCGAAGAGGTCGACCTCACCCCTCGCGCCACGCACCTCGTGATCGACCTCAAAGTCGGCGAGGCCACTGCCACGATCCTCACCAACGACCTGACCCACGACTACGTGCACGAGAACAGCGCCTACGCCTCATGACCGACATCCAGGACACCACGCCTGACGTCGCCGCCGTCAAGGCCGCGACGCTCATCGAGTCGCTCCCGTGGCTGAAGAAGTTCCGCGACCAGATCGTCGTCGTGAAGTACGGCGGCAATGCGATGGTCTCGGACGAGCTGCAGGAGGCGTTCGCGCAGGACATCGCGTATCTGAGGTACGTCGGCGTGCTGCCGGTGGTCGTGCACGGCGGTGGGCCCCAGATCTCCGACATGCTGCAGCGCCTCGAGATCCCGAGCGAGTTCAAGGGCGGCTACCGCGTCACCAACACCGAGGCGATCAGCGTGGTGCGCATGGTGCTCACCGGCCAGGTGAACCCGCAGCTGGTCTCGAAGATCAATTCGCACGGTCCGATCGCGACGGGGCTCAGCGGCGAGGATGCGGGGCTGTTCGGCGGGCGTCGCCGCGGCGTCGTGATCGACGGCGAGGAGATCGATCTCGGTCGCGTGGGCGACGTCGTCGAGGTCGACCCGACGCCCGTGCTCGACCACCTCGCGGCCGGACGCGTTCCCGTGGTCTCGAGCATCGCCCCCGACCTCGATCACCCGGGCCAGTCGCTGAACGTGAACGCGGATGCCGCGGCTGCCGCGCTCGCCGTGGCTCTCAAGGCGCGCAAGCTCGTCATTCTCACGGATGTCCCCGGGCTGTACGCCGACTGGCCCAACCGCGACTCTCTCGTGTCGCATCTCACCTCGGAGGCTCTCATCGAGATGCTGCCGACCCTCGAATCAGGCATGATCCCGAAGATGAAGGCGTGCCTGGACGCGATCGAGGGCGGCGTCGACGCCGCCGCGATCATCGACGGACGCGTGCCGCACTCGGTGCTCGTCGAACTCTTCACCAGCAAGGGAATCGGAACAGAAGTGGTCATGGGAAGCGCAGGAGTGAAGGCATGAGCAACTGGCAGGATGACGCGGCGAGCGATCTGGTCCTCAACGCAGGTCCCCGGTTGGCGATGCTGACTCGCGGCGAGGGATCGTACCTCTGGGACTCCGAGGGCAAGCGCCACCTCGACTTCCTCGCCGGCATCGCGGTGACCTCGCTCGGTCACGCGCATCCGGTGTTCGTGGAGGCCGTGTCGACGCAGGCCGCGACCCTCGCGCATGTGTCGAACTACTTCGCGACACCGTCGCAGCTCGCGCTCGCCGCACGGTTGAAGCGTCTCGCCGGTGCCGGGATCGATGGGCGCGTGTTCTTCTCGAACTCCGGCGCCGAGGCGAACGAGGCCGCGTTCAAGCTCGCCCGCCTGCACGGCGGGACGGAGAAGCCCCGCATCCTCGCGCTCGAGAACGGATTCCACGGCCGGACCATGGGATCTCTCGCGCTCACGGCGAAGGCGGCCATGCGCGCGCCCTTCGAGCCGATGCCCGGGGGAGTCGAGCACATCCCGGCGACCATCGAGGCACTCGAGGCGGCCATCGACGACCGCGTCGCCGCCGTGATCGTCGAGCCGATCCAGGGTGAGGCAGGCGTCGTCGAGCTTGCTGAGGGATACCTGCAGGCCGCTCGATCGCTCACTCTCAAGCACGGGGCCCTGCTCATCGTCGACGAGATCCAGACCGGGGCAGGGCGCACGGGCGCCTGGTTCGGCTTCAGCCACGAAGGCATCACGCCTGACGCCATCACGCTCGCGAAGGGCATCGGCGGTGGCTTCCCGATCGGTGCTCTCGTGACCTACGGTGCGGCGAGCTCGCTCTTCACGCCCGGTTCGCACGGCTCCACGTTCGGCGGCAACCCGCTCGCTACGGCCGTCGCAGACGCGGTGCTCACCGAGATCGAGCGCGCAGGCCTCGTCGACAACGCCGCGCGTCGTGGGGAAGAGATCCTCGAGATCATCGCCGATATCGACTCGCCTCTGGTCACGGGGGTGCGTGGCCGCGGGCTCCTGATCGGGGTGGCTCTGGGCGCCCCCGTCGCGAATGAGGTGGTCGCCGCCGCTCAGGAGCGCGGCCTCATCGTGAACGCCGCGAACCCCGAGACCGTGCGCATCGCGCCGGCCCTCACCATCGGAGACGCCGAACTCGCCGAGTTCCGCGAGCTGTTCGCCGCGTCGCTCTCCGACGTCCAGACCTCCCTCCCCGAAGCCGGAAAGGCCCTCGCATGACCCGCCACCTGCTGCGTGACGACGATCTGACCCCCGCTGAGCAGGCGGAGATCCTCGATCTCGCCATCGAGCTGAAGAAGGACCGCTGGGCGAACAAGGCCCTCGAAGGCCCCCAGACGGTCGCGGTGATCTTCGACAAGTCCTCCACCCGCACCCGTGTCTCGTTCGCCGTCGGCATCGCCGACCTCGGCGGGTCGCCGTTGATCATCTCGACCGCGAGCAGTCAGCTGGGCGGCAAGGAGACCCCGTCGGACACCGCCCGGGTGCTCGAGCGTCAGGTCGCGGCGATCGTCTGGCGCACGTACGCGCAGGCAGGACTCGAGGAGATGGCCGCCGGCACATCGGTGCCCGTCGTCAACGCCCTCTCCGACGACTTCCACCCGTGCCAGCTGCTCGCCGATCTGCTCACCATCCGAGAGCACAAGGGCGACCTGAAGGGTCTGACTCTGACGTTCTTCGGCGACGGGCAGAGCAACATGGCGCACTCGTACGCGCTGGCCGGTGTCACGGCAGGCATGCATGTGCGCATCGCCTCGCCCGCCGACTACGCGCCGCGTGCGGACATCGTCGAGGCGGCCGACCGCCGTGCGGCGGAGACCGGCGGCTCGATCACCCTGTTCACCGATGCGGTCGAGGCTGCGGCCGGTGCCGACGTCGTGGTCACCGACACCTGGGTGTCGATGGGCAAGGAAGAGGAGAAGCTCGCGCGCATCCGCGACCTCGGTGGCTACAAGGTGACGCCGGAGACGATGGAGATCGCCGACTCGGAGGCCATCTTCATCCACTGCCTTCCCGCCGACCGAGGCTACGAGGTCGACTCCGAGGTCATCGACGGACCGCAGAGCGTCGTCTGGGACGAGGCCGAGAACCGCCTCCACGCCCAGAAGGCCCTGCTYGTCTGGCTGCTCGACAAGAAGGACGCATGATGGTCGACGCGAAGAACGAGGGCACGAACGAAGGCGCGCTGTGGGGAGCCCGCTTCGCGAGCGGCCCGTCGCCCGAGCTCGTCGAGCTCAGCCGGTCGACGCATTTCGACTGGATCCTCGCACCGTATGACATCGCCGGGTCGCACGCGCACGCGACGGCTCTCGCGGCTGCCGGTTACCTCGAACCCGACGAGGCAGCCAAGATGCACGAGGGGCTCGATGCCGTGGCGCGCAAGGTCGCCGACGGCACCCTGCGGCCCGTCCCCTCGGATGAAGACGTGCACGGGGCTCTCGAGCAGGCCCTGATCGCCGAGCTCGGCCCGGAGCTGGGTGGACGTCTTCGTGCGGGACGCAGCCGCAACGACCAGATCGCCACACTGGTGCGCATGTACCTGATCGACCACGCCCGCGTGATCGCGCGAGACCTCCTGCGGGTCATCGATGCCCTCGTCGCGCAGGCGGAGGCTCATCCTGACGCGATCCTCCCCGGACGGACGCATCTGCAGCACGCACAGCCGGTGCTCCTCGCGCACCACCTGCAGGCCCACGGGTGGCCGCTCGTGCGCGAACTCGAGCGTCTGGTCGACTGGCGTCGCCGTGCCGGCGTCTCGCCGTACGGCGGCGGAGCCCTCGCGGGCTCGACGCTCGGACTCGACCCCGCGCTGGTCGCATCCGAACTCGGACTCGACCGCCCGGCCGAGAACTCGCTCGACGGAACCGCTGCGCGTGATGTCGTCGCCGAGTTCGCCTTCATCACGGCCATGACCGGGGTCGACATCTCGCGTCTGAGCGAGGAGATCATCCTCTGGAACACTCGCGAGTTCGGCTTCGTCACTCTGCACGACGGGTATTCGACCGGCTCGAGCATCATGCCGCAGAAGAAGAACCCCGACATCGCCGAGCTCGCTCGCGGCAAGTCGGGGCGCCTGATCGGCAACCTGTCTGGGCTGATGGCCACGCTCAAGGGGCTTCCGCTGGCCTACAACCGCGACCTTCAGGAAGACAAGGAGCCGGTCTTCGACTCGGTGCAGACCCTCGAGGTCGTGCTGCCGGCCTTCGCCGGGATGATCGCGACGCTGCGCTTCGACACCGAGCGCATGGCCGCCCTCGCACCTCAGGGGTTCTCGCTCGCGACCGACGTCGCCGAGTGGCTCGTGAAGCGCCGTGTGCCGTTCCGCGATGCGCACGAGATCTCCGGCGCGCTGGTGCGCGCCTGCGAAGAGCGGGCGATCGGTCTCGAAGACGCATCCGACGAGCTGCTGATCTCGGTGTCGCCCCACCTCGTGCCCGAGGTGCGAGAGGTGCTCACGATCGAGGGCTCCGTGGCTTCCCGCACGGGCGTCGGCGGAACGGCTCCCGTCCGGGTGGCCGAGCAGCGTGCCGAGCTGGTCGCCCGAGCACAGGCGGCTGCACACGCGCTGGGGCTCTAGCCGACGAACAGGTGGAGCGCAGCGACCTGCACGACCCCACACGGGCCGCGGAACTCTCGGCGAGAGTTCCGCGGGCCGTCCGGCGCTCCGCAGAGCGTCCCGTGGGCGTCCGCGGGGTGGGGTCAGTGCAGTGCGACGTCTGCCGCCGAGCGCGTCCAGCGGGTGAAGCGGACGACGAGTCCGGAGCGCGTGGGGCCCGCGAGGAACGGGCCGGCGGATGCCGTGGCCTCACCGTCGAACGGCGCCACGCGCACCAGGCGCCATTCGCCGTCGTGGGCGCGTGCACGCACGATCACGGCATCCGGCCAGCGGCTCACACGAACCGTGATCTCGCTGCCGTGCCAGTCGTCGGCATAGCCGACCGACCAGTCCGAGCGGATGTCGGTGACGACGGCGCCGAGACCGAGATGGCCGTCGGCGTACTCGACTCCCGCTTTGATCCAGTGCTCGTCGTCGGTGCGCACGAAGACTCCGGCCTGGTCGAACTGGCCGTCCCAGGGGGCGCGGAACGACACATCCATCGCCTCGCCCACTTCCAGGGGTGCGAGCAGCGCGTGCTCGGTGTCGTGCACGAACCCGTAGGCGGTGTGCCGCCAGGCGTCGCTGCCTTCTACGGCGGTCGCGTCCAGGTGGTCGCCGTCGGAGGCGAGATGAGCGGGAGCGTGGGTCCACGACCCTTCGGACCAGGGGATGATGTCTGATTCAGGCATGTTCGCAGACTATAGCCAAATAAGGCATAAATGGAAGTTATTCGTGATACGGTTATCACATGGTCATCGCCGTACTCGCCGACATCGTGGGCTCTCGCAAGCTCGACGATCGTTCGGCAGCGCAGCGCATCCTCGATGAAGCGATCGCTCGCGTCGAGGAGCATCTGCCCCTCGCGCACCACGCGCTGACGCCTACGGTCGGGGATGAGCAGCAGGGAGTGTACCTCGACCTCGAGGACGCGATGGTGTCGCTGCTGATGATCCAGCTCGCACTTCCCGACGGCATCGCCTTCCGATTCGGGATCGGCGTCGGCGATGTGCGTTCGGTCGACTCCGTGCACGGCGAACTCGCCGATGGGCCGGGGTGGTACGCGGCACGCGCCGCGATCGAGACCGTGCACGCGAGGGAGAACCGCACCGTGCCGCGCACGCGGACGTGGATTGTCGGAGCCCCGGGGCAGGATGAGGTCATGGAGAGCACCATCGCCGCGTCGAACGCCTACCTCCTCGTCCGCGACGAGCTGGTCGGGGCGATGAACGAGCGTGAACGGCGTCTGACCTATGGGCGCCTGGTCGGCAGATCGCAGCACGACCTCGCCGCTGAGGAGGGCATCTCGCAGCCCAGCGTCTCGAAGTCGCTGCGCAGCGCCGGTAGCGCCGCCCTCATCGAAGGGGTGGCCGCGCTGAGGGGGTCGAGCGCATGATCGTCGCCGGATTCATCCTGCTGGCCGTGGGCTCAGCCGATCTCGTGCGCCAGTTCGCCCCACGCCGATGGGTCGGCTACCTCACTGTCGCAGTGATGCTCCTTCTGCTCGGCAGCGTGAGCGACGCGCTGGTGCCCATGGTCCTCGGGCTCGTGGTCGGCGCGCTCTGGGTGTGGTGCATGCCGGCGGAGAGGCGCGCGCCACTCGGTTTCTGGCCCGCCGTGCTGCTCGGTGTGATGACCATCGGATCGGTCGTGTGGCTGGGTGCTCGCACGGATGCCGGTCTGATCGGGGCTGTGTGGAGTATGCGCTCCCCGTTCGGAGAGATCCCTTTCGATCTCGCGCTCCTCACCGTGGGCACAGGCGTGTTCCTGTTGGAGTCCGCGAATCTCGTGGTCCGGGCAGCGCTCGACGGCGAGCACACATGGCGGCCTGCCGAGTTGAGGCGAGCCGCGATGCTCGACACCGCAGACGAGCTGCCGACTGCTTCCGGAACCCCGGTCGCGCATCCGGTGGTCCCTGGCGCCCAGGCTGACGACGGGGCGATCGGAGTCATCGGTGAGGCCGGCGTGGGTGCGGCAGACACGGTGGCCGCAGAGCAGTCCGAGCCGGCGGGCGAAGCCGACGCCGTGCCCGCACGCGATCCCCGGGCGGGTTTCAAGGGCGGGCGACTCATCGGCCCGCTCGAACGCATTCTCGTGATGCTTCTCACCCTGGCCGCCGCGTATCCGATTCTCGCCGCGATGCTGGCAGCCAAGGGAATCGTCCGCTTCCCTGAGATCTCTCGAGACGGGGAGACCGGAGCCCGCGCAGAGTACTTCCTCGTCGGCAGCCTCGTGAGCTGGGTCATCGGGTTGGGTGCCGCATTCCTGGTGTGGTGGGCGGCGCACAGCTGATCGGACTCGGTGACGGCGATTCGCCTGCCCCCACCGCTGATAGCCTGGGGCGCGTGTCGAATTCCGCTCTGACGACCGCCCCGCCGGCGATCGACCCCACGTTCGAGAACGTGTGGGACGAACTGCTGTGGCGCGGCCTCGTCCACGTGTCCACTGACCAGGAGGCGCTGCGCGCCCTTCTCGCCGGGGACCCGATCACGTATTACTGCGGTTTCGACCCCACTGCTCCCAGCCTGCACCTCGGGAACCTGGTGCAGCTGCTGACGTTGCGTCGCATTCAGCTCGCCGGCCACAAGCCGCTCGGCCTCGTCGGCGGCTCCACCGGTCTGATCGGTGACCCTCGGCCGACGGCGGAGCGCACACTCAACACCCGTGAGACGGTCGAGGAGTGGGTGGGGCGCCTGCGGACGCAGGTCGAGCGCTACCTGAGCTTCGAGGGCGAGAACGCGGCGCGAATCGTCAACAACCTCGACTGGACCGCGCCGCTGTCGGCGATCGACTTCCTGCGCGAGATCGGCAAGCACTACCGCGTCGGCACCATGCTGAAGAAGGATGCGGTCGCGGCGCGCCTCAATTCCGACGAGGGCATCAGCTACACGGAGTTCAGCTACCAGATCCTGCAGGGGATGGACTTCCTCGAGCTCTACCGTCAGTACGACTGCGTCCTGCAGACAGGCGGCTCCGACCAGTGGGGCAACCTGACCAGCGGCACCGACCTCATCCGTCGCGCCGAAGGGGCCTCGGCGCACGCCATCGGCACACCGCTGATCACGAACAGCGACGGGACCAAGTTCGGCAAGAGCGAGGGCAACGCCGTCTGGCTCGACCCCGAGATGTGCAGCCCGTACCGGATGTACCAGTTCTGGCTGAGCACCGCGGATGCCGACGTGATCGAGCGGCTCAAGGTGTTCACTTTCCTGACCCGTGCAGAGATCGAGGAGTACGAGGCTCTCGTCGAGTCCGAGCCGTTCCGGCGTGCAGCGCAGAAGCGCCTCGCGCTCGAGGTCGTGGCGACCGTCCACGGGATCGATGCGACGGCCGCCGTGATCGCGGCATCCGAAGCGCTGTTCGGTCAGGGCGACCTGACCGCTCTCGACGCGTCGACGCTGCGCACCGCCCTCGAGGAGCTCCCGCACGCGACAGTCGACGCCGGTTCACCGGTCGTGGATGCGCTCGTCGCCACGGGGCTGGTATCCAGCCTGTCCGAAGCGCGCCGCGCGATCAGTCAGGGCGGGGTCTCGCTCGACGGCGCGCGCGTCGAGGACGACTCGGCCAGAGTCCAGGGGACTCTTCCGGGCGGGGTCTCCGTGCTGCGCCGCGGCAAGAAGACTCTCGCGGGAGTCTTCCTCGGCTGAGATCTGTCGCTGATCGCGTGACGGCGGTCGTCYGAGGATYCTCRGACGACCGCCGTCACGCTTCCCCCCCACCCAGCTCGTCAGGAGAGCCGATGCCGTTCACGCCGAGTCACGCACTGGTCGCCCTGCCCTTCATCCGCACTCCGCTCGTGCCCGCCGCGATCGCGATCGGAGCCATGACGCCGGACCTTCCCCTGTTCCTCAGGGGGTTCGGCCTCCCGTATTCGTTCACCCACACGTTCGGCAACGTGCTCTGGACAGCGCTGGTCGCGTTCGTCCTGTTCCTGCTGTGGCGCGTGGTGCTGCGCCCGGCGGTCGGCGAACTGTCGCCGCTCTGGCTGGCTCGGCGACTGCCCGTCGAGTGGGCGCAGTCCGGTATCGAGGCGGCCAGAGCGGCCGTCGGCGTCGGGGCGCAGAATCGGCTGTATCCCCTCATGCTCGCGGCGTCGCTGGTGCTGGGCGTCCTGACGCACATCGTCTGGGATCTGTTCACGCACGAGGGGCGATGGGGAGTGGATGCGCTTCCCGCGTTAGACGACATGTGGGGGCCGCTCACCGGGTACAAATGGCTGCAGCACGGATCGAGCGTGATCGGGTTGCTCATCATCGGCATCTGGGCGATCCGACGGCTGCAGAGCGCCGACCCTCGCGAAGACGTCGAGCGCGCGATGCCGGCAGCCGTCAGGCTCGCCTGGTGGCTGTGGCTTCCCGCAGTGCTGGTCACCGCGTGGATCCTGGGATACGCGGCATACGGACCCTTCACCGCGGGGTTCACGTATCAGCATCTGGCCTATCGGATGCTGCCGCCGGCCTGTGCGCTGTGGGGTGTCCTGACACTCGCATTGTGCCTCTCACTGCCGTTGTTCCGCCGTCTTCACCAGCGCGGCTGATCCGACCCCCAGCGGTGGGGAGCCGCGAACTCGAGGCCGGGGAGCACTGACGCGGCGGTGGTGACCGTCTGCCCGGCGACATCGAACACGGAGGTGTGGGCGGTGAGGTCCAGCTCCTGCCCCGCTTCCGGCTGGGAGCACCGCGGCATGCCGAGAAGCTCGGCTGCGACGCGACGCAGTGAGGTCCGCACCACCCAGCCGCCGCCCTCACGCCGCCGTCGTTCGAGCAGCGAGACGACCGCGGCCGCGAGAAGATACCCCGTGCTGTGGTCGAGGGCCTGCGCGGGCAGAACCCCGGGGCGATCACCGTCGGGGCTCTCGATCATGGATATCCCGGACTCCGCCTGCACCAGGCTGTCGAACCCGGCTCTCGACGGCTCGTCGATTCCCCACGCGCTGAGCTGGGCGACCACCAGCGCAGGATGCCGTTCGAGGAGTGCAGATGCAGAGAGACCGAGGCGGTCGAGGGATTCCGGCCGATACCCCAGGACGACGACGTCGGCCGCAGCGAGCAGCTCCTCGAACCGATCTGTGCGGGCCTCGAGCAATGTCGACCTCTTGCCGTGGCCGGTATCGAGGTGCTGCCATTCGGGTTCGACCAGGTCCGGTGGGTCGACGCGAAGCACGTCGGCGCCCAGAAGTGCGAGAGTGCGGGTGCAGACAGGGCCGGCGATCACTCGTGTCAGGTCGAGTACTCGCACGCCGGTGAGAGGCGCGAGACTGTGCCGTTCATCGGTCCCGTGTCGCCCGGGGCGAGGTGCGAGGTCGATCCGCTCGACCTGGAGCAGGGGAGTGGCGCGCAGTCTCGCGTCGCGCTCTGGGTTCTCCTGCAGCACCGGCACTGCCAGCCCGCGTGCGAGCGTGATCCGCTCGACCGCCTCGGTGACACTCAGCGGCAGGATGGCAGTGCGCACATCGTCGGCGTCGGCGTCGGCGGTCAGTCCGAGCCCGGCCTGCAGGCGCGTCGCGTGGTGCGGATAGTTTCCGTGCGTGCGGACCCACCCGTCGGATGCTCGGAAGAACCCCGAGTACGGCGACCAGACATCGGGGGAGAGACCATCGATCGTCAGAGCCCGATCGCTCCGATATGCGGCGGCGATGCGATCGGGGTCGGGAGAAGGGCCTATGCCGGACGCCAGACAGACGGCGCGCACGCTCGCCCATGCCAGATCACCCGTTGCCAGGCGCGATGGGAGGGGCACGGCATGAGGGGGCGGCGCAGCGCTGGCGGCGGGGTGCGGCTCGACACCGAGCTCTGCCCACACCCGGTCCAACAGCCCGAGAGCGGGGTCGAGATTCGTCGGCTCGTTCACGCTGCGATCGTACTCGTGGCGGCGATGTGAGACGAATACCGGCGCTGGACTGGGAAAAGATCCATCGAACGATGCGGCGACACGCCCGGGGGTGGTGGCCCGATTTGCCAGAACCCCGGAACCCACGTAACTTATTACTTGTTCGCCCCACAGGGAAGCGGAGAGGCCGAGAGCCTCACCCCCCTCAAGCGGAGAACCACCTCCCGATCCACTCACTTGTGAGAACAGGCGCTTGCGCCTAGGATGGGAGATCCACCCCCTCTGCGGCTGTCACCGGCTGCGCATCGGATCCAAGATCCGCACGGCGCGCTGATTTGACAAGCGGGACGGGATGGCTAAGATAGAGAAGTTGCCCTTCGGGCCTGGTTGTGATGACTGGGTCGTGGGAGCATCCGATCCTTGAGAACTCAACAGCGTGCACTTGTCAAATGCCAAATTATCCTCGTCTAGCTTCGGCTGGGTGAGAATTCCTTTGGATCAAAGACCAACCTCCTTGTGGGG
>NZ_JBGFFH010000009.1:0-286471 GCF_056175745.1 Microbacterium sp. LjRoot205 | reverse complement strand
GTTCCGTGCATTTCCGCGTGTTTCAGGGATGTTTCAGTTGATCACCACTCAGTAACGGTTCATTAGCCGAGAGCGGAGTCCCCTGAATCGCGGGTTACAGTCAACTATCCCTACGCGTTCGACGATGAGCGCGCAGTCTGATGAATACCCGTCCACAGGAGGACACAAAGTGAAGCGCAACAAGATCGCCCTTGCGGGCACTGCGTTGTTCGCGATCGGCGCCCTGGCGCTCGCGGGCTGCGCGAGCGGTGGAAGCGACGACGGCGACGGCGGATCCGGTGCAACCGGTGACGCGGACGCCATCATCACGACGAACGGCTCGGAGCCCGAGAACCCGCTGATCCCCACCAACACCAACGAGGTGGGTGGCGGAAAGATCCTCGACGAGATCTTCGCCGGTCTGATCTACTACGACGCCGACGGCAAGCCCGTCAACGACGTCGCTGAGGAGATCACCACGGAGGACCCGCAGAACCTCACCGTCAAGATCAAGGAAGGCCTGACCTTCACCGACGGTGAAGAAGTCACCGCCGACAACTTCATCAAGGCGTGGAACTACGGCGCTCAGGCGGAGAACGCTCAGCTCTCGGGCTACTTCTTCGAGGACATCGAGGGCTTCATCAACGACGCCGGTGACCCCGCGAACCCCGATGACGACGTGTTCGGGGCGCAGGGCGACATGGCCGGCCTCAAGCAGGTCGACGACTACACCTTCACGATCGCGCTGAACAAGCCGGCCTCCGACTTCGCTCTGCGTCTCGGATACTCGGCGTTCTACCCGCTGCCCGACGCCGCCTTCGAGGACATGGAGGCCTTCGGCCAGTTCCCGATCGGCAACGGCCCGTACATGATCGACGGCGAAGACGCGTGGCAGCACGACGTGCAGATCGACCTCGTGCGCAACGACGACTACGACGGCCCCCGCAAGGCGGCCAACGGCGGTCTGACCATCAAGTTCTACGCCACGCAGGAAGCGGCGTACGCCGACCTGCTGTCGAACGAGGTCGACGTCATCGACGCGATCCCGACCAACTCCCTGCCCGTCTTCGCAGACGAGCTCGGCGACCGCGCAGTGAACCAGCCGTCGGCTGTGTTCCAGTCGTTCACCATCGGTCAGTTCCTCCCGCACTTCAGCGGCGAAGAGGGCCAGCTGCGTCGTCAGGCGCTGTCGATGGCCATCAACCGCGAAGAGATCACCGAGACCATCTTCTCGGGCACTCGCACCCCGGCAGCCGACTTCACGTCGCCGGTCATCGCGGGCTGGTCCGACTCGGTTCCCGGCAGCGAGGTCCTCGACTACGACCCCGAGAAGGCGAAGGAGCTGTGGGCCGAGGCCGACGCCATCTCGCCGTGGGACGGCGAGTTCAAGATCGCTTACAACTCCGACGGCGGGCACGACGCCTGGGTCGACGCGGTGAGCAACAGCATCAAGAACACGCTCGGCATCGAGGCATCGGGCGACCCGTACCCGACCTTCCAGGATCTTCGCACCAAGATCAACGACCGCTCCATCACCACGGCAGCGCGTTCGGGCTGGCAGGCCGACTACCCGGGTCTGTACAACTTCCTCGGACCGCTCTACGCAACGGGCGCCGGTTCCAACGACGGTGACTACTCGAACCCCGAGTTCGACGACCTCATCAAGGCCGGAATCAGCAACCCCGACGCCGACGCGCAGATCGAGGACTTCAGCAAGGCTCAGGAAGTCCTCTTCCAGGACCTTCCCGCGATCCCGCTGTGGTACTCGAACGTGACCGGTGGCTTCAGCGAGAACGTCGACAACGTCACGTTCGGCTGGAACTCGGTTCCGCTGTACTACGAGATCACGAAGGCCGGCGAGTAAAGTCTGACGGCACTTCACCTGTGAGGCGGTGACGATTCTTCGTCACCGCCTCACAGGCTTGTGTTCGCACGGCTTTCTCTGCCCTCTAAGAAGGGACAAGCGGATGCTCGGTTACATTCTGAGACGTCTACTGCAGGTGATCCCGGTCTTCTTCGGAGCCACCCTGCTCATTTACTTCCTCGTGTTCGCCATGCCCGGCGATCCGATCCTCGCCCTGTTCGGCGACAAGACGCCGAGTCCGGCAGTCGTCACGCAGCTGCGCGAGCAGTACCACCTGAACGACCCGTTCATCGTGCAGTACTGGTACTACATCACCGGTGTGTTCCAAGGCGACCTGGGCACCACCTACTCCGGTCGGCCGGTTTCTGCAGTGCTCGCCGCCACGCTTCCGGTGACGGGGCGCCTCGCGGTGATGGCGATCGCCATCGAGTTCGTGCTGGCGATCATCATCGGCACCATCTCAGCGCTGCGCAAGGGCAAGCTCTTCGACAACATCTCGCTCGTCGTCGCGCTGGTCGCGATCGCGATCCCGATCTTCGTCGTCGCGTTCCTCGCACAGTACTTCCTCGCGATCCAGCTCGGATGGTTCAAGCCCACTGTCGGCGCCGACAACGACTGGGGCGGTCTCTGGCTGCCGGCGATCGTGCTCGGCTTCAGCCTCTACGCCGTCAGCATGCGTCTGATGCGCAGCTCCGTCATCGAGACCCTCAACCAGGACTGGGTGCGCACGGCGTACAGCAAGGGCCTCTCGCGCAACCGCGTGCTGCCCGTGCACGTGCTGCGCAACTCGCTGATCCCCGTGATCACCAACTCCGCCACGAACTTCGGCGTGCTGCTCGTGGGTGCCACTGTCACCGAGGGCATCTTCAACGTCCCCGGTGTGGGAAACACGCTGTTCCAGGCGATCCAGCGCGGCGAGGGACCCACGGTCGTCTCGTTCGTGACCGTGTTCGTCATCCTGTACGTGTTGGTGAACCTTCTCATCGACCTGCTCTACGGTCTGCTCGACCCGAGGATTCGCTATGCCTGATCCCACCTCTCAGAAGCACTACGTCGCTCCGATCGAGACGGAGTCGATCGCTGTCGACGCCGTCCGCATCTCCGACAAGCCCAGCAATCTGTGGCGAGACGCCTGGTTCGACGTGCGGCGTCGACCGCTGTTCTGGTTCTCGATAGTGCTGGCGCTCTTCTTCCTCGTGATGGCTTTGTGGCCGACACTGTTCACCGCCACACCTCCGAACGACGACTGCCAGCTGGCGAACAGCAACGGCGGTCCGACCGACGGCCACCCGCTCGGGTTCACGTTCCAGGGCTGTGACATCTACGCCCGCATCGTCTGGGGTTCGCAGACCTCTCTCGCAGTCGGCCTCATCGCGACCCTGATCTCGTCGATCCTCGGACTGATCATGGGAGCCCTCGCGGGCTTCTACGGCGGCTGGCTCGATGGCCTGCTGTCGCGCATCGGCGACATCTTCTTCGCGATCCCGTACATCCTCGCGGCCGTGGTCGTGATGACCGTGTTCCGGGACTCCCGTTCGGTGTGGACACTCGCATTCGCCATCGGAGCATTCGCGTGGGCCTCGACGGCTCGCGTCGTACGCGCTGAGGTGCTCCGGGTGCGTCAAGCGGACTTCGTGATGGCCTCACAGGCGCTCGGGCAGTCCAAGTTCAAGATCCTCTTGAATCACGTCGTCCCGAACGCCATCGCGCCGCTCCTCGTCGTCTCGACCCTCGGACTCGCGGCGGCGATCGTCGCGGAGGCGACGCTGTCGTTCCTCGGCGTGGGGCTCGGCAGTGACGTGATGTCGTGGGGTAACGACATCGCGAAGGCTCAGGCATCACTGCGTGTCGCACCGATGGCACTCATCTATCCGTCGATCGCGCTCACCCTCGCGGTGCTGGCGTTCGTCACCCTGGGCGAGCTCATCCGAGACGCCCTCGACCCGAAGGCGAGGGCACGCCGATGAGCGAGCGAATCACCGAACAGGTCCCGCTGCTGAGCATCCGCGACCTCACAGTCGCGTTCCGCACGCAGGAGGGTCTGCGCGAAGTGCTCCACGGAGTCAGCTTCGACGTCATGCCGGGCGAGACCGTCGCGATCGTGGGCGAGTCGGGCTCGGGCAAGTCCACGACGGCCACGGCCATCGTGAACCTGCTCCCGGGAACCGGCGAGGTCACCGCCGGGTCGATCACCCTCGAAGGTCGCGAGCTCACGACACTCAACCGTCGCGAGATCGAGGCTGTGCGCGGTCGGGACATCGGCTTCGTGCCGCAGGACCCGATGTCGAACCTCAACCCTGTCTGGAGCATCGGCTTCCAGGTCAAGGAGGCGATCCGTGCGAACGGCATCGCCCAGGGGCGCGACGCCGCCAAAGCACGCACCGTCGAGGTGCTGCAGCAGGCGGGCCTGGCCGACGCCGAGAAGCGTCTGCACCAGTTCCCGCACCAGTTCTCGGGTGGCATGCGTCAGCGCGCGCTGATCGGGATGGGCCTTGCGGCCGACCCGAAGCTGCTCATCGCCGACGAGCCGACCTCGGCTCTCGACGTGACGGTGCAACGCGTGATCCTCGATCACATGGCCTCGCTCACCCGCGACAAGGGCACCTCGGTGCTGCTGATCACGCACGATCTGGGCCTCGCGGCCGAGCGTGCCGACAAGATCATCGTGATGAACGGCGGCAACATCGTCGAGGCCGGCCCCAGCCGCGAGATCCTCGAGAACCCGCAGCATCCGTACACGAAGCGTCTGGTCGCCGCGGCGCCCAGCGTGGCATCGCAGCGCATCCAGGCGGTGGTGGAGGACCGGGGCATCGAGACTCTCGACCACCTCGCCGCCATCCCGCCGACGGTGCGCGTCGCCGGGCTCACGAAGGACTACCGGATCCGTCAGGGCGGCTTCCGCAGCGAAGCCTTCCGTGCGGTCGACGACGTCTCGTTCGCGATCCCTCGAGGCAAGACTCTCGCACTGGTGGGGGAGTCGGGTTCCGGCAAGTCCACCGTCGCGAAGATGGTGCTGAAGCTCGAGGAGCCGACCAGCGGCGTGATCGAGATCGACGGCCAGGACGTGTCGAAGCTCTCGAACGCCCAGGCGTTCGGACTGCGTCGGCGCATGCAGCCGGTGTTCCAGGACCCGTACGGCTCGCTCGACCCGCTGCGCAACATCGGCAACACCATCGCCGAACCGCTGCAGATCCACGGCGTCGGCGACCGCGCGTCACAGCGTGAGCGGGTCGAGGAGCTTCTCGACCAGGTATCGCTGCCGCGCGTTCTGGCGACCCGGTATCCGAACGAGCTCTCGGGCGGACAGCGTCAGCGTGTTGCCATCGCGCGTGCGCTGGCGCTCAAGCCCGACATCATCGTCCTCGATGAGGCCGTCTCGGCGCTTGACGTGCTGGTGCAGGATCAGGTGCTGCAGCTGCTCGCCGAACTCCAGTCGGAGCTCGGGCTCACGTATCTGTTCATCACGCACGACCTCGCGGTCGTCCGTGTCTCGAGCGACCTCGTGTGCGTCATGGAGAAGGGCAAGATCGTCGAACAGGGCACCGTCGACGAGATCTTCGCCAACCCGCAGCAGGAGTACACGGATCGCCTGCTGAAGGCGATCCCGGGTGCATCGATCACCCTCGGCGGTCACTGAGAGTGAGCATCGAACCTCGACCGGAGGCCGCACGGAGATTCCGTGCGGCCTCCGGGCCTGTCTCCCTCGTCCTCTGCTCGCTGCTCGCGATCTTCCTGCTCGGCGATGCGGTCGTGCGCGCGGGATGGGGGCAGATGCTGCTGCTCGCCCCCTGGGTGCTGCTCGGTCTCTGGGTCGTGTACGAGATCGCCTTCGTCTCGGTCGTGCGTGTCGACGGCGAGGGAGCGATGGTGCAGAACATGCTGCGCCGGACGTCCTTCGGCTGGAGCCGCGTCCGCGACATCGACCTGCGCTGGCAGCTCGTCTTCTCGCTCGAGGACGGCTCGGAGCTCTCGAGTTACGGGGGGCCTGCGAGAGCGCGTCCGATTCGGCGCCAGGTGCGCGAGGACGACGAGGCCAAGGCGCCGGCCGGCCTCCGCGAGCTCACCGACATCCGTGACCGCTGGCAGGCGGCTCCCTCGTCAGCGGACGCGCCGATCCGCCGCACCTGGGACTCTCAGGCGCTCATCGCGCTCGGCGTCATCGTGATCTGGGCTGTGGCGTCGATCCTCATCGCGAACGCCTGATCGCGCGGAGCTCCGTCAGCCGGGAAGCCCGAAGAGCATCGGCCAGGTGGCCGCCGCCCAGGGGTAGCCGACGAACACCGTGGCGTCGATCAGGAAGTGCGCGACGAGGAACGGCATGAGCCGTCCGCTGCGCTGGAACAGCCATCCGAAGAGCAGCCCCATGGCGAGGTTTCCGATGAACGCTCCGGGACCCTGGTAGAGGTGGTAGCTCGCCCGCAGCACGGAGGTGGTCAGAATGATCGCCCACGGCCCCCAGCCCAGCTGCCGGAGCCGGGCGAAGAGGTAGCCGAGCACCACGAACTCCTCTTGCAGTGATGCGCGCGCTGCCGCGAGGAGAAGGACCGGGATGGTCCACCAGTGACTGTCGAGCCCCGCGGGGTTCACCGCGACGAAGAGTCCGAGGGCACGGCCGGCGAGATACAGACCGAGACCGGGGATGCCGATGGCTGCGACCAGGAGGATCCCGCGGCCCACATCCGCTCCGACCCGGGTGCCGTCCAGACCCAGCCTGCTCAGGTGCGGTCTGGACGACTGCCACAGCAGGAAGCAGACGAGCAGCACCGGGACGAGGGAGAACCCGATCGACAGGACCTGGTAGATCAGGTCGAAGATCTCCCTGTCGCTCCGGGACGGATTCAGGGTCGCGGTCTGATCGGCCAGCGGCGTCTCGTCGGTGAGCCGGTAGGCCAGTTGCACGATCGCATACACCGCGGACTGACCGAGTCCGAGGGCGAGGACGATGGCGATCTCCCACCATAGACGAGCGCGCGAGGGCGGGGGAGAGAGGTCGACGACGGTCACGCTCCCGATCGTACTTCGAGCGCTCAGGAACGAGTCGTCGGCATACGGTAGTCTGGAACGTCGGCTTCTCGACAAAACCCCACACTCTTTAGGACATCTGCATGGCGCACGCCCTCCGTTCTGACCTCCGCAACGTCGCTATCGTCGCTCACGTCGACCACGGTAAGACCACCCTCGTCGACGCCATGCTGCGTCAGACGGGCTCCTTCGGCGAACACGCGCACGTCGATGAACGCGCGATGGACTCCAACGATCTGGAGCGTGAGAAGGGCATCACGATCCTCGCCAAGAACACGGCGATCACCTACAAGGGCAAGCATGCTCAGGGCAAGGAGATCACCATCAACGTGATCGACACGCCCGGCCACGCCGACTTCGGTGGAGAGGTCGAGCGCGGCCTGTCGATGGTCGACGGCGTCGTGCTGCTCGTCGACGCCAGCGAGGGCCCGCTTCCGCAGACCCGCTTCGTGCTGCGCAAGGCTCTCGAGGCCAAGCTTCCCGTCATCCTCCTGGTCAACAAGACCGACCGCCCCGACGCTCGCATCGCCGAGGTCGAGGAAGAGGCCCACGACCTGCTGCTCGGCCTCGCGTCCGACCTCGTCGACGACGTGCCCGACCTCGACGTCGACGCTCTGCTCGACGTCCCCGTCGTCTACGCGTCCGGCCGTGCCGGCGCCGCGTCGCGCAACCGTCCGGCCGACGGATCGCTGCCCGACAACGACGACCTCGAGCCGCTCTTCGAGGCGATCCTCGAGCATGTTCCCGCTCCGGAGTACGACGACGAGCACCCGCTGCAGGCCTGGGTCACGAACCTCGACTCCAGCCCGTTCCTCGGCCGCCTCGCGCTTCTCCGCGTCTTCAACGGCACGCTGAAGAAGGGCCAGACCGTCGCCTGGGTCCGTGCGGACGGCACGCACCAGAACGCACGTATCACCGAGCTGCTCAAGACGCGCGCGCTCGAGCGCTACCCCGCCGAGTCCGCCGGCCCCGGCGACATCGTCGCCATCGCCGGTTTCGAGAACATCACGATCGGCGAGACCATCGCCGACCCCGAGGACGTCCGCCCGCTTCCCGCGATCACGGTCGACGACCCCGCCATCTCGATGACGATCGGCACGAACACCTCGCCGCTGATGGGCAAGGTCAAGGGCCACAAGCTCACCGCTCGAATGGTCAAGGACCGTCTCGACAAGGAGCTGATCGGCAACGTCTCGCTCAAGGTGGTCGACATCGGACGCCCCGACGCCTGGGAGGTCCAGGGCCGCGGCGAGCTGGCGCTCGCCATCCTGGTCGAGAACATGCGTCGCGAGGGCTTCGAGCTCACCGTCGGCAAGCCGCAGGTGGTCACGAAGAAGATCGACGGCAAGACCTACGAGCCGTTTGAGCACCTCACCATCGACACTCCTGAGGAGCACCTCGGCGCGATCACGCAGCTGCTCGCGAACCGCAAGGGCCGCATGGAGAACATGACGAACCACGGCACCGGCTGGGTGCGCATGGAGTTCATCGTCCCGTCTCGTGGTCTGATCGGCTTCCGCAGCGAGTTCCTCACCACGACCCGCGGCACCGGAATCGCCAACGCGATCTCGCACGGCTACGAGCCGTGGGCAGGGTCGATCACGACCCGCCAGAACGGCTCGATCGTCGCCGACCGCTCGGGTGTCGTCACCCCGTTCGCGATGATCGCCCTGCAGGAGCGCATGTCGTTCTTCGTGCAGCCCACTCAGGAGGTCTACGAGGGCATGGTCATCGGCGAGAACTCGCGTGCCGACGACATGGACGTCAACATCACGAAGGAGAAGAAGCTCACCAACATGCGTGCGGCGAGCTCCGACACCTTCGAGTCGATGACCCCTCCGCGCCAGCTCACCCTCGAGGAGAGCCTCGAGTTCGCGCGTGACGATGAATGCGTCGAGGTCACGCCCGAGGTCGTCCGCATCCGCAAGGTCAACCTCGACGCCAACACGCGTGCTCGCGACACCGCGCGCCTCAAGCGTCAGGACGCCGGCTCCTGAGAATCGTCTAAGAGAAGGGCCCTGTACCGCCGAAAACGGCTGTACAGGGCCCTTTTCTCACGAAACGTCCAGGCGGGCCGTTGCAGAATCGTTACCTTGCGCCTGGGGCAATCTCCCGATGAGTGTCCTGTGACGGGCGTACGACGACCCGAAAGTCGAACCCATGCTTCAAAACACTCGTGCGCTTCGGCGCGCCCACGCGGCGGCGTCAGCCCGCAACGCGATCACGGCACGTCGCCCCAAGCTGCTTCTCGGAACGATCACCGGCGGTGTGCTCGGCCTCGCCCTGACCGTCGGCATGGTGTCGGCGCCCGCGGCTGGTGCCGAGGTGCCGGACGCCGTCGCCGGCGTCACGTCCTTCGTCACCGGCGAGACCGAGCAGCCGGCGAAGAGCGCCGACGACTCAGCCCTGACGATGGTCGCCGCTCAGGACGCCGTTGCTGCAGCCGAGGCGCTGAACGCCGAGGTCGCGGCATCGGGCCTCGACCTCGGCGCGGCACCCTCCTCGGTCGACACCTCCGACGTGACCGCCTGGGTCGATCAGCTCGCCGACCGCGACGAGTTCTCGAACAGGCAGCTCACGAGCCTCACTGCGTATGCGGTCACCGGCACGGACGAGATCGTCGCTGAGACCGCCGCCCTGCAGGAATCCTACGTAGCAGCTCAGCAGGCCAAAGCCGCTGCGGATGCGGCTGCCGAGCAGGCGGCCGCTGAAGCCGCCGCACTCGCTCAGACGAACACCGTCGACGGCGCGAAGGCCGCGGCGCGCGACATCGCGTCAGGTCAGTACGGGTGGGGCGACGACCAGTTCTCCTGCCTGGATTCGCTGTGGACCAAGGAATCCGGGTGGAACTACCAGGCGTACAACGCCTCGGGCGGTGCGACGGGGATTCCGCAGGCTCTGCCCGGAAGCAAGATGGCGTCTGCCGGATCCGACTGGCAGACGAATGCGGCCACGCAGATCCGCTGGGGTCTCGGATACATCTCCTCCGTGTACGGCACCCCCTGCAGCGCGTGGGGGCACTCCCAGTCCGTGAACTGGTACTGAGCCTCCGCCGCCCGACCGGCACCACCGAGACCCACCCCGCATGCGTGCGGCGGTGGGTCTCGGCGTTTCAGGGCGCAGCCTGAAACCGGCGCTCAGTGCTCTAGGCAGAGCGAGGCATTGCCACTACGGTGAGCGGTGACGGCTGGGGGGTCGTGGACTCGGAGGAGAACGCATGGACGTCGCGGCACTGACAGACATCCCGCAGCAGGTGTCGACCGGCGCCCTGCCGGGGTGGGACCGCGTCGACGAGCTCGTGCGCGAAGCCCACCGCCGCTATGCGGACGACCGCACGGGTGCAGTCGCCGATTACATCCCCGTGCTCGCGGAGGCCGACCCCGAGCTGTTCGGTCTCGCGGTCATCGAGGTCGATGGCGGCCTGCATGACGCCGGAGACGCGCTGCATCCGTTCTCTATCCAGTCGATCTCGAAGATGTTCGTGTATGCGCTGGCCATCCAGGAGCACGGCCACGAGCGGGTGCGCGAGATCGTGGGGGTCAACAACACGGGGCTCGCCTTCAACTCGCTCATGGCGCTCGAGCTCAACGCGGGGCATCCGATGAATCCGATGGTCAACGCGGGTGCGATCGCCACCACGGCGCTGATGCCGGGGCAGACGTCCGTCGAGCAGTGGGAGCGCGTCCGAGAGGGGTTGTCGGCCTTCGCCGGACGCCCGCTGAGTCTTGACGGGGTCGTCTATGCGTCCGAGGCGGAGACGAACGAGCGGAACCGAGCGATGGGGTGGCTGCTGCGAAGCTACGGACGGCTGACCGGCGACCCGGATGACGTGGTCGACGTCTACACGCGTCAGTGCGCGCTCAGCGTCACCGCTCATGACCTCGCGGTGATGGGCGCGACGCTCGCAGACGGCGGCGTGAACCCCATCACCGGTGAGCGCGTCGTCTCGGCGGACGTCTGCCGCGACACTCTCGCCGTGGTGGCGTCGACCGGCCTCTACGAGACTTCGGGGGAGTGGCTGTTCGAGATCGGCCTGCCGGCCAAGTCGGGGGTCGCCGGAGGCATCGTGGCTGTCGCCCCCGGCAAGGGGGCGGTCGCCGGATTCTCACCTCGCCTCGACCGAGCCGGCAACTCTGTGCGGTCGCAGCTCGCGATCGGCCACCTCTCGCGCGCACTCGGCCTGAACCTGTTCGCTTCCGCGCCGTCGGCGACCCCTCGCTCGACGGACTGACCCCTCTCACCGTTCGGAGGACCCTGTCATGACACACATCGCTCCGGCTCCCACGAAGACCTCCTGGATGCCGCTCGTCAGCCTCTTCCTCGCCCAGGTGCTCATGTCGTTCAACGTGGCCGCCCTTCCGATCTCGCTCGGCGGCATGGTCAGCGAGTTCGGCGTGCCGCCGACTGTCGCCAGCACGACGATCGTGATGTACGGGCTCGCCGTGGCCGCACTGGTGATGACCGGCGCGAAGCTCGGCCAGCGCATCGGGTGGGTGCTCATCTTCCGGATCGTGATCGGCCTCTTCGCCGCATCCTCGGTGCTCATGATCGTGTCGCCGAGCGTGGGCTGGGCCATCGCCGGGCAGGCGGTCGCCGGCGCTGCTGCGGCGATCATCGTGCCCTCGATCGTGGCGCTGATCGCCGAGAACTATCGCGGAGCGCAACAGGCGACCGCGATCGGTGCGATCGGCTCGGCCAGGGCCATCTCCGGGGTCACGGCCTTCCTGATCGGCGGCACCCTCGGAACGCTCGTCGGATGGCGTCCGATGTTCTTCATCGTGTTCGGCATCGCGGTGGTGGTGTTCGCCTTCAGCTTCACGCTTCGCGGCGATCGCGGCGACGCGTCGATCCGCATCGACCTCGTGGCGTCGCTGCTCATCGGTGCGGCGATCGTCCTTCTCACCCTCGGCTTCAACAACCTCAACGGGTGGGGAGCCGTCGCCGCGACGGAGGCTGCGCCCTTCAGCATCCTGGGGCTCTCGCCAGCTCCCGCCTTCGTGGTCGTGGGAATCGTGCTCGGGCAGTGCTTCTTCGTGTGGACGCGGAGGCGGATGGCCGAGGGCAAGGTGCCGCTGATCGACCTCAGCATCCTGGACTCATCGAAGGAGCGAGCGGCCGTCTACGCGATGTTCATCGTCGTGGCTCTCGAGGCGTGCGTGAACTTCACCATCCCGCTGTACATCCAGATCGTGCAGGGGAGGACGCCTTTCGACACATCCCTCGCGATGATGCCCTTCAACCTGACGGTCTTCATCACGGCCACCCTCGTCGTCCGCTTCTACAAGCGCTACCCGCCGCGGGTGATCGGCGTCTTCGGGTTCATCCTGACCACGGTCGCGCTCGTCTGGCTGTCCGTCGTGGTCAACAACAACTGGGAGACCCTGCCCACGATCCTGGGGCTGATCGTCTTCGGCATCGGCCAGGGCGCGCTCGTGACGCTCGTGTTCAACGTGCTCGTCACCTCGGCGCCCGCCGAGCTCGCGGGGGATGTCGGTTCGCTCCGAGGCACCACGCAGAACCTCGCCTCCGCGGTCGGCACCGCTCTGGCCGGCGCGCTCCTCGTATCGCTCCTCGGATTGAGCATCGGTCGTGCGGTCGTCGAGCATCCCGAGCTGCCGCCCTCGCTCGTCGCGCAGGTCGACCTGGACAACCTCAACTTCGTCAGCAACGACGACCTCCGCGCCGCCCTCGAGCAGACCGATGCGACCCCCGAGCAGATCGACGCGGCGGTTGCCGTCAACGAGGAGTCTCGTCTGGGCACGCTGCGACTCGGGCTGCTGCTGCTCGCCGGCCTCAGCGCGGTGGCGATCCTGCCCGCATCGAGACTTCCGAAGTACAAGCCCGAGGAGATCCCCGACCCGTCACCGGTCTCGGGCTCGGGTCCGGGGCCGGAATGATGCTCAGCGGAGTTCGGAGATGAGAACCGCGCTTGTACCGGCGACGATCGCCTCGAACACGTGCGGTGCGTCTCCGGCGTACGAGAGGTAGTCGCCGGGGTTCAACAGCACAGGGTCGTCCGTCGGCCCGATCAGAGCTTGCCCCGAGATGAGGACCACGTGCTCGGTGGTGCCCGGATGATGCGGATCGGAGCGCCGCTGATCACCGGGTTCCGCCTGGATCAGGTACACATCCCTGCGGGCGCCCGGTGGGCTCGCAGACAGCAGCGTCGCGCTGTACGCCGCCGCTGACGACGGCACACCGGCGAGGTCGTCGGCGCGGATGAGCGTCGGCGCGTTGATCTGCTGGTCGACGAGCACGGCGAAAGGCACCCCGAGCGCGACACCCAGAGCCCACAGCGTCTCGACGCTGGGATTGCCGGAGCCTGATTCGAGTTGCGAGACAGTCGCCTTCGAGATTCCCGCCCGACGCGCGAGCTCGGAGACGGACAGCGCGGCTCTCTCACGTTCGTTGCGCACGGTACGGGCGATGCGGGTGCGGAGATCCTCCATCTGTTCAGTATGTCAAACGATCGTTCGCTTGACTATCCATGAGGCGTTGTTCAGAATGATGATCATGTGTTCACTGCAGCGAACGATCTCGCGATGACCGCTGAGCGCGAAGTCTGGCGCGAGGCGCTGGGCGTGGTTCTCGCGACCAGCGCCTATGGCGTCTCTTTCGGCGCGCTCGCCGTGGCATCCGGTCTGGATGTCTGGCAGACGTGCGTGCTCAGCCTGCTGATGTTCACGGGCGGATCGCAGTTCGCATTCGTCGGCGTGTTCGCCGCCGGAGGCGTGTCGGCGCTTCCCTCGGCCATCGCCTCGGCGACGCTGCTCGGGGTGCGCAACGCCGCCTACGGCATGCGGATGTCTCCGATCGTCGGAACCACGCCCGCCCGCCGAGTCGCGGCGGCGCACTTCACGATCGACGAGTCCACCGCGGTGGCCATCTCGCAGAGAGATCCTCGTCTGAGGCAGGTCGGCTTCTGGGTGACCGGCATCGGGATCTTCATCGGATGGAACATCACGACGTTGATCGGCGCTCTGGTCGGCGACGTGCTCGGCGACCCGAAGACCTGGGGGCTGGATGCTGCCGCTGCCGCTGCGTTCCTGGCTCTGCTCTGGCCGCGCCTCAAGGAGCGCCAGGCGATCGCGGTCGGTGTGGCCGCAGCTGTCGTGGCCGCGTCGCTCACGCCCTTGATCATGCCCGGTCTGCCCGTGCTGGTCGCGGCTGTCGTCGCGATCGTCGTCGGCTGGTTCAACTGGCTGGGACGAGTCGACGGCTCCACGGCCGGCCCCGGGGAGATCGACCGATGAGCGTGTGGAGCGCGATCCTGCTCGCTGCGGTGATCTGCCTGGCGCTCAAGGCCAGCGGTTATCTCGTTCCGCCGAGCGTGCTCGAGGCGCCACGACCGGCTCGCATCTCCGACCTGCTGACCGTGGCGCTCCTCGCCGCACTCGTGGCTGTGCAGACTCTCGGAGCCGGGCAGGCCGTGGTCGTCGATGCACGGGTCCCCGCTCTGCTCGTCGCGGCCGGTCTTCTGTGGTTGCGTCAGTCGTTCCTGGTCGTGGTGTTCGCCGCTGCGGTCGTCGCCGCGATCCTGAGGCTTCTCGGCCTCGCTGCCTGAGTCGAGCAGATCCTCGGCGCGCGTAGGATCGACTCGTGCGTACTGGATGGATCTCCCGGGTGCTTTCCTGGATCGCCGCGGCTCTCGTCGGCGGCGTCTTCGGCGTCGCGGGAACGATCGGACACAGCCTGATGTGGGGACCGGTGCCCGTGGGGCTGCTGGTGGGAGCGGTCGCGTGCGGGGCGATCCTCGTCGCGATCCGGGCGCTCACCCACGACCGGGGCGCGACTCTCGCCGCGGGGCTCGGCATGCTCGGCATGCTGATGCTGATCTCCGGCGTCGGCCCTGGTGGGTCGGTGGTCGTCGAAGACACGCTCAGCGGTCGCATCTGGACCTATCTCGTCGCCGGACTCGTGCTTCTCGCCGTGGCATGGCCGTCCTTCTCCCGGCTTCCCGCGCGCACCGATGCGCCTGCGCCTGCGCCCGCAATGTCGTCTGGGGCGTCCGACGGCGAAGCGCCGAGTGCTCGGCGTGCCCCCGCTCTGGGCGATCGGACCGGCGGCGAGTCGTAGACTGGTCGAGTGACGTATGTGATCGCTCTCCCGTGCGTCGATGTCAAGGATCGCGCCTGCATCGACGAATGCCCCGTTGACTGTATCTACGAGGGCGAACGCTCGCTGTACATCCACCCCGACGAATGCGTCGACTGCGGCGCGTGCGAACCCGTCTGCCCCGTCGAGGCGATCTACTACGAAGACGACCTGCCGGAAGAATGGCAGGACTACTACAAGGCCAACGTCGAGTTCTTCGACGAGGTCGGCTCTCCGGGTGGTGCCGCCAAGGTCGGCGTCATCGCGCACGATCACCCGATCATCGCCGCTCTCCCGCCACAGGGCGAGTAGTCGGTGAGCGTTCGGGATCTCGCCGACTATCCGTGGGATGCGGTCGTTCCCTATCGTCAGCGCGCTGCCCTGCATCCGGAGGGGATCGTCGACCTGTCCGTCGGGTCGCCCGTCGACCCGACGCCCGAGCTGATCCGCCGAGCTCTGTCGGAGGCGACGGACGCGCACGCGTACCCGCAGACCGTCGGCACTCCCGCTCTGCGTGAGGCGATCGTCGCGTGGTACGCCCGCCGCAGGGGAGTGGTCGACCTCACGGTCGACAACGTCCTGCCCACGATCGGCTCGAAGGAGCTCGTGGCCCTGCTGCCGACCCTGCTCGGTCTCGGCGCCGGCGACATCGTCGTGCATCCCCGAATCGCATACCCGACCTACGAGGTGGGTGCCCGCGTCGTCGGGGCCACGCCGCTGCCTTCCGACGATCCTGCCGACTGGCCCGAGGGCACCAAGCTCATCTGGATCAACACGCCGGGCAACCCCGACGGTCGCACCTGGACGGTGGAGGAGCTCTCCGCCGCGGTTCTGCGCGCTCGGGAGCTGGGGGCCGTGCTCGCGAGCGACGAGTGCTACGCCGAGCTCGGGTGGGACGGCCAGTGGGCGACCGAGCCGATCCCCTCGGTCCTCGACCCGCGCGTGACGGGGGGGAGCAGGGCGAATCTGCTCAGCGTCTACTCGCTGAGCAAGCAGTCGAATCTCGCCGGCTACCGGGCCGCTTTCGTGGCGGGGTGCGCGCGCATCGTCGGCGAGCTGCTCACCGCGCGCAAGCACCTGGGGCTGATGCCACCGGAGCCTGTGCAGCACGCGATGGCCGTGGCTCTGGGTGACGACGAGCACGTCGCGGCTCAGAAGGAGCTCTACAGTGGGCGGCGCGACATCCTGCGGCCGGCGCTCGAAGCTGCGGGGTTCCGGATCGATGGATCGGAAGCCGGCCTCTACCTGTGGGCGACCGAGGGGCAGGATGCCTGGACGAGCATCGAGAGGCTTGCGGATCTCGGCATCCTCGCGGGTCCCGGCCCGTTCTACGGCGCGTTCTCGAACGAGCACGTGCGGCTGGCGCTGACGGCTCCTTCCGAACGGATCGCCGAGGGCGCCCGGCGCCTGCGCGAACAAGCCGTGTAGGTTCTCGCCTCAGACTGCGGGTTCTTTTGTCGGTTGTCACAGTAGGCCTGTGTGCCTACTAGGCTGTAAAGGCGATTCGGTTGTGTATCGATGATCTCGAACAGACCTGGTGCTCAGCGCCGTGACATCGCCACATCCGACTTGATGAAGATCCATGAGGAGGCCCGCGTGAGCGCAGCGGCAGAGCAGCAGGCGACAGCGAAGCTGACGATCGGCGATACGACCGCTGAGTTCCCACTCGTGCGAGGCACGGCGGGCACCGACAGCATCGACTTCTCGACGCTGACGCGGCAGACCGGCTACACAGGGCTCGACTACGGTTTCGTCAACACCGCGTCCACCAAGTCCGCGATCACCTTCATCGACGGAGACAAGGGCATCCTGCGCTACCGCGGATATCCGATCGAGCAGCTCGCCGGATCGACGAGCTACCTCGAGGTCGCCTGGCTCCTCATCTACGGTGAGCTGCCCTCCGCCGCCGAGCTCGCGGAGTTCGATGAGAAGATCCGTCGGCACACGCTGCTGCATGAAGACCTGAAGCGGTTCTTCTCGGCGCTGCCGCACACGGCGCACCCGATGTCTGTGCTGTCGTCGGCCGTCGCCGCTCTCTCGACCTACTACGAGGGTCAGACCGACCCGCACAACCCCGAGCACGTCGAGCTGAACATGATCCGGATGCTGGCGAAGCTGCCGGTCATCGCCGCCTACGCGCACAAGAAGAGCATCGGCCAGGCGTTCCTCTACCCCGACAACTCCCTCGGCTTCGTCGAGAACTTCCTCAAGCTCAACTTCGGCGTGCACTCCGAGGAGTACCAGGTCAACCCGGTCATGTCGAAGGCCCTCGAGCTGCTGCTCATCCTGCACGAGGACCACGAGCAGAACGCGTCGACCTCGACCGTGCGTCTGGTCGGCTCGACCGGTGCGAACCAGTTCGCATCGATCTCTGCGGGCATCCAGGCGCTGTCCGGCCCGCTGCACGGTGGTGCGAACGAAGCCGTCCTCACGATGCTCGGCCAGATCCGTGACTCCGGCCAGAGCGTGTCTCGCTTCGTCGAGCGGGTGAAGAACAAGGAAGAGGGCGTGAAGCTCATGGGCTTCGGGCACCGGGTCTACAAGAACTACGACCCGCGCGCCAAGCTCGTCAAGGAAGCAGCCGGTGAGGTGCTCGCCGAGCTCGGCGTCACGGACCCGCTTCTCGACCTCGCTCAGGAACTCGAAGAGCTCGCTCTCGCAGACGACTACTTCAAGGAGCGTCGTCTCTACCCGAACGTCGACTTCTACACCGGTGTGATCTACAAGGCGATGGGCTTCCCGACCCGCATGTTCACCGTGCTGTTCGCGATCGGTCGTCTCCCCGGGTGGCTCGCGCAGTGGCGTGAGCTGCAGCTCGACCCGCAGACCAAGATCGGCCGCCCGCAGCAGCTCTACACGGGGTCTCCCGAGCGCACCTTCCAGACTCGCTGACGCCGAGCGCGATGCCTGTCGTCAGCGCCGAAGCGGTCGTGCCGGTGGACCCCGCGACGGCGTTCGCGGTGTCTCAGACGACGGGAGCGGTGCGGCGACGCTGGGACCGCTTCATCAGCGAGCAGCACCTCATGGACGACGCGGATGCGCCCGCCAAGGGTGTGCGCACCTTCACCCGGCAGCGGTTCGGTCTCTCGATGGTCAGCCGCTACGTGTCGTACGCCCCACCCACGAACGTGGGCATGGTGATGGAGCGGGGTCCCTGGTTCTTCACCAAGCTCGGTGGCGGCTGGCGGTTCACCGAGGTGCCGGAGGGCACGCTGGCTGTGTGGAAGTACAACTTCTCGTGCCGCCCCGCGTGGCTCGCACCGTTCGCCGAATGGATCGGAGTTCGAGTGCTCGGCTTCGAGATCCGTCGTCGCCTCGCCGGGTTCGCCCGCGGTTGCTCGGATCCGAAGGTGCTGGCGGCGGTAGGACGCTGATCACGGCGCCCTCCGCACACTCCGGTTTCGTCGGGGCGCAGAAAGGCGGGTGCGTCGATGCCTGAGTATCGGCGCACCCGCCTCTCTTGCAGCGGGGTTCAGCGACCCTGCGAGCTCCAGCCGCGGCCGCCCTGGTTGCGCGACTGACCGCCCTGGCGAGATCCGCCCTGGCCGCCCTGTCGCGAACCGGTCTGCGCTGCCGGCGCACCCTGACCACTCTGGCCAGAGCGGGGGCGACGGCTGCGACGCGACGGCGGGTTGGCGGCCGAGTTGCGCTCGCCGCCCGCGGGACGCTGCTTGGGCGCCTGGCGCTGCTGCGCCTGGACGGGAGCAGGACGCACGTGTGCGGCGCGCTCGGGAACCAGCTCGCTGACGGCGGCCGTCGTGACGGGCTCGAGAGCGGCGCTGATCGCTGCTTTGCGCAGCAGATCCTTCACATCGCGGCGCTGCTCGGGGAGCACCACCGTGACGACCGTTCCTGCGGCTCCGGCACGAGCAGTGCGACCTGAGCGGTGCAGGTATGCCTTGTGCTCCATGGGCGGGTCGACGTGGACGACGAGATCGACGTTGTCGACGTGCACTCCGCGGGCAGCGACGTCGGTGGCGACGAGGACGCGCACGCCGCCGTCTTCGGGGGCTGCCGAGAAGGCGCCGAGGTTGCGCTCACGCGCATTCTGCGACAGGTTGCCGTGCAGGTCGACGGCCGGGATGCCTGCTGCGGTGAGCTGCTTCGCGAGCTTCTTGGCCTGGTGCTTCGTGCGGGTGAAGAGGATGCGCCGGCCGGTGCCCGACGCGAGCTCGCGCACGAGCTCGGTCTTGTTGTCGGTCGAGTCGACGACCAGCACGCGGTGGGTCATCTCGCCGACGGGCACGCTCTCTTCGTCGACCTCGTGGCTGACGGCGTTCGACAGGAAGCGGCGGGCGAGCGTGTCGATGCCGCGGTCGAGGGTCGCGCTGAAGAGCAGACGCTGGCCGCCGGCCGGCGTGGCGGTGAGGATGCGGGTGACGCCCGGGAGGAACCCGAGGTCGGCCATGTGGTCGGCCTCGTCGAGGACGGTGACCTCGATGGCGTCGAGCTGCACGACCCGCTGCTTCATCAGGTCTTCCAGACGGCCGGGGCACGCGACGACGATGTCGACGCCGTTGCGCATCGCCTGCTCCTGCGGGCGCTGGCTGACGCCGCCGAAGACGGTCGTGACGCGCAGGCCCTTGGCCTCGGCGAGCGGTGCGATGGTCGCTGCGATCTGCGTGGCGAGCTCCCTGGTCGGCGCGAGCACGAGACCACGCGGGTGACCGGGGCGGCTGCTGCGCGAAGACGCGGAGAGGCGGGCGACGAGGGGGAGGGCGAACGCGATCGTCTTGCCGCTGCCGGTGCGGCCGCGGCCGAGGAGGTCACGACCGGCGAGAGAATCGGGAAGCGTGTCGCGCTGAATCGCGAACGCCTCGGTCTTGCCGTCCTTGGTGAGGACGGCGGCGAGGTCGGCGGGCACGCCGAGATCGAGGAAGGAAGTCATAAAGGTATCTCCGTGAGAATGCACGCACGTACCAACGGGCCGGGTGCGGAAGGGTGGGCGACGGCGCGGGATCGCGCATCGTTTCGCCGTTCGAAATGGCCAGAACCAGGCAAGTGGCGCGGGAGCGTGTCGACGACGCAGACGACTCGCAGTGCGAGGATCGTCGATTCGACACTATCACGCGTCAGGGGGAGAAGCCTGGGACGCGCTCCCGCTCAGCGCGTCGCTCAGGCGTGGAGCGCCTCGTTGAGTGTCACGCCGACACCCGCGCGCCGCACGGCCTCAACCGCTCCGCTGAGCGAGTTGCGGCGGAACAGCAGGCCGTTCTGGCCCGACAGCTCAGCGCCCTTGACGGTCTGCCTGCCGCCGTCAGGCGTCGCCGGAGCGTCGAGGAGCACGACCTTGGTGCCCGCCGTCACGTAGAGTCCGGCTTCCACGACGCAGTCATCGCCGAGCGAGATGCCGATTCCCGCGTTGGCGCCCAACAGTGTGCGCGAGCCGATCGAGACGCGGTGTGCGCCGCCACCCGAGAGCGTGCCCATGATCGACGAGCCGCCGCCGATGTCGCTGCCGTCGCCGACCACGACCCCCTGAGAGATGCGTCCTTCGACCATCGACGCACCCAGCGTGCCCGCGTTGAAGTTCACGAAGCCCTCATGCATGACCGTCGTGCCGGGGGAGAGGTGGGCGCCGAGGCGGACGCGTGAGGCATCAGCGATGCGCACGCCCGCCGGCTGCACGTAGTCGGTGAGTCTGGGGAACTTGTCGAGCCCCTGCACCTGGATCCCTGCCCGCTGCAGCAACGGGCGAAGTCGTGCGGCGTCATCGGGGTGCACGGGGCCGGCGTTGGTCCAGGCCACGTTCGGCAGGTGGGCGAAGATGCCGTCGAGGTTGAGCTCGTTCGGCCGCACGACCAGGTGTGAGAGCGCGTGCAGTCGCAGATAGGCGTCGACTGTCGACGTGGGCGCGGCATCCAGATCGATGTGCAGCTGCACGGTCTCGATGGTGACGTTGCGTCGCTCGTCGGGACCTGCCAGCGCTTCGAGCGCGAGGAGTGCGGCCTCGGCGTCTTCGGCCGACGGGGCTTCGGTGAGCACCCCGGGGAACCACGCGTCGAGAACTGTGCCGTCGCCGGCGGTCGTCGAAAGTCCGGTACCCCACACGGTGCGCGCCTCAGTCATGCCTCCACGGTATCGCGAGCGGGCGTGGACGATCGCACAGATGTCGGGGTAAGTAGGCTGGGTGCATGATGCTCGATCTGACAGCGTCCTCTGTCGACCTGACCCGTGCGATCTGCGACATCCCGAGTGTCTCGGGTGACGAGAAGACGCTCGCGGACGCCATCGAGGAGGCGATCTCCGTCTACTCCCACCTCGAGGTGATCCGTCACGGCAACACGATCGTCGCCCGTACGAACCTCGGACGAGCCCAGAGGGTGGCGATCGCAGGGCACATCGACACTGTGCCGATCAACGGCAACGTGCCGACGAAGGACCTCGAGATCGACGGTGTCGCCCATCTCTGGGGTCGAGGGACCGTCGACATGAAGAGCGGCACCGCGGTGCAGCTCAAACTCGCGGCCGAGCTCACCGAGCCCACGGTCGACATCACCTGGATGTGGTACGACAACGAGGAGGTCGAGGCGTCGAAGAACGGGCTGGCTCTCCTCGCTGCGGTGCGGCCGGACCTCTTCCGGGCCGATTTCGCGATCCTCGGTGAGCCGTCGAATGGTGAGGTCGAAGGCGGCTGCAACGGCACGATGCGTGCGATCGTGCGCACCACCGGCGTGCGCGCGCACGCCGCCCGCGCCTGGATAGGAGAGAACGCCATCCATCGGGCGGCCCCGATCCTCGCGCGTCTGGCCGAGTACCGTGCGAAGGAGATCGCGGTCGACGGACTGCTGTATCGCGAGAGCATGAGCGCCGTCCGGATCACGGGAGGGGTCGCGGGCAATGTGATTCCCGATGCGTGCGAGGTCGAGGTGAACTACCGGTTCGCTCCGAGCAAGTCGGCGGCGGATGCAGAAGCGCACATCCGCAACCTGCTGGCAGGTTTCGACGTGGAGATCACCGATGCCGCCGAAGGCGCGCGGCCAGGTCTCGATGCCCCGATCGCCCGGGACTTCGTGACTGCCGTCGGCGCCGAGCCGCGCCCCAAGTACGGATGGACCGACGTCGCTCGCTTCTCGGCCCTCGGCATCCCCGCCGTGAACTACGGACCGGGGGACCCGCACCTCGCGCATCATGACGAGGAGCGCGTTCCGCTCGCGCAGATCGACGCCGTCGAGCGAGGACTGCGCGCATGGCTCAGTTCGCGCTGACCGCGACCCGTCGGTGGGCGGCCGCACCGCTGGCGCTGCGGATCGCCCTGATCTACCTCGCGGCGCGCGCTGTGACGACCGCGATGATGATCGCGGCGGCGACGCTGTCGACGTCGCTGTCGAGGTTCGGGGCAGAGCCGGGGCTCGCCGACTTCATCGTCGGGTGGGATGCGCAGTGGTACTGGCTCGTCGCCGAAGAGGGATATCCGTCTTCTCTTCCCCTCACCGAGTCCGGTGAGGTCGCAGAGAACGCCTGGGCGTTCATGCCGGTGTTCGCTTTCGCCGCCAAGACGGTCGGGTTCGTGTTCGGCTCGTGGGGGATGGGCGCTTTCCTGCTGTCGTTCGTGGCCGGTTACTTCGCCTGCCTCGCGCTGCACCGACTGCTGCGTGAGCGCATCGGCGCGCGGGCGACGATGTGGTCGGTGGTGTTCTTCGCCTCCGGACCTGTCGCGGCGATGTTCCAGGTCGGATACGCCGAGACCCTGTTCCTCCTCCTGCTGTTCCTGGCGCTCGACGCGACGGTGCGCAGGAACTACGTCTGGCTCTACCTTCTCATCCCCGTCATGGCGTTCACGAGACCGGGGATCCTCGCATTCGCGCTCTACCTCGGTCTGCACGGCATCCTCCGCTGGTGGCACCGCCGAGACGACCCGCTCGCCCTGCGGGAGATCGTGCACATCGTGGCGCTCGGCGCCCTCGCCACGATCGCTGGCTTCTCGTGGCAGGTCATCGCGGGCATCGTCACCGGAGACCCCGGCGCGTACCTCGCGACCGAGCTCGCCTGGCGCAGTAACTGGCTCGTCGGCGGCGTCGAGGGTTTCGTGCCGTTCGAAGGCTGGATCCAGGCGTCCCAGTTCTGGTTCGCCCAGTGGGGGCTTCCCGGCGCGTGGGGCCCCGTCGCTCTGGCGCTCCTCGTCGTGGCGGCAGGTGCGGCTCTGCTCTATCTGCCCCAGGTGCGCGCGCTCGGTCCCGATCTCAGGCTCTGGAGCGCGAGCTACCTTCTCTATCTGCTCGCCGTCTTCTTCCCGCAGTCGAGCACTTTCCGGCTGCTCCTGCCGTTGAGTCCTGCCTGGGGAGCACTCGCGGTGCCGCGCTCGCGCGTCTGGCGGCTGGGGGTTCTGGCGGTCTGCCTGCTGGGTCAGTGGCTCTGGATCTACCACATCTACGCGTTGGGGAACACGTTCTGGCAGGTGCCGTGAATGTTAAGGCTTGATGCATTTCTTCATAGGGGACATCCAGGTTCCGGTAACACCCGATAAACTGATCGCATACCACCGGAGGAAAAGGAGCCCACGATGGCAGCGATGAAGCCGAGGACCGGAGACGGACCCATGGAGGCCGTAAAAGAAGGACGACTCATCATCGTGCGCGTCCCGCTCGAAGGAGGCGGCCGTCTGGTCGTCTCCGTGAACGACGCAGAGGCGAAGGAACTCCACGACGTGCTGGCAGCCGTCGTGAAGCCCGCCTGAGAGAACTCGAATTCGCGCACGCGGATTCACGAAGAGGGCGACGGATCATCGATCCGTCGCCCTCTTCCGTCTGTGCGGGGTGTCGTCGGCTCAGCCCTCACCGACGCTGATCAGCTGCAGCAGGCCTTCACCGGAGCTCGAGACGGTCGCGAGCACCGCTGAGGACTCCTGGGTCTCCTGCACGAGCGAGCGATAGGCCGAGGTCACCTCGTCACGCTGCACGGGGTCGGCCACGCGGCCGCCACCGAGAATCCGGGGGACCAGGACCATCCCGCCGGTGCGCACCAACCGCAGCCCGTGCTCGACGTAGTCGATGACGTTCTCGGGGTCCGCATCGACGAGCACGATGTCATAGGACGCTTCGTTCATGCGCGGCAGCACGTCGGCGGCGCGACCGGTGATGAACCGAGCCTTCGTCGGGGCGACCCGAGCGTCGGAGAACGCCTGACGAGCCGCGGCCAGATGCTCCGGTTCGTTGTCGATCGAGGTCAGTACGGCCTGCGGCGCCCCTCGCAGCAGCCAGAGGCCCGAGACACCGGCTCCGGTGCCGATCTCGACGATCGACCTGGCACCTGTCGCCGCGGCGAGCACCGCGATCTGCGAGCCGACGGCCGCGCTGATCGGCGAAGCGCCGAGTTCGATGGCGTGCGCACGCGCGCGGGCGATCGGCGAAGGCTCCACGATCGACTCGCGGATGAAACGTGCGTTCGCATCGTTCTCGCTCATTGACTGATTCTCCCGACTGAGATATGTGTTCTCCCAGCGTATGCGCTCGGTGCGCGGCACAACGGCAGGCGCGGCGGTAGCCTGGACACATGCAGTTCGGGATCACCTTCGAGAAGCTGCTGCTCATCGGTCTGATCGCTGCGCTGCTCATCGGACCGGAGCGGCTGCCCCGCTACGCCGAGAGCGTCGCGAAGCTCGCTCGGCGTGCCGGCGAGTTCCTCCGTGACACCAAATCGCGCGTCCGCGACGAGATGGGCCCCGACATCGATGACGTCGACTGGCGCAAGCTCGACCCTCGGCAGTACGACCCCAGACGCATCATCCGCGACGCTCTCTTCGAAGACGACGCGGCGCCCGGGCCCGCCAGGGCCGAAGCGGTCGTCGCAGAGCCGACGGTGAAGCCGGTGCGAACGCCGAGGGTGCGACCGGAGTTCTCGGTCGCGAGTCCGCCTCCGTTCGATCCCGAAGCCACGTGACGCGGACGGTCGACGAGAGTCGGCTTCGGACCAGAGACCGGATGGCGTTCTTCGCCGCCGCGATCTGCGCCGTGACCGGAGTCCTCATCTGGGCCCTCTGGGTGCTGCCGATCGTGCGGTCGATCGAGAGCGCCGAGGACGTCCCGATCGGGCAGACGATGGCGGTCGACCTCGACTCCGGGGCTCGGGTCGGTATCTGGACCAGCGGGATCTCCGCCACGCTCGGCACCATGGATTGCAGCGTCATCGGGCGGGACGGCGCCGAGCGTCCGCAGCAGGGCCCATCCGCGGTGAGCTGGGACGATGTGCTGTGGTGGATGACGCCGCGGACCGGGTTCGTGCAGTCCGCCCAGTTCACCGCGGCCGAGGCGGGCACTCACCTGGTGGACTGCCGGGATTCGCTCGACACGTACGACGGGCGATTCCTCGTCGCCGGCGACTCGATCGGTGACGGCATCGGACTGGGCCGCACCGGCGGCAACGACTACCCGGTGGGGACTCTGCTTGCTCTCGGAGCGGTGATGTGTCCACCCCTCGCGGTGCTTCTTCCTCTGGTGATCCTGCTGAGGCGCCTGGTCACCCGCCGCGTTCCGAGGCCGCCCCGGACCTGATCGCAGTCAGCCGATCCTGGCCCGGAGAGTCGCGATGTCGTCATCGGACAGCAGCGCACGGGGGATCGCCGTGATCGCAGACGCGCCTCGAAGCTTGAAGAGCACGGCATGCCTGCCGGCACGAACGCTCTGGAAGGTGCTGTAAGAGATGTCCGACGACCGACTGCCGGCGCCGACGTGCAGAGCGGTGTCATCGAGCCGAAGCCACACCGCGCTGCCGGGAGGGGTGGCGGCCCGAACGGCGCGTCTGGCGCCGACGACAGTCATGACGACCGCGTAGACCATGAGGGCGATGCTCGCGACGGGCAGCAGACCCGCCAGCCCCTGGGGGCCGCGGACGGCGGTCAGGTTGAGGATGCTGACGACGAATGCCGCGACGAGGGCGATCCACATCACGATCGCGACAGGGCGGGTGAGGGCGTAGATCGCGGCGTCGCGTGCCATGCCCCGAAGCAGCTGTTCGTCGACGGTGAGAGCCACGATCGTCTCAGCCCAGGGTCATCGGCAGCGAACGACCGGCGAGGCCGCGCCCCTGAGTGGCGAGGGAACCTGCGAGCTCGCGGATCGCGACGGCCGCCGCATCGTCGGGGGCGCTGAGCACCACGGGCACCCCGTCGTCGCCTCCCGTACGCAGCGCGGGACTGAGGGGGATCGATGCCAGCAGCGGCACGGACTGCGTCTCCGACAGCGCACTGGCCACGGCTGCACCGCCTCCTGAACCGAATAGATCGACGACGGTGCCGTCCGGAAGCGTGAGGGCTCCCATGTTCTCGACCACCCCGATCACCCGCTGCCCGGTCTGGCGAGCGACCAGCCCGCTGCGGATCGCCACGTCGGATGCTGCCGCCTGCGGCGTCGTGACGACCAGCACCTCGGCGTGGGGCAGCAGCTGCCCGATCGAGATGGCGATGTCACCGGTGCCAGGAGGCATGTCGATGAGCAGGATGTCGAGATCGCCGAAGAACACGTCTGTCAGGAACTGCTGCACGGTGCGGTGCAGCATCGGTCCGCGCCAGGCGACCACAGCCTCCCCGTCACGGAGGAACATGCCGATCGAGATGGTCTTCACGCCATGGGCGACGGGCGGGAGCATGAGGTCGTCGATGCGCGTGGGCTGTGTTCCCGCAGGGATGCCGAGGAGGCCCGGGATCGAGAAGCCGTGCACATCGGCGTCGACGAGGCCGACCGAGAGGCCCTGAGCCGCGAGCGCCACCGCGAGATTCGCCGTCACAGTGGACTTGCCCACGCCGCCCTTGCCACTCGAGACGAGGATCACCCGTGTGAGTGAGTCCGGGCCGAAGGGCATCTGGCGAGGAGGCCGCCCGTCGCGCAGCTTCTCGGTGAGCGCTTTGCGCTCTGACGGCGTCATCACGCCGACCTCGACGTCCACCTCGGCGATGCCGGGCACCGAAGCGGCCGCGGCGCGGACATCGGTTTCGATGCGAGCCGCTGCGGGACAGCCCACGATCGTGAGCACGATCGCGACGTGCGCGTGTGCTCCATCGACACTGATATCCCTGACCATGTCGAGATCGCCGATGGGTCTGCGAAGCTCGGGGTCGGTGACAGCGGCGACGGCCGCTCGGACGGAGTCGGCTGAGCTCATGATGATGTGGAGCGGCCGCGGGGGCGTCGCTCGGTCGGCTCGTCGTCCTGCTCGCCGAGCTCGGCGAGCAGCGACTTGAGCTCGTGGCGCAGCACATCCCGGGTCACGACCTGGTTGTTGCGCTCTTCGAGCGACATCCGCAGCGCGACGATCTCTCGGGCCAGGTACTCCGTGTCGGCGAGGTTGCGCTCGGCACGCTGGCGATCCTGCTCGATCTGCACGCGGTCGCGGTCGTCCTGGCGGTTCTGCGCGAGGAGGATCAGGGGGGCCGCGTACGACGCCTGCAGCGAGAGCATGAGGGTGAGGGCCGTGAAGCCGAGCGCGGCATCGTCGAAGCGCAGGTGGTCGGGCAGCAGGGTGTTCCAGCAGATCCAGAGCACACAGAACAGGGTGAGGATGAGCAGGAACGCCGGGGTGCCCATGGCACGGGCGACCCATTCGGTGAAGCGGCCGAAGCGGTCACGCGATGTCGGCCGCTGCCGAGGGGTGCCGCGGCCCAGAGGGGCGTCGAGCTGAGGGGAGCGCGAGCGGGAGCGGGGCATCAGCGCACCTCCTTCGGGATCGACGGCTCGTCGCTGTCGTGTGTGCGCCAGTCGTCGGGCAGCAGATAGTCGAGGACGTCGTCGATGCTGATGGCGCCGACCAGACGATGGGCGGCGTCGATCACCGGAAGCGAGACGAGGTCGTAGCTCGCGAGCATCCTGGCCACCTCCGCAGCCGATGCGGTGACGCGCACGGGGTCGAGGCTGTCGTCCATGATCGCGCCGAGCCGCTCGTGCGGCGGGTAGCGCAGCATCCTCTGGAAGTGCACCATTCCGAGCAGTCGGCCCGTCGGCGTCTCGAAGGGCGGCAGGGTCACGAACACGGCTGCAGCAAGGGCGGGGTGCAGCTCGTGACGCCGGATGAGGGCCAGCGCTTCGGCGACGGTCGCATCGGCGGAGAGGATGATCGGCTCGGGCGTCATGAGACCGCCGGCGGTGTCAGGGCCGTATCGCAGCAGCATCCTGACGTCCTCGGCCTCCTCCGGCTCCATCAGCTCGAGCAGCTGCTCGAGGCGATTGGGCGGCAGCTGGGCGAGGAGGTCGGCGGCGTCATCCGGCTCCATCTGGTCGAGGATGTCTGCGGCTCGCTCGTCGCCGAGGCGGTCGAGGATGTGCACCTGGTCGTCCTCGGGCATCTCTTCGAGGGCGTCGGCGAGCCGATCGTCGGAGAGCTCCTCTGCGACCTCGATCATGCGCTGCTGCGGCAGATCGAGCAGGGTGTTCGCGAGGTCGGCGGCGTGCAGCTCGGAGTAGGAGGCGACGAGCTGCTCGGCCGATTGGGACTCGCCGGGGGAGTGCTGCTCGGTGACCTCGTTCCAGGCGGCGAACGTCGTCGGGCCCTTGGCGAACGGCGAGGCGCTGGTCTTCGGGCGACGGAGGAAGAGCTGGCTGACGGCCCACTCGCCCAGGCGGTTCGGCTCGATGGCGACGTCTTCGATGACAGCAGTGCCGGTGCCGTCGACGAGGCTGACCCGTCGACCCAAGAGCTCTGCGAGAACCCGCACCTCTCCGGCGCGCGGCGAGAAGCGGCGCACGTTGATGAGTCCGGTGCTGATGACCTGGCCTGCACGGATCGACGTCACTCGTCCTATCGACAGGAAGACGTGTCGTCGCCCGGGGATCTCGACGACGAGGCCGATGACACGCGGAGCAGCCGTACTTCGGTACACGATGACGACATCTCGGACTTTGCCGAGCCGGTCGCCGACGGGATCGAAGACGGCGCAGCCTGCCAGGCGCGCGGCGAATACCCGTTGTGTGCTCACTCGTCCAGCGTAGTGCGCAGGGCCCTCCCGCGGCCCCCGCGGGGCCGCAGCACGACACACTCCCGGCCCTGTCACCACAAGGCATGGAACAATGGCGGGATGAGCATGCTGAACCGTCCAGCCGACAGCCGCGATGAGGGCGAGATCGTCGCCTCCACCCGCGATTACGAAGGCGCCCAGAAGACGGTGTCGAAACTGATCGCCCAGGAGGTGCCGGCCCGAGACATCGCGATCATCGGGCAGAGCGTCCGGACGGTCGAGCGCATCACGGGGCGACTCGGCTATGCCGCCGCGGCACGATCGGGGGCCATCAACGGCGTGCTCATCGGTCTCTTCCTCTCCGCGATCCTCGTGATCGGCAACCCCGAGGTGCCGATCCAGCTCTTCGTCGGGTTCGTCTTCATCGGCGTCGCGCTCGGAATGCTCCTCAGCCTCGTCACCTATGCGATCGTGCGCCGACGCCGCGACTTCGCGAGCGTCACGCAGTTCGCCGCAGACCATTACGAGGTGCGGGTGCAGGCCACGTCACTCGCGAAGGCGCGTCTCGCCCTGGGGGCGGCCAAGCCTGCACCGGTGCGTGCGCCCGTCGATCTGGACGAGCCGCCGAGGTACGGCGAGCGCATCGCTCCGGGTGGCCAGCCCGCTCCTGCGCCTGCGCCTCCGGCAGCGCCTCCCGTCTCGCCAGAGGACCCGACTCCCGGCCCGACCCCGCCGCTCGGTGGACCTGAAGCCGCTCCCGAAGAGCCGACTGTTCCGCCGCGCCCCGCAGATCCGGCCGCACCGCCGGCCGCACCGCCGATCGACACGCCCGACCCCGGCAAGCCCGGCCTCCCGCCCACCTCGGCGGGAACCGTCTGATGTCCGGCGCAGACCGCGCGTCCGACCCGTCGGCGACACCCGCACACCCCGCAGTACCTCCCGTGCCTCCCGTGCCTCCCGTGCCTTCCGCGCCTCCCGCGCAGGGCCCGATTGCACCGGCGCCTGTGTACGGCTACGCGCCGCCGCAGCCTCCGGGATATGCGCAGCAGCCCGCGTCGCAGTCACCGGGGTACGCGCCGCCCGCCGCTCCCGGCCAGGCTCCGGCGCCTCAGCAGCCCGTCGGCTATACCCCGCCGCAGATGCCTCCTTCCCAGGGGCATCCGGCACCCGGCTATCCGGCACAGGGCTATCCGGCACAGGGCTACCCCGCGGGGACCTATCCCGCCGCGGTACCGCCGCGCGGGCTTCTTCCATGGGCTCTCGGCCTTCTGATCCTGATCCCGTTCCCGTTCGTCGGCGGACTCGCATCGGGGATCGCCATGGCCGTCAGCGGCGGGACATCGCGTCGCTTCGGCGGCGTGGCCGGCGAGAACGCTCGGGCGGCCGCGAACTGGGGGCTCACATACCTGCTGGTGTCGACGGTTCTGCTCATCTCGCACTTCGTGATCCTGTTCTCACTCACGGCCGATTCTCCGTCGAGCGGGTTCTACCCCATCGGCATCCCGATCACGATCTACTTCGCGCTGTCGGCCTTCCACGTCGTCCTGGTCATCATGGGCATGGTGAAGGCGTCCGGCGGCAGAGTCATGCGCGTACCGTTCGCGATTCCCTACCTGCGCGCCTGATGGTCGAGATCCTCGTCGATCTGCCCGCCGGACCGGTCGCCATCTCGGCTGACTGGTCGGCAGGGGACAGCGGATCGACCGTGATCGTCGCGCACGGCGCAGGCACCGGCAAAGACCACCCCTTCCTCACCGGCTTCGCCGAAGAGCTCGCCTCCCGTGGACACGCCACGCTGCGCTTCAACTTCCCGTACGTCGAGCAGGGACGCCGGATGCCAGGGCCGGCGACTCATGCGATCGCGACCTGGAACGCCGTGGTCGCGTTCGCGCGTGAGCAGGACCCGGATGCGGCCATCTGGGCGACCGGCAAGTCGTATGGCGGGCGGATGGCGTCGATGGCCGTCGCGCAGGGACTCTCCGTCGACGGTCTCGCGTACCTGGGATACCCGCTGCACGCACCGGGCAAGCCGGAGAAGCCGCGCGCCGAGCACCTTCCGGCCATCAGCGTTCCGCAGCTGTTCATCGAGGGCACGAACGATCCGTTCATCCAGCCGCTGGCGCAGTTCGAGGAGGTCGTCGCAACCTGCCAGGACGCGCGCATCATCTGGATCGACGGCGGCGGTCACACCTTCGAGGTGAAGGGACGCAAGCGCCCCGCATCCGAGATCGGCGCGTCGCTCGCACCCTTCGTCGCGGAGCTCGTGCACCCCTGATGAGGGGTCTGCACCATGTCGAGATCTGGGTGCCCGATCTCGACGAGGCTTCGCGAAGCTGGCACTGGCTGCTTACTCGATTGGGGTTGCAGGCGGCCCGGATCACTACGCCGGGTGGGTCGAGAACGACCAGGGATTCAAAGTCGAGATCGTTGCGGATCCGCCGGCGTAGGCATCACGTGAGCGACATCAGCTCTGCGTCGTCGAGCAGACGGCGCACCGTGGAGAGTCCGAGAGCACTCATCGCGGGACTCGAGTCCTCGTAGTACCAGCCGAGTCCCATCGCCTGCTGCAGCGCCCACCCGGCGCCCCGCTGCCATTCGACATCCGACGCTCCGACGCGCTCGCGCACCATGCATCGGCGAGACGCGTCGAACAGATGCCAGGCGGCGACCAGATCGAGAGCGCGATCAGCAGGGCCGAATCCGCCGCCGTCGAGGACGCCCACAACGCGATCGCCCGCGACCAGCAGGTTGAACGGGGTGAGATCGCAGTGGCTCATCACATCCTGACCGGAGCGCGGCAGATCGCGCAGAGCCCGCCACAGTCGTCGCACCCGGGCCGGATCGACCAGATGAGCGCTTCTCTCGATGCAGAGTGCGACCCACTCGTCGTGATCTGTGAGGACGCCACCACGCCCCTGACCGTCGAACTCGCGCCCGCGCACATCGGCGGCCCGTAGCGACGCGATCAGCGCGGCGACGTCGAGCGCCAGGGCATCAGAAGTCGCGTGAAGGTCTCGGCACGCTGTGTCGCCAGGCACCCATGTCTGCACCGACCATGCGGATGGATACTCTGCCGTCGGCATGCCGATGCCGAGAGAGCGGGGCGAAGGCACCGCGCAGACGTCTGCGAGCTCCTCCATCGCCGCGGCCTCAGCAGCGAGTGCCTCTGCCGATTCGACGACGAGGGGGAACCGCGCCGCGAACTCGTCGCCGATCCGGGTGATCGTGTTCACGGTGCCCGCGGTGCGTATGCGCTCGACCGGCAGGTGGGCGAGCGCGGGAAACCGCTGCGCGATCAGTCGCGCAGCGGTCTCCTCCGTGAGTGCGAGCTCGCCCTCGTGCATGCAGCGGGCTCAGCTCTGGATGCGAGCGATCCAGGCCTCGACCTCGTCGGCGGTGCGGGGGATGTCGGCGGACAGATTGATCGGACCGTCCTGCGTCATCAGGATGTCGTCCTCGAGGCGCACGCCGATGCCGCGGTACTCCGCGGGCACGGTGAGGTCGTCGATCTGGAAGTACAGGCCGGGCTCGATCGTGAACACCATGCCGGGCGCGAGGATGCCGTCGTAGTACATCTCTCGACGGGCCTGAGCGCAATCGTGCACATCGATGCCCAGATGGTGCGACGTGCCGTGCACCATGTAGCGACGGTGCTGTCCGCCGGCATCTGCGTCCAGCGCCTCCTGCGCGGTCACCGGCAGCAGGCCCCATTCGGCGACGCGGGCGGCGATCACGCGCATGGCGGCCTCGTGCACCTCGCGGAACCGCACGCCGATCCGTGCCGCGGCGAAGGCGGCGTCCGCAGCCTCGCGCACGGTCTCATAGACCCGGCGCTGGACCTCGCTGAAGGTGCCGGAGACGGGGAGAGTGCGGGTGATGTCCGCGGTGTAGAGGCTGTCGGCTTCGACGCCCGCGTCGACGAGGATCAGATCGCCGGGGACCACGGTGCCGTCGTTGCGGGTCCAATGCAGGTAGCAGGCGTGGGGACCCGATGCGGCGATCGTGTCGTACCCCTCGCCGTTGCCGTCTTCGCGGGCGCGGCGATGGAAGACGCCCTCGACGACCCGTTCGCCCCGAGCGTGCGCGATCGCGTCGGGGAGCGAACGGATGACGTCTTCGAAGCCCTGGGCGGTGATGTCGACGGCACGGCGCATCTCGGCGATCTCGTACTCGTCCTTGACGAGACGAAGCTCCGAGACGAACCGGGTAAGGTCGGCGTCCTCGTCGAGCACGAGTTCGCCGTCAGCGCTCGTGAACTCCGCGAGGTGCTCGGTCGCGACATCGAGGTCTGCGGCGACCCCGGCGAGCGAGGGGCGCGGGCCGATCCAGAACTCCCCGACGGTGGCATCCGCGTAGAACTCGGTCGTGGTGCGGTCCGCGCGCTCGCGGAAATACAGCGTGACGTCGTGGCCCGAGTCGGTGGGATCGAACACGAGGATCGAGTCGGGCTCGGCGTCCGATGCCCAGCCGGTGAGGTGTGCGAAGGCCGAGTGGGCGCGGTACGGATAGTCGGTGTCGTTGCTGCGCTGCTTGAGCGACCCGGCAGGAATGACCACGCGCTTGCCGGGGAATGCTGCCGAGACGGCTGCGCGGCGCACGGCAGCGAACGGCGCCTGTGCGCGGGGCGCGGGGATCGACTCGGGGCGCTCGGCCCATCCGGTCGAGATCGTGTCGAGGAACCCGCGGGGGAAGGGCTGCTTCCGGTTCGTGGTGGTGGCTTCGACGGGAGTCTCGGTCGTCGGCTCTGCGATCGTGTCGCGTTCTGCGGTGCTCATCCCTCCAGTCTGTCACCTGCGTGACGACTGCGGGATGTCAGCCTGCGGGCTCGAGCTGCACGACCAGGCCGCGGTGATCGCTGCCACCCCCGCCTCCGATCACGACCGATCCGGTCGCCGTCCAGCTGGGCGATGCCATGACGTGGTCGATCGGCGTGCTCAGCAGCGCCGGCAGCGAGCTCGGCCAGGTTCCGCTGAAGCCGTTGCCCGATCGGGTCGCTGCGTCGCGGCAGTAGCCCATGTCGCCGCCGTCGACCCCGAGGCCCGCCATGTGGTCGATCGTCGCGTTGAAATCTCCGGCGAGGATGAAGTCGCCCGCGGGGCACTGATCGGCGATCCAGCGCAGATCGCTCTGCCACTGCGCCATGTCGTCCATGCGCGGTGCGACGGCATGCACGGCGACGATGGCCGGACCTGCGCCATCGACCGGCATCAGCACCGCACTGGGAACCGAGCCGGTGTTGTTCGAACCGTCTTCCGACGACGCGATCACGGAGTACTCGCCGAGGTCGGGGGATACCAGAACGGTCGTGTGCCACGATTTCGGGCCGTCGACGACGTCGGGTTTGAACTGCACGTGGTGCACCCACATCGGGTGGTCCTGATCACGCAGCAGCACAGCGACCTGTTCGCCGACCTCCTCCGTGGTCTCGGGGAGCGCGACGATATCGGCGCCTCGATCGAGGATCTCGCGGGCGATCTCCTCGGCTGACACCTCGTCGCCGGCGGTGTTCCAGGTGAGCACGCGGAGGCTCGACTCGGTGGGGGCGGGGAGCGTGTCTGCGCCGAATCCGCGCAGGAAGCCGATGGCTCCGGTCGCCCCAGCTCCGAGCAGCGCGACGATCAGGACCGATGCCGCGAAGCCACGCAACGGCTTGGCGAGGAGGAGAAGCAGTGACAGCGCGGCGATGACGAGGAATGCTGCGAGCACGACTCCACGGGCGGCGACGATCTGAGCGAAGGGGAACGTCTGCTCGAGATGGAAGAACTGAGGCCACACCACGACTGCCGTCGCGATCGCGAACAGCACGGTGAAGAGGATCCCCAGTAGTCGAAACATCCCCACCAGCCTAGAAGTCCCCCCTGTGAAGTCCCTAGAGCGACGGCATGCGCGACCGGCGTCCGCGGTCGTCGGTACGCTCGGAGCATGGCCTCCGCTCCCTCACGCCGTTTCGCCGGTCCGTCCGACCTGCACATGCACTCCAATCACTCGGACGGTACAGAGACGCCCGCTGAGGTCGTGCGCCAGGCGCACGCGTACGGCTTGCGCACCGTGGCGCTGACCGACCACGACCGCAGCACCGGGTGGGACGAGGCGGCAGCGGCCACCGCAGGACTGGGGATGACGTTCATCCCCGGCATGGAGCTCTCGGCGAAGCACGAATGGCGCAGCGTGCACGTGCTCGGCTACCTGTTCGACCCGCTCGACGAGGCGCTCACAGCCGAGACCGATCGGATCCGGGGCGATCGGATCGGCCGAGCAGAGAGGATCGTCCGCAGCATCGGTCGCGACTACGACCTCGACTGGGACGACGTCCTCGCCCAGACCACGCTCGACGCGACGGTCGGCCGCCCGCACATCGCCGACGCTCTCGTCGCTCGGGGAATCGTCCGCGATCGCACCGAGGCGTTCGACGGGATCCTGCATCCGCGTGAGGGCTACTACGAGCCGCACTACGCTCCGGATCCGCTCACCGCGGTGCGTCTGATCACGGATGCCGGGGGAGTGGCGATCATCGCGCACCCCGCGACCGTCGGTCGCGACCATATGATGCCCCTGCACTTCATCGAGCAGCTGATCGCCGCCGGTCTGGGCGGTTTCGAGATCGACCACCGCGAGAACACCGCGTCGGGCAAGAAGGCGCTGCATGCGATCGCGGCGAAGCACGACCTGATCATCACGGGCTCGAGCGACTACCACGGCACCGGAAAACCGAACCTGCCGGGCGAGAACACGACCTCCGACGAGATGGTGCAGCGGCTCATCGAGCGCGCGAGCGGAACCGCGCCGCGGTACGCCTGACGCCGGGCGTTCCGTCGACCGCTTGGTGCGGTGTGCCCGGGGAGACGGCAGAGGGGGCGGATGCCGCTGCTGCAGCATCCGCCCCCTCTGAGGTCGATCAGGCGCCGGAGACCGGAGCCGCTCCCGCTCCGCCCGAACCGCCGCGACGACGACGGCGACGGCGCGCCGGAGCCGGCTTGCCGTCGTGGTGCTCCTTGCCTGCGCCGTCGTGGGTGCCGGCGCCTTCGGCACTGCGGTCGGCTGACGTCGTGGACTGCGAGTCGCCGGCGGGCGCCTCGGAGGCGCCTTCTGCGAACGTGGAACCCACCGGGGTCGAACCGCCCCGACGACGCCGACGGCGACGGGTGCCGCCCTCGTCGGTGCCCTCTGCTGCCACGTCTGCTGCACGCTCGGGGCGCGGAGCCCGCTCGGTCTTCACCGACTGCGTCTTGGGCGCAGAGACCAGACGGCCCTTCGTGCCGGCGGGGATGTCGAGGTCTTCGAACAGGTGCGGGCTGGACGAGTACGTCTCGGTGGGTTCGGGCTGGCCGAACTCGAGGGCGCGGTTGATCAGCGCCCACTTGTGCAGGTCCTCCCAGTCGACGAACGTCACGGCGATACCGGTCTTGCCCGCCCGACCGGTGCGGCCGACGCGGTGCAGGTACGTCTTGTCCTCGTCGGGGATCGTGTGGTTGATCACGTGGGTGACGTCATCGACGTCGATGCCGCGGGCGGCGACGTCGGTCGCGACCAGCACATCACGCTTGCCGGCCTTGAAGGCCGCCATCGAGCGCTCGCGCTGATCCTGGCCCATGTCGCCGTGCACGCCGCCGACGTTGAATCCGCGGTCGGAGAGCTCGTCGACCAGGCGCTGCGCGGCACGCTTGGTGCGCGTGAAGATGACGGTCTTGCCGCGGCCTTCGGCCTGCAGGATGCGCGCGATGATCTCGTCCTTGTCGAGCGAGTGAGCCCGGTAGACGAGGTGCTTGATGTTCGCCTGGGTGAGGCCCTCGTCGGGGTCGCTGGCACGGATGTGGATGGGGTTCGACATGAACCGACGAGCGAGCGCGACGATCGGGCCGGGCATGGTCGCCGAGAACAGCTGCGTGTGCCGCACCGCGGGGACCTTCTGGAAGATCTTCTCGATGTCGGCGAGGAAGCCGAGGTCGAGCATCTTGTCGGCCTCGTCGAGCACGACCTCGGTCGCGTTCGACAGATCGAGAAGGCGCTGGCCGGCGAGGTCGATCAGACGACCCGGCGTGCCGACGACGATCTGCGCGCCGGCCTTGAGCTGGTCGATCTGACCCTCGTAGGCCTTGCCGCCGTAGATCGCGACGACGCTGGTCGAGCGGTTGCTCGTGAGCAGGTCGATGTCTTCGTACACCTGCACCGCGAGCTCGCGGGTGGGAACGACGATGAGCGCCTTGACGCCGTGCTCGGGGTTGAGCCCCAGTCGCTGCACGACAGGGATGCCGAATCCGAAGGTCTTGCCGGTGCCGGTCTTGGCCTGGCCGATGATGTCCTGGCCGGGGAGGCCGAGGGGGATGGTCTGCTCCTGAATGGGGAAGGCGTCGACGATGCCCTTGGCGGCGAGTGCGTCGATGATGTCCTGATCGATTCCGAGATCAGCGAAGGTTGTCAATGTTCAGAGTGCCTGTCCGGCGACCTGCGAGGATCGCCACGTTCACGGATCCACGCCGTCTTTGTGCCACAGGCGCGGGCCCCGCTCCGACGGCGGGGACACCGACAGCCTACCCGAGGGGGTGGCGGCGCCCGGAAGGCCCCTCTCGTCCGAGTATTGTGAACCCCGTGGTGAACTGGTTCTGGAAGCGAAGGACGCCCCGGCGCACACTGACGTTGCGCAGTCGAGGGGATCAAGGCGCGGCGACGCGCGTCGACTTCGCCGAACTCGCGCCGGAGCTGCCACGATTCCTCGGACAGGCCGCGTACCTGCAGCTGGGCTACTTCGAGACGCTCACCCGACTGATCAGGGCGACGCCCGAGCTCTCCGAGAAGGAATCCCTGTCTCGCGCGGCCGGCGCCGCTCTCACGAAGCATCGGGCAATCGTCGACCTGATCGCCGAGCGCGGTGACGATCCGACGCAGCTCATGCTCCCGTTCCGCGAGAACCTTGATGCATTCCGTCGCAAGACGATCGGGGCGCGTCCACGTGAGACGCTGCTGGCCGTCTACATCACCGCAGGGATGCTCGACGACTTCTACTTCGCGCTCGCCTCGAGCTACGGAGAGACCGGCGAGCGGGTGGCAGCCATCCTGGGCGAGGACGACGCCCGTCACGAGATCGTCGCGATCATCCAGGAGACCATCGACGGCGACGGGGAGTGGCGATCGCTCCTGTCGATGTGGGCGCGCCGCCTGGTCGGCGACACGATCCTGGTGTGCCGTTCAGCCCTGCGTCAGCCCGAACTCGCCGCCATGAGCGAAGACCGCGTCGAGCTGGTCTACACCGAGCTGATGGGCGCGCACGCGCGTCGCATGGACGCGATGGGGCTGGCCTCCTAGCCCGCAGCGGTCTGCGTGCGCATCCGCTCGAGCCGCCGGGTCAGACGCCAGGCGACGACGGCGGGGACTGCGCCCACCACGCCGAACGAGATGTCGATGAGCTGCCAGCCGAGCGGGATGCCCCGGATGCTGCCGGCGATGAGCGCGAGCGGCACGACATGACACCGCTGACCACGAGGCCGAGCATCAGCACGCCGACGCTGACGCGGATCCACCGCAGCGTGCGACGCTCGCTCACGAATGCTCAGATGCCGAGCGCGGCCCTGGCCGATGCGTCCGACCGACGGCGCGACGCGACGATCGCGACCGTGAGGCCTGCGGCGACCGCGACGGATCCGACGATGCTCGCGAGCCACAGCCAGATGCTGTCCTCTCCGACGCCCAGCCACTGCATGCCCGTATAGAAGAGCGCGGCGAGGGCCGTGGCCATCGCGGGCGTCAGTGCGACCCCGCGCAGCTCCCGGCCACCGATCGTGTAGTGGGCCGCGATGCCGAGCGCGCACGCTCCGACGAGAGCGAGGAGGATGTACATCGTGGCGTCAGGCGAAGAAGCCGACGCGACGAGACTCCTCGGTGCCGAGCTCGATGTACGCGAGGTTCGCGGTCGGAACCAGGTAGGAGTTGCCCTTCACATCGGCGAAGCTCAGGTGAGAGGTGTTCTGCTCGAGAGCCGAGGAGACCTGTGCGCGGACCTCGTCCGCGCTCGAAGCGGTCTCGAAGCTGAGCTCGCGGCCGGTGTTGATGATGCCGATGCGGATTTCCACGCGTACTCCTGTATTCCAGTCGACGATGCTGTGGTCGAGTCGACCTCGGGGGTCGACGACTGCGCCCAACTCTACCGGGCGGCGAGACGACGGGATCCGCCGATCGGGTGGGTTTCGCCCTGAGCGCACAGCGTCGTGAGACGGCGGCGGGCGGCGATGTCCGTGCGCCGCAGTAGCGTGGAGGACATGACAGAGGACGCCGCGCAGAACGCCGTGATCGGCGCAGAGGTGTCGGCATCCGGTGTCATCATCGGGGCGCCCGGAACGGGCAAGACCCGCACCCTCACCGAGCGTGTGGTGCATCTGCTCGACACCGTCGGGATGCGCCCCGAGCAGCTCCTCGTCCTCACGCCGAGCAGGCAGGCGGCCACCGCGTTGCGCGACCGCATCGGAGTCAGAATCGGTCAGGCCACCCCCGGCCCGCTGGCCAGGTCGCTCGGATCGTTCGCCTTCCAGGTCGTGCGCGGAGCGATGGTGCGCGCAGGAGCAGAGCCGCCGGCCCTGCTGACAGGGGCGGACCAGGACCGTCTGATCGCCGAGCTGCTCGCGGGCGATGCGGAAGACGAGCGCATCGTATGGCCGCAGGCGCTGAGCCCCGCGGTTCGCGCATCGAAGGGCTTCCGTTCCGAGCTTCGTGCGTTCCTCGCCGAGTGCGTCGAGCTCGGCGCGCAGCCCGGGGAGCTGCGCGCGGCCGACGATGCGGCCTGGTCGGCCGTCGCCGACTTCCTCGTCGAGTACCGCGCGGTGCTCGATCTGGCGCGGGCATCCCACCGTGACGCCGCAGATCTGCTCGCCGAGGCGCGCACGATCCTGCAGACGGCCGAGTCGACTGTCCTGGGGCCCCTCGCGGATCTCAGGGTGGTGCTGATCGACGACGCGCAGGAGCTGACACGTGGCGGGATCGCGATGGTCGAGGCGCTGCGCGCGCGAGGCACGGCAGTGCTCGCGTTCGGCGACCCTGACATCTCCTCCGGAGCCTTCCGCGGTGCGAGCCCGGAGCTGTTCGCTCAGCTCGCCGCCGCGCTCGGCGAGGTGCACGTCCTCGACAGGCCCCATCGGGAGGCGCCCGCTCTCACCGCGCTCACCCGCACCGTCACTCAGGCGATCGGGGCGTCGGGCCGCATCGACCACCGACGCGCCCCCCAACCGCTCGACGCACAGGAATCAGGCGCCCCCACCGACGTCAGCACCTTCATCGCGCCGTCGCCGCACGAAGAGCTCGACCGCATCGCCGGCGTCATGCGCGAATGGCATCTCACAGACGGTGTTCCGTGGGATCGCATCGCGGTGATCGCGCACGACACCCGGCAGGTGACGCACCTCGAGTCCGAGCTCGCGGCACGCGAGATCCCGACGAGAGCCGCGGGTGTGCAGCGGCCCCTCGGCTCCGAGCCGATCGTGCGCGACATCGTCGGCATCGTGCGCCTGGCCCTCACCGCACCTGACGACCGGACCTCCCAGGACTGGGAGGAGGCGCTCCGCACTCCTTTCGGCGGCATGGATGCGATCGGTCTCCGGCGTCTGCGGGCACGTCTGCGTCATATCGAGCTCGACCTCGGCGGGTCCACGCCGGCTCGGGAGCTGCTGCGCCAGGCGCTGGCCGCGCCCGACCACTTCACTCTCATCGATGCGCAGGAATCCCGCCTGGCCGCGCGCTTCGCCTCGACCATCGCCGAGGTGGCCTCCGCGGCGGCTGACGGCGAGACGATCCACGATCTTCTGTGGCGGGTCTGGGATCAGTCCAGGGCAGTCGACGGGCGCAAGCTCCAGGTCGCGTGGCGCGAGATGTCGCTGCAGCCCAGCGGTGCGGAGACCGCGAGAGCCCTCGACGCCCTCGTCTCCCTGTTCGGTGCGGCGAAGCGGTTCGTCGAACGCACCCCGAATGAGAAGCCCGAGGTGTTCGTGCGCGACATCCTCGACAGTGAGGTGCCCGAAGACTCCCTGTCGAGTCCCGATCGGCCGGGACGGGTGACCCTGCTCACACCTGCGACAGCGCTCGGCACCGAGTTCGACGCCGTCGTGGTGGCCGGAGTGCAGGACGGCATCTGGCCGAACGTGCGTCTGCGCGGCGGGATGCTGCAGACCTGGCGCCTCGCCGATGCGCTGCTCGCCGCCCGCACCGGAACCGTCGAGCACCCGCCCGAGACCCTCGACCGGCGCCGCGCGGCACTCCACGACGAACTGCGGCTCTTCGTGCGCGCGATCTCTCGCTCGCGCCGCCGGCTCCTGGTCACCGCGGTCGACGACGACGACCTGATGCCCAGCCCGTTCTTCGGTTTCCTCCCGCCGCCCGATCCGCCCGAGCTGCATGCATCGGCGGAGCATCCGCTCACGTTGCGCGGGCTCGTCGCCCGTCATCGCCGGGTGCTGACGACCTCGACCTCCCCGGCCGCGCGAGAGCACGCGTCCGCGCAGCTGGCGGTGCTCGCGAGAGAGGGCGTGCCGGGCGCGGACCCGTCCGAGTGGTACGGCGTGGCTCCGCCGACGACCGACGCCCCACTGCACGACCTCGCGGTCGATGCCGCTCGGGTGTCGCCGTCACGCATGGAATCGTTCGAGGAATGCGAGCTGAACTGGGCGGTCTCCGCGCTCGGCGGCGACACCGTGATGCCGCCGTCGGCGGGTATCGGCACCATCATCCATGAAGCGATGGAGCAGGTGCCCGACGGGGAACTGGATCGCCTTCGCGACGTTCTGGCCGAGCACTGGCCCGAGCTCGACTTCGAGACGGCCTGGATCGGCAGGAAAGAGCGTCGTCGAGCCGACCTGTACATCGATCGACTGCACAGCTATCTCTCGGACGTGGCAGAGGAAGGCGGTCGCGTGATCGCCGGGGAGGTCGAGTTCCGATTCGCGGTCGAGGTTCCGGAGGAGATCGGCGTCCCGCCTGCTGTCCGCCCGGTGAGCACCGAACCGGACGACCCCCACCCGCACCACGCGATCGTCCACGGTTTCATCGACAGGGTCGAGGCGTACACCGCCGGGGGCGGGGAGCATGCGAAGGCCCGAGGGCAGAGATGGACGCGTATGGCCGATGCGCAGGGAGGAGAACGCGTCGTGGTGGTCGATCTGAAGACCGGCAAGTACGAGCCGGAGAGCGAGCAGAAGGTCGCAGACCACGCGCAGCTCGCCGCATACCAGGTGGCTGTGCAAGAGGGGCTCATCGAGGGAGCGGATCCGGCGGCGCTGGCCGGAGCGCGGCTCGTGCTGGTCGCCAAGACCCTTGCCGGGAGCGATTTCCGCGTCGCACACCAGCACACCCTCGCCGGCGAAGAGCGGGTGCAGTTCCTCGGACGCATCGCCGAGGCCGCGCGAGGCATGTCGGCGTCCAGCTTCACCGCGCACGTCGAGGCGCACTGCGCAGACACCCAATGGCGGGTCCAGCCGTGCCGCATCCACACCGTCGCCGCGGTGAGCGCGTGACTGCGTGGACGGGAGCGGGGCACGGGATCTCTGCACTGGACGTCGCCGCCGCTCTCGGCCTCCCGGCGCCCACGGAGGCGCAGCAGAGGGTGATCGAATCGCCACCCGCACCTGCGCTCGTGGTCGCGGGAGCGGGCAGCGGCAAGACCGAGACGATGGCCGGTCGCGTCGTCTGGCTCGTCGCGAACGGGCACGTGCGCCGCGATCAGATTCTCGGGCTGACCTTCACCCGCAAGGCCGCCGGTGAGCTCGCCGAGCGGATCGGCGCCAGGCTGGCGCTCATCGACGAATACGGAAGAAGGGGGCTGCTGCCGCACCTTCCCGAGATCGTGGCGAGCCACGCTCTCGATCGCGTGTCGAAAGCAGCGAACGGCCGTCAGCGCGAGGTCGTCCGATCGCAGGTGCTCGATGAACTCGCCCAGCGCTTCGGCACCGCGGGCGACTCGGCCCCCCTGTCGGCCGAGGACCTGCTGATCCGTCCGAAGGTGTCGACGTACAACGCATTCGCAGACGGCATCGTGCGCGAGCACGCGGCGCGCATCGGCCGCGAGTCCGACGTCGCGATGCTCAGTCAGGCGGCGTCCTGGATGCTGGTGCGCGACGTCGTGCTGCGCGCCGACCTCCCCGAGCTGGAACAGATAGACCGATCTGTGGCGGGAGTGGTCGATGCGGTGCAGAGGCTGGCCGGTGACTCGCTCGACCACAGGGTCGACCTCGACCGCGCGGACCGGATCGCGCTGCGTCAGGCCGAGGCGTTCGAGCCGTACTCGAGCAATGCGGATGTCGCGACCGCGGTGGCGAATCTTCGCGCTCTTCCCGCTCTGTCGGTGCTGGTCCGCGACTACATCGCCGAGAAGGAACGACGTGGTGTGCTGGACTTCGCCGACCAGGTGAGCGGCGCCTACGACATCGTCGAGTCGTCACCCGATGTGCGCGAAGATCTCCGACAGCAGCATCAGGTCGTGCTGCTCGACGAGTACCAGGACACCTCTGTGATCCAGACGCAGTTCCTCGCACGGCTCTTCCGAGACTCCGCCGTGATGGCGGTGGGCGATCCCCACCAGTCGATCTACGGATGGCGAGGCGCCAGCGCCGACAACCTGCACGCCTTCGCGCGGACCTTCTCCGAGCAGGAGACCGTCGGGAACTACAGTCTGATGACGAGCTGGCGCAACGACCGGAGCATCCTCGGCGTCGCCAACCGCATCCTCGGTCCGCTTCGCAGACCTGGGCTGGACGTGCCGCCCCTCGAGGCCCGCCCGGGTGCGGGCCCCGGGGCGGTCGAGGTGGATTTCCCGCTCACGGTCGATGAGGAAGCGCGCGCGGTCGCCGAGTGGTTCGCCGCGCGTCGTGCAGCACACGACGACCCAGCCAAGCCGCACACCGGGGCGGTGCTGTTCAGGTCGAAGCGCCACATGCAGACCTTCGCGGCAGCCCTGGCCGCGCAGGGCATTCCCCACCGGATCCTCGGCCTCGGTGGTCTCCTGGCCACGCCCGAGGTGGTCGATGTCGTCTCGACACTGCGGGTGCTGCACGATCCCACCGCCGGCTCAGCTCTGATCAGACTCCTCGTCGGCCCTCGCTTCTCGGTCGGGGTCGCCGACATGGCCGCGCTGCAGGGGCTTGCAGCGGAGCTCTCGCGGAGAGACAGCGGTCTGCTGCCGTTGGACGACGAACTCCGAAAGCGCATCCGCGCGTCACGAGGCGCGGACGAGGCGCTGTCCATCATCGACGCCGTCGATGTGCTCCGCGGCCTCAGCGATGACTATCGCCTTCTGTCGGGCATCACACCGGAGGGTCGCTCTCGCATACGCGCAGCGGGGGAGATGCTCGAACGTCTTCGCAGAGCCTCGTCGCTGCCGCTTCCCGACATGCTGAGGCTCATCGAGCTCGAACTGCGTCTGGACATCGAGCTCGCTGCGAACGAGACGAGGGGGCCGGCTCGTATCGCCGCCACCCAGCTGCGTGCGTTCACCGACGAGGTCAGGTCGTTCCTCGCCGCCGACGAGCGCGGGACGATCTCGAGCCTCCTCGCCTGGCTCGAGAAGGCCGAGAGCACGGATGAACTGGTGCCGCGCCCGGAGCCGCCGGAGCCGGGAGTGGTTCAGCTTCTGACCGTCCACGGTTCCAAAGGCCTGGAATGGGATGCGGTCGCCGTGGTGCGCATGGTCGAGGGGGAACTGCCGTCGCGACCGACGGACACCTCGGGGTGGTTCGGCTTCGGGGTGCTGCCCTTCGCGTTGCGCGGCGACAGCGCGGCGCTGCCGACGTTCAGTTGGATCGCCCCCTCTGACGAGGAGCTCGATCCGGCCAAGCGGCTGAAGGCCGGGATCGCATCTCTGACGAGCAAGAGCAAGACGGCGCCGGGCGCGATCACCGTCTTCAAGGACTCCTATCGCGAGTATCAGCAAGAGGAGGAGCGCCGACTGGCCTACGTCGCCGTCACCAGGGCGCGCAGCCACCTGCTCCTGACCGGAGCGCACTGGGCGGGGCAGAAGCAGCCGAAGGCGCCGAGCCCGTACCTGATCGAGGCCATGGAGGTGCTCGGTCGCAGGCCGATCGAGCCCGTGGATCCTGACGAGAACCCCTATGAAGGTCCGGGCGCCACGCTCACCTGGCCGCTCGACCCACTCGGTGCTCGGCGAGGCATCGTCGAGTCCGCGGCCGCAGCTGTGCGCGCTGCCGCCGAGGGCGACCCTGTGGCCTCCCCGGAGCTGGTCCGTCTGCTCGCCGAGCGTGCCGCTCGACTGCACGGCGTCGATGCGCCACCCCCGACTCGCGTGCCCGCTTCCCGCTTCAAGGACTACGTCACCGACTTCGCCGGCACGGTGTCTTCCCTCGTCCGCCCGATGCCCGAGCGACCCTATCGGCAGACTCGCCTGGGCACGCTGTTCCATGCCTGGGTCGAGCGGCGCAGCGAACTGGTCGGCGTGGGCCAGCGCGTCGACGAGGCACTCTGGGAGGTAGACGAAGACGACCTCTCCTTCGGCGAGAGCGCAGGCGGAGCGGAGGTGTCGTCAGCCGACGCCGCAGACCTCTCGACTCTGCAGGAGATCTTCGAGGCCAGCGAGTGGGGATCCCTCAAGCCCATCGCGGTCGAGATCGAGATCGACTTCGCGCTGGGTGGCGGCGCGCTGCCGGGCGATGAGGGCCATATCGTCATCTGCAAGCTCGATGCGGTCTACCGACGCGAGGACCGGGGCGGGCGCATCGAGATCGTGGACTGGAAGACGGGCAAGGCCCCGCGCACACCCCAGGAGCGGGAAGAGCGGATGCTGCAGCTCGCGCTGTATCGCCTCGCCTACCATCGCCGATTCGGCGTGCCGCTCGACGAGATCGATGTCGCGCTCTACTACGTCGCAGACGACCTCGTCATCCGCGGTGACCGGGTCTACTCCGAGCCGGAGCTCTTCCAGCGCTGGAGCGCTGCTCGGGCGGCCCGCTGAGCTTCATCTTCCGGCGACCCCTCGTCGGAGCCATCCGCCTTCTTGGGCTTGTCGGCATGATGAGCATCGCCGGTCGTGCGCTGCTCCGCACCGCGGTCTTCCGAGAGCTGGTCGCGCACCCCGGACAGGTCCTCGGTCTCGAGGCCACCCACCTGGAGGCGATGGGCGGCATCCGCCGTCTCACTGAGATCGCTCGTGCTCTGGGCGTCGCTGTCGTCGCGCCAGAGGTCGTCCGGGTTGTACGCGTCGGTCTGCATCGATGTGTCGACCCCGGAGACGGCGCTCGACGGAACCCGGTCGAGCGCATCGAGAGCAGACTCGACACCCTCGTTGCGCGATGCGATCACGCCGAGATCGTCGCTGTGCAGTCCGTCTGCGAGCGCCTCGAGGAGAGCGGCGGCATCGTCGACGATGTCGGGTCGGTGCAGCGAGTCCCCATGCACCAGCCAGCGGGCGAACTCGAGCTCGGCGAGCAGCCGAGCGCGCACCTCGAGTGCTGCGTCCGGGCCGCGATCGGCGGCACGAGCATACGACGCGTGGACGTCATCTGCGGCATCAGGGGCGGTCGACAGCCACGAGAGGTCGATCGCCGGGTCGCCCACAGCCAGCGAATGCCACCCGACGAGTCCGGTGACCTCGGGGCCGAGCTCCGGGTCGTCGCGGAAGATGAACGAGGTGGACTGCACTCCACCCAGCACGACCGTCGATTCGAAACGCCAGAGGTCGTCGTCGGCGATGGCGTCGCGCCACCTCACCGTGAGTCGAGCGGGGACGCGCCCGGTCGATGCGGCGGCGTCGACGAGTCGAGCGAGTTCGTCGCGACTCTCCTGAGCAGACCGTGTGGTCAGACCGGCGCCGCGCACGACCGACGTGGGGAGCGCGTGGACGGCGGCGATCGCCGCGCCCATCGATTCGGCGGCGCCCCGGCCCGCTGGCACCATCGCGGCTTCGATCTGGAAACCGGGCAGCAGCTCGGTCACCAGTGCGTGTGCGTCCGCCAGCCGGGTCTCGCCGATGTACTCGGGAGCTCTGAAGGGCAGCATCGCCCGCGCACCGGCCGTCAGCGCTCTGAGGGCGAGGGCCTCGGCGGCGAGCTCCCGAGAGGTCTCGTCGTCGTCTGCCACGCGGATCGCGAGCTCGCGTCCGTCGGCGAGCGTGGCGACGGCGGAGTCGAAGCGGCCGTCGCCGTCGGCACTGAGCGCGCGCGCCCCGGTCACCTCGGCGCCGGGCAGTGCGGCAGTCACCGCCGCGGCTAGAGTGAATGGAGAGCGTCCCATGCCTCCAGGGTAGGTGGACGTAGGGGCGGTCCCGCTTCCGCCACGCCCGTGAGAGAGGAGCCGATGATCGCCGACAGCAGCACTTCCCTCGACCGCGCAGCCGATCTGCGCATCGAGCCAGGGATCCTCGATCGACTCCGCGCAGAGGAGGCGACGAGGGTGATCGCCGTGCGCGATGGTCGGGTGCGCATCTCGGGCGCCGATCTCGATCCGGCCACTCTGCTGCGGGTGCCGGCCTCCGAGATGGTCGACGCCACCTGGGCGCTCCTCGGGCGCGACGGTGACGGAACCGCTGTGCTTCTCGCGGTACTGCCGCCGGAGGGCGACACCGTCGACACCGCCCCGGATGAGGTCTGGCTGGGCCTTCGCGACCTGGGCGCGCGTCTCGGCTCCGGCGACACAGAGCTGCTCATCGAGGCCCTCGCGCTCGGCGGCTGGTTGCGCGACGCGCCGTTCTGCCCCCGCTGCGGGGGAGCGACCGAGCTGCGGCAGGCCGGATGGTCGCGCCGATGCCTCGTCTGCGGTCGCGAGCACTTCCCCCGCACGGACCCTGCGGTCATCGTCGCGGTCGAGAGCTCGGACGGCGAACGGCTCCTGCTCGGAGCGAACGCGAACTGGGGCGGACGGATGTACTCCTGCTTCGCCGGATTCACCGAGGCGGGCGAGTCGCTGGAATCGACGGTGCATCGGGAGCTCGAGGAGGAATCGGGCGTACGACTGGCCTCACTGCGCTACGTCTCGTCTCAGCCCTGGCCTTTCCCCCGCTCGCTCATGCTCGGCTTCCGTGCGGTGGCGCTGGACGATCACGTGCTGCGTCCGGACGGCGAGGAGATCATCGACGTGCGCTGGTTCTCTCGCGACGAGATCGGGTCCGCTCTCGCAGGCGACGGACCGGTCGGTCTGCCTGGGCCCGCATCGATCGCGCGCGCACTCATCCTCGAGTGGTTCGAGGAGCGCGCGTGAGCGCGCTCGAAGCCCTCGACGATCGACAGCGGGAGGCGGCATCCGTTCTGCGTGGTCCCGTCGCCGTGCTGGCCGGCGCGGGAACGGGCAAGACGCGTGTGATCACCCATCGGATCGCCCACGGCGTCGACACCGGGGCGTACTCGCCGTCTCGGGTCATGGCGGTCACCTTCACCGCGAAGGCCGCGGGAGAGCTCAGGGGACGCCTGCGCGCTCTCGGTGTCGAGGGGGTCGCCGCGCGCACTTTCCATGCCGCGGCGCTCGCCCAGCTCAACTTCTTCTGGCCGACGTTGGCCGGCTCGCCCGCGCCGTCGATCATCGACAACAAGGTGAGACTGCTCGGCCAGGCTGCGGACTCGATGCGTCTGCGCCCGAGCACTGCGACCCTCCGCGACATCGCCTCCGAGATCGAATGGCGCAAGGTGTCGATGCTCTCGGTCGAACAGCACTCGCTGCTCGGTCGCACGGTGAGCGGGATCGACTCCGCGCAGTTCGTCGAGCTGCAGCAGCGCTACGAGGCGCTGAAGGATGAGCGGCGCCAACTCGATTTCGAGGACGTGCTGCTCGCATGCGCCGGGATGCTCGAAGCGGAGCCGCGCGTCGCCGCCTCCGTGCACGAGCAGTATCGCCACTTCACGGTCGACGAGTATCAGGACGTCTCTCCGCTCCAGAACCGACTGCTCGAACTCTGGCTGGGCGACCGCAAGGACATCTGCGTCGTCGGCGATGCGAGCCAGACCATCTACTCGTTCGCCGGCGCGGAACAGCGCTTCCTGCTCGAGTTCGAGCGGCGTCATCCGGATGCCACGGTCGTGCGGCTCGAGACGAACTACCGTTCGCAGGCGCCGATCCTCGAAGCGGCCAACGCTCTCATGAAGGGTCGGCCGGGCGCGCTCGAGCTCATCCCGGCGAGAGAGACGTTCAACGCGGAATCACCCACGGTCACGGCCTACGACTCCGAGCGCGACGAGGCCGAGGGGATCGCCGCTGCCGTGGCGGCGCGGATCGAATCCGGCGCGTCGCCTTCGGAGATCGCGGTGCTCTACCGCGCCCATGCCCAGTCGGCGGTGCTGCAGCAGGCGCTCGCCGCAGAGGGGATCCCGACCTCCGTGCTAGGCGGAACGCGGTTCTTCGCCATGCCGGAGGTGCGTCAGGCGATCCTGGCGCTGAGGGCCGCCGCCGTGGCTCCGACGGAGCAGGGGTTCCTCCCCGGTGTTCAGCGAGTCCTCCGCGAGCTCGGGCTCTCCGATGAGCCACCCGCGGCCGGTGGCGCGCAGCGCGACGGGTGGGAGGCTCGGCGCGCGATTCTGCGTCTCGCCGAGGATGCGGGGCCGGACGAGAACCTGCGCACCTTCAGCGATGCGCTCATGGCACGGGCGAAGGACCAGCACGAGCCCACGATGCGCACCGTGACGCTCTCGACACTGCACGCCGCCAAGGGTCTCGAATGGCCGCACGTCCACCTGGCCGGGTGGGCAGAAGGCGCGCTTCCGATCTCGTACGCCACCGGCTTCGAGGCGATCGACGAGGAACGCCGCCTCGCCTACGTCGGCGTCACGCGGGCCGCGCGTACTCTCTCGCTGTCGTGGTCACGCTCAGCGGGGCGAGGGGAGCGGGCGCCGTCGCGGTTCCTGGCAGAGATGGGAACGACTGCGCGCGGCACCGGCATTCTGCATGAAACGTCACCGAACGCCACTCGCGCCGGCCATCGCCGCTGACATCGACGAACGAGCCCGCTGATGACGTCTCCGCAAGGAGCCGCGCGACGAGCGTCGCCGCGTCCGCGATCCGAGCGACGCTGATCGGACCCGACGCTCGCCCGATGAGCTGCGCGTGCATCCGCGGCCAGGCGTCGTCGCGCTCGCGTTCGTGCTCGTCGCGGCAGGTGAGACAGGGGGTCTCGCCGGGCACCACCAGGGGGCCGACGGTCGTCCGCCCTCGCTCGAGCGCCACGGGGAGATGCGAGGTGTCGTCGCGAAGGTAGCGGGCGAAGTGCAGGGCGGCTGCTGCGCCTTCGACGAGCACGACTCCGATGTCGGCGGGGTTCTCCCGCGCCCCGGCGGCGATCCCCTCGTCGAGAAGTGCTTCGCGCATGCGGTAGTCGCAGCGCGCGTCGGCGACGTCGATGCTCTCCACCCATGCGGCCCTCGGCGCCGGGGCCTCGTCGACGAGCAGCGGTTCGAGTCGTGAGAGGAGCATCCGTGCCTCCGCGCGCGGTGCCCCTGCGGCGTGCGCGACCACATCGAAGGCCGTGCGCCGGAACCCGGCAGCCATCCGACCGATCAGTCGCTCGACCCACGGCTCGGACGCCGCGATGCGCAGCGTGCCTTCGATGCCGATCTGCAGTGTCTCACCGTCTCGCCAAAGCAGCGGAACGGCGGGATCCAGGCGGGTGAGGGTCTTGGGTGTCAGAGGAGACATCCCTCGATTCTGCGCAAAGCCGAACCTCCGGTGGGGGAGTCTCAGGCATCCGTGGAAAAGTCAGCGCACCCCGCTCCCGCCCCGCTCACACCGGGCGATCGCCTCCCGGGCCGTCACCGCCGTCGGAGTCCTGCTCATCCTCCGAGGCATCAGATCTCTCCGGCTGCTCGCTCGAGAAGTCGTCGCCGTCCAGCAGACGGGCCAGGGCCTCGTCGAACTCATCTGCGACGGGCTGCTCGCCTCGTGCGCTCGCCTGAAGTCGCGCGATGAGCGCGGACGGGTCGTCGATGTCCTCCGAGGTGGGCATGAGGTCGGGGTAGTCCCAGAGCGCGTCGCGTCCTGCGATGCCGACGGCGTCGGTCACCGCCTGCCACATGGCCGAGGCCTCGCGCAGACGACGAGGCCGCAGCTTGAGGCCGACGAGCGCGCCGAGAGCGTCCTCGGCCGGACCGCCGACCGCGCGGCGACGGCGGGCCGCCTCGGCGATCCGTGCCCCATCGGGGAGGCGAGACGTGGCCTGAGCCGTCACCACGTCGACCCAGCCGTCGATCGTCGCCACGAGGTTCTCGAGACGCGCGAGGGCCTCGCGCTGCGCCTCCGTCTGCGTGGGCAGCAGAGCACCGCCCTCGATGGCCGCGCGGAGCTCCTCGGGGTTCGAGGGGTCGAGGCGGCTCGCGACGTCTTCGAGTGCATCGACATCGACCGTGACTCCGCGCGCGAAGTCGGTGATCTGGGCCATGACGTGCAGGTGCAGCCACTTCGAATGGCGATACAGCCGGGCGTAGGCGAGTTCGCGGGTCGCGAGGTAGAGGGTGATCTGGTCTTCGGGGATCTCGAGACCGTCGCCGAACGCCGTCAGGTTCTGCGGGATGACAGCCGCGGTTCCGGCCGGAAGCACGGGGATGCCGACGTCTCCGCCCGACACCACCTCGAGCGCGAGGTTGCCGAGCACCTGCCCGAACTGGGCGGCGAACACCGAGCCGCCGAGACCGCGCATGAGCTTGCCGGCGCCTTGCACGACGTCGCGCATCTCCTCGGGCACCTGCGTGTCGAGGGCGCTGGTGAGCGCATCGGCGATGCTCGTCGACACCGGGCCGGCGATCTCCTTCCACACCGGGAGGGTCGCTTCAACCCATTCGCCGCGTGTCATCGCCTTGGGCGACTCGCTGAGCTCGGAGATCGTCGTCGCCTCGCCGAGCCACAGATCGGCGAGTGCGAACGAGTCGACGAGCGAGCTCCGCGAACCGTCGGTGATGCCGAGGCCGTCGCGGTTGGCGATGTGCAGCGCCTGACGCAGCGCGTTCTCCCAGGCGTCGCCGCCGAACGCGCCCTGCAGCTGCGACATGATGGTCTGCATCATCGCCGGGTCGAACTGGATTCCATCCATGCCCGCGAAGGCGTTCTGCAGCGCCTCGGGGTCGATGTCGCCGGCACCCTGGCCGGACATCATTCGTCGGAGGAACTCCTGGAAGTCCTCGGGGGTCGGGTCGTTGTCTGACATGTCGCTCGCCTCTCAGCACGCCTAAAGCCGTGGCATCTACGCTAGTCACAGGATCGGCCGCGAGACCCCGAAGCGGGCAGATCGCTGTACGCCGCCCGCGAACGACGGAGGAACCTGTGGATCGAACCCGGCCTGTGAGGCTCGGACTTGGCGTCTGGGCGCTGGTCGTCGCGTTGATCGCGCTCGTCGTGCTGACCTTCCTCCCGACGCCGTACGTCATCCAGCGTCCCGGCCCGGTCTACGACACCCTCGGCACTGCGGCCGGCGCAGACGGCGAGCAGGTCCCCCTCATCCAGGTCGAAGGCACCGAGACGTTCGAGACCGCCGGATCGCTCGACCTCACGACGGTGCAGGTCGTCGGCAACCGCGAGCGCACACCGAGCTGGTTCGAACTCGCGCTGGCCTGGATGGACTCCTCCCGAGCGGTGGTCCCGCTCGACTCGGTGTTCCCCGAGGGTGTCACGACAGAGCAGCGGGACGAACGCAACGCGACGCTCATGGTCGACTCGCAGCACGAGGCGACAGCCGCGGCGCTCAACGAGCTCGGCTACGACACCGGAGCCGAGGTCGTCGTGCAGGAGGTCGTCGAGGATGCGCCGGCCGAGGGCGCTCTTGAGGCGGAAGACGTCATCACGGCCGTCGACGGCACCGCAGTGGCCTCGGCCAAGCAACTGCGTCAGGCGATCCAGGATGCTGCCGGTGCGCCGGTCGAGCTCACGGTGCAGCGCGGCGGCGAAGAGCAGGTCGTCGAGGTGACGCCGGTGGAGCAGACCGACGGCGACGTGACGACGTGGCTGATCGGCGTGACCCTGCGCACGGACTACGACTTCGAGATCGATGTGACGCTCCAGCTCGACAACGTCGGCGGCCCGAGTGCCGGGATGATGTTCGCACTCGGCATCATCGACACCGTCACCGAGGGAGAGCTCAACGGCGGGAAGAACGTCGCGGGCACCGGCACGATCGAAGCCGACGGCACGGTCGGACCGATCGGCGGCATCCGGCAGAAGCTCTACGGCGCTCGTGATGCGGGCGCGGAGTACTTCCTCGCACCGTCGACGAACTGCGACGAGGTCGCCGGCCATATCCCCGACGGCCTGACCGTGATCAGCACGTCGAGCCTGGAGGAATCGCTCGCCGCGCTCGATGTGATCGCCGAGGACGGTGACGTCGGATCCCTGCCGTCATGCGACGTCGTGACCTCCCCGTGACAGGGATGACAGCCGCAGCACAGTAAGGCGTGCCTAGGATGGGACGGTGACCTCGACTTCTGCACCGAACCCGGCCACTCCCCGAACCTCGCGACGAATCTTCGGCATCTCGTTGGCGATCATCGCCGCGCTGATCGCCGCCTTCTTCGTCTTCGCGTCGCTCTACACCGAATACCTCTGGTTCGACCAGGTGGGCTTCGAGGGAGTTCTCACCACCCAGTGGATCGCCACGGCGGTGATGTTCGTCGTCGGATTCCTCGGCATGGCAGTGCCCCTGTTCGTGGCCATCCAGCTCGCGTACCGTCTGCGCCCCGTCTACGTGCGGCTCAGCTCGCAGCTGGACAGATACCAGGAGGTCATCGAGCCGCTGCGCCGCCTCGCGATGTGGGGCATGCCGATCTTCTTCGGTCTGTTCGCGGGCTTCTCCGCGGCCAGCCAGTGGAAGACCGTCTGGCTCTGGGTGAACGGCGTCGCCACCGACACCGTCGACCCGCAGTTCGGTGTCGACACCGGCTTCTACATGTTCGCGATGCCCTTCTACTCGATCCTCCTGGCCTTCGTGTCGGCGGTCCTGCTGCTCACCCTCATCGTGACCGCCCTCGTGTCGTACCTCTACGGTTCCGTCCGGATCGGCCAGGGCGAGCTGCGCATCTCGAAGCCCGCCCGCATCCAGCTCGCGATCATCGCGGGTCTCTACCTGCTCGTGCAGGCGGCGAGCCTGTGGCTCGACCGGTACAAGACCCTCGTCGCCCAGGACGACCGCATCGTCGGTCCTGCGTACACCGGTGTCAACGCGACGATCCCCGGTCTCGCGATCCTCACGATCATCGCGGCGATCGTCGCGATCCTCTTCTTCGTCACGGCGATCATCGGTCGCTGGCGCTTCCCCCTCGCCGCGACGGCGCTGCTGATCGTCGCCTCGCTCGTCGTGGGCGTCGGCTTCCCGTGGGCGGTGACCACCTTCCAGGTGGCGCCGAACCAGAACGCGTACCAGGCGGAGTTCTACCAGCGGAACATCGACGGCACGAAGGAGGCGTACGGGGTCGCCGACCTCGAGACGACGCCTTTCGAGGCCGAGACCGACGCCGAGGCCGGCCAGCTGCGTGAGGATGCCGAGACGACGGCATCCATCCGCATCGTCGACCCCGCCGTGATCAGCCCGGCCGTGCGCCAGCTCGAGCAGTACCGCGGGTACTACCAGTTCCAGCAGAACCTCGACGTCGACCGCTATGAGATCGACGGCGAGATGCAGGACACCGTGGTGTCCGTCCGTGACCTCGACATGGAAGGCGTCGATGTCAGCAACTGGAACAACCGCGCCGCCGTCTACACGCACGGCTACGGCCTGGTGGTCGCAGCGGGCAACCAGCGCACGTCCGATGGCGAGCCGGTGTTCCTCGAGCGCGGCATCCCGTCCGCGGGCTTCCTCACCGAGCAGGAGAAGTTCGAGCCTCGCGTGTACTTCGGCGAGAACTCGCCCGAGTACTCGATCGTCGGCTCGCCGGACGGCACCGACCCCGTCGAGATCGACTACCCGCGCGGCAAGGACGGCTCGACCGAGACCAAGACCACGTTCGAAGGCGACGGCGGACCGCAGATCGGCAGCACCTTCACGAAGCTGCTCTACGCTCTGAAGTTCCAGTCGGAGCAGATCCTGTTCTCCAACCTGGTGAACGAGGACTCCCAGATCCTCTACGACCGCGACCCCAAGACGCGTGTGCAGAAGGTCGCACCGTATCTCGAGCTCGACAGCGACCCGTACCCCAGCGTGGTCGACGGACGCGTGGTCTGGATCGTCGACGGCTACACGACGAGCGCGACCTACCCGTATTCGACGAACGTGAGCCTGTCGGAGGCGATCGCCGACTCGAACCTCCCGTCGCCCACGCTCGCGATCGACGACATCAACTACATCCGCAACTCGGTCAAGGCCACGGTCGACGCGTACGACGGCTCGGTGACGCTGTATGCCTGGGACGACGAGGATCCGGTGCTGCAGACATGGCAGAACATCTACCCCTCGACGCTGAAGCCGGTGAGCGACATGTCGGCTGATCTCATGAGCCACGTGCGCTACCCGACCGACCTCTTCAAGGTCCAGCGCGACATCCTCGGGATCTACCACATCGACACCGCGGGCTCGTTCGCGCAGCAGGACAACCGCTGGCAGACGCCCAACGACCCGCGCAGCGACGCGGTCCTGCAGCCGCCGTACTACCTGACGATGCAGATGCCGGGGCAGGACTCCCCGCGGTTCTCGATGTTCTCGACGTTCATCCCGTCGGCGACGGGAAGCGGTGGCAACCGTGACGTGCTGATGGGCTACCTCGCCGTCGACTCGGACGCAGGATCCGAGGCGGGCGTAAAGGCCGAGGGCTACGGTCAGCTGCGGATGCTCGAGATCGACACCGATACGACGGTGCCCGGCCCCGGCCAGGTGCAGAACACCTACAACTCCGACACCGCTGTGGTGCCGCAGCTCAACCTGCTGCAGCAGGGAGAGTCCGAGGTGCTCTACGGCAACCTGCTGACGCTCCCAGTGGGTGGCGGTCTGCTCTATGTGCAGCCGGTCTATGTGCAGTCCTCCGAGGGCACGAAGCTTCCTCGTCTGCAGAAGGTCCTCGTGGCCTTCGGAGACAAGGTCGCCTTCGAGGACACGCTGACCGCGGCGCTCGACACCCTCTTCGGGGGTGACGCGGGCGCGGCCGGTGGAGACGATCAGGTCGAGCCGACCGAACCGGATCCGGACACCGGTGAGGTCCCGACCGAGCCGACCGTGCCGACCGACGCCGAGGCCGAGGCCCTGGCGGCCGCGCAGCAGGCGCTGACCGACCGCGAGGCAGCGCTCAAGGAAGGCGACCTGACCAAGTTCGCCGAGGCCGACAAGCGGCTCACGGATGCTGTGAACACGCTGCTCGGATTGGAACAGGGCGCGGGGGAGTAACCCTCTGCAGTGCCGGATGCCGCTCCTCTCGAGGGGCGGCATCCGTCGTATCCGGCAGGATCACGAGCGGTATCGGGGACGCCGCCGGCGAAGGTGGCCGGGTGGTTCGCGTCCTAGGCCGGATGACCGCTCCGGAGTCGCTCGGTCGCCGAGCAGCAGGCGGATGCATGCGAAAAGCCCTTGATCAGGATTTCTCCCGATCAAGGGCTTTTCTTGTGTCGCATTCTCGTTGCGGGGACAGGATTTGAACCTGCGACCTCCGGGTTATGAGCCCGGCGAGCTACCGAACTGCTCCACCCCGCGGCACGTTTTATAGCCTAACACGGGAATCAGAAGTCCGCGAATCGAGGCGCGGCAGGCGCGATGGGGGAGGATGTGAGCATGACCGAGACCGCTTCCGCCGCCGTTCCCGTCGCCGTCTGCCAGTTCGCGCCGACGTCGTCGCGAGAAGGCAATCGCGACCGCATCGCGGAGTTGACGGCGGATGCCGCGGCGCGGGGTGCGCGGCTGATCGTCTTCCCCGAGTACTCGAGTTACTTCGTGGATCCGATGGACGAGTCCCTTGCGGCGAATGCGGAGAGTCTCGACGGTGATTTCGTGTCGACCCTGACGGCGCTCGCGGCGGACCACGGCGTCGTGATCGTGGCGGGTCTCGTCGAGACTGCCTCGGACGCCCAGCATGTCCACAACACCGTGGTCGCCGTGCGCGGCGACGGGATCCTCGCGAGCTACCGAAAGCAGCACCTGTACGACGCGTTCGGCCAGACCGAGTCGGACTGGATCGAAGCAGGCGATCTGGAGGCCGCCACCTTCGAGCTCGCCGGCATCCGCTTCGGGCTGATGACCTGCTACGACCTGCGCTTCCCCGAGGTGTCGCGCACCCTGATCGACGCCGGCGCTGACGCCCTCGTGGTGCCGGCCGAATGGGTGCGCGGTCCGCTCAAGGAGCATCACTGGACGACGCTCCTCGCGGCGCGAGCGATCGAGAACACCGCGTATGTGATCGCCGCCGACCATCCGACCCCGATCGGCGTCGGTCACTCGCAGATCGTCGATCCGCAGGGGGTCGTGCTCGCCGGGGTGGGAACGACCGAGGGCATCGCGGTCGCGGCCGTCGAGCGGGCGACCATCGAGCGCGTGCGCGCTGTGAATCCCTCGCTGCGGGTGCGCCGATACGCCGTCGGACCGCGCTGACTCGGCCGAGAGGTCAGAAGCTCGACACGAGCCTCGTCGCCGCCTCCTCGAGGATCTCCACGCGTTTGCACGCCGCGAAGCGCACCAGTCCGGCGTAGTCCTCTCGGTGTGCCTCCGACACGAAGGCAGTCAGCGGGATCGCCACCACTCCCGCCCGCTCGGGGAGCGCGCGGCAGAATTCGGCCGCATCCGCTCCACCGAGCGCTGACGCGTCGGCGACGGTGAAGTAGCCGCCCTGCGGCGCGAACACGGTGAACCCCGCATCACGGAGTCCCTCGCCGAGGATCTCGTGCTTGTGCGCCAGCGTCGCCGCGGCACCCGCGAAGAAGTCGTCTCCGAGCCGCAGGCCCACCGCGATGGCCGGCTGGAAGGGCGAGCCGTTCACGTACGTCAGGTACTGCTTGACCGTCAGCACCGCGGTGATGAGCTCCGCGGGGCCGTGCACCCATCCGATCTTCCAGCCGGTGGCCGAGAACGTCTTGCCCGCAGACGAGATCGTGAGCGTGCGCTCTGCGGCGCCGGGGAGCGTCGCGATCGGGGTGTGCGGACCTGTGAACGCAAGATGCTCGTAGACCTCGTCCGTGACGATGATCGCGTCGTGCAGCTCCGCGAGACGGACGACCTCCGCGAGCACCTCGCGATCGAAGACGGCACCGGTGGGATTGTGGGGATCGTTGATCAGGATGATGCGTGTGCGGTCGGAGACCGTGGCCGCCAGGTGCTCGAGATCCGGTTGGAAGTCGGGGGCTCTCAACGGCACCGTGCGCAGTCGGGCACCTGCGAGAGCGACCGCGGCCGCATAGGAGTCGTAGTACGGCTCGAAGACGACGACCTCGTCGTCCGCACTGTCGATGAGGGCGAGCAGAGTCGCGGTCAGCGCCTCTGTCGCGCCGGCCGTCACGATCACCTCGCGCGAGGGGTCCACGTCCAGTCCGTAGAAGCGACGCTGGTGCTCGCTGATGGCGTCGAGCAGATCGGGGGTCCCTCTGCCGGGCGGGTACTGATTCATCCCGCGGGAGATCGCCTCCCTGGCAGCCGCGAGCACCTCCGCGGGGCCGTCCTCGTCAGGAAATCCCTGCCCGAGATTGATCGCACCGGTTCGAGCCGCAGCAGCGGACATCTCTGCGAAGATGGTGGGCGCGACGCTTCCGTCTGGTGCGAGCAGACCGGCTCCCGCTGCCGTGCGCCGCCATGCTCCGGGGATGACACTCATGAAGAACAGGCTAAGGCCATAGGTGAAACTCATCTTCGCCATACGAAACGCACAGATACAGGCGTCACTCTAAGAGGGCGTTGTTGAAGGAGCACACACCATGAACGAAGACAGCACCCAGGACCACTCGGCACCTGCGTCGAATGACGCAGCGCCGTCCACCGAGGCAGCAGAGGTCGTCGACCGTTCGACGACGGATGCCGCCGCTGAGACCCCAGGCGCCGTCGCCGCTCCGGGGCCGTACCAGGGACACCACGTCCCCCCGACGTTCGCGTCGTCGCCGGCACCGGCATTCGAGGCTCCGAGCGCTCCGGTCGCACCCGCGGCCCAGACGGTGCCCCAGCCCTACTTCGGAGCTCCCGGACATCAGACAGGACAGCACCAGGCAGCACCCCTGGCCGGACTGCACCAGGCGCCCGTCGGCGGCCCGACCGCGACGTCGCCCGGTGCAGCATTCGGTCTCCACACCGCAGCCGAGCCCGGCCAGCCGGTCGATGGCTCCACGAAGGTCAAGGAGACGAAGCCCCGCGCCGGAGTGAAGTTCGCCGCGATCGTGCTCGCGGCCGCCCTCGTCGGCGGCGTCGCGGGGTTCGGCGGCGGAGCGATCCTCAACGGGATCTCGGATCAGGGGTCGACGGGCGTCGCCCAGGGCCCCGAGACCATCACCGTCAACAACCCCGGGTCGGTCAACGAGACGACCGCCGTCGCGACCGAGGCACTCCCGTCGGTCGTCACGATCGAGGTGGCGGGGTCCGATCAGGGTGGCAGCGGGTCGGGCGTCATCATCAGCGACGACGGCTACGTGCTCACGAACACCCACGTGGTGACCCTCGGCGGTGCCGTGGCCGATCCGACGATCCGGGTCACCACCTCTGACGGCCGCATCTTCTCGGCGACCGTCGTCGGGACCGACCCGATCTACGACCTCGCCGTGATCAAGCTCGAGGATGCGACGGATCTCACTCCGATCGACTTCGCCGACTCGTCGAAGCTCAACGTCGGTGACACCGCGGTGGCTCTGGGAGCGCCGCTCGGTCTGTCGAACTCGGTCACGACCGGCATCGTCAGCGCCCTGAACCGCAGCATCCAGATCGCGTCGTCCGCTCTCCCCGACTCGTCGTCGGAGGATGCTCCGCAGAACGAGCAGGAGACGCCCGAAGAGGGCGAAGGCCCCTTCCAGTTCGACCTGCCTGGCAACACCTCGCAGCAGAGCTCGGAATCGATCTCGATCGCCGTGATCCAGACCGATGCGGCGATCAACCACGGGAACTCCGGCGGTGCGCTCGTGAACGCCAAGGGCGAGCTGATCGGCATCAACGTCGCGATCGCGAGTTCCGGGAGCTCGGAGGAGTCGGGTTCGATCGGAATCGGGTTCGCGATTCCCGCCAACATCGCCCAGCGCGTGTCGGAGGAGATCATCGCCGATGGTGCGGCCAGCCACGGCCTGCTCGGAGCGTCCGTCAGAGACGCCGCCAGCGTCGAGAACGCCGACGTCTCGGGGGCGTACATCGCCGAGGTCACCGGGGGCGGCGCTGCCGCGGCCGGCGGGCTGAAGGCCGACGATGTCGTGACCGCATTCAACGGAGTGCCCATCACGAGCGCCAGCGACCTCACGGCGCAGGTGCGCGCGGCCGCCGCGGGCAGCGACGCGAAGGTCACCTACATCCGTGGAGGCAAGGAATACGAGATCGAGGTCACCCTGGGCGAGCTCGCCGGCTGACTCGGGCGATCCCGCTCACCGAGAAGGGCGTCACCCCGCGATAGGCTCGCGGGGTGGCGTCCTTCTCTTTCGGCTCCGGCAATGCGGCCAAGCTGCTTCGGATACCGCTCTACCTCGCAGGGCGCGCCGGCACGCTCGTCATCCCTCGTGGCACGCGCTGGGTGTTCGGGTGCGGGGCCGGCGTCGGAGACGGGGCTCTCGCCCTGCAGCGCCTCGTCGCGGCAGAAGGGCACGACACCGTGTGGCTGACGTCCTCCGAGCGGGAGGACAGCGACGCCGCGGCGCTCGGCATCCGCACGACGCGCAAGGACAGCTTGCGAGGCTGGTGGGCCACGGCGCGCGCCGGCGTCGTCGTGGTGACGCATGGACTCGGCGACGTGAACCGCTATGCGGTGTCCGGTGCCTTCGTCGTGCAGCTGTGGCACGGCATCCCGCTCAAGCGCATCGGTCTGGACTCGCCCGCGACCACTCAGGTCCCGGACATCCCCGGGGCTCCGGTCCTGCGCCGCCTCATCGGCATCCTCTACCGGCGTGCGGCTCAGCGCATCCGAGTGCTGCCGGCCGCGTCGCACCGTTCGAGGGGGCGTCTCGAGTCGGCCTTCGCGCTCGGTGACGGCCGAGTGGTCGTCACCGGCGAGCCGCGTGTCGACGTGCTGTCGTCGGGTGACCCGATCGAGCGTCGGGCGAAGGCATCCGACGTTCTGGACCGTGCGATCGGCGGACTGCCGACCGGCTCTCGGATCATCCTCTATGCGCCGACATGGCGTGACGGAGCTGACGACCCGGCGGTCCCGACGGCTGCCCAGTGGGTGCAGATCATCCGGGTGCTCGAAGAGAGTGACGCTGTGCTGCTCGTTCGCTCCCACCCGCTCGGCGAGGGCGGGTACGCGCCTCCGCTGCCCAGCCGACGGGTCAGGATGCTCGGATCCGGAGTGCTCTCCGATGTCACGCCCGTGCTGCCGGCGGTCGACGTCCTGGTCACCGACTACTCGTCGCTCGCCTATGACGTGGGGCTTCTGCGGATGCCGGTGCTCTTCCTCGCCCCTGACGCCGAGGACTATGCCCGCACGAGAGGCTTCTACGGCCGATTCCAGGACGTCGCGGGCGAGGACGCCCCGGCGAGTTGGGACGCGCTTCTGCCGCAGCTGTCGGCGCTGCTGGACGATGACGACGTCTTCGCCGCGCGGTCCGAGCGTTCCGGTACGCTCAGCGCGGAGATGCACGCCTTCCGCGACGGAGGCAACACCCGGCGCGTCTACGAGAAAATCCGTGCGCGGGGGATCCCCGCGCCGAAGGGAGCAGCATGACCACGGCCAGGATCGATGAGGCGGCAGAGACGCTGGTCATCGCAGGCGCCGGTCAGCGCCCGACCACGGCGGAGCTGATCGGGCCGCGGGCCCGTGTCGACGCTCGGGTCACCGGCGGGGGAAAGACCTGGAAGGCGACGTTCCCGCTGCGCGCGTCGCGGTGGGGCGGCCCGGAGCTGCCGCTTCCCACGGGGGACTACGAGCTGCGCATCGCGGGTGCCGAGTTCGGTGATCTCCTCCTCGCCCCGGAGGTGCTGGCGGGTGTGCGGATCGCCGTCGACGGTGCGACAGTGCGGATCGCTGCACCGATCGACCCTGCGTATGAGACGAGTGAGGGGCAGGCGACCCTCGAGGGGCGCTATGTCGCGCATCCCGGAGCCACCGAGAACGCGGTCTTCTTCGAGAGCTTCTACGGCCGCACCGTCGGCTGCAACCCTCAGGCGATCGACCGCGCCCTCTTCGCGCAGGCACCGGATGTCGTGCGCTACTGGAGTGTCGTCGACCTGTCCGTGGCGGTTCCGGACGGGGCGATCGCGGTCGTCGAGGGCAGCCCGGAGTGGTGGCGGGCCCGTGCAGCGTCGCGGCTGCTGGTCGTTAACGATTGGCTGCGTCGCAGGTTCGTCCGCAAGCCGGGGCAGAAGGTGCTGCAGACCTGGCACGGCACTCCGCTGAAGCGGCTCGCGCTGCACCGACCCGGATTCGACCCTCGCCGCATGGCGGCCGTCGTCAAGGAGTCCCGCCGCTGGGACGTGCTTCTGGCGCAGAACACCTACTCCGAGCGCATTCTGCGCAAGGCATACGCGTTCTTCGGACGACCGATCTGGGTCGAGGGGTATCCGCGGAACGACGCACTCGTCACCGGTGACGCCGCCGGCATCCGCGGCGACCTCGGCATCGCCGACGGCGAGCGGGTGCTTCTGTACGCCCCCACGTGGCGCGATGATCTGACCGAGATGGTCGACTTCATCGACCCGGAGGAGCTCGCCAGGCAGACGGACTCCGTCGTGCTCGTGCGTGGTCACTCGCGCACGATCGACACCGGGCGGGATCGAGCCGGTGCCCGTGTCATCGATGTCACCGGGTATCCCGAGACCTCGAAGCTCCTGCTCGCGGCCGACGTCCTGATCACCGACTACTCATCGGTGATGTTCGATTTCAGCGTCACGGGAAAGCCGATGTTCTTCCTCGTGCCGGACCTCGATCACTACCGAGGAGAGCTCCGAGGGTTCTACTTCGATCTCGCGACGCGCGCGCCGGGGCCGCTCGTGCACTCCCAGGACGAACTCGTCACCGCGCTCGCCGACAGCGCGCATGAGAGCGTCTACGCCGAGCGCTACGCCGCCTGGCGGGCGCAGTTCAACTCGCGGGACGACGGGCACTCGGCGGAGCGGGTCGTCGCGCGCATCCTCGACCAGGGGTACGTCACCAGGTGATTCGACCCGCACCGCCGGCGGTGCGCTAGGGGAGTGGCGTGTTGCGGGTGCCGAGACGCGATGCGTCGACGGTGTCGCGAGCACCGCGCAGCACGCCGCCGAGGAAGCCGAGGCCCCACGAGAGGTGCATGGTCGGCAGCACGAGCAGCGTCCAGAGCCTCTGCCGTGGGCCGCCCCCGCCGGGCAGGCACGCGACGACGATCACCAGCATGAGGTACGCCACCAGCGGCAGATAGACGACCGCCGAGACGATCAGCGACAGCACTCCGGTGAGGACGCCGGTGAGCTGAAGGATCCCGGTGACGACGGCGACGGCGACGAGGACCACCAGCGCGGGGGGAGCGAAGAAGCGGATGCCGTTGCGGCGCCCGTATCGGCGCACGAGCTCGCCGCGCCATGCCCCGGTCGCCCGGAACTGACGCGCGAGGCGCAGCCAGCTCTCGCGTGGCCAGTAGGTCACGGAGAGATTCGGGTCGAACCAGACGAGGTGCCCTGCCTGGCGGATACGGAGATTGAGCTCCCAGTCCTCGCCGCGGCGGATCGACTCGTCGAAGAGCCCCACTTCTTCGAGCACCGTCCGGCGCATGACGCCGAGGTAGGCGGATTCGGCTTCACCCTCGTGAGTGCCACCGTGATACGCGCCGCCACCGAGACCGACCGGCGAGTTGTAGAGGCGCGCCACCGACGTCTGGAACGGTGTGCGGCCGTCAGCGCGCATCACGCCGCCGACGTTGGCAGCGCCCGTGCGCTCGAGGGTCTGGAGCGCCAGCGCCGCGTACCCGGGAGCGAGCTCGGAATGCGCGTCGACGCGGACGATCGTCGCGAAGCGGCTGGCCCGGATCGCCGCGTTCAATCCGACCGGGATGTGCGCGGCGGGGTTGTCGACGAGCCGGATCCGGTCGTCTTCCGCTGCGAGACGCTGAGCGAGCTCCGTCGTGCCATCGGTGGACGGTCCGAGCGCGAGCACGAGCTCGGCCGGAACGCTCAGCTCCTGCGCCAGCACGGAGGCGATCGCGTGCTCCAGGTAGGCGCGTTCGTTGAGCACGGGCATGACGAACGACACTCCGTTCTCGGGGGTGGCGATATCGTTGTCAGGCACATGACGATCATGGCATGCACTGCTCGGACGTTCGCTGATTCGAGACAGCGAGGGCCTCGGGGGAACCGTCGGCTCGACCGCTCGTACTCGGTATCCTGGAGGGATGGGTGCAGTGTCCGACGTGAAGAAGGCCTACCGTCTGCTGAAGCGGGCGCTCGCCTCGCGCAAGGCTGTACAGCGAGTGCGACGGCGCCTCGCCGAACGCGAACCGCACCAGCCGGAGCACTACCAGGTGGCGGTGTACTTCGCCGACGGCGACGTGAACATGTACCAGATGCGGCAGTGGTACCGCCCGCTCGCCGAGCTGTCGAAGCGGTGGCCGGTCGTCGTGCTGTCCCGTTCGGCGACGGGTGCCGACAAGCTGCTCGACGAGGACGGCCCCCCGGTCGCCTTCGTCCCCACGATCCGTGACCTCGAGAGGTTCATCTCATCGCAGGACATCCGCGTCGTCCTGTACGTGAACCAGAACACCCGCAACTTCCAGATGTTCCGCTACGGCAGGCGCTGGCACGTGTTCATCAACCACGGCGAGTCCGACAAGATGTACATGACCACGAATCAGTACAAGGCGTATGACTATGCGCTTGTCGCCGGGCAGGCCGCACGCGACCGTCTGTCGCGGACGCTCTGGGACTGGGACATCGATCGGCGCACGATCGAGATCGGCCGCCCGCAGGCCGACCACTACTCGGGGACGCTCCCGTACGTGCCCGACGAGCGCACGGTCGTGCTCTATGCCCCGACGTGGGAAGGCGACCGCCCTAGCGCGCACTACGGGTCGATCGCCACGCATGGCGAGACCCTGGTCACGACGCTGCTCGCGTCCCGCGGTCACCGCGTGATCTACCGGCCGCACCCCCGAAGCGGGGTCGTCGACGACGAGTACGGCGCAGCGCACCGTCGCATCATCGCGGCCATCGCCGCCGCGAACGCCGCCGACCCCACGGCCCAGCACGTGTACGACAACGGGGCGGAGCTCGGATGGCAGCTGGCTGCCGCCGATGTCGCAGTCGTCGACATCTCGGCGATGGTCTACGACCGCCTGGCCGTGGGCAAGCCGCTGATGATCACGCGACCGGCAGACGAGCGTGCGTCGATCGACACCAACGGCTACCTGTCGGACTGCGAGTGGCTCAGCGCGGATGCTGCGGGGGACATCGTCGCCGAGGTCGAACGCGTCCGTGCCGACGAGGTGGCCATCGCCAGGCTGCGCATGTGGGTGCAGCACTACTTCGGCGACACGACGCCGGGTGCCGCGACCGAGAAGTTCCACGCCGCGATCGAGCGCCTCATGAAGGAGTGGGATCAGTGGCAGGCGCACGAGGTCGGGGCGGTGCGCGGCGACGAGGACGACGACGACGAAGAGGCCGACGAAGAGGAGGTCTGACGATGGACCTTCCGCTCACCGCTGCAGTCGCCTCGCATCTCGAGGTGCTGACCGACGCGGGCTCGACCAATGAGGTCCTGAGCGAACGCGCGCGCGAGTCGTTCTCGAGCCCGCACCTGTCGGTGCTCCTCACCGACAACCAGACGGCGGGTCGCGGTCGACTCGGCCGCTCCTGGACGGCCGCGCCGGGCGCGTCGCTTGCCGTCTCCGTTCTGCTGCGGAGGTTGCCGTCGGCCGATGCGCGCGGCTGGATCCCGCTCGCGGCCGGGGTGGCGATGGCGGATGCGATCGCCGAGCAGCTTCCCGACCACGCGGTGGCAGTCAAGTGGCCGAACGATGTGCTGGTCGACGGTCGCAAGATCTGCGGGATCCTGGCGCAGGCGACACAGGATGCCGTGGTCGTGGGAACGGGTGTGAACACGGCGATGACAGCGTCTCAGCTGCCGGTGCCGACGGCGACCTCCTTCGCCGTGATCGGCGTGGAGGTCGATGCCGATCGGCTGCTCGCCACCTATCTGCGAGCGCTCGACCAGCTGGTCGCCGACCTCGCCGCAGCGGGCGATGCCGTCGCGAGCGGCCTTCATGCCGCGGCGAGCGAGCGCTGCGCGACGATCGGTCTCGACGTGAAGGTCCTGCTCCCCGGCGACTCCGTGCTCGTCGGAACAGCCACAGCACTCGATGCCGACGGTCGACTGCTGGTGCTGTCGGAGGGCGCTGAGCGGCCGATCTCCGCGGGCGATGTGGTGCACGTCCGGCCGGCGTGACCCTGACACGCCCGGCGTGCGAGCGGCGATGTCGGCGGTTACGGGCACAATGGAGGGGTGACTCAGCCCGTGACTCTCGGCGGAAGGCCGACGATGCCACCGCCGGGTGCGCCCGCCGAAGAACTGCTCATCGCTCGGTTCCGCGCACATGCCCGGAGGCTGTTCTGGTCCGCGCTGGTGCTGGTCGCGGTGTTCGGGGCCACGACCTTCTTCTATGACAATCTCCCGGCGCCGTTCGAGAACTGGATGCTGCTGAGCGCGGCCGCAGCGATCGTCCTCCTGCTGGTGGTCGTGCCCTGGGTCGTCTGGTACTCGCGTTCGGTGACGCTCACCACGCGGCGGGTCATCGTGCACCACGGCATCGGTGCGCGCAACAGGCAGGAGATGTCGCACGCTCGCGGCTATACGATCGGCGTCCGCCGCGGCGTGATCCAGCGGATGTGGGGAGTCGGCACGATCACCCTGTCCAACGGGGTCGACGCGCCGCTGCGGCTCGCCAACGTCCCGAACGTGACGCTCGTGCACGAGACGCTGGCCGATCAGATCGAGGTCAGTCAGATCCTGGCGCACCGCGATGCGCAGGCGGGCAACGACGGGACCGCGGGGTTCTGAGCAGAGCCTCGCTTGGCCGTGGTCGGCGCGACGAGTGAACGGCGTGCGCGCCGATGCGCGAGAATGGTCAGGACGAATGGAGGCGGCCCATGGCGCTGCGCGTTGGTGTGATCGGTGGAGGCCAGCTGGCTCGGATGATGATCGCTCCGGCGGTCGAGCTCGGACTCGACCTGAGGGTGCTCGCTGAAGACGAGGGGATGGCGGCGCAGCTCGCCGCGACCGGGGTCGGCGACTATCACGACCTCGAGGTCGTCCGCGCGTTCGTCGCAGACGTCGACGTCGTCACCTTCGACCACGAGCACGTCCCTCAGCAGGTGCTGCGGGCTCTCGTCGCCGAGGGCGTCGCGGTGCACCCCGGGCCCGATGCTCTGCAGTTCGCCCAGGACAAGCTCCTCATGCGGGCGCGGCTCGAAGAACTCGGCGTTCCTCAGCCCGACTGGGCGCCGGTTCGCGATGCGTCCGAGCTGCAGGCGTTCCTCGATGAGCACGACGGGCAGGGCGTCGTGAAGACGCCGCGCGGTGGCTACGACGGCAAGGGCGTGCGCGTCGTCCGAGCGGCGAGCGAGGCTCAGGACTGGCTCGACGGGCTCGCCGACGGCGAGGCCCTGCTGGTCGAGGAGCTGGTCGGATTCGTTCGCGAGCTCGCGCAGCAGGTGGCCCGCCGTCCCAGCGGCCAGATCGTCGCCTATCCGGTCGTCGAGACCGTGCAACGCGAGGGCGTGTGCGCCGAGGTGATCGCGCCGGCGCCGCATGCGACCGACCGTCTCGCCCAGGTCGCCGAAGAGATCGGGCGGTCGATCGCCGAAGGACTCGGGGTCACGGGCATGCTCGCGGTCGAGCTCTTCGAGACCGACGACGAGCGGATCCTCGTGAACGAGCTGGCGATGCGCCCGCACAACAGCGGCCACTGGAGCCAGGACGGCGCCGTGACGGGACAGTTCGAGCAGCATCTGCGTGCGGTCGCCGATCTGCCCCTCGGCGACACCGCGCCTCACGCCGCCTGGTCCGTGATGGTGAACATCCTCGGAGGGCCGCAGAGCGGCTCGCTCGGCGAACGCTTCGCGGGAGCGATGGAGGCGCATCCGTCGGCCAAGATCCACACCTACGGAAAGGCCCCGCGTCCTGGCCGCAAGGTCGGACACGTGAACGTGACAGGCGACGACCTCGACGATGCGGTGTACGTGGCCCGTGCGGCAGCGGCTCACTTCGACTGAGGGTGCGTCGAGCGGTGTGCCGTTCGGGGTTTCTCCCAGCACCAGACCGTAGCCTGAGTGGGTGACTGAGCCATTGCACTCCTCCACCGCGCCCCTCGTCGGCGTCGTCATGGGATCCGACTCCGACTGGCGCGTGATGAGCGACGCCTCTCAGTCGCTGACGGACTTCGCGATCCCGCACGAGGTGGAGGTCGTCTCGGCGCACCGCACCCCTGACAAGCTCATGCAGTACGCGAGGGAAGCGCGCGGTCGCGGCATCCGAGTGATCATCGCAGGCGCCGGTGGTGCCGCACATCTTCCCGGGATGCTCGCCTCGATGACGGCGCTGCCGGTCATCGGCGTCCCCGTGCCTCTCGCCTACCTCGACGGGATGGACTCGCTCCTGTCGATCGTGCAGATGCCCGCCGGCATCCCTGTCGCGACGGTGTCGATCGCGGGAGCGCGCAACGCGGGTATCCTCGCCGCACGTATTCTCGGCACCTCCGACGACGACCTCGCCGATCGCATCGAGGCGTACGCGCTCGATCTCGAAGCGCAGGTCGAGGAGAAGAACGATCGGCTGAAGGGGTCCCTGTGACCCTTGCGCCGCCGCGAGGGTCGGCGCGACCGCTGATCGAGACCCGCCCCCTGCGGCATCCGAACACCGCGGATCCAGGGATGATGACCAAGCGCGGCTGGTGGCTGGTGCTGTTGAACCTGCTCGTGCCCGGTTCTGCTCAGGTGCTGGCCGGCAATCGCCGGCTCGGGCGCATCGGTCTCGGAGCGACGCTGCTCGCGTGGTTCCTCGTGATCGTGGGCGCGGGTTTGGCGCTGTTCGCGCGGCCGGTGCTGCTGTGGCTCACCGTCGGTGGCGGCTGGTTCTCGGCGGTCGTCCTCACGCTCGTTCAGGTGCTGCTGATCGCCTACCTCGTGCTCTGGGTGGTGCTCACCTTCGACGTGCTGCGTCTCGTCAGACTGATCAGAGTCCCCGGTCCCTCGAAATTCGCGATCCCTCTCGTCGCCCTTCTTCTGCTCGGTCTCGTCGGAACGGGCACCGGATACGCCGCGTCCTATGTCGGCACCGCGCGGGGCACGATCAACACGATCTTCGGCCAGAGCGGGCCGAGTCTGCCGCCGAGCGAGGGGTACTACAACATCCTGCTGCTCGGTGCGGACAGCGGTGAGGGCCGCGACTCGATGAGGTTCGACAGCATCTCGGTGGTCTCGGTGAACGCGACCACCGGCGCCGTCACGATCACCGGCATCCCGCGTGAGCTTCCCAATGCGCCCTTCAGCGAGGGAAGCCCGATGCAGGCGCTGTACCCGAACGGCTTCGAGGGTCACAGCTCGAGCTCATGCGGATGGAACGGCTGGATGAACCACGTGCGCAACGCCGCGGAGATCTGCCGCGACGACAACGGCGCCTCGCTGTATCCGGACGCCGCGGCGCACGGTTCCGATGCGGGCATCGAGGCCACCAAGGATGCGGCCGAGGGCGTTCTCGGCATCGAGATCCCGTACTACGTCTTCGTCGACATGCACGGTTTCGCGGCGCTCGTCGACGCGCTCGGCGGCGTGGACATCAATGTCACGGAACGGCTTCCCAAGGGCGGTCCGCCCGAGGGCACGGACCCCTACGACGTGGATGCGTGGGCGATCGGCTGGATCGAGGTCGGTCAGCAGCACATGGACGGCGACACCGCCCAGTGGTACGCGCGATCGCGCTACACGACGAGCGACTGGGACCGCATGAAGCGCCAGCGCGAACTGCAGGAGGCGATTCTCGCGCAGTTCACACCGCAGACCGTGCTCACGCGGTTCAACGAGGTGGCTTCCGCGGGAACAGCGCTGATCAGCACCGATCTGCCTCAGGACAAGCTGCCCGAGTTCTTCGACCTGATGACAAAGGCTCGTGAGCAGCCTGTCACCACGGTCGAGCTCACCCCCGAGCAGGGTGTAGACGAGCACGCTCCGGACTACGGGTTCATCCACGAGATGATGCAGCAGACGCTGCATCCTCCGACGGAGACCCCGACCCCGACGCCGTGATCGACCGTGCCGTGATCGTCGACCCGTGGTCGGTGGTCGCCGGTCGCGATGCCGCGGAGCGGCGTGGTTCGACCATCATGAACGCATGAGTGAGCCCACGGCCACCACCTGAGAGTGAAAGTGGTGGCCGTGGGCCTCCGGTGCATGACCGGATTCACCAGACGACGGTGATCGGAGGGGGAGGGATCACCGTCGTCCAGTCGACTCCCGCTGAGAGCGGGAATCTGATCTAGGCGCGCTTGCGGCGGGTGACGCCTGTCGCGACGAGCACTCCACCGGCCACGAGTGCGGCTGCCCCACCTCCGAGGACCCACGGCGACACGCTGCCGCCCGTGAGCGCGAGCTCGAGCCCACCGCCGGTGAGCGGAAGCTCTGTGCCCGCGGATGCGACCCCGGGGTCGTGGTCGCAGCTCACGGCGGAGTCATGGCCGTGCGAGACCGTGATGGTCGCCGTGTACGACCGCGAACCGCTGAAGGCCAGGGCATAGGAGCCCTCTCCGTCGGACGGCGGGCGGAACGTGACCACGAGGCTGCCGTCGGCGGCCGCAGTGTTGCCCGAGACGGCCGAGTCGCCAGCGTTGAGGCCGGAGACGGACACGCCGACGTTCTCGGACGGCAGGAAGTAGCCTGCGCCGAACGCGACAGTGGACACTTCGCAGATGTCGATGATCGGATCATCGACGCTCACGCGCGGTGTGCCCGCGTACGAGTCCGACTCGGTCGGAACGACCGGCGCGGCAGAGGCGACAGCAGGTGCCATGAGCACGAGTACGCCAGCGGTAAGGCTGATGGCAGCCAGTTTCTTCAGCATGATTCTCCCCAGAAATACACGCGGAATCGCCTTCGAATACACCCCTGCATCCGACTGCGTGAGTTCTTCCTGTCCCCACGACAGAATTGCAGAACTCAGATATTCCCCAGTGGGATTGACACTACATCATGGAATCGGGAAAGTCACGAGGCGCATCGCAGTTGCTCGCGAGATGTCTCCGGAGTGTTCACCATGGGCGTGTGGTCGACCACCGTCAGTCGTTCTCCAGCCCCGGTTCCCTGGAATTCGACGGTGATCTTCGACGATTCCCCCGGGGCCAGGAGGACCTCCTGCTGAACCGCCGATCGGGAGCCGAGCAGAGCCGTCTGCACGCCCACCTCTTCTCCGTCGCGGTCGATGTGAGACGGAGTCGCGCCTTCGGGGCCGTACACGGTCACGAGCGTCCGGGTCGACCCGGCAGGTACGCCGTAGAACCCGTCAGCGGTCACGTAGGGCGGCAGGGATGTCCCGGCGTCGGCAGGTGCATCGTTCGTCCAGGTCACAGTCACCTGCGTGGTCTGCTCGCCATCGCAGGTGCCGATCGAGGTCGTGATGGTGGCATCGGCATAGAAGTCCATCTTGCCGCCGGTGGTGTCGTTCACCAGGACGCCCACGTGGGTCCGAGTATCGTCCTCCGGCAGCGCCCCGCCGAGAGAAGAAGCCGACAGGATCGCCTCCTCGTCCTCATGCGCGCTCCAGATGCGGATGCGCCGCTCGTCGGCTGACGCCGAGAGAGCGGCGACGAGATCCTTCGGATCCGCCTCGGTCAGCGCGGCGGAGAGAAGCGCTCCTGCCGCTTGCGAGAAGATCTCGTCCTGTGCGAGAGGATCGGGCACCGCGGCGTAGATCTCGGAGAGCAGCAGGTCGACCACGGTGTCTTCGGTGGCGGTGAACGGCCCGAACGCGAGCGGTCCCGTGGCTGCGACGAGGTTCTCGGTCATCACGGCGTCGACCGCGATGACACCGTCGACCGGCTGACCGAAGCGGTCCTGCCATCGCTTCGCGATCGCGGGTCCCGCCTCGGTGAAGTCGGGGATGCTCGTCAGGTTCTGCATGTAGCGACCCGGACGATCCTCGAAGAGGGCGACGGTCGACTCGCTGAGCGGGATCGGCGTCTCGAGGGCGGGGAAATCCGGGACGGAGGCCTGTTGCACGAGTGTGATCCGGCCGTTCTCGGCGTGAAGAAGCGCGATCGCACCGATGATGCCGCCGGACGATCGCAGCTCGGCGTTGTTCTGCATCGCGAGCACGTAGTTCCGGGGTCCTTCCGCGCCGAGCATGCTCGGCAGCAGCGCGGACGCGCCGTGCAGCGCTCCGACCACCGTGGCGGCCTGCGTGACGGTCGTCCTCATCTCGCGCACTGCATCGGCGAGCGGGGGCAGGGTCGCGTCCGCGTCGATGCCGAGGGCGCGTGTCTCAGCCGAGGTCAGCGTCGCGCTGGCCTCGGCGAGAGAGGGCTCGATCTGCGCGAAAGGCGTCAGATCGATGGCGCCGCTCGAGAGCCCGAGACTCGCGAGGTCGAGTGAATCAGCCGCTTCCAGAACGGGGACGAGAGCATCCGAGGCGACGTCGTCGGCGATCTCGGCGACCTCGCTCACCGCCGAGAAGTTCGGACCGAGCCACGGCAGCAGGCCGAATCCGAGCCAGATCGGGTCGGACGTCAGGTCGTGGGCCGACTCCGCATGGTGGGCGATGCGGGAGGAGAGCGACGCTGCCTTCTCGAGGTCTCCCTGGCCGATCGCCTGCTTGAGCTTCGATGACGACGCCGCGACCTCCTGCAGGTTGTTCACCGCGCCGATGCCGCGGATGGCGACCCAGCCGACCGCGAGCACGAGGAAGATCACGATCACGCCGATGGTCCACCGCAACCACCGACGACGTACAGGCAGGCGTCCGTCACTCACCCCTGCATTCAAGCACGAAGCGACATATCGGGGGTGCGGAGCTGTCCGATCCTCGTCGCTCGCGGTCACGCTCCCAGGTTCAGGGTGGTCGGGCGATTACTGTTGTCGCATGGGTGCTCGGCTGCGTGTGGTTCTGGATCAGCTGACGCATGTCGTGCACGCGGATCACGCATCGGCGGCATCCGACCTCACCGCGGCGCTGATCTCGACAGCCCCCTCCGGGTGCGATGTCGAGGCGATCGTCCCCTCCGGCGTCGAGGTGCCGATCCCCGGTCTCGCGGATGTGCGCAGACTGTCGCTCGCGCGCCGTGAGCTCGCGGCGTCGTGGCAGCTGGGGATCGTGCGGGGGGTCGGCGGAGGTCTCATCCATTCGCCGACGCTGATGGCCCCGCTGGTGCGGCACGATCGCCTGCACGACCACGACCAGACGACCGTGACGCTGTGGGACCTGCAGGCGTGGGAAGAGCCGGACTCTCTCTCGAAGACCGCCGTCGCCTGGCAGCGGGCGATGCTGAAGCGAGCCGTCAAGCACGCGGATGCCGTCGTCGTGCCCTCGCACGCCGTCGGCGCGCGCCTGGCGGAGATAGCGAAGCTGAGCGGACGGATCCGCGTCATCCCCGGTGCTGCCCCGTGCGGCCTCGTGGTCCCGTTCGACGCGACCGCGCGAAGAGCCTCCCTTTCTCTGCCCGCGGGCTATCTGGTGCTCACGGGCTCCGCCGATTCGCTCGAGCACGGTTTCCGGGCGGCGATCGCAGCGGGCAAGGAAGCCGTCGTGCTCGACGCGCCAGAAGGCTCCGAGCCGAGGCTGGCCGAGGTCGCAGCGGCCGCAGGACTGTCCGAATCGAAAGCGCACATCCGCGGGTCGCTGTCGGTCGAAGATCGGGCAGCCGTCCTCGCAGGCGCGTCCGCGCTGGTGGCGACGAGTCCTCGCGCCGCGTGGCCCTGGCGTGCTGTCGAGGCGATGACCCTCGGTGTGCCCGTGGTCGCCGTCGAGAGCGGAGTGCACCATGACGTGATCGCCGACGGGGGAGTGATCGCCGAGCCGACGGAGATCGCCGAGGCCGTGGCTGACGCGGTCGGTGACGGCTCGCGCCGCCTGAGCGTGCTCGGCGCCGACCGGTCTCGCTCTTTCTCGTGGCTCGGCGCGGCCGAACGCGTGTGGGGACTGCACGCAGACCTGTGAGCCCCGAGACCTTCGGCCTCGGGCGTCGGGGCCCGCTCAGGAGCGCATGACCGCTACGGCCTCCGCGCTGGGGCCGTCGAAGCGCACCTTGCCCTTCTGAAGCAGGATGCCGCGATCGCAGAGGTTCGAGACCATGTTGAGATCGTGGCTGACGACGACGAGCGTCTTGCCCTGGGCGTGCAGCTCGCGCACGCGGGCGAGGCACTTCTTCTGGAACGGCTCGTCGCCCACGGAGAGGATCTCGTCGATCAGCAGGACGTCCATCTCGGTGTGGATCGCCACGGAGAACGCGAGTCTGAGGAACATGCCGGACGAATAGTGCTTCACCTCGGTGTCGATGAACTGCTCGATCTCGCTGAACGCGACGATCTCGTCGTACCGCGCCTCGGTCTCCTTCTTGGTCATGCCCAGGATCGCGGCGTTGAGGAAGATGTTCTCGCGTCCGGACAGGTCGGGGTGGAACCCTGCGCCGACCTCGATGAGGCCGGCGACGCGGCCGCGAGTGAGCACGGTGCCCTCATCCGGTTCGAGCACCCCCGAGATCAGCTTGAGCATCGTCGACTTGCCGGATCCGTTGAACCCGAGAAGAGCGACGGATTCGCCCTGCTGGATATCGAACGAGACGCCGTCGAGCGCGTGGAAGTCCGTCGTCAGCGGCTTGCGGCGGATCGCGGCGAGAGCCGTCTCCTTGATCGAATGCGTGTGCCGGAGCTTGAAGGTCTTGTGGACGTCGTCGATGATGATCCGCGGGAGAGGCTGCGCATCAGAGATCTTGGGCAAAGCGGCCCTCCAGTCGGCGGAAGACGAGCTGGCCGATGACCAGCGCGATGAGTGACGTCACGAGTGCGATGAGCCCGTACAGCCAGATGTCGGGGATCGGGGAGGCATCGGGTCCGAGTGGGAACCAGACTCCGTAGTGGAACAGCTCGACGGCGGCGGTGATCGGGTTCAGCCGATAGAGGACGAAGAGCCACTCGGGCACGACTCTGGCGACCTGGGTCCACTCGTACATCACCGGAGAGGCCCAGATCGCGACCATCACGATGATCTCGACGAAGCTCTGCGCGTCGCGGAAGGTCACGTTGATGGAGCCGAAGAAGAGGCCGAGGCCGCTGGCCAGAACGGCGATGATCACCAGAGCCAGCAGGATCGCGCCCAAGGAGGCGAACGAGGGGGCCCAGCCGAAGAACAGCGAGATCGCGATCACGACGATGATCTGCGGCACCGTGTTCACGGCGGCGATCATCATGCTCGCGATGGGGAACATCTCGCGGGGCAGGTAGATCTTCTTGATGAGCGCCGCATTGTCGACCAGCGAGCGGGTGCCGTTGGAGAACGCCTCGTTGAAGAATGTCACGACCGTGATGCCCGAGAGCAGGTAGATCGGGAAGAAGTCGACCCGGTCGTTCAGACCGAGGAAGACACCGATCGCGACGAAGAAGACGACGAACTGCACGAGGGGCTTCACATACGACCAGAGCCACCCGAAGATGGATCCCCGATAGCGGATCTGCACCTCCTTGCGCACGATGAGCGAGAGCAGATGCCTTTGCCGGAAGACCTCGAGGAGCCCTCGATTCGCGCCAGGAGTCGTCATTCTCTGGTCGTCGGCTGTGCGAGCCTGTTGCACCGCGATTCCACCTTCCGAGGCGCCGACGGTCTCGGGCGCACCGAGAGCAATCATACGATCCCTGACGCATCGTCCCTGGCAGATCGATGGGGAAGCCGCGAACGCACAGCACAGGCTCAACCCAGGGTCGCAGGGGTGGTCGCTGGTAGGATCGCGGAGGTCTCGTGCGTCCGTCGATCCGAAAGCAAACTGTATCCGTGACACCTCTTCAAGCTCTCGATCAGCCTGCACTCTTCCGATTCGAGGACCCGCAGACGGGTGCGAATCTGTCGGAGCGCGAACGTCGCCTTCTCGTCGGTGCGCTGAACTTCCACGCGTTGATGGCGCCTCAGCGGACGCTTCGGATCCATCTCTACGACGGCTCGGTGGAGACGACGCCTCGACTGACCGACGACAGCACGTTCGACGGACTCTCTCGGAACAACCGTCACCGGATCGAGAGCTTCGACATCGTCAGCTCCGTCTCCGTCGAAGAGCGTGAGCCCGAACTCACGGAGGCTGCCTCAGCCCGACTCGTGGCGTCGCCCGCCAGGCATCTGCATGTGTCGTCCGACGGCGTTCTCGACTCCGATCCGTACCGCCCGCAGCGCCCTGGCCTCATCGGCGGGATCGCACGGAGTGTCAAGTCGCGCGCTCCGCTCCTCTATGACGATGCGCGCGATCTCTCGCTGCTCAGATTCCGACGCAAGCTCACGACCGCGATCGAGCCTCGCGACTATGAGGCGGAGTTCCGCCGTGGGGGTGCGCACGAGGACGAGGTGATCGTGCCGGCCGGCCCCACCCTCGAAGGGGCGCAGAAGGCCGTGATCATCGGCCTCCACTGGTTCGAGCTCGGCGGCGCCGAGCTCTGGGCATTCGAGACCGTGCGTCTCGTGCGCGAGGCGGGTCTGCTCCCGATCGTGCTGACGAATCGGGACTCCCACCAGCCGTGGGTCACTCGTCCCGAGCTCGACGGGGCGCTGCTCATCCCCTTCTCGGAGCCCACCGTCCAGTCTCAGACGGCCGGCGTCGAACCGCTTCTCCGATCGCTGCTGCGCACCTTCGACGTGCGCGGTGTCGTCATCCATCACAATCAGTGGCTGTACGACCGGGTGGCGTGGATCGCGGCCTCGCGTCCCGGCATCCCGATCATCGACAGCACGCACATCGTCGAGTACACGGGGGGTGGCTATCCCCTGAGCAGTGCGATCGCATCGAAGTCGATCACCACGCACCACGTGATCTCTCCGAGCCTCGCCCGCTGGATGACGGACGTGCAGCGGATCCCCGCCGATCGCGTGGTCATGGCACCGCTCGGCGGACTCACCGTGAAGCCGAAGGATGCCGTGTTCCGCCCGCGGGCCGCGGGGGAGCAGTTCACCGTCGCGTTCATCGGCCGGATGGCACGGCAGAAGGCGCCGGAGGTCTTCATCACGATGGCGCGAAGGCTGAAGCGTCAGGGCTACTCGCTGCGTTTCATCCTCCACGGTGGCGGCGAGTTGTCGAGCTGGGTCGACGACATCATCGAGGCTGAGGGCCTGAAGGCCGACATCGTTCGGCGAACCTCGGACACTCCGGTCGCGGAGACTCTCGACGAGGCGCACGTTCTCGTCGTGTCGTCTCACAACGAGGGCCTCACACTCACGACCCTCGAGGCGATCGCGCACGGCGTGCCGGTGATCTCGACCGATGTCGGCGCCCAGAGCGACATCATCCCGGCGTCCGCGCTGGTTCCGCGTCACGCTCGTCTGGCCGCTCGTCGGCTCGCCGAGGCTGTGGCCCCGCTCGTCGACGACGAAGAGGCGAGGGAAGCGCTGTGGCGCAAGGAGCGCAAGGCTGAGAAGAAGCTGCTGTCTCAGCAGTCCGCGAGTTCATGGTTCAAGGAAGAGGTGGGCTCGTGGTGAGTGTCGCTGGAGTGGTCGTCACGTTCAATCGGCTCGAGAAGCTGAAGACCGTGATCGCATCGATAGAGGCGCAGACGCACCCCGTCGAGACGCTGTTCGTGATCGACAACGCCTCGACCGACGGCACGGCGGAGTACCTTGCCGCGCTCGAGACAGCGGTGCCCCTCGAAGTCGTGACCATGTCGACCAACTCCGGGGGAGCGGGCGGGTTCTCGGAGGGGATGCTGCGCGGATACGCGTCCGGTGCGGATCACGTCTGGATCATGGACGACGACTGCTATCCGAAGCCGGAAGCCCTCGCGAGCCTCATCGCCGGTTTCGACGGGGCGGTCCAGGAGCTGGGCGGCGACGTGCCCTTCGCGTGCTCGGTGGTCGAGTTCACCGACGGCAGCATCTGCGAGATGAACAACCCGGTGACCACATGGGACTGGGGACGCCTGCTCGTCAAGGGGCAGAAGAACGTCATGGTGACCGCGTGCTCGTTCGTCTCGGTGCTGATCCCGCGGTGGGCCATCGCGGAGTACGGGCTTCCCTATTCGGAGTACTTCATCTGGTTCGACGACCGCGAGTACACGCTTCGCCTCACCGCGCGTTGCCCCGGTGTGCAGGTGCTCGACAGCGTCGTCGTCCATGACATGGGTGACAACCGAGGCGTGAACTTCGCCATGGTCGATCGCAAGAGCCTGTGGAAGTTCTCGTACGGTGTGCGCAACGAGGCTTCCTGGCAGCTGCACCACCGCGGGTTCCTCTACTTCATGGAGTTCGGTGCGCGACTCTTCGTGAGCCTTCACCGCGGCCGCGTTCCGCTGGATCTGCGCGCCAAGCTGCTCGGCAAGTGGGTGAAGGGCATCACCTTCAACCCGAAGATCAAGTATCCAGAGGCGGAGGCGGCGTGAGCTGGGTCTCGATCCTGCCCGCGCTGATCGTCACCGGCGCTCTCCTCTTCCTTCCGGGTCTGTTGCTGGGCTTCCTCCTCCGCCTGCGCGGAATGAGGCTTCTCGCGCTGGCCCCCGCGCTCAGCGTCTCCCTCGTCGCGGTCGCTGCTCTCGCGGCTCCGTTCGTGGGGATCCGATGGAGCATCCTGCCCGTCCTCATCCTCACGGCGGTCGCTGCGGTCGCCGCGTACTTCTGGTCGAAGCACGTCGGAAAGCCGGCCCTGCTCCGTCAGAGCTCGAACGCCAGACAGCTGGTCGCCGTGATCGTCTCGATCGTCGTGCCCGCCCTGCTCATCGCGTTCGTGCTCGTCAGAAGCATGCACGACCCCGAGTTCTTCTCGCAGCGCTACGACAACTTCTTCCACCTGAACGCGGTCCAGTACGTCCTCGACACCGGGAACGCGTCGCCTCTGTGGCTGGGCAGCATGACATCGCCGGCGGGCGTGCCCTTCTACCCGTCGGGCTGGCATGCGATGGTCTCGATCATCGTCGCGCTGAGCGGAGCCTCCGTGCCGCTTGCCAGCAACGCCATGATCATCGTCGTCGCGGCGGTCGTCTGGCCGATCGGCGCCGTGTTCCTCGTGCGCGAGCTCCTGGGGCGCAATCAGATCCTGACGGTGATCGCGGGAGCTCTGGCTGCCGCCTTCCCGGCCTTCCCCTTCCTGCTCCTGCACTACGGCGTGCTGTACCCGCTGTTCCTAGGCCTCGCCGTCGCCCCCGCCGCCATCGTCGTCGCGTGGTGGCTGCTCAGGCCCGGGCGGGTTCCGCGTCGTCAGGACTGGGCGCTTCTGCTGGTGCTCGTCGTGCCCGGCCTGGGAGTCGCACACCCTGGTGCGCTCATGGCCGTCGTCGCGCTCACGGTGCCCTTCGTCCTCGCGAGGCTCCTGCATCAGATGAGAACTCCCGGTCGACCGCGACTGATCGGGATCGGCCTGCTGGTCGCATACGCCGCGGCGGGAGTCGTCCTCCTGCAGGTGGTGCGGCCCCCGGCGAGCCAGATCTACTGGCCCATCATCAACACCGTTCCCGACTCGATCGGCGAGGTCGTCGCGGCGAGCGTGTACGGCTACCCGAGCTCACTCGGAATCACCGCCCTGATGATCATCGGCGCGTACAGCGTGATCCGCAGAGGCACCTATGCGCGCTGGTCGATCCTCGCGATGGCCGTCATCTCGGCGGTGCTCTACATCATCGTCTCGGCGTCACCGTATGAGACGCTCCGCTTCTGGTTCACGGCACCGTGGTACAACAATCCGCCCCGTATCGCCGCCTTCTGGGCGATCGGTGTCCTGCCCCTCGCAGCGCTGGGCGGAATCGTCCTCGTCACGTGGCTTCTCCGGCAGCGACTGCTGGCGCCGGTACGGCGGTTCTTCGAGCGCCTGCCCATCGTCCTGATCGCCATCGTCGTGATCGCGCTCGTCGGAGTCACCCAGAACGCCGCCATTCGCCAGGCGGCCGCCGACATCGAGTTCACCTATGAACTCCGACCCGGCGGGCCGATCCTGTCTCCGGACGAACTCGACCTCATGGAAGATCTCGCGGAGCTCGTGCCGGAGGATGCGGTCATCGCGGGAGACCCGTGGACGGGAGCCTCGTTCGCCTACGGTGTGAGCGGACGCCGGGTGCTCATGCCCCACCTTCTGATGGACCTCACTGACGATGCCGAAGCGATCAACACGATGCTGAGCACAGAAGGCGACTCGCCGGAGGTCTGCGCCGCGCTCGAGGACACCGGTGTCGGATACGTCCTCGACTTCAGCGCGGACGGGGACTTCCAGGAGAACGACGGAGACTACTCGGGACTCGATGACCTCGACAGCTCGCCCTACGTCGAGCTGGTCGAGCAGCGCGGCGACGCGAAGCTCTTCAAGATCGTCTCGTGCGGGCTCGGGTCATGACCTACGAGATCTTCGTGCCGTTCTGGGGAGACCCGGATCAGCTCTATGAGACCGTCGAGTCCGTGCGCGCTCAGACGGACCCGGACTGGCGGTTGACGATCATCGACGACTGCTATCCCGATGACTCGGTCGCAGCTCACTTCAGTGAAGAGCGGGACGAGCGGATCGTCTACACCCGGAACGAGCACAACGTCGGGATCACCGAGAACTTCCGGGAGTCCGTTCGGCGCGCGTCAGGGGACTTCGTCACGATCCTCGGGTGCGACGACCTTCTGCACCCGAACTATGTGGAGGTGGTCCGCGCGGCGGCCCGCGCAGTGCCGCACGCCGACGTCATCCAGCCGGCGGTTCAGGTCATCGACGAGGACGGGGCTGTCGTCCTTCCCCTCGTCGATCGGATCAAGCAGCGCCACCTGGCTCCGAAGGGACGGGGCGTGACGGTCTTCAGCGGCCCTGACATGGCCACCACGCTGATCCGTGGGAACTGGCTCTATTGGCCGTCGCTCTCGCTTCGAGTCGAGACACTTCGTCGTATCGACTTCACGGACGACCTTCCCGTCATCCAAGACCTGGCATTGCTGATGGACATCGCCTTCGACGGCGGCACGTTGGCCTACACGCCGACGCTCGCGTTCTCATATCGCCGCCATCTCGAGAGCGCATCCCAGAAGACGCTGCTGGACGGCAGCCGTTTTCTCGATGAGCGGCGGTATTACCGCATCGCGCGCCGATCGGCCGCTGAGCGAGGGTGGAGTCGCACAGCGCGGACCGCTCGGGTGCGCCTCATGTCCCGCCTGCACGGGATCGCCGCACTGCCCCTCGTGCTGAGGCACGGGACGGCGCGGGGCCTGCGATCGTCGCTGGCGCACGTGGCCGATCTGAGCTGAGTCCGGGGAACCCGAGCGGCGGCTCAGCGGAACCGCGCGGTGGCGTCAGCGCGCGGAGCGGACGCGACGCGCTGCTTCGCGCCATGCGCGGAGGAGCATCCACCGCGACTGCAGTGCCTTGCGGAGTCCTCGCGGCTTCGGGGCCGACGCGTTGGCGTCGTGCAACCGACGCCGCAGCACCGGGCTCTGGACGTGGGCGAGCCCGCGAGCCGTGTTGCCGACGGTCGCGATCCACAGATCATGGGACTCGACGAGGAACTCGGGAAAGGGCAGGATGAGGTCTCTGGCCTCGCGGCGGAACGCCATCGCGCACCCGTAGTAGGGCGCATCGCCGGCGAGCAGACGCAGCTCATTCGCCAGAGAGCCGCCTGAGGGCAGTGCATCGAGGTGCCAGGGGCGTCCGGTGAGCGGAGAACGCAGCGGTGCGTCGTCAGGCAGCAGCACGAGGTCGCCGGCCGCGATCGATCGGTCGCGAAGTGCCTCGACCAGCAGCGCACGGCGGCCAGGAACCCACTCGTCGTCCTGGTCGGAGAGGAAGATGATCTCGCCGGTCGCCTCGGCTATCGCGGCCTCGAAGGCCTTCACGTATCCGCGGTTGGTCTCGGAGCGGATCAACCGGATGCGATCGTCTCCGACAGCGGCCACGACGTCTGCGGTGTCGTCCGTGCTCGCATCGTCGACCACCACCACCTCGTCGCCGGGGTGAAGTCCGTCGAGGATCGATTCGAGCTGGTGCCTGACGAATCGTGCACCGTTGTAGGTCGCCATGCACACGCTCACGGTCGTCGTCATGCGATGTCTCCCTCAGCCGGGGCGACGAGGGCGAAAGCCGATCGCCTCTCCAGGAGCAGATGATGTGTTCCGGCTGTCACGACGACGGCGAGGATCACGAGCTCAGAGGCCGCGAGCCCGGCGATGATCCCGCTGAGGCCCCACTGGGCTCCGAAGACCATGAGGGGGACCCCGACGAGAGCAGCGCCGAGAGTGCCGAAGAGCACGTAGCGGTTCAGGCCTGCCGGGACCAGGACATTGCGGATGAAAGGCGTCGTCAGACTGGTGAGCGCGAAGGTTGCGCCGAACCCGAGGAACACGGCGATCTCGGGCGTCGCCTTCTCGCCGAACAGCAACGAGGAGAACACCGGGCCGAGCACCGTCAGCGCCGCGCCTCCGATCAGGGCGAGGGCGGCGTGGAGCCCGAAGGCCACGAAGTGGCGCCGCAGCCGACCATGAGCGTAGGAGACCTCGAGCACCCACTTCTGAAGGGTGTTCGACAGCACGGTGACGGCGAAGAGGGCGATGCGGAAGAACTTGTCCGCAGACGTGGCCTGACCGCTGGCCGTCGCGCCGAGTATGCCCTGCGCGAGCGGGATGGGTGCAGAGGTGTAGGAGCCGCCGATCGTCTCAGCCGCGGCGACCGAGAGGTTCGCGCGGTATGCGCGCAGGATCCGCCGCCCTGCGAACGGGGGCAGCGGCCGACGATAGAGGCGGAGGTTCAGAAGCAGAGGGCCGGTGAGGAATCCGATCAGCGTGAGGATCGGGTACCACAGCAATTGCTCCGTGAGCAGGAGGAGGGGGATCGCCAGAGCCACGCTGATGCTCACCGGGAGGGTCTCGAACAGCAGAACCACTCGCGCATTGCCCACGCCGACCGCGTACCAGACGACGGTCATGGCCGCAGCCGTGGTCGCCAGGGTGACGAGTGCGGCGACGAGGCGGAACTCGGCGGGGACGAGGACCGAGCTGAGCGCGGCGCCGACCGATCCCGCCGCCACGACGAGCAGGCCGCGGCACCAGAACGAATCACCGAAGATCTGACGCCGGGCGGCATCGTCGGCGCTGAGCGCGATGCGCGCACCGCCGGAGATGTTCCAGCCGAACCCCGCGACGATCGCGCAGACGGTTCCCACCGCCTGAGCCGTGCCCACGGAGCCCCATGCCGCCAAGCCGAAGACGTTCGGGATGATGGGCAGCAGGAACAGAGGGGCGATGAAGGAGATCAGAGGAACGGCGCTAAAGCCCGCGAAGCGTGACAGTAGAACCTTCATCGATGGGACTCCTCGGACCATTGCGGCCCAACACCATTCGGGATGGCGGGGACGTGAACGCGTGCGACCCTAGACTACTTGAGTCGGCTTTACGGAGAGGTCAGGGACCAATGGTTGGAGTTATCGTGCTCGCCGCCTATCGACCCTCCAAGGAACTGTTCGCCCGTCAGCTCGCCTCGATACGCGATCAGACGGTGACCGACTGGGAGTGCATCATCTCCGTCGACGGAGAACTCGAGACCGTCGAGGAGGTGCTCGCCGATGTCGCGGCCGGAGACGAACGCTTCCGGATCCTCGCAGACGGCCGTCGACTGGGCTTCTACCTGAACTTCGAGAGGGGTCTCGCGGCAGTTCCCGCAGCGGCGGAGTGGGTGGCGCTGAGCGACCAGGACGACTTCTGGTACCCGCACAAGCTCGAGACCCTGCTTCCGCATCTCTCCGAGTCTGCGATCGTGTCGGGCCAAGCCCGGCTGGTGGCCCACCCCGGTGACGAGGTGCTCGGATTCACCGAGCGACGGCAGCTCGATGCCGCGTCGACGATGATCGTGAATCAGTTCACCGGCTCGTTGTGCGTGTTCCGCGCCGAACTGCTGTCGACCGCGCTGCCCTTTCCACGTCTCTCCTCCCACACCGTCGCGCACGATCACTGGCTCGCCGTCGTCGGGATGGCTCGGGGAGGCGGCCGCGTCGTCGAGGACGTCGTGCAGGACTACGTGCAGCACTCCGCGAACGTGTTCGGTGATCCGAGCCGGCTGCGTCTCGGCCCGATCGCGACCCTGCGACGAGCCTGGGGGAACGCCGTCGAGTTCTCGGTGCGGTACGAGGGCGCCGCGTCGCCGTGGGCGATGGCACGGATGCTTTTCTGGATCTACGTGGGGTGGCGCCAGCTCATGGCCCAGACCCTCGTGGAACGTGATCCTCGCTCGCCATCCGCGATCGAGGCGGATCGGCGCTTCGGTGCGGGCCGGCGGCTGCGCGACACGCTGGGGATGCTGCGTCGAGTCCGGCGCGCACGGGTCGTGCCGACGCCGTTCGTCATCGCATACCTGGGGAGCTGGGCGTCGGGGTGGCTGATCCGGGGGCGTCGACGGACACCCACCGTGGCGCCGTAGACGGCCTCAGGCAGATTCCGCGTCAGGGAGGGGGCGAGCCCGCCACGCGACACGGGCAGCCTCAGTCATGAGCGCAGGCCCCATCCTCCCCATGCGTTCGGCTCTTCCGTCGCGGAATCCCGCGGCGAGCAGCTTCCGCATGGTCGCGCGGGGCCTCGCCAGCATCCACGCGATCAGGAAGTACGCGTAGTCGGCTCGGGCGTCGCGGCGCAGGCGCGCGCGATGCCGCGGGTGGCGCCGAGCCAGCACGATGCGATTCCTGGCCCTGTAGTAGTACCGGAACGGAGTGCTCAGCGTGAGGGTGGGAAGGAAGGCCCCGAGCGGACCCGGGAACCGGTAGCGCGCACCCAAGCGGTGCGGCAGTCGGAGGCCGGGGGCGACGATGCACGGCAGGTCCGCGTCAAGGCAGCGGAGCTCGAAATCGGTGTCCACGAGGTCGATGAAGAGAGCTTCGTCCATCAGCCCGACCTGGTCGACCACTCCCGCGGGGAGATACATGCCGGACTGGATCGCGTGAGCGGCAGGGACCACTCCGTGTCCTGCCGACGGTCCGGCCTGGGAGACGTCGGCGAAGAACTCCGGAACGACGGGGCCGGCGGGGACGCCGAGAGCGCGAGCATGTTCCCACGCCGCGCTCAGAGCGTCGACGAACCCGGGAGCGACGGTCGAGTCCTGATCGAACGTGACGATCGCGCTCGCGCCCTTGTCGAGGGCGCAGCGGATGCCGCGATTGAGCGCGGCGCCGATGCCGGAGTTGCGCTCCAAGGCGAGCACCAGCGCTCCGGTGGCCGCGATCTCCGCTCGGATCGAATCGAACTCAGGGCCGCTGCCGTCGTCGACCACGATGATCCCGGTGACTTGGGTAGCGAGACCAGCGAGCAGCGGAGGCACCTGCGCGGGGCGATGAACGGTGACGACGCCCCAGACGCCGTCGCTCGAGTGTCGCGACGTCATGCCGGGGGAGCGCTGTCGGCGCCGCCGCCCCGGTGCTGAGCCTCCAGGGCCGCGATGCGGCTGTCCAACCTGTCCACCTCGGCGCGCGACAGCGCCGCCTCCTCCGCAACGCGACGGATCTCGTCCTCCGCCTGGGAGAGCTCCCAGGAGAGATGCAGCGAGACACCGAGGAGCAGGGTGATCGCGAGAGCGAACAGGAGGTTGGCCGGCACCTGAACGCCGAGAAGCGCGGTCGCCCAGAGCAGGAGCTGCGGGAAGATCCCGAGCAGCAGGACGCTCAGCGCGATGACGATCCACATCACCGCGTACTTCTCGCGAAGGCGTCGCGTCAGAAGCATCCAGAAGACCAGCACGAGGATGAACAGCGCGAGGGCGATCCCGACGACGACGATCACTTTGCGTCCTCCTGTTCGCGGACACCGGTGGATTGGCTCGTCGAGCCGGTGCGACGCAGCATGGCCAGGCCGAGCGTGAACACCGAACGCAGCAGATAGATCGATGCTCCGACCGGACCCTGGCTCGGCGTGCCGTGGACTCGCGGCCGCATGGCCACGGGAACCTGCGTCACCGTCAAACCCGCGTGACATGCTGCGACGAGGGAATCGATGGTGTCGCCGAGGTACTCGGCGGGGTAGTAGCGGACATACTGCTCGATGGCTCGGCTGTTGGCGGCGCGGAAGCCACTCGTCACATCGGTGAGACGGGTCTTGGCGACCCTGGACACCGTCTTCGCCAGGAACAGCATCGCCCAGTGGCGAGGGCCCCGAACCGAATAGTCGCCGACGTCCGCGAACCGAGCGCCGATCGAGATGTCCGCGGTGTCGAGACCGGCGAGGACGCGGGCGATGTCGAGCGGGTTGTGCTGCCCATCGGCGTCGACCTGGATCGCGCGGGTGTAGCCGTGACGTTTCGCATACGTGAAGCCGGTGCGCATCGCGCCGCCGACTCCGAGGTTGAAGGGAAGGGAGATGACCGTCGCACCGGCTTCTCGGGCGACCGCACCTGTGTCATCCGTGGATCCGTCGTCGACGACGAGAAGATCGAAGTCGGCGTTCGCGGCGCGGACCTCGTGCACGGTGCGTCCGACGTTGCGGGCCTCGTTCCATGCGGGGACAATCACGAGGACACGGTCCGACGACAAGCTCATAGTTCCCCGATCCTATCGGATCGACCTGTCACGTGATCGGTGTGCCCACCGCGTAGTCCGCTTTGAATCCGGGCGCGATCTGGAGCACCTCGGGTGCGCGTCCGCCGCCGAGTCTGAGGAGGATCGCAATCGACGTCACGTGCCTGAGCTTGCCGTTGTCGTAGAAGTAGATCTCGGGCGCGCCGGTGAACTGCACGAAGTCGGCTCCGCTGGTGAGCAGAGGGGACCCGACCTTGAAGCGCGAGAGCTGGTCGCCCGGGAGCACATACTCGCGCGGCGGCGTGCCTCCGTTCAGCTGGAGGAGGGTCTTGATGCTGCGGACGTGACGCAGCAACCCGTTCTCGTATCGGTAGATCTCTGCGCGTCCGGTGAAGCGCACGAACGAGTTCGAGGGGAGGAACGCAGGTCCGATGCCGAACCACTGGACGGTGCCCCGCGACCAGGGCAGCACCTGCAACGGTCTGGAGCCGTTGAGGGCCAGCAGATCGGCGGGGGACTGCACATGCCGCAGCGTGCCTCCCGAGATGACGTAGATCTCAGGAGCCCCCTGCGGCTGGACGAAAAGGGGGACGGAGACCGTCGTCTTGGCGCGGGGCATCGCGCCACATTCACCGCTGCCCAGCTTCGTCGGCTTGATGTTGCCGAACTGCGTGCCCGACACCGGATAGACCTTGCCGCCCGCGGCGATCAGTGTGCTGTTGCCGCACACGACGACCGGGGTCAGCGTCGACCCGACCTTCGAGTTGGCTGCGACCGAACTCCGCGGCACGACGGTGAGACCCGTGGCGCCGAACTCACCCGCGAGCGCGGTGCTGGGTATGTGGATCAGGCGATCGCCGAGGAGGGTGAGGTAGATGTCATTCGAGTCCGCGGCACGCACCAGGCTGTTCGCCTTGATCACGAGGAGTCCGATGCCGATCGCCGCAGCCGCCGAGGGCTTCATCGAGGCGACATATCCGGATGTTCCTCGGGAGACATCGACCCAGGTCTGCTGGTTGGCGACGTGCCTGCGCAGACCAGCCTGGTAGAGGTACACCTCCGGATCCGCTCCCGAGCGGAAGAACGACCCGACGGCAGCGCCCTCGGAGAAACGGTCCGCCGTGGCGCCGGTGAGGTTCACGTACGAGCTGAACGAGTATCCGAACAGGGCGATCTGGGCCGCGTCGACGAATCGATGCCGGGTGCCGTCCGGTTCCAGAAGGTACAGGGTGCCTGTTCGAGGATCGTGCACGTAACGCGTGACCGGCTTGCCCTCGGGCATGGGGTCGAGGTCCGTCGCGGCCACAGACACGGCTCCACCGAGCCTCGATCGAAGCGCGGCGTAGTCCTCGCCCGCGACGACATGGTGGCGCATGCCTGACTGCACCAGATAGATCTCCGCGCGACCGGGGACCTGCGCGAGGGTGGCGGCAGCGCCGCCCGCCGTCTGCGTGCTGCCGAACCAATCGGTGAAGAACTGGTAGAAGTTGCGATTGCCGTAGCTGGAGCACCCGTCCCCACTGCCGTAGCCGGCATTGAGTGCCGCTCGATTCGGCTGATACGGGGTGTAGTAGTAGAGCGCGGCGGTCGCCTTGTTCTCGACGCGGACCGGCGCCGAGCCGCAGGCCCTGTTCGGGTGATAGAGGATGTTCCAGGTCTTTCCCGGCGCGTAGTACGTGAACCAGCGTCCCTCGGCATAGATCTGCATCTGCCTGGCCGCACCGTAGATCTGGTAGAAGAAGCCTGCATAGGCCGGATCGCACGGCGCCGTGTCAGGGCAGCCCTGACCGAGGGCCATGTCGAAGCGCCAGCTACTCGGCCACGTGTGCGTGACGAGGCTCTGCTCCTTCTCGAGCATCACGATGAGCACCCGCGGGTTGATGCCGCAGGACTGCGCGACCCGCGCGATGATCGTGGCCGCCGACTCGTTCGCCGCCCCGGTGTAGCCGCGGCAGTAGCTGTCTGCCGGACGGTTCGGCGTGTTCTGGCGGTAGTCCTTGAGGCAGACGTATCCGCTGCGGCACGATGCGACTTTTCCGCGGAAGAACGAGTCGATCTGGCCCGCAGACATCGTGTCGCTCTGGAAGAACACGGCATCGGAGATGATGTTCCCCGACTTGAACTGCGCCAGGTTCGCGGTGTCGCGTATGGATGCGTCGGCTGAACCGGTCGCCGCCACCGACGCTGTCGTCGCTGACGCGGCGGTCGACACGCCGCCGGATGAAGAGGGCGAGACGGCACTGGCCGGCGTCGCCACGAGCAGGGATGCGGCGAGGACGACAGCCGCTGCACTGGCGAGGAGGCCGAGCAGGTGGGGGGATTTTGAGCCGGTCACCTGCTCATTGTGACGGAAATGCACAGATGATGCCAGTGTGAACGGTGTGACGCAAGTAAATCGCCTCTTTCTGAGTCCCAGCTGGGATGTGGCACGATATGGGGGTGAAAGGCATAATTCTCGCTGGCGGCTCAGGAACTCGACTGCACCCGATTACGATCGGCATCTCCAAGCAGCTGATTCCCGTGTACGACAAGCCGATGGTCTACTACCCGCTGTCGACGCTGATGCTGGCGGGGATCCGGGACATCCTGATCATCACCACGCCTCATGACGCGGAGCAGTTCGAGCGTCTGCTCGGCGACGGTTCGCAGTTCGGGGTGAACCTCACGTTCGCGCAGCAGCCGTCGCCGGATGGCCTCGCCCAGGCCTTCGTCATCGGCGCGGACTTCATCGGCGACGACAAGGTCGCCCTCGTGCTCGGCGACAACCTGCTGTACGGTCCGGGGCTCGGCACCCAGCTCAAGCGCTACACGGACGTCGAGGGCGGTGCCGTCTTCGCCTACTGGGTGGCAGAGCCCAACGCCTACGGCGTCGTCGAGTTCGATGCCGACGGTCGCGCCGTCTCGCTCGAGGAGAAGCCGGAGCACCCCAAGAGCAACTACGCCGTGCCCGGACTCTACTTCTACGACAACGACGTGGTCGAGATCGCACGCAACCTCGAGCCGAGTGCTCGCGGCGAGTACGAGATCACCGACATCAACCGCGCCTACCTCGAGCGCGGTGACCTGCAGGTCGAGGTGCTTCCTCGCGGAACGGCGTGGCTCGACACCGGGACGTTCGACCAGATGTCGGATGCCGGCGACTACGTGCGCACGATGGAACGCCGCACCGGTCTGCGCATCGGAGTCCCGGAAGAGGTGGCCTGGCGTCAGGACTTCCTCACCGACGACGACCTGCGTGAGCGGGCCACCAAGCTCGTGAAGTCCGGCTACGGAACCTACCTGCTCGAGACCCTGGAAAGAGGTCGTTGATGTCGAACATCCTCGTCACCGGAGGCGCCGGTTTCATCGGCTCGAACTTCGTCCACTACGCGGTCGAGCACACCGACCACACGGTCACCGTCCTCGACGCGCTGACCTACGCCGGCAACCGGGCCTCACTCGCGGGACTTCCCGACGATCGTGTGCGGTTCGTGCACGGCGACATCACCGACGCCGAGCTGGTCGACCGGCTCACCGCTGAGGCGGACGCCGTGGTGCACTATGCGGCGGAGTCGCACAACGACAACTCCCTGCACAGCCCCCGTCCCTTCCTGGACACCAACATCATCGGCACGTACACGCTGCTCGAAGCCGCGCGCAAGCACGAGACGCGGTTCCACCACATCTCGACCGACGAGGTCTACGGTGACCTCGAGCTCGACGACCCTGAACGGTTCACCGAGCAGACTCCGTACAACCCGTCGTCGCCGTACTCTTCGACCAAGGCCGGCAGCGATCTGCTCGTGCGCGCCTGGGTCCGCTCGTTCGGCGTGCAGGCGACGATCTCCAACTGCTCGAACAACTACGGTCCCTACCAGCACGTCGAGAAGTTCATCCCGCGTCAGATCACCAACGTGATCCGCGGCATCCGTCCCAAGCTCTACGGGGCAGGCGAGAACGTCAGGGACTGGATCCACGCGAACGACCACTCGTCCGCGGTGCTGACGATCCTCGAGAAGGGTCAGATCGGCGAGACGTATCTGATCGGCGCTGACGGCGAGCGCAACAACAAGGACGTCGTCGAGCTGATCCTCGAGGAGATGGGCCAGCCGCGAGACGCGTACGACCACGTCACGGACCGGGCCGGTCACGATCTTCGGTACGCGATCGACTCCACGAAGCTGCGCACGGAGCTGGGATGGAAGCCGGAGTTCGCCGACTTCGAGTCCGGACTGGCGGCGACCATCGCGTGGTACCGCGACAACGAGTCATGGTGGGCGCCTTCCAAGGATCAGACCGAGGCGTTCTACGCCTCCAAGGGACAGTGACCCGATGAGCGAGATCGACTTCGGCAAGTCCCTGAATCGCACCGAGACGACGATTCCGGGACTGGAGATCTTCGATCTGCCGGTCCACGGCGATTCGCGTGGGTGGTTCAAGGAGAACTGGCAGCGCGAGAAGATGACCGCGCTCGGCCTCGCCGATTTCGGCCCGGTCCAGAACAACGTCTCCTTCAACGACGCCGTCGGGACGACTCGCGGTATCCACGCCGAGCCGTGGGACAAGTGGGTGTCGATCGCGACCGGCCGTATCTTCGGCGCATGGGTCGACCTGCGCGAAGGCCCGACGTTCGGCGTGGTCTTCACCGCCGAGCTCGATCCCTCCAAGGCCATCTTCGTGCCACGAGGTGTCGGCAACTCGTATCAGACCCTCGAGCCCGATACGGCCTACACGTATCTCGTGAACGACCACTGGTCACCCGACGCGTCCTATTCCTTCCTGAACCTCGCAGACGAGACCGCCGCGATCGAGTGGCCCATCCCGCTTGCGGATGCCGAGGTGTCTGCGAAGGATCTCGCGCACCCGCGCCTCGCAGATGTGGAACCGGTCGCTCCGCGGAAGACTCTCGTGATCGGCTCGGCAGGACAGCTGGGAACAGCGCTGCGGGCCGAGTTCGACGGCGTGCAGAGCGTCGAATGGACGACGCGCGACGATTTCGATCTCGGGTCGACGACGCTGGCCGAGGCGCGCCGCTGGCGCGACTACGACACGATCATCAACGCGGCCGCATACACGGCCGTCGATCGTGCGGAGACGCCGGACGGCAGGCGCGACGCCTGGGCGGTCAACGCCGCAGGGCCGGCCGCTCTGGCTCGCATCGCCGCAGAGCACGGAATCACGCTCGTGCATGTGTCGAGCGACTACGTGTTCGATGGATCCGCCGATCGGCCGTACACCGAGGACGACCTCGTGTGTCCTCTCGGCGTCTACGGCCAGACCAAGGCCGCCGGTGATCTCGCGGTCTCGACGGCCCCTCGTCACTACATCGTCCGCACCTCCTGGGTGATCGGGAGCGGAAACAACTTCGTCCGCACCATGGCCTCACTGGCAGAGAAGGGCGTGGACCCGAAGGTCGTCGACGACCAGCGCGGGCGCCTCACGTTCGCGACCGAGATCGCCCGCCTCATCCGCACGCTGGTAGAGACCCGTCCGTCGTTCGGCGTCTACAACCTGACTTCCGAGGGCGAGGTCGTCACCTGGGCCGACGTCGCCCGCCGTGTGTTCGAGCTCGCCGGCCATGATCCGGCACGGGTCACGGGTGTCTCGACGGAACAGTACTTCGCCTCCGCGACGTCGCCTGTCGCCCCGCGCCCGCTGAACAGCGTGCTCGATCTGACGCGAGTGCACGGCATCGGCTTCCGTCCGCGCGCGGGAGACGATCTTCTTCGGGAGTATCTCTCGCCGTGAGCGCGTCGTTGCGGACCGCGGATACTCTCATCGCGGCTCCGAAGGCGCGGGTCTTCCGAACCGACATCCAGGCGCTTCGCGCCGTGGCCATCGGCTTGGTCGTGCTCAACCACCTCTGGCCGGTTCGCCTCCCTGGCGGCTACGTCGGTGTCGACGTCTTCTTCGTGATCTCCGGCTTCCTCATCACAGGACACCTCGTGGGGGAGATGCGGCGGACCGGGGGAGTGCAACTCGGGGCGTTCTACGCGCGACGGATCAGGCGACTGCTTCCGGCCGCGCTTCTCGTACTCGCAGTGTCGCTCGTGCTCATGGTCGTGCTGCTTCCCTACCCTCGGTGGGAGCGGGGTGCCTGGGAGGTCGCGGCGAGTGCGGGGTACGTCGAGAACTGGTTCCTGGCATCGATGTCGGTCAACTACTCGGCGCTCAACGACGCTGCGAGCGTCGTCCAGCACTATTGGTCGCTGTCGGTCGAGGAGCAGTTCTACATCGTCTGGCCTCTGCTGCTCTTGGCGGCGCTCGCCGTGGCTCGGCGCACCGGAGGCCCGACGACGCGGCGCGGAGCGAGGGCGAGGACGACCACCGCGCTCGTCGCGGTCGTGGCGGTGGTGGGCGTGCTCTCCTTCGCCGCGAGTGTCATCTACACGACCGTCGCGCCGCCTCAGGCGTACTTCGCGACCTTCACGCGCGGATGGGAATTCGCGGTCGGCGGCGCGATCGCGCTCTTCGGAAGTCGGGTACCCCTCGGGCGCACCGCCGCCGACATCGTCAGCCTGCTCGGGTTCGCCCTCATCGTCTTCGCCGCGCTCGTCTACGATCACACGACCGCTTTTCCCGGATACACCGCGCTGGTGCCCGTGCTCGGCACCGCGGCGGTGATCCTCGCCGGCGAGAGATTCGCATCGCTCTGGCATGCGAAGGTGACGGCCCTGCGTCCCGTGCAGTGGCTCGGCGGCGTCTCGTACTCTCTGTATCTGTGGCATTGGCCGCTCATCGTCGTCGCGCCGTTCGTCATCGGCGGCGAGGCGACCACCCTGTCGAAACTCATGGTGTTGGCGATCGCGCTGGTGCTGGCGGCGCTGACGAAGAGGTTCGTCGAGGATGCCGGCCAGTCATGGGGGTACTGGCGTGGCTCCTCGCGCCGGGCGTTCGGTCTCATGATCACTGGGATGATCGTCATCGCGGCTCTCGTGGCAGGCGTTCTCGCGACCTACAGTGCACGTGTCGCTGCCGACGGCCCACCGGACGACCTCGTCGCATCGACCTGCGAGGGGCCCTCGGCGCTCGCACCTGGCGCAGACTGCGCAGACCCTTTCGGGGCCGCGGACTATTCGGTGATGACGAAGAAGAACGAGTACTTCTACACCCCGGGGGAGTGCGGCGAGTTCCTGTCGATCCTCACCTATGGAGATCTGAAGACCACGCACGAGTGCGACTTCTCGCGCGGAGCAGAGGATCCGACTCGGGTCTGGTTGATCGGTGACTCTCACGCGCAGCAGTGGCAGGGAGCCGTGTTCGACATCGCCGAGAAGAACGGCTGGATCGTCGATACGAGCTACTACGGAGGGTGTCCCGTGGCGGACGTCGAGTTCATCGGATTCCGCAGCGCGTGGGGTGCCGCTGACGTCGAGAGGTGTCGCGAGTGGTCGAGGGACCTCGCCGAAACCGTCACCGAAGACGACCCCGACCTCGTCATCACCGCGATGGCGGCTCGGCTTCAGCTCGTGGATGACGGGACCGACAGGCCGCAGATCGACCAGATGTCGCAAGGGCTGTTGGACCACTGGAAACGCTGGAATGATGCGGGTATCAAGGTGCTCGCGCTCGCGGACCCTCCTTTCAACGCAGAGGTCAGGAGCCCCGACTGCGTGCTCCACAACGCCGACGATCCGCAGTCCTGCGCACGTCCTCGCACCGAGGCGCACCCCGCCGACCCGATGGTCGTCGCCGGAGCGTCGGCCGGCTCGGAGTCGATCAGCGTGCTGGATCTGACGGATCGCTTCTGCGACGCGACCTCCTGCTACGCCGTGGTGGGCGGCATCCCCGTGTACTACGACGCGGATCACCTCAACCTCGAGTACGCCAGACTGCTCGGACCCGACATCGAAGCGGCTGCCGAGGCACTGCTGACGCAGAGCAGATAGGCTGAAAGCGGCAGACCGTCGACCCGAGACGACTGCGGCGACACCCACCGCCGATACGCCCACTCTTCATGAACCCGACGCGACCGATATGGCTTCGGCCTCCCGAGGCTGGCTCCGTGCGACCCGCGACGCACCGCGCGGACATCGACGGTCTCCGTGCGCTCGCGATCCTGCTCGTCGTGGCGTACCACGTGTGGCTGGGTCGCGTCTCGGGCGGAGTCGACGTCTTCCTGATGGTGTCGGCGTTCTTCCTCACCGCGTCGTTCGTGCGGCGGGTAGAGACCCAGCGCCCGCTCGCACTCGGGTCGTTCTGGCTGCGCCGCTTCCGACGGCTGCTGCCCGCGGCCGCCGTGACGATCGTCGGTGTGCTCGGCGTCGCGCTCGCGGCGTATCCGCAGACCGAGTGGCCGCGCGTCTGGCGTGAGGCATGGTCGAGCCTCTTCTACGTCGAGAACTGGACGCTGGCGCTGTCGGAGGTCGACTACTACGCGCGCGAGTCCGTCACGCCCAGTCCGTTCCAGCACTTCTGGTCGCTCTCGGTCCAAGGGCAGGTCTTCATCCTCTGGCCGCTGATCATCGCGGCGGTGTGGGTGGTGCTCCGCAGACGACGGCGCATGATCGTCCCCGCCTTGGCGTTGGTGTTCGGCGCCATCTTCATCGCCTCATTCGGGTTCTCGGTCGTCGAGACGATGCGGGCCCAGTCGTTCGCCTACTTCGACACGCGTACGCGCCTGTGGGAGTTCGCGGCCGGCTCGCTCGTCGCACTCGCCCTTCCCCACGTCCGTGTCCGTCCGACGATCGGGGCGATCCTCGGATGGATCGGCATCGTCGGCATCGTGATGTGCGGAATCGTGCTCGACGTGCAGGGCGGATTCCCCGGATATCTCGCTCTGTGGCCGGTGATCTGCACAGCGCTCGTCATCATCGCCGGGCGTGACCGCCCGCGAGGCGGCCCCGCGATGATTCTCGAGTCGGCGCCGTTGCGCTACGTCTCACGCGACGCGTACGCGCTCTATCTCGTGCACTGGCCCGTGCTCGTGACGTGGATGATGCTGAGCGGTCGTACCGAGCCGGGATGGCTCGCCGGCATCGGAATCGTCCTCCTGTCATTCGTGCTGGCGAGACTCGTGTCGATGCTGGTCGAGCGACCGATCAGAGACTCCGCCGTCCTCGATCGGTCGCATCGGCTCGGTGCGCTCGTTCTCGCCGCGTCCGTCCTCGTCGTCTCCGCACCTCTCGGCGCATGGCAGCTCACGATCGAGCAGCGTGAGGCGGCGCTGCGTGCCAGCGCCAGCGGCGGATACCCGGGGGCGGCGCAGATCGACACACCGATCGACCTCTCGGGCGCCGATCTGCCGCTGATCCCGCTGGCCACCGCGCTCGATGAGGAATGGGTGGATCTGAAAGGAAGCTGCGCGGGCGAACTCGAGCCCGTGGAGCCGGTGCTGCAGGGCAGCTGTGCTCAGACCGCGAATGCAGCTGACTCGGATGCATGGCGGGTGCTCGTGATGGGGGACTCGCACGCGCAACAGCTCATGTCGCCACTCACGGTTCTCGCCGATCAGCAGGGGTGGGGCATCGTCGCCCTGTTGAAGGGAGGATGCGCGATCGGCATCGGAGCGCCGACGTGGTCGGCCGCCGGCCCGCCGTGCGAGGAGTGGCGTGCCGCTGCGATCGAGTACGCGACGAGGGTGCAGCCCGATGCCGTGTACCTCGTCGTGACTCGGGCGACTCCTGCCGCTCGCGAGGTGCTCGTGGAGGGGATCCGCGAGATCGCAGACGAGCTCACCGCGAACGGCATCCAGGTGATCGCCGTACGAGACAATCCCCGCTTCGACTTCGACATGTACGAGTGCGCCCTGGAGGAGTCGGAGATCGCTCCCGACGCTGATGCAGCATCGTGCGACGTTCCCGAGCCCGGGTTCGCCCTCGGGGAGGATCTCGACGATCTCGCGGCGGTCGACGGGGTCACCGCTGTGGACTTCCGCCCCTGGCTCTGCCCGGACGGCGTGTGTCGGGGATCCATCGGCAACATCGCCGTGTACATCGACGACAATCACATCTCCGACTCATACGGGCGCACTCTCGCTCCGATGCTGCAGGAGATGCTGGAGGTCGGAGGGCCCCTCGGTGCCGAGGCGCGCTGACAGGTTGCGTCGAGTCCGCTGCCGGTAGAGTTGTCTGCTGTGTGCCGCGCGATGCCGTGCGGATCTGAGCCTCGTGGGCAGAAAGCAGCAACATGGATCTTCTTGTCGTCGGGTCGGGCTTCTTCGGCCTCACCATCGCAGAACGTGCCGCCAACGCCGGCCGCAAGGTCACGGTCATCGACCGTCGCCACCACATCGGCGGGAACGCCTACAGTGAGGCGGAGCCTGAGACGGGCATCGAGGTCCATCGCTACGGCGCCCACCTCTTCCACACCTCGAACGCCACGGTGTGGGAGTACGTGAACCGGTTCACGAGCTTCACGAACTACGTGCATCGGGTCTACACGACGCACAAGGGAACGGTCTTCCCGATGCCGGTGAACCTCGGCACCATCAACCAGTTCTTCCAGTCGGCCTACACGCCCGACCAGGCGCGGGCCCTCGTGCGCGAGCAGGCGGGGGAGTTCGACGTCAAGACGGCCGCCAACTTCGAAGAGAAGGGCATCGCCCTCGTCGGGCGGCCGCTGTTCGAGGCGTTCTTCAGGGACTACACCGCCAAGCAGTGGCAGACCGACCCGCAGAAGCTCTCGGGCGACATCATCAGCCGGCTCCCCGTGCGCTACACCTACGACAACCGCTACTTCAACGACACGTGGGAGGGCCTGCCGACAGACGGCTACACCGCGTGGATCGAGCGGATGGCCGATCACCCCAACATCGAGGTGAAGCTGAACGTCGACTACTTCGACGAGAGTCAGCCGCTGAACAAGAAGGCGACGGTCGGGCAGCTGCCCATCATCTACACGGGTCCCGTGGACCGCTACTTCGACTACACGGCGGGCGCCCTCAGCTGGCGCACGCTCGACTTCGAGCAGGAGGTGCTGAACATCGGCGACTTCCAGGGCACCAGCGTGATGAACTACCCGGACATGGACGTGCCCTACACGCGCATCCACGAGTTCAAGCACTTCCACCCGGAGCGCAAGGACGTCTACGAATCCGACAAGACCGTCATCATGCGCGAGTTCTCTCGTTTCGCGAACCGCGAGGACGAGCCGTACTACCCGGTGAACACCCCGACGGACCGCGACGGCCTGCTCGCATACCGTGAGCTCGCGAAGGGGGAGCGGGACGTGCACTTCGGCGGACGCCTCGGCACCTATCAGTACCTCGACATGCACATGGCCATCGGCTCGGCGCTGTCGCTGTGGAACAACTCGCTCTCGTAGACTCGGCACTGTGAGTCACACTGCTGCCGGGGCCCCCGGAACGCCCCGGCGCTATCTCCATTCCCTGTGGCTGCTGTCAGCCAGGGACCTGAAGGTGCGGTACTCGACGAGCCTGCTCGGCTACCTGTGGTCGGTGCTCGATCCGCTCGTGATGAGCGTGATCTACTGGTTCGTCTTCACGCAGATCTTCAACCGTGATGTCGGTGAGGATCCGTACATCGTGTTCCTCATCAGCGCCCTGCTGCCCTGGGTGTGGTTCAACACGTCGGTCACGGATTTCACTCGCGCATTCAAGAAGGATGCGAAGCTGGTGCGCTCGACTGCGATCCCTCGCTCGATCTGGGTGAACCGCATCGTGTTGAGCAAGGGCGTCGAGTTCCTGTTCTCGCTCCCGGTGCTCGCGGCATTCGTGATCATCAACCTGCTGGTGGAACAGGACCCGGCGCACACGGTCCAGGTCGGCTGGGGAATCCTCTGGGTTCCCGTCGCGGTGTTCCTGCAGACCGTTCTGCTCGTGGGCCTGGGGCTCCTCATCGCTCCGCTCTGCGTCCTGTTCGTCGATCTGGAGCGCACGACCGCGCTGATCCTGCGCGCCATGTTCTACGCGACTCCGATCATCTACAACGTCACGGATCTTCCTGGCATCTTTCAGACTCTCGGTGCGTTCAATCCACTCGCCGGGATCTTCATGCTCTATCGGATGCCGTTCTTCCCCGACCAGTGGAACCTCTTCACGCTGCTCGTCAGCGTGGGGATGACCCTCGTCATTCTGGCGCTCGGCGTATGGACGTTCCGGTCCCTCGAGCGCACCGTGCTGAAGGAGTTGGGATGACCGTCGCGATCGAGGCCAGCGGGCTGGGCGTCCGCTTCCGCCGCAACCGCCGTGGGCGCCAGAACTTCAAAGATCTGTTCGCCCCTGCGGCGCGGCGGTCGCGCTCCGGAGAGTTCTGGGCGTTGCGCGACGTCTCGTTCACGGTGCAGCAGGGGGAGTCGATCGGCGTCGTCGGGCGAAACGGCCAGGGCAAGTCCACTCTGCTCCGTCTCGTCGCGAAGGTGCTGCTCCCCGATGAGGGGTCGGTGAAGGTGAAGGGCGGAGTCGCTCCGCTGATCGAGATCACCGGCGGGTTCGTCGGCGACCTGACCGTACGCGAGAACGTCGCATTGATGGCCGGACTGCACGGAATGCCTCGGGACGCGGTCGCAGAGCGCTACGACGGCATGATCGCCTTCGCAGAGCTGGCGGGCTTCGAGGACACCCCGTACAAGCACCTGTCGAACGGTATGAAGGTCCGACTGGCTTTCTCGGTGGTGTCGCAGCTCGACGAGCCGATCCTGCTCGTCGACGAGGTGCTCGCGGTCGGAGACAAGGCCTTCCGCGACAAGTGCTACAAGCGGATCGACGAGCTCCTCGCCGAGGGGCGAACGCTCTTCTTCGTCAGCCACAGTGAGCGCGACCTCCGCCGCTTCTGCACCCGCGGTCTCTACCTCGACAAGGGCGGGCTCGTTCTCGACGGTCCGATCGCAGACGTCCTCGACAGGTACAACGCCGACTACAACCGCGGCTGACGCGGGCGGGCGGCCGTCCTCACGGTCATTCGCCGAGTTTCTTCTGCTCGACGTGGGAGTTGATCGCGGCGAGCTCCGGATGAGAGTCGAGGACGGCCACGATCTCGGAGACGTCCAGCCCGGCAGCGCCGTGGTCCTCGATGAGCGCCCGGATGACGGTGAGGTCCTCCGGAGTGTCCAGGGTCACCCGATAGTGCGAGGCATCGACCTGCTGGGTGATCGAGTGGATGCTCGAACGCGGCGATCGTCCTGTGTAGAGGTACGGGGTGACGTGTTCGCGCTCGGCCGGCTCGGTGGCGTTCCTGTCGGCCTCGGCGAGGGCGGACGCAGCGAAGACCTCGAAGTCGAACCCGCGCGGGTACGTCCGTTCGAGGACGTTGGAGACGTGGGCGTGAGGATCATCCAGCTCGACGAACCGGCGGACGCCATCGGAGATCAACGCGGCATCGATCAGAGGGCAGTCCGACGTCACTCTGACGACGACATCGAGCCCTGCGGAAGAGGCCGCCCCCGCGAACCTGCTCAGGACGTCACCCTCGCTGCCGCGGAAGACCTCGATCCCTCGCCGATGCCCCAGATCCGCGAGAGGGTCGTCAGCGGCGTTCGTCGTCGTGGCGAGGACGACGGGCAGATCGGCGCTGCTGAGCCTGTCGATGTGGTGATCGAGCATCGAGCGGCCGCCAGCCGGGATCAGCACCTTTCCCGGAAGGCGACTGCTGGTCATCCGCGCCTGGGTGATGATCCCGATGCGTGTCAATGCAGAGCCCTGACCAGCGACTCGACGACCTGGTCGACCTGGTCGTCGGTCAGTTCCGGGTGGATGGGGAGCGAGAGCTCCTCGGCGTAGAACGCTTCGGCATTGGGGCACATGCCGCGGCGGTAGCCGGCATCCGCATAGACGGGGTGCCAGTACACGGGCATGTAGTTGACCTGCACACCGATGCCGTCTGCACGCATCCGGTCGAAGACCTCTCGACGGCGCTGATCGAGGATGCGCACCGGGTAGAGATGCCGGATCAGTTCGACGTCGTGGCGCTGGATCGGCGTGCGAACCCCGTCGATGCCAGCGAGGGCCGCGTCGTAGCGACGAGTGATCTCGGCGCGTCGCCGTCTGAACGTGTCGAGCCGTGCGAGCTGGGAGAGGCCGAGTGCGCAGGCGATGTCGTCGAGGCGGTAGTTGAAGCCGAACTCGTGCACCTCCTGATGCCAGGCGCCTTCGGTCGTCACCGCGAAGCGGTCCGCGTCGCGCACGAGCCCGATGAAATGGAACTCGTGCGCGCGCTGTGCGATCAGCGGATCCTTGGCGACGAGGGCGCCGCCCTCGCCGGTCGTGAGGTTCTTGGTGGGGAAGAACGAGAAGGTCGTCAGATCCGCGAGATCACCGACCGGTCGGCCCTTGTACGTGCTGCCGATCGAATGCGCGGCGTCATCGAGGACGAGCGCGTCGACCCGTGCGGCCGCAGCGGAGAGCCGGTCGTAATCCGCAGGATGGCCGGCGTAGTCGACGGCGGCGATCACCTTGGTGCGCTCATCGACGAGCGCGTCGACCGCATCCGGGTCGATCAGAGCCGTGTCTTCCTCGACATCGGCGAAGACGATGTTCGCACCGAGGACCGACGCCATCGCCGTCGTGGCGATGAAGGTCATGGGCGTCGAGATCACGGTGTCACCGCGGGTGACCCCTGCGGCGCCGTACGCCATGTGGAGCGCTGCCGTGCCCGAGGTCGCGGTGATCGCCCGGTGCCCTCCGGCGACCTCGCCGAGTCGCGCCTCGAAGGCGGCGACCGCCGGACCCGTCGTGAGCCAGTCGCCGCGGAGCACGTCGACGACGGCCTGGATGTCGTCCTCCGAGATCGACTGACGTCCGTACGGCAGCACGGTCAGATCCCCGCCTCGATGATCTCCGCGATCTCGGCCTGCGAGTACCAGCGGTCGTTGCTGTCCGAGCGATAGGCGAAGCCCTCGGGCACAGGCACGGCGCCGGCGGGCATCTGATAGCCCCACGAGGCGAGGTCGGGCTGGATGATGAAGTACTTGCCGTCGCTGACCGTCACCGCGCGGCGGCCCTCCTCCGGGCTGATCATCTCCTCGTGCAGCTTCTCGCCCGGGCGCAGACCCACGTCGACGAGCTCGGCTCCCGGCACGACGGCGTGGGCGAGGTCCGTGACTTTCATCGAGGGGATGCGGGGGACGAGCAGCTCGCCGCCCTGCATGAGCTCGAACGTGTCGACCACCATCTCGACGGCCTGGGGGAGTGTGATGAAGAACCGGGTGCACCGCAGATCGGTGATCGGCAGCGGCTTGCCCTCGGCGCCCAGACGGGAGAAGAACGGGATGACCGAGCCGCGTGATCCCATGACGTTGCCGTAGCGCACCACCGCGAATCGCGTGTCGTAGGCGGCGGCGTAGTGGTTGCCCGTGATGAAGAGCTTGTCGGCGGTGAGCTTCGTCGCGCCGTACAGGTTGATCGGGCTCGAGGCCTTGTCGGTCGAGAGCGCCACGACGCGCTTCACTCCGGCATCGATCGATGCCTCGATCACGTTCTGGCTGCCCAGGATGTTCGTCTTCACGAACTCGAACGGGTTGTACTCGGCCGTGTCCACCTGCTTGAGCGCCGCGGCATGCACCACGTAGTCGACGCCGTGCAGCGCACGAGCGAGACGTCGTTCGTCGCGGATGTCGCCGATGAACCATCGCAGCCGGGGGTCGTCGCCGAACTGCTGTCGCACCTCGTACTGCTTGAGCTCGTCACGCGAGAAGATGACCAGACGCCGGGGGTTGAGGTGGGCCAGGGCGTGCCGTATGAACGCCTTGCCGAACGACCCGGTGCCGCCTGTGATGAGGATGCTCGCGCCCTCGAGAACCGACACTCTGTCTCCTCAGCGTTGTCGTGATCGCATGGATGCTCGGGTTGTTCCATGCCCGGCCTATCCTATCGGGTGGGCGCAGGCGCGCCCCGGAGGAGAGGGACGAGCGATGAGCGGGCGACGGGTCCTCCTGCACTGCAACGCCGGTGTCGAGTCGGGCATGGGACACCTCATGCGCACGCTCACGGTGGCTCGCATCGCGCGCGACCGCGGGTGGTCGGCGACGGTGTTCGGCGATGTCGACGAGGCAGGTGCGGACACCCTGCGCCGGATGGATCCAGACCTGCCGCTCGTCACGACGCAGGGGGCCGAGGTGAGCATCGGCGACTTCGCCGATCTCGCGCGTGGCGTCGACGTGATCCATCTGGACAGCTACCGGGAGATCCCGGATCTCTCGTCCGTCGGACCGCTGATCAGCAACATGCAGGACGGTCCGTTCGGCGTGCGCGACGCCGATCTCGCGATCGATGCCAACCTGGCATCCGAGCGCACTTTCGTGGACCCGGAGCGCAGCCTGAGCCATCTGGCGGGCATCGACGCCGCGGTCGTGCGCGCGCAGGTGCTGGCGCAGCGCGATGTGCGGACGACACCCTCGGCCGTGCCTCGGGTGCTCGTCGTGATGGGCGGCACGGATCCCCACGGAGTGACCGCTCGTGTCGTCGCCGCCTTCGATCGCCTGCCCTCCGAGGTGCAGATCACCGTGATCGACCCCCGACGCCGCGAGGAAGTCGTCTCAGCGGCCGAATCTTCGCGCCACGCCGTCGAGGTCCTGGGTTTCGTCGACGACCTCCCCGCGATCGCCCGAGACCACGATCTGGCCGTGACCGCGGCGGGAACTTCCGTCTGGGACTTCGCGTGCATGGGCCTTCCGATGGCACTGGTATGCGTGGCGGACAATCAGCGCGTCGGCTACCGCCAGGTCGTCGAGCGTGGGCTCGCCATCGGGCTGGGAGAGCCGCCCCATCAGAGCCTTGAGGAGCGTATCGGCCTGCTCGCCGATCTTCTCGAATCGCCGGAATCGCTCGCCGAGACGGCTGCCGCCCTGAAACGCATCGTTGACGGCCTCGGCAGCTGGCGCATCGTGACCTCCTGGGAGCAGCTGCTGAGCACGCCTCCTCAGGTCGGACCTCGGACTGCGCTGAGCGCTCGTCCGGCGATGATCGACGATGGCCAGAAGCTCTTCGAGTGGCGCAACGACCCCACAGTCCGCCTGAACTCCCGCTCGCGCGGCGAGATCGACCGAGGATCGCATGATGAGTGGCTCGCGAGAAGCCTCGAGGATCCCGATCGTCTGCTGCTTATGATCGAGTCAGACGGGATGCCGGTCGCCACATGCCGCTGGGACAGGAGGTCGGCAGACACATGGGAGATCTCGATCACGGTCGCCCCCGAGATGCGTGGTCGCGGTGTCGCTGCATCGGCGGTCCAGGCGGCGGAGAGCGCGCTCGCTGAGCTGCCCCCGATCCGGCTGGTCGCTGTCGTGCACCGCGACAACGCGGCGTCTCGTCGGCTGTTCGAGCGCGCCGGCTATCTTCCGCATCTGCCTGCGGATGAGGACGGCTTCCTCACCGTGGCGCGATGGCGACTGTCGTAGCGGCGTGACCTAGAGCACGTCCCAGGTCAGCGGCGTGCCGCGTTCGACGTCTCTCGTGAACGTGCGTCCGCTCACGAGGGCGAAGTCATCGGGGCGGAGTCCTCCGGCCGGGCGGATCGAGCGCACGTTCTCAGGACCCACGCTGTCGCCGGCACGCACGTCGGCGACGACGAACAGAGACCGGCGGAGGGCGAGAACCGCCTCTTCCTGGGCTGTCGGTCCGAACGATACGCCGCTCGCCGACGCGACACGCGCCTGCTCGGAGGCGATGACGAGGGCGTGGAACTCGTCGGGCGTGAGAGAGAAGTCCGCGTCGACGCCGCCATCCGTGCGGTCGAGCGTGACGTGCTTCTCGATCACGACCGCACCGAGGGCTGCAGACGCGACTGCGACTCCGATGCCGAGCGTGTGGTCCGAGAGCCCCACCGGGACATCGAATGCGTTCCGCAGCGCCTCGATGTTGCCCAACCGCGCCTCCTCGGGAACCGCGGGGTAGGCGGCGGTGCAGGCCAGGAGCACCAGCTCCGTGCCGCCGGCGCCGCGGATCGCGGTGACGGCCGCGTCGATCTCCGACAGCGTCGCCATGCCGGTGGACACGATCATCGGCTTGCCGGTGCGGGCGACCTCGCGGAGGAGCGGCAGGTCGATGATCTCGGCGGACGCCGTCTTGTACATCTCCACGCCCAGCTCCTCGAGGAACGAGACCGAGCTCGGGTCGAACGGGGTGGAGAACGGGATGAGTCCGTGGCTCCGTGCGCGCTCGAAGATCGGCGCGTGCCACTCCCACGGCGTGTGGGCCTCCTGATACAGGGAGTACAGGTTGCGGCCGCCCCACAGGCCGTGGTCGCTCGCGACCTGGAAGGCGGGCTTGTCCGAATCGATCGTGAGGGTGTCGGCCGTGTACGTCTGGATCTTGAGGGCATCGGCACCCGTGGCGGCGACGGCGTCGACGATCGCGAGCGCGCGATCGAGGTCGCCGTTGTGGTTTCCCGACATCTCAGCGATCGTGAACACCGGCGAGCCGGGGCCGATGCTCGCCGTGGAGAGCTGAATGGTCTGCGAAGAAGTCACGCCGACAACTCTAGACGCGTCCTGTCGAGGACTCACCGCCGTGCCGCGGGAGTCGCTGTCGGCGTGCCCTAAGCTGAGGTCTCATGGGGCGTGTGACGGAGCTTGTCGGTGATGACACGGCGATGGCCGGTGAGGCGGAGTTCTACGACCGCCTCCGTCCTCTCGTCAGCGCGTACGCCAGGACGGCCCCGGTGCGCCGGATCGCCGTCGTCGGCAATCAGCCGCTCGAGCCGTCCGGCCACAGGGCCGAGATGATCGATACGGCGGACGTCGTGTTCCGAGTCAACGGCTTCCGCGTGGATGACGTCGACGGAGCACCGTCGGTCGGGCGCCGTGCCGACGTTGTGGTGTTCAACCGCGGTGTGCGGCCGACCCCCTGGTTCTTCGACGGGTATTCCGAGCGCCTCTATCTCATGATCGAACCGGGGCGCCTGCTCTGGGAGAATCCGAAGCTTCCCGCTTTCTGGCCTGCTGATCTCGGGATCGTGACGATGCCGAACCGCGAGGTGGTGCTGCCCCTCGGTGAGGCGATGGGCGCCGATCCGCGCAGCGGCGGCCAGTGGGCGACGACGGGAACCGTGATGCTGTGGATCGCGACGCGCCTGTTCCCTGAAGCTCAGGTCGATGCCGCCGGATTCTCATTCGTCGACGCCCCGGATCAGACATCCTGGAACCACGCCTATGGCGATCCCTCGGCTGTGGGCGCGGAGCACCGGATCGACTTGGAATCGGAGCTCGTGCGAGGCTGGATCGAATCCGGCCGCGTCGGCTATCACCGCTGAACTTCACAGACCATCGACAATCACCCGAATGATTGAGGACTGAATGCTGAACCGACTCCGTCGCAGACTGGACGCCGTCGTCGAACGCCGTGTGGACGCGAGAGTGGACGCCAGGCTCGGCCGCGCCGTCGAGCAGTTCGAGAACGCACAGCGCGATTACGAGGCGCGCCTCGCCGGCACCCAAGCGGACTTCTCGTACATCAGATCCGAGTTCGATCGCATCGCCCCCCAGGTGGCGGCGCTCGAGCAGCGCTTCGAGTGGCTTCGTGTGCGGCTCGATGCGGGGGACCTGGATCCCGACGGCGCGCTCAGCCGTGCTCAGGCAGAACACGAGCGCGCGCGAATCCGACTCGAACTCGCCGCCCACTACGAGGAGCGCCTGCGCCGCCTCGAGTCCGGCGTCGACTGAGCTCGCTCGGAGCAGGACTCGCTCGCGGTCAGAGTCCGACGAGGCCGCGGAGCTCGTTCACGGCAGAGCGTGCATTGTCGACTGACGCAGGTCCGCCCGCGGCGACCTCCGAGCGCAACGCGCTGAGCTGCTGGATGTAGTCGTTCACCGCGGTGCCCCAGGCGGAATCGATCGACGCAGGAGCTGCGGTCTCTCCGAGCCGCTGCGCGTCGGCCTGGAGGCTCTCGATCACGGACGTGGCGTCCTGACCGCTGGTCTCACTCGCGATCTGAAGCCCCGTCAGAGCGTCGTCGAGCCACCCCTGCACCTGCCCGCGGAAGGCATCGACCGAGGGGTCTGCGGCGGGTGGCGGAGTCGTGATCGGCGTCGGCTCAGGCTCCGCCGTCGGCTGTGGGACCTCGGTCTGGGTCGGCGTCGGCGAGGCCGAGGGCGACATCGACGGGGACGCCGACGGTGACGCGGAAGGGGACGGTGACCCGCTGGCGCCGGGGGTCGGAGATTCTCCGCGCGGCAGAAGGAAGAACAGCAGCACGCCCACGATGACGAGCGCGGCGACGACGAGTCCGACGATGAGCCAGACTCGACCACGATTGCGCGGCTTCGGCTCCAGAGGGGCCCAGCGGAGGTCCGGCTGCGGTTCGTCGGTCATGCTGTCAATCCTCCAGAGCGGGCATGGGCGTCCAGGAGCGATCGCGGCCGAGCTTGCCGCCCTCCTTGAGTCCCCGGAACAGGTTGCTCGTTCCTCGCACCGTGCGCTCGACGAACAGCAGCCTGATGAGCTCCTTCGCGAACGTCATCGACGTCCCGAGTCCGAACAGCACAGGGTTGTAGTTGCCGTGCACGCGGTAGTAGTTCTTGATGTACGCCCGGTTGCGCATGATGTAGAAGCGGTAGGCGTTGCTCGAGGCGTTCATGTGACGGATGCCCATGTCCCATTGCTTGATCTCGCGGGTGCGTCGCAGGACGAACTCGTCGACGATCACCGCAGTGGTCTTGCGCGAGGCGAGCCACCCGTACATCTGGTCATCCCAGTAGATGAAGAAGCGGTGGTCGGGCAGACCGATCTGCCTGACGATGGACCGATGGATGAACATCCCCTCGAAGCATCCGCTGTTCATCTCTTTGAAGCCGGAGGCGTCGAAGCCGGACGGAGCGAACGGGATCGGGATGCCCATTCGCTCGGCGATCCGGTACTGCCAGTAGAACTCACTGCCGTCGTAGTCGTAGCGGCGGCCCTGGATGCTCTTGAAGCGCGGAGCCCACTTGCCCATCTTGGCCAGGCCGTCGGTGACGACCTCGACGTCGTCGTCCATCATCCAGATCCACTCGGAGCCGAGTTCGTACGCGGTGCGCATGCCCTCGCTGAAGCCTCCCGAGCCGCCGGTGTTCGTCTCGAGTCGGCGGTACACGACCTCCGTGCCGAGCATCGGCCGGAAGGACTCCACGACGTCGGTGGTGTCGTCGGACGAGGCATTGTCGATGATCACGACATGGCCAGGCTTCGGGTCCATCGCGCTGATGCTCTCGAGGAGACCGGTCAGGAGGTGAGACCGGTTGTACGTGACGATGACGATCGTCGCGGACGCCGGGTCGAAAGGGGCGTGAGTCACGAGGTGCAATCTCCGGTGGCTGGGGGCCCGCAGGGCGCCGCGAGCAGCTCCACCCTACCTGGAGCAGTTCGGAATCCGCCGAGGGCGCGGCGAGTGGTCAGCGTTCGGGGCGCAGGGTCGGGATCGCACCGGTGTGCGCAGCATCTATGCTCTCGCGCCACGACCTCGTCTGGCCGGCCCGCAGAGCGCACAGGACCAGCATGAACCACCCGGCACCGACCAGGGTGAAGCTCTCGAACATCGACTCCACAGCGAGAGTGACGAGCATGAGAGGCGTCCAGGCGTAGACCACCGAACGTCGTACGCTCGCGACGAGCCACGATCGGACGGTGGCGATGCCTCCGAACAGGAGGAAGAGCACGAGTCCTGCCGTGCCCAGCTGCAGCAGGACGTCGAAGTAGGCGTTCAGCGCGCTCTGATGGTGGTCGTCGAGCAGGAAGTTGATGTAGGTGAAGGGGAACTCGCCGCGGGCCCAGGACCCGAACCACCCCCATCCCTCCACCGGCTTGAGAGCGACGAAATCGAGGATCGTGTTCCACAGGGTCGCCCTGATCGAGAAGTCAGACCCCGCGTCGAGCAGTGCGATGATCACGTGGCGCAGAGCGAAGGCCGCAGCGAGGGCGAGGGCGACGAGAACGCCGAGCACCCATTGCACGATGGTCCGTCTCTCCGCAGGCGCATGACGGACGATCGCGAGAGCGACGGCGACGACGCCGACCGCGGCCGCGAGCACCAGCACGGTGGGGGAGGACGAGAAGAACGCCAGCAGCGACGCGAGAGCGATCGACGGGACCGCGAGGCGAGCCGTCAGCGACTGGGAGCGCCACTCGACCACGAATGTGATCAGTGCGATCACCGTGACGAATCCGAGCATGTTCCTGCTGCCGAAGATTCCCTGCACCGGGCCGCCGACGGCCAGGTCGCCCTGGATTCCGAGGAAGGTGAAGGGGGTGTCGAGCAGCACGCCGGACAGGATCTCCAGGCCGAGCGACACGAGCAGGAGGAACCTCAGCGAATCGCCGAGGGCGCGGACCGTCTGGAGCGTGTCACGGATGTGGCCGACCGTGACCGCCAGGAACGCGAATCCGAAGAGCTCCATCCACCCGAAAGCGGTGGACGACTTGTCGGTCGTCCACACGATGCTAACGAGCGCCCAGGCGAGGAAGGCCAGGAGCGATGACGGAGCGATGCGCAGCAGCGAGAGCTCTTCTCGACGCACCCACAGGACCCAGGCGCCGAGCACGCAGAGGACGGCGATGATCGTGGCGAGGGTGACGTGGGAGGCCGCGTGTTCGATCGTGAACGACGAGAAGACCGCGGTGAGGGCCACCACCGTGTACGCGCGAGCGAATTCGGCCGAGCCGAGCAGATCGCTCAGACGACGTCGCGTCGTCACGGAACCCGCCGGCTTCGCTCGCCGCGCTCGATCACGCGCTCCCGTTCGCCCACGCCGACCAGGGGCACCACCTTGATCTTGAACGTCAGCATCACCAGCAGCATCCAGCCCCAGAGCATGATGGGCGTCGACTCAGTGAGGCCCTGCACGAGCAGCACGACGGTGAAGAGACTCGGAAGCAGTGTGATCGCCGAGAAGGTGCGGTCGGACTTCAGGTCCCATCGAGGTCTGTCGACCGCGAAGAACCACGAACGCCAGAGCAGGCTGAGATAGGCGAGCGCAACAAGGACGACACCGACGACGCCGAGCTGCATCAGCACATCGAGCCACATGTTGTGCGCGTGGAAGACGGTGATGCCGTGATCCTCGATCCACCCGGCGAAGGCGGGGTCGAAAGGCACCCAGGGGCTGGAGAAGCCGTTGCCGAAGATCGGGTGCTCGGCGGCCCGCGCGAGGACCTTGTCCCAGATCGTGTCGGAGCGACCGGTGAGGTCTGCACTGCGCCCGAGGAGGGCGAAGAGCGGTTCACGAAGCAGCCAGGCTGCGGCTCCCGCGATCGCGACGCCGCCGATGGACACCACGTAGAGCCTCGTCCGCGCGCCCGGCGTCTTCGTGCGGCGCATCAGCAGTGCGACGACGAGCACCAGGACCGCGGCCGCCGCGCATGCGTACGCTGTGGCGGATCCGGCTCGGAGGAAGAAGTACCCGGCCAGCAGAGTCCAGAGGGCCAGAGTCGTGCGCCATCGCGCACGGGCGGCGAACAGCACACCGAACGTGAGGATCGCGAACAGGCAGACGATGGCGAGCACGTTGGAATTGCCCACGATCCCCTGGATGCGGCCGCCGTCGAGCAGGTTGCCCCTGACCCAGTACCAATGCGCATTCGTCTCGCCGTCGGGCCGGACGAAGAAGTTCGGCAGGATCGGAGCGCGCACCACGAGCGCGACCCACAACTCGAGCGCGAGGGACAGTCCGAGGATCCACTTGAAGGCGGAGGCCAGTGCTCGCACGATCTCCTGCCACGACAGCACGTGCACGATGAACAGGGCGTTCACTGTGACGGTCGCGAGCAGGAACCAGGTGATGATCGTCGCCCCTCGCCACTGCGACCACGCGACCGAGAGCAGAGCCAAGGCGGTGTAGGCGATGGCCGCCCATGGCAGTCGCCGCCAGGCGAACGCGGCAGGACGGCGGCGGGCGACCATCGGAACGCCGATGGCGAGCGTGGAGATCAAGAAGACGATGAGGGTGACGAAGGCGCCGATCTCGCCGACGAGGTTGTACACCGCCGAGTGAGCAAAGGTCGCGAAGAGGACCAGCCCGATGTATCCGCGCAGCAGGAGATGCCCCGTCGACTCGCGCTCTGGAGCGGTGGGCGGGGCGGCGACCGGGTGCTTCGTATATTGCGCCATCGCGTTCAGGCTACAGCGCGGACATCGCGACGAACCTGATGCAGTACGTCGTGGCACGGCGAGTTCGCATGCCAATACCCTGGTGACATGCTTCTCAGCCTCTCGAACGTGCCCCGTGACTACGCCTGGGGGTCGCCTACGCTTCTCGCCGACCTGGAGGGCCGCACCCCCACGGGGGGTCCGGAGGCCGAGGTGTGGTTCGGCGACCACCCTGGAGACCCTGCGGATGTGCAGGGCGACGGGACGCTCGACGACGTCACCGGCGGATCCCTGCCCTACCTGCTGAAACTGCTCGCGGCCGCATCGCCGCTGTCGATCCAGGTGCACCCCACCATCGAGCAGGCGAGAGCGGGGTGGGCGCGCGAGTCGGCGCTCGCTGCCACGGACCCGAATCGCAACTATCGCGACGACAATCACAAGCCGGAGCTGCTCGTCGCTTTGAGCGATCGCTTCGAGTCGCTGAGCGGGCTGCGGCCCGTCGAGGATACGCTGCGCCTGCTCGACGTGCTGGGAGAGAGCGCGGGGGTCGCGGAGCTCGTCTCTCGTCTCGACGGCCAGGGTGACGTGCTGCGCGACACGATCGGCTGGCTGCTGTCGGGTGAGGCGCAGGCGGTGGTGGATGACGTCGTGGACGCGGTGCACACGGCGGCAGGCTCCGCGTCGGGCGAGTGGGCCGCCACCCTTCGTGGAGTGGCTGCGATCGCGGAGACCTACCGGGGTGACCCGGGCGTGGTCGTCGCGCTCCTCATGAACCACGTGGTGCTGCGCAGGGGAGAGGGCGTCTTCCTGAAGGCCGGTCTGCTGCACGCCTATATCTCGGGGCTCGGGGTGGAGATCATGGCGGCCAGCGACAACGTGCTGCGCGGAGGCCTCACTCCCAAGCGCATCGATGTGCCTGAGCTGCTCTCGATCCTCGATACGACGACGGGTGAAGTGCCCGTGCTGCGTCCGGCGGCGGCTGATGCCGTCACCGTGTACCCGGTGCCCGTCGCCGACTTCTCGCTCAGACGGATCGAGCTCGACGATGCGAGTGTCGTGATCGACGTGGACGGACCCACCATGGTCCTCGCCACGGTCGGTCGTGTCGTGGTGAGCGGCGCAGACGGCGAGCGGCGTGAAGTCCCGGTCGGCACGGTCGCGTTCGCGACGCCCGAGGAGGAGCGCCTGACGATCAGCGGTCGAGGCGAGGTATTCGTCGCCGCTCCCGGCGATCCTGCCGCAGAAGGGTGACCCTCGGCGCGGGCGTGCGACACGCCGTGTGGTGGTCAAGAACCTTCAAGACCGGATTGAGGGTTTACGATCCGCGACTTGACCGATGCGAATGACACGGGTGTAATTAGTTGAGCACGGCCCGCCGAGGGGGCGGAATTTAGGGGTTGGAGAGCGAGATGACGGGTTACCGTTCAGACGTACCGGAGAACTGGTTCGTCGATCCGATCAACCTCGGTGTCCCCGGGGTTCGGAAGATCGAGACCGACGACGACAATGCTCTGGCATGGCAGAGCGATGCGCTCTGCTCGCAGACCGATCCCGAGGCCTTCTTCCCCGAGAAGGGCGGGTCCACCCGCGACGCCAAGCGGATCTGCACATCGTGCGATGTCCGCGGCGAATGCCTCGAGTACGCGCTCAACAACGACGAGCGCTTCGGGATCTGGGGCGGCCTCTCGGAGCGCGAGCGCCGCAAGCTCAAGCGTCGCGCCAGCTGATCCGGTATGCGACGGCCGTCGGGAGGCGCGCTCCGAGCCGCTCCCAGGGACACGTCGCCCGAGGCGACTCGCGATTCTCATAGCTTCGCGGCCACGCCGAAGCAGGTATGCCTCGGAGTCCTGCCGCGCGCATAGGCTGACCAGGTCATGCCAGCCCGAGTTCATGCAATCATCGTCGCGCGCCCCGGTTCTTCCGCCCGCGCGCAGCTGCTCCGCACACTCGATGCGTTGCGCTCCCAGACCACACCCCCAGCCGCGATCACCCTGGTGATGTGCGGCGATGCGGCCTCGGCTCGTGAGAGCGGGGCCATCGCCGGCGCTGTCGAAGGCATCATCCAGGCACGCGGCGGTACGTCCTTCGCCGATGCGGTCGAGCTGGCCAGACCTCGCATCCTCGAGGGGAGTGCCGTCTGGCTGCTCGCGCATGACACCGCGCCGCACGAGCGCGCTCTCGAGCGCCTGGTCGGAACCCTCGAGCGCTCGCCGTCTGCGGCGATCGTGGCGCCCAAGCTCGTGCACACGGACAACGAGCGCGAGATCGTCTCCCTCGGTGTCAGCATGACGACTCTCGGACGCGCCGTAGAGCTGGCAGCCGGTGAGCTGGATCAGGGACAGCACGACGGCAGCGACGACGCGCTGGGTGCAGACATCCGCGGCATGCTGATCCGCGGCGAGGTCCGTGACGCGCTTCGGCCGGATCCGGCCCTCGCCGGAGCGGATCTGGGACTCGATCTCGGAGTCCGCGCCCGACTCGGCGGCGGACGTGTCGTGCTCGCGCCGTCGGCGAGAGTGTCGGTCTCGCCCGATGGACCAGCGGCACTGCCGACCGCACGAGGCAGGCGCGCCTTCGCGACCAGACTTGCGCAGCTGCACCGCCGGCTCGCCTACGCCCCGGCGATCGCCGTGCCGCTGCACTGGTTGAGCCTGCTCCCGCTCGCACTCTGGCGATCGATGACCGATCTGATCGGCAAGAGGCCGGAGGCGGTCGCTCCCGAGTGGGCGGCGGCAGTCACGGCGATGTTCCGCTTCGGCGCGATCGCTCGCTCTCGTGCGCGCATCCGTTCGTTCCGGACATCGAGCTGGTCGAGCATCGCACCGCTGCGGGTGAGCAGCTCCGACCTGCGTCGACGGCTGGACGACGGCCATGGCAGCGAAGGCGGATCCGCCAGCGAACTTCGATTCTTCTCGGGCGGTGGCGCCTGGGCGGTGCTCGCCGCGCTCGTGGTCAGCCTCGCCACCTTCACCACGATCCTCGCGTGGCCGGTGCTCGGTGGCGGGGCCCTGCTTCCGCTGCGCGAAACGGTCGGAGCGCTCTGGAACGACGCGGCCTGGGGGCTGCGAGGTCTCGGAGTCGATGTGGTGGGTCCGGCCGATCCGTTCGCCGGTGTGCTCGCCGTGCTCGGCTCGCTCTGGCCGGGTGCCCCGTCGTTCTCCCTCGTGCTGCTCTGGGTGCTGGCGCTGCCGCTTGCCGTGCTCGGCGGCTGGTTCGCCGCAACGCGTGTGACGGATCGAGCGGGCCTGCGCATCTTCGCCGGAATCGTGTGGGCGCTCGCGCCGACCTTCCTCACTGCGCTGGTCGACGGTCGCCCAGCAGGATTGCTGGTGCACCTTCTGCTGCCGTGGCTCTTCCACGCAGCAGCCGTGGCTCACCGTTCATGGGGCGCGGCGGGAGCCGCATCCCTCCTCTTCGCCGCGGTGGCGGCGTGCGCGCCGTCGCTGGCCCCGGCGCTCCTGCTGCTGTGGGTCGTGGCGCTCGGCATCACTCTGGCCGGGGCGCGGATCCGCGGGGCCGTCCGCCTCCTGTGGGTGCCTGTTCCTGCCGTCGCGCTCTTCGCTCCGCTCGTGCTCTGGCAGCTTCGCCACGGTGACATCCTCGCGGTGCTCGCCGATCCCGGTTCGGTCTGGAACGGTCCGCAGGCGACGGCCGATGCGGCAGGAAGGCTCGCCCTGGCCACAGGGTTCCCCACCGGAGACATGGCCGGATGGGCCTCCTGGCTCGGCGTCGAACTCGCGCCGTGGGTCGCGGTGCTGCTGGCCCCTCTGGCACTTCTCGCTCTCGCATCGTCGGTCGCTCCTCGCTGGCGGGCGGGGATCACCCTTCTGGTCGTCGCACTGTCCGGCCTCGCCACCGCATTCCTCGCCGTCGGCGTCGCAGTGTCCTTCGCCCAGGGGGAGCCTGTCGCGATCTGGCCGGGCTCCGGTCTCAGTCTCGCCTGGGTCGGCGTCACGGGAGCCGCCCTCGTGACCCTCGACACCGCGTTGTCGATGCCACGGGTGCGAGTCCTGAGCGCGGCGGTCGCCGGACTGTCGATCGCGGTGTGCGCGGTTCCGGCGCTCGCCGCATTCCACTCGGACTCCTCCGAACTGACCGACGGCCCTGCGTCGACGCTGCCGGCGTACGTCGCCGCACAGGCGGGCGCTGACCGTCAGATCGGCACGCTCGTGCTCACCCCCCAGAACGACGGAGGGCTCGCGACCGAGGTCGCGTGGGGCGGAAGTGAGACGCTGAGCGCCCAGACGACGATCCTGTCGACAGCGACGGAGCTGCGCGGTGCCGACCTCACGACGCTGGCGGTCGACCTGCTCTCGGCACGCGATTTCGATGCCGCAGACGAGCTGGGGATGACCGGGATCTCCTACGTCCTCGTCGCTCAGGTCTCCGGCGAAGAGTCCGATCGTGCCCGCTCCCTGCGCACGGCGGCCGTGACATCGCTCGACCAGCGGGCGGGATTCGTTCAGGCCGGTTCCACCGACCGCGGTGTGCTCTACCGGCTCGAGGCCGATGCCTCGCCGCGTGCCCCGCTCTCGTCAGCTGAGCAGGCGACGGCCCGGCTCGTGATCACGATCCAGCTCGTGCTCGTTCTCGCCGCCCTGCTGCTGTCGGTGCCGACGCGTGCCTCGCGACGGGCGGCGCGTGCCAGGTCGCGAATCGTGGGACGTGCACCGGAAGAGCCGCTCGTTCTGCCGCGACACCCCGAGGACCGCGAAGACTCCGATGATCGTGAAGATCCCGGCACGTCGCGCGAACATGACGGGGTCCCCGCGGTCGCCGGGACTACGGACGATGGATCCTCCGAGACACCAGAACCCGATGCGTCCTCGGAGTCCGGTTCCCCGAGCAGTCTGCATCAGGACGCCGAGACCGATCCCGTCGACGCCGTCGACGATGCCGACCACGACGCGGGCACGAAGGGTCATGTCGGCCCGGACTCCGAACAGGACGAGAGGGAGCGACGATGACCGGCAACCGTGCATTCCGGGTGGCGGCCACCGGCGCTCGAGTCCTGACTGGCGCGGTCGTGGCAGGGGCGTGCGTCGTCGGCGTCGCGTTCGGCGTCACGGCGACGTGGCCGACGGTCGTGCACGAGCCCGCTCAGGCACAGGTGACGCCTCTTCCGGGTGACACCGTGCTCGTGTGCAACGGCGATCTCCGCGCCGTCGGACGCGATCCGTCGAATCCACTCGAGATGGTGTCGGCGGCAACACCCGAACTGACGGTCGAGGGCTCGTCGGGCAGACCGGAGTCGAGCCCCCTGCTTGCGAGGGACCTCGCCGACGGCGGAGCCGCCCTGCGCATCGTCGGCATCGTCGACGGACGCCAAGCCCCCCTGCTCGGCGCGACCGAGTCCGCGAGTCTGGCAGAGGCGGATCTGTCCGGCCTCGCCGCGGCTCCCTGCCGCCCTCCGAGCATCGAGTCGTGGCTCGTGGGGGGAACGGTCGCCACAGGAACCGAGGATCTCATCGTCCTCACGAATCCGGGCGTCGTGCCCTCGACCGTGTCGCTCGGCGTCTACGGGTCGGTGCGGGCATCGAGCACCGTGATCGTCCCCGCGGAGTCGCAGGTCGCGCTCCCGCTGACATCGATCGCCGCCGGCTCCGACTTCCCGATCGTCAAGGTGACAGCGACTGGCGCGCCGGTGCGTGCCGTGCTGCAGTCCTCGCTCACCCGAACGCTGGACCCAGCGGGAATCGATCTGCAGGATGCGGTTCCCGCCGCGCAGCGTCAGCCGGTGCTCCCGGGCATCGAGGTCTTCGAGAACCAGGGCGACAACGCCGACATGGCTGTTCTGCGTCTGATGTCGCCCGAGGTCGACTCCGAGGCCGTGGTGAGGGTCAGCAAGGTCGGATCGTCGACGGTCGTCGACGAGTTCACGGTGCCGCTCACCGCTGATCTGCCGACGGAGCTCTCGCTGTCGGCGCTCTCGCCCGGCAGCTACACGATGAGCATCGAGTCCGACAACCCTGTGCTCGCCGGCGTGAGACAGCAGGACGGCGCAGGCCCGCAGGACGACTTCGCCTGGGTCACACCGGCCCCGGAGCTCGAAGACGACGTCTACATGGCTGTCCCTTCCGGGCCGAATCCCCGCCTCGTGCTCGTCAACCGTGAGGATGCCGATGCAGTGGTGCAGGTCGCACCCGCACCGGGGGGAGAGCCGACCGCGGTCACCGTGCCCGCGGGCTCCTCCGTGTCGGTCGATGTGAAGCCGCGCACCGTCTACTCGATCTCGACACCGACACCCGTGCACGCCTCGGTCACGATGGCCGCGACCGGTGAGCTCGCGGTGTGGCCCATCTGGCCCGCGGCGGGGGCGCAGCAGAGCATCACCGTCTACCCGTGACGACCTGGGCGGTGATGGTCGATCCGCGACCTCAGTGGTCGTGACCGCCCATGTCCCAGGGTTCACGGCCGACGTACTCCGCCGCGGCTCGGAACACGGCGCTCTCGATAGCCATCCGCCGGTGAGCGCCGTCGTCGTGCCCTGGCGGCAGCAGGCGCTCGATCGGAAGACGGAAGAGCACGATCCGAGCCTTCTCGTGATCGAGGTGCCAGCGCGGCACTTCATCCGTCGCCTCGAACGCCGGCATGGCGCCGATCTCGAACCTGACCTCCTGCAGCTCCGGCCAGGTGCCGCGAAGGAACTCCACCGCCGTGCCGACGGTCAGATCGAATCGGTCGATGCGCCCGTCGAGAGGGGCCAGCGGCGGACGCACGACCTCACTGCGTCCGAGTCGCCCATGCCGTCCGTGCCTCGCCCCACGTCGGGGTGCTTCGGAGGTTCGGGGACGACGGGGCATAGCGAAAGTCTAGGCCGAGTCTGTCGGCCGGGGCGGCGCGGCATCCGCTCGACCGGAGAACCTGGACGTAGCCTGGCGTGAATGGACGGAAGACTCTGCTCGAAGGTCGGCTGCGCGCGTGAAGCCGTGGCGACGCTCACGTACGACTACGGCGATCAGATGGCGGCGCTCGGGCCACTGGGGATAGCGCGGCATCCGAACGCTCACGATCTGTGCGCGCAGCACGCGGATCGGCTGTCAGTGCCCGCGGGGTGGCTCGTGATCCGTCATGAGGCGCTTCGCGCCTGAGTTCTTCACTTCGGTGGATGAGACACGCCGCCCCGCGGCGGTGAGTCCTCGGAGCACCCGGCTACGCTGACCGCGGATGCGCCAGGGCGGCGCCGCCGGAAAGGCAGCTGTGATCGTCTGGCGACGCTGGATCTTCCCTCTTCTTCTCGTGCTCGTCTTCGGAGCATGCGCCGCGGCTCTCGTGAAGATCGCGTTCTTCCCGGACAGCAGCGAGGCGATGGTCAGTCCTGAGGCGTCGATCGGAGACCCGGTCATCCCGGTCGAGCGAGGCTCCGTCGTGAATGCCCTCACCCTGAGCGGCAACGTCGCCCGCGACGAGGCCTTCCCCGTGCGCGCAGAGGTCACCGGGACGGTCATCGCGGTGCATGTGCCGGAAGGGGCGACGGTCGCGGCAGGCCAGAAGCTCTTCACGATCAGGCAGGACGAGCCGAAGAAGGATGTGGATGTCGTCGCTTCCGAGGCGGGCGACGTCTCGGAGATCGCTCTGGTCAAGGGACAGGCGACGTCCGCGGGCACGGAGATCTTCACGCTCACGCCGGCGCGCTACCACCTGCTCGCGACGGTGGAACCGGTGCAGCTGTATCGCCTGGTGAACGCGCCGTCCGAGGCATCGGTGACCATCACCGGCGGACCGGCGCCGTTCGTTTGCACGGGAGTCCGCGTGCAGGTGAGCGCCGAGGGCACCGCGAGCGTCAGATGCGCGGTGCCGGGCGACCAGGTCGTCTTCGCGGGCCTGCCTGCGACGATGGATCTCGCGCTCGGACAGGTCGACGACGCCCTGGTGGTGCCGGTCACGGCCGTGCAGGGCGGGGCCGGCACCGGCAACGTGTGGGTCGACGCCGGCGACGACGCCGAACCCGAGGAGCGGCCTGTCGAGCTCGGCGTGAACGACGGAACCATGGTCGAGGTCGTCTCCGGTCTCGAAGAGGGCGAGTCGATCAGACAGTTCGTTCCCGGATTCGTCGCACCGGTGGAGGAGTTCTGCTACGAGATCGAGCCCGGCGTGGAGCAGTGCGACAGCGGGGTCAGCTGGTGACGCTCGTCGCACTCAACGATGTGACCAAGAGCGTCCGGCTCGCCGATGACTCGGAACTGGAGATCCTTCGGGGCATCTCGTTGGAGGTGAGCGCCGGTGACCACGTGTCGATCGTCGGCAGGTCGGGCTCGGGCAAATCGACGCTGCTCAACATCCTCGGGATGCTCGACGCTCCGACCACCGGGTCCGTGTCGTTCGAAGACCGCGAAGTGCGGCGCATGCGCTCAGGGCGGCTGGACAGGCTGCGCGGGGACAACGTCGGCTTCGTCTTCCAGCAGTTCAACCTGCTGCCTGGGCGCACGGCTCTCGACAACGTGATGATGCCGCTCGGGCACGCACGGGGGCGGATGTTCTGGAACAGGAGACAGATCGCCGGCGACATGCTCGAGCGGGTCGGCCTCGGCCACCGCATCGAGCAGGTCGCCGACCGCCTCTCCGGAGGCGAGCAGCAGCGGGTCGCGATAGCGAGGGCCCTCGTGCGCCGCCCCGTGCTGATCCTCGCGGACGAGCCGACCGGAGCTCTCGACATCGACACGGGTGCGTCCGTCATGTCGTTGCTCGACCAGGTGGCGACCCAGACCGACGCCGCACTCGTCACGATCACGCACGACCTCCATGTGGCCGCCCGTGCCAGGCGGCACTACCGGCTCGACGCCGGACTCCTCGAGACGGCGGATCTCAGCCGCGCCTTCGAGGCCTCCACGCTCGCCGCCTCCGTCCCCTCCGCCGCATCGGCGGACTCGGGGGCATCCGCGCCCGCCGCTGCGCCAGCCATGCCGGCTATGCCTTCCTCGCGTCGCGGAGCAGTGTCGTGACCGGCATCCTCGGCGCCCTCTCGGACGCCTGGTCGGAGATCCGTGTTCACAAACTGCGGGTGCTGCTCAGTCTGATCGGCATCGCGGTCTCGGTGGCGGCACTCACCGGGGTCGTGGCCATATCCGAGTATCAGCGCCAGTTCCAGGCCGAGCAGTCGGACCGCTGGGGTGGTCGGGCAGCGACGCTGGTCGTCACGATCAGCAGCGACGACGGCGCACCCGTCGACTTCGACGCCTTCGACGAGCGGTTCACCGGCGTCGCTGAGCGATTCGAGTTCAGCCACACCGCGCGGATCGCGCAGGGCATGGTCGTCCCCGTGCAGCTCCCTGACGGCATCGTCGACGTGAACTCGCGATTGATCGACCCTCTCTACTCGCAGATCCACCGCGAGCAGCTGCTCGAGGGGCGCTGGATGCGCGATGCGGATTCCGACGCGCTCTCACCGCCCGTCGTGATCACGGAGGCGCTGTGGGACCGCATCGGGCGGACACCCGTCGCTCAGCACCCGACGCTGACGCTCGCAGGGCCCGCAGGCGGCACGTACCAGGTCGTGGGCGTCGTGCCTCGCCAGGGGTTCGGCGACGAGGAGCTGCGCGTCGACATCCTCTACGACGCGTATCGTGCTCGCGTCGATGCCCTGCCGGAGGGAGCATGGCCGCAGTATGAGATCTGGCTGGGCCAGGGTCAGGTCGACGAGATCGCACCCGTGCTCGCGATGGACCTTCGGGCGGGACTTCCGGAAGGGCAGACCGTGTCTGTCAGCCGCTCGGACTGGGCGGCCCAACCCGGTGCGCTGGATGCGCAGGCGACGTTCGAGATGGTCACCGTCGGCATCGCGGCGGTCATCCTCGCGCTCGGAGCGCTGAGCCTGATCAACATCCAGCTGGTCGCCATGCGGCAGCGGGTGCGTGAGATCGGCGTGCGTCGCGCGTTCGGGGCGACGTCGGGCCGGGTCTTCTTCTCGGTGTTCCTCGAGAGCCTTGTGGCGACCACGGTGGCCGGGCTCGTCGGCATCGCGATCGTGGTCGCGGTGCTCCGCTCCGATTGGGTGGTGACGTCGCTCTTCTACGGCATCCAGGACATCCCGCCGTTCCCGATGCGAGCGGCCTTCGTCGGTCTCGCGGCGTCGATCCTGGTCGGTGCCGTCGCCGGCTTCATCCCGGCCCTGGTCGCATTGCGGGTGAAGGTGATCGACGCGATCCGATTCTGACGTGCGCCCGGCGGCTCCCGACCGGACGAGCGCTCAGACGCCGACGCGACGACCGGTGAGCTTCTCCGCTCGGCGATCGGCGTTCTGCAGCGCTCTGCGCTCCCGCTCGCGACGGAGCACGGTGATGCCGATGAGCGCCACCTCGGGCGCGGCCTGGGGCAGGGGTGAGACGAACGGCGAGGCCTCGGAGAGCAGATCCTGCGCCACCCTCGCTCGTGCAGACGGCACCATTCGCGGAGCACTCTGCAAGAACTGGGAGATGCGACGGGCGAGGCGGTCGGGCAGGCGGGCCACATCGGCGATCTGGGCCCAGCCGGCGAGCATCGGCGGCAGCACCGGGACGCTGGGGATCAGCTTCGGCGTGCGCACGCGCTGGCTGTAGGTGCCCGCGACCATGTCTCCGAGGCGCTGGGATCGGGCGCTGAACGCCCCGGCGAGCACCGCGACGCTGCCCAGCGTCATGTAGATCTCGAGAACGCCCAGAAGCGCCCGGATGAAGGCGTGCCGGAATCCGGTCGCGCCCCCGTCGAGGCGTACGATGCGACCACCCACCGCGAGCTTTCCGAGGCTGCGGCCCTTGAGAGCGACCTCCATCGTGATCGGCAGCACCACGAAGCTGATCACGATCGAAGCGATGAAGGCGATCGTGTCGGTCGCCTGGTCGAGAACTCCGATGTCGAGCAGCCAGATTCGCAGGAACAGGGTGAGCACGAAGACGGCGATGCCGACCAGGAGATCGATGATCGCCCCCGCGGCTCGCAGGACGAATCCGATCGGCTGCACGTCGATCGCGACGGCTTCGCCGGAGAGAACCTCATCGGATGCATCGAGCGGGACGGACATGGGTACAGTAAATCAGGTGGATGCCGATGCGTTGACAGATGCGCGCCGCGCCGAGTGGGAGCGACTCGACCAGTTGAGCCGCGCCCGCCTCGACGGGGCGGGCGTCGACGAGCTGATCGTCCGATACCGTGCGGCATCCGCTGACCTCGCGGAGCTGAAGACCTCGGTGGGCGAATCGCCTCAGGGCGCGTATCTCTCGACGATCCTCGTGCGCGCACGGCTGCGACTCACGGGCGCATCCGACAACATCCTCACCCAGACCGGCCGCTTCTTCTCCCTGCAGCTGCCGGCTGCCCTCTATCGACTGCGCTGGACGACGCTCGTGGTCGCGGTGTCGTTCATCGCGGTCGTGGTCGGCACCGCCGCATGGATCTCGTCAGACCCGGCGCTTCTGGCGACCCTCGGCCCGCCCGACCTGCTCGAGCAGTATGCGGACGAGAGCTTCACCGGCTATTACACCGAGAACCCCGCGGCGGTCTTCATGGGCATGGTCTGGTGGAACAACGCCTGGATCGCCCTGCAGTGCGTTCTGTTCGGCATCACCGGCCTCTGGCCGATCAACGTGCTCGTACAGAATGCGATGGGTCTCGGGGTATCCGGCGCCGTCATGGCCGCCCACGATCAGGTCGATGTGATGATCCTCTACATCCTCCCGCACGGCCTTCTCGAGATGACGTCGATCTTCGTCGCCGCGGCCGGCGGACTCCACCTCTTCTGGTCGTGGGTCGCTCCGCGGCATCGATCGAGAGGCGAGTCTCTCGCCGCCGAGGGACGCTCGCTCGCGACGGTGGCGATCGGACTCGTCTTCGCGCTGTTCGTCTCGGGCCTGATCGAGGGTTTCGTGACCGGGTGGTCTCTGCCCTGGCCGATCAAGATCGGCATCGGCGTGGCCGCGCTCGCCGCGTTCCTGATCTACATGCTCGTCATCGGCGGTCGCGCGTATCGCCGAGGCGAGACCGGCGACCTCGTCGAGTATGAGGCAGGGACACCGCGACTTCTGGCCGGCTGAGGTCTCAGCGGTTCACAGCCGCCCTGAGGCCTTCAGCTCGAGGTATCGGTCGGCGATCCGAGGCGGCAGTGTCTCAGGATCGGCGGCGATGGCCTCGCCTCCGGCGCGACGCACCGCATCGGCCACGTTCTCCGCATCGCGCATGGTGCGTTCAGCGGCGGCGGCGAGGTAGATCTCCTCACGCGAACCACGCTGCATCGCGAGATCCGCGATGCCGTCGTCCGTGACGGATCCGACGAGGATGGACGTCGCCCTGCTCGCATCGGGGAAGGCACCGAGGAATCCGCGTGCCGACTCGGCGGCATCCTGTGCGGTCAGCACGACGATCAGCGCGGGGCGGGTCGTGAGGGTGCGAACCGCGGCGAACGCGCCCGGCCAGTCGGTGTCGACGAGGCGGGCGTGCACCGGGGCCATCGCGTCCGTCAGGGCGGGCAGAAGCGCGGCGCCGTCGACGCCGGTGACTCGAGCCCGCACGACACGGTCGTACATGAGCAGATGCACGTGGTCACCCGCTCGCGCCGCGAGGGCAGCGAGCAGAAGCGATGCCTCGAGGGCAGCGTCCACTCTCGTTCCGTCGCCGACGCGCGCAGCCGCGGTGCGCCCCGTATCGATGATGATCACGACGTGGCGGTCGCGCTCGGGTCGCCACGTCCTCAGCATCGTGGTTCCCGCCCGGGCGGTCGCCCGCCAGTCGATGGACCGTACGTCGTCGCCCCGGACATACTCCCGCAGAGAGTCGAACTCGGTCCCCTGACCGCGCACCTGGATGCTCGTGTTGCCGTCCAGCTCCCGCAGCCGTGCCAGCCGCGAAGGCAGGTGCTTGCGCGACGAGAAGGCGGGGAGCACCCGGACGGTTCCCCGCACCGTGTGGCGGGCCTGCCGTCCGGCGAGGCCGAGCGGACCCCGCGACCGGATCATCACGAACTCGCTCGCGAGCTCCCCTCGACGCCGGGGAAGCAGCGGCATCGAGACGCGTCGCCGTTCGCCCGGTGGGATGCTGAGTCGCTGACGCGCCTCGCCCGCGCCCGCCGTCGGCTGCCATGCATCACGGATCACCGCGTGCAGGGTGCGGCTGCCCTGATTCTGCAGCGCGACGCTCACCGGAACCAGTTCTCCGATCCGGGCGCGGGCCGGCACGCGCCTCGTCACGACGACGGAGCGAGGGCTCGGTGCCAGCAGTACGTCCAGCACCACCAGCAGCAGGCACAGCAGCACCCAGATGCCCAGCGCGGCATACGGCGGGAACTCCGCGAGCCCGGCGAGGACGAGCGGGACGATGCCGACGGCGACGGCAAGCGCGAGACGGCCGGTGACGAACACCTAGATCGGCACCCTGGTCTGCTGCACGACGGACGTGAGCACGGCATCCGCCGACACGCCCTCCATCTGCGCGTCCGGACGCAGCTGCAGTCGGTGTCGCCAGACCGGCACGAGCATGGTCTGCACGTGATCAGGGGTGACCGCGGTCGATGCGTTGAGCCACGCCCACGCCTTCGCGGCGGCCAGCAGGCCCGTCGAGGCGCGAGGACTCGCGCCGAGCTCGACCGAGGGCGACTGGCGCGTCGCCCTGGCGAGATCGACGACGTAGCCGAGGACGTCATCGGTGACCTCGACGCGCCCGGCTGCATCCTGCGCCGCCCGGATCTCGTCGGCCGAGACGGTGGCCTCGACGCCGGTGAGCTCGCGAGGCGAGAAGCCCGACGCGTGCTTGCGGAGCACCGACACTTCGGCGTCCCGCTCAGGCATTCCCACGACGAGCTTCATGAGGAAGCGGTCGAGCTGCGCCTCCGGAAGCGAGTAGGTGCCCTCGTGCTCGATCGGGTTCTGCGTCGCCGCGACGAGGAACGGATCGGGCAGTGGGCGGCTGACGCCGTCGGCGGACACCTGCCGCTCCTCCATCGCCTCCAGCAGGGCGGCCTGCGTCTTCGGGGGCGTGCGGTTGATCTCGTCGGCGAGCAGGATGTTCGTGAACACCGGGCCCGCACGGAAGTCGAACTCGCCCGTCCTGGCGTCGTACACGAGCGAGCCGGTGACGTCGCCGGGCATGAGGTCGGGCGTGAACTGCACGCGCTTCGTGTCGAGGCCCAGCGCTCGCGCGAACGAGCGCACGACCAGTGTCTTCGCCACCCCCGGCACGCCTTCGAGCAGCACGTGTCCTCGTGCCAGCAGCGACACCAGCAGGCCGGTCACGGTGCCGGCCTGGCCGACGACAGCCTTGTCGACCTCCGTGCGCACACGGTGCATGGCCTGACGCAGTTCGGCGTCGTTGAATGTCTCAGCGGTCACGTGGTGTCCTCGGCTTCCGTTCGGATGGATGGACGGCGGTTCGGTGGGTTCGGCGGATCATTCGGATCTCCGCTCCGTGAAGGAGGAGGCGTCGACCGCGCTCTCGAGTTCTTGCAGGCGCCGCGCGAGGTCGATCAGCGATGGATCATCGGCAGGCGTCGCACCCCCGAGCAGGTCGTGCAGAGATCCGCGGGGGATGCGCAGCCGATCGGCCGCGGCATCCGCGACCTCCTCGGCGCCCGCGGTCACGGCGAGTCCGAGCCTGCGCGCGAGCCGACGCCTGCTGCCGTCGCGGATCGCCTCGGCCGCATGCGCGGCGTCGCCTGCCTTCGCTGTCAAGCGCGCCCGTCCGTGCATCGTCTCCGAGGCGCGCACGGTCACCGGAAGAGTCTCGGCGACGAGAGGTCCGAAGCGCTGTCCGCGCCACAGCGCTGCTGCGACGCCGGCGATCATGAGCAGCAGGATGGCGGGCGTCACCCACCCGGGCGTGAGCGAGCCGAGCGTGTCGTCGGTCTCGCCTTCGATGTCGGTGTCGTCGAAGCTGGGCACGTACCAGACGACCCGGTCGGTCTGACCGAGCAGAGCGAGTCCGAGGGCGGCGTTCCCGTCTTCCGCGAGGTAGGCGTTGCTGAAGAGACGCGCGCCCTCGACGACGGCGTGCGTCTTGCCGTCGGTCTCGTCGATGAGCACGGCCGCCGCGTCGCCTGCGCCGAAGCAGCCCTCCACGCCGTCTGCCGGCGTGAACAGCCGATCAGGGCGGATGGTGCCGACATCCGCGAACTCGGGGGCGTCGCAGTCGGCCGGCACCGGAGTCGAGTCCGGCGTGGCGTTCTCGCCGATGCGCAGAAGGGTCAGCAGATGAGTGCTGCTCGAGAGGAACACGACTCGCTGGGCCGGTTCGATCAGCTCGGAGATCGCGTCGTCGGAGAGCGTATAGGGATTGGCCATCACGAGTGTGGTGTCGTCATCGAGCGCAGCTCGTGCCTCGTTCCGCGAGCGGAACACCGAGACCTCGACGCCGTTGTCCTCCAGGATCCGGGCGATGGCCATGGCTCCGGAATCGCCCACGCTCTCCGGATCGAGTGAGCCGCGTTGATCGGGCATGCGCACGCCGACCTGTATCGCCACGAAGACGCCGCCGAGAACGAGCGCCACGACGATCGCCCACCCGAGCAGCGACCGCGATCTTCTGCCGCGAGGCGCGCGTTCGGCCGTCGACGTCGGGGCATCGCGCTGCTCGACCACGCTCACGCGGGCACCGCCTCTGGGCGCAGCGCACTCAGACGGTCGTCGGTGGCCGCGAGCTCGGCGTAGCGCTCAGCAGTCGCGGGATGCCGGAGGTAGCGCACGTCGTCGAAGGAGATCGCAGCCTGGCGCACCGGTGTCGTCTCCGCAGGGAACACGACCGAGACCTCGCGCGCGATCGCCTGCGCGGTCGCTCCCGGGGAGGGATCGATGAGGTCGCGCTCGAGGAGCCCTCGGGCGAGCGCGCGGAATCGCAGGATGGTCGCCTCGTCCCAGTCGCCTCCACGTGCACAGCGATCGGCATCGGCTCGCAGCTGCGCGGCCGAGCGGTCGTCGTCCGCGCCGAGGAGGCCGGACCCGGGCCGACGGACAGCCTGGGCGCGGCGCGGGCGGCCCCAGATGATGAGCGCCGCCACGAGGGCGCCGAAGACGACGATGCTCACGATGATCAAGGCTGAGGGCCCCACGCTGGCGCCGTTGTCGGAGCTGAACAGGTCGGCGAGGAATCGTCCGATGTCACGCGCGACGAGGTCGAACCAGGTGGGCTTCGCATCGGCGTAGCGCGGATCGGAGAGCTCCTGCTCGGCCCACTGCCGCGCATCGTCTCCGTCGGGGACCCACACGTCGTCGAGCGAACGGATCATGCAGGTCCTTCGCTGCCGGCTCCGGGCGCGGCCCAGGTGGATTCGTCGGGGGAAGCCGGCGAAGCCGCAGGAGCCGGGGGAGCAGCAGGGGGCGAGTACGCGGGCGGCGCCGAGGCGCCCGCGGGCGACTGAGGCGAGGCAGGTGCGACCGCTCCCGGATACGGCGGCTGCGCCGGGTACTGCTGCGCTGGGTACTGCTGCGCCGGGTACTGCTGAGCGTAGGGCGGCCGCCCTGAGTACTGCTGCGCCGGGTAGGGCTGCGCCGGGTACTGCGGCCCCGGGTACTGCGGCGCCGGGTATTGCTGGGCGTAGGGCGGCTGCCCTGAGTACTGCTGCGCGGGGTATTGCTGTGCCGGGTACTGCGGCATCTCATAACCGGCGGCCGTCATCGTGGCCCATTCCGGGACCTGCTTCGGCGGCGGAGCGCTCGAGACGGCGCGTGCCGGATCGACGGCGAACGGATCGCCGAGCTGCTCGTCCGTCCATCCGAGATCGCGTCTCTCGACGTGACTGATCAGTGCCTGATCGAGACCCTCGTACCGCATCCGGCTGTCGAGATACACCAGGGTCCCGGCGGTGCTCTGCACCACGAGGGTGATGGCCTGCAGCACGAGAAGCAGGATCTGCGGGGCGAGGAGCGCGAAGACGAACCCCATGATCGCCGCGGTGTCGGCAGAGCCGGTCGGAGCGATGGTCGACCCGAGCATCGAGCTCACCAGTGAGACGGGCAGATTCACGAGCTGCATCGCCACACCCATGATGGCGCCGATGAGGAAGGTGACTCCCCAGGCGATCCAGAAACGACCGCGGGTGAGGCGCCACGAGCGCACGAGCGCATCGCGGAACTTCGCTCGCTCGAGCACGAGGATCGACGGCACGAGGAGCAGTTTGGTCGTGAGCCAGACCATGAGGGGGACGATGGCGAGCAGCAGGACCACGATGAGGATGACGACGCCGCCGATGGCTTCGACGGAACCGCCGAGCCCACTCGCGACGAAGCCGGCGATGATGACGAAGAGGATCACGATCACGCCGAAGACGAAGATGACAGAGAGCGACGCGAACGCCGCGAGCCGCCAGAACGACGGGATCATCTTGCGCCAGAGGGTCTTGAGGCTCGCCTTCACCCCGATCGCGGCGAAGCCGACCTCGGCTGCGACGACGCCCTGCATCAGGGCGGTGAAGGCGACGGATGCGAGGCCCACGGCGATGCCCGCGACGATGTTCATCGCGATGGTGCCTGCGAACACGGCCTCGAAGTCCGCAGAGGAGGGCGACAGCGACTCGAGTCGCGTGAACGTGGTGACGAACACGAAGCCCATCACCGTGGCGCTCAGCACGACGACCGCCAGCTGGATCACGACCCCGAAGCCGAAGAGGACCTTGGGGTTGTGCCGCAGCGCGACGAACGACTTGCTCAGCAGCATCCCGAATGTCAGCGGATGCAGGGGGATGATGCCCTTCTTCGGGGCAGGGGTCCACGTCTGGCCGCTCACCGGCACTCCCTCCGTCGTGCGCTCCCATCGTGTCACAAGACCCGTCGGCGCGTAGACATGGGGGCTGTGGTACTGAGTGCCATAAGGTAACAGTTATGACCTCACGCATTCTTGTGGTCGACGACGACACCGCGCTCGCCGAGATGATCGGCATCGTGCTGCGCACCGAGGGCTTCGAGCCGGTGTTCTGCGCCGACGGTGCGCGGGCGGTCGATGAATGGCGCGCACAGCGCCCGGACCTCGTGCTGCTCGACCTGATGCTTCCAGGCATGGACGGCATCGAGATCTGCTCCCGGATCCGCGCCGAATCCGGCGTCCCTGTGATCATGCTCACCGCCCGCAGCGACACGGCAGATGTGGTGCGAGGGCTCGAGGTCGGAGCCGACGACTACATCGTCAAGCCCTTCAACCCGAAGGAGCTCGTCGCGCGCATCCGTACGCGGTTGAGGCCTACGTCGCAGAACGTGGGGGAGCAGCTGCGAGTGGGAGACCTCACCGTCGACGTCGATGCCCATGAGGTGCGCCGTGGCACGGCTCCCATCGCCCTGACACCTCTGGAGTTCCAGCTGCTCGTCGCGCTGGCTTCGAAGCCGCAGCAGGTGTTCTCGCGAGAGATGCTGCTCGAGCAGGTCTGGGGCTATCACTACAAGGCCGACACGCGCCTGGTGAACGTGCACGTGCAGCGCCTGCGGGCGAAGGTCGAGCTCGACCCGGACAACCCCAAGATCGTCATGACGGTGCGGGGCGTCGGCTACCGTGCCGGGGGCGCGGGCTAGGACCACGATGGCCGCGACCACAGCGACCACCACCGCGGTCGCTGTCATCCGCGACTGGCGTGGTTGGCCGACCGTCCTCCGGGCGCTGTGGCGCAGTTCCCTGCGGTTCCGAACGCTGACGATCACGCTTCTGCTGACGTCGACGGCGATCCTGATCACCTGCGTGACCATGGCGCTCGTGATCCAGAGCGATCTCTTCGAGTCGCGCAAGAACGAAGCGCTCGAAGATGCGGCGCGCTCGGTGAATCAGGCTCAGGCGACCCTCGACGCCACTGCGCTCGGCGACGATCCGGCCGCCCTCCCCGAACTCTGGGACAGCGTGCAGGAAGACCTGGGACGCAATTCGACGGCCGAGGGCCTCGCCGGATTCCGCATGGAGGTCGACCCGGACATCCCGCTCAACGGCTTCACCGCAGGGCTCAGCGACAATCTGATCAGCTCCGGGCTGAGAAACAGGGTGGTCGAGTTCGACGATTGGCAGTCGTGGCAGTCCGTGTCGCTCGAGGTCGGCGGTCGGGAAGTCCCAGGGATCATCGTCGGCCAGCAGCTGCGAGTGCCCGAGGCCGGTCCGTTCGCGATCTACTTCGCCTACGACCTGGCCGATGCCGACAACACCCTGCTGTTCGTGCAGCGCACCCTCTGGGTCGCCGGCATCGGCCTCGTCGCCATCGTCGCCGCGATCTCCTTCATCGTTCTCCGCACGGTGTCGACCCCCATCGTCGAGGCCGCCGAGACGAGCGCGCGACTGGCCTCGGGCGACCTCGGAGTCCGCATCGACGTGCACGGCGAAGATGAGATCGCCACGCTCGGACGCTCCTTCAACGCCATGGCCGACAGCATCGAGTCCCAGATCAAAGAACTGGGCGAGCTGTCGCTCGTGCAGCAGCGCTTCGTGTCGGATGTGTCGCACGAGTTGCGGACTCCGCTCACCACGATCCGTCTCGCGGCCGACATGCTGAACGACCAGCGGGGTGCCTTCGACCCGACGACCGCACGCACCACCGAACTCCTCCACACGCAGGTGCAGCGGTTCGAGACTCTGCTGTCGGACCTGCTCGAGATCAGTCGCTACGACGCGGGCTCCGTGCAGCTCGAACTCGAGGCCACGAGTCTCGCGCATCTCGCCGAGGACATCATCGAGCAGATGCAGCCTCTCGCCGACGACCGGGGCAGCGAGCTGAGGCTCGTGGCACCGGGCGGGTACTCGCCGGTCGACATGGATCCGCGACGTGTGCGCCGAGTGCTTCGCAACCTGATCGGCAACGCGATCGAGCACGGCGAGGGCAGGCCGATCGTGGTCACCGTCGACAGCAACCAGCACGCCGTGGCCGCCGGTGTCCGGGACTTCGGTCTCGGCATGGATCCGGCCGATGCGGAGCGGGTGTTCGACAGATTCTGGCGGGCGGACCCCTCTCGCCAGCGCACGCTGGGGGGCACGGGGCTCGGACTGTCGATCGCGCTCGGCGACGCGACTCTGCACGGTGGATCGCTCGATGTCTGGTCCGAGCTCGGGGTCGGCACGAACTTCGTGCTGACACTGCCTCGTCGGGGTGACGCGACGGAGGGCCCTTCGCCCATCCCCATCGAGCCTCAGGAGCGTCTCGGCGAACCCGGCGACGCCACGCAGCCGATCCAGCTCGCCGACGTTCCGGCCGAGCTCTTCGATCGAGGGAGCATCGAATGACGGCCAGGACCCGACGCACGCTGCGCGGGCTCGCTATCGCGACAGCTGCGCTTCTCCTGTCTGCGTGCACGGGCCTCCCGACGACCGGAGACGTACAGAGGGGCAATCCGCTCGGGGCGTCCCCGGAGGGTCAGGACTTCCTCCCGCTCGCCTCAGATCCCGTCGACGGCGCAGGCCCGGAGGAGATCGTCGAGGGCTTCATGGAAGCGGCGATCACTCCCGCTGACAACTGGGACACCGCTCGGAGATTCCTCACCCCGGAACTCGCGTCGACCTGGCGTCCGAACACCGGGGTGTCGATCGACGTGAGCGCCGCGACGCGTTCGTTCGTCTCGAACGTCGAGGACGACAGCGAGGCGGAGGACGGAGACACCGCCGACGTGCGAGTCGCCTTCGACCAGATAGCCAGCGTCGACGCGACCGGGGCCTACTCCGAGGCCTTCGGCGCCTCCAACTCCGCCTTCGTGGTCGAGCGCACGAAGGGCCAGTGGCGGATCGCCGAGGCTCCGGACGGTGTGGTGATCGACGAGTCGAGGTTCGCGCGGGTCTATGACGACTACGCACTGCAGTACTTCGACCAGACCTGGGAGCGTCTCGTGCCCGACGTGCGCTGGTTCCCCAGACGCGCCACGGTCGCCACGACCATCGCGCAGTCGCTGATCGGCGGGGCACCGCGGCCGTGGCTCGACCCCGCCGTGCAGAGCGCGTTCCCACAGGAAGTGCAGCTCGCCCGCGACGCCGTTCCGATCGACCCGGATCAGATCGCCGATGTCGCACTGAACCGAGCGGCCCTCGGTCTCGACCCCACGACCCTCGCACGCATGCGCACGCAGCTTCAGGCCACCCTCGTCGCTGCGGGGGTGCAGATCGACCAGGTGCGTTTCACGGTCGACGGGCGGGCGTTGGAAGCCGGTGTCGTCGAGGTCGTGACCGATACGGCGGATGCAGGCAGTCTCGTGATCAAGGACGGGACGTTCGGGATGCTGGTGGGTGGCGAGATCACCCCGATCCCGGGTGTCACGGATCAGATCCTCAACGCGGGTCAGCCGGTCACAGCGATCGACGTGTCGGTCGACAGCTCTCGCGCGGCCGTGCAGCTGATCGACGGGCATGTGTGGCTCGCTGGAGACGGCGGCTTCGATGAACTGGATGCGCGCCCGTCGCTGGTGCGGCCGTCGCTGGACCCCTACGACTACACCTGGTCGGTGCCCTCGAATGCGCCTGCCGCTCTGCAGGCGATCGGGAGCGACGTCGCCCCGCAGACCATCGCGGGCGCGTGGCCCGAGGCGTCGACGGTCTCCGCCATCCGAGTCTCCGCCGATGGCGCCCGAGTGGCTGCAGTCGTCGTGATCGGAGGAGAACGCTGGATCGTCGTCTCCTCGGTGATCCGCGACGAGACAGGACTGCCCACCGAACTCGGCCCGACCGAGCCGATCGCGCAGCTCGACGGCAGCGCCGTGGGGCTGGTCTGGCTGGGGGCCGACCGCCTGGGCCTGCTGACCGACCCGGGCGACCGGATGGTCGTCACGCAGGTGGTCGGAGGGCCGGGCGAGACCGAGGTCGGCCCGACGGGCGCGGTGTCGATCGCGGGTGCGCGAGCCGCCACCGGCCTGCGGGTCCTCGGCGCCGAGGGTGCTGTGTTCGCGCGAACCGGGTCGGCGTGGAGCGAATCGGTCACGGGAGTCTCGCTTCTCGCCACCCGAGCAGGTCACTGAGCGCGACTGCCTCTGCACGGCGGGCCTGTGAGGGCTGAGCACTCACAGCCGGCGGGTTCCGCACAGGGGCTGCGGTCAGAGGCCTCGGCCGGTGCGGCAGGATCGACGGATGCTCTCGCATCCGCTCGCCCGTGCCATCGGTGTGGAGGTGCTCGCTCTGCTGCTCGCAGCGACCTGCGCAGGCTGCGGTCGCCCTGAGACGATGCTGTGCGACGCGTGTCGAGAGGGCATCCGAGCAGCGCCCTTGATGCGACGCACGCCGAGCGGCCTGCTCGTCCGGGCCGCCATGCCGTTCGAGTCCATCGCGTCCCGGTGCATCCGCAGGCTCAAGGATGACGGCGAGACGATGCTCGCGCGCCCGCTCGGAGCGGCGTTGGGTGAGGTTCTCGCGGGCGTCGTCGATGCGCAGGTCGAGCTCGATGACCCGGTGCGTCTGGTGCCGATCCCCACGTCGCAGAGTGCGTTCCGACGACGGGGGTACCGGGTTCCCGATCTGCTGATCAGGCGGGCGGGTGCGGCGCCGGATCGCCTGCTCGTGCGGAGGGGGCGACGTGCGGATCAGCGCGGACTCGACTCGGCGAGCAGGGCGGAGAACGTGCGGGGGAGCATGCGATCACGACCGGCCACCGGGGGCGGGGCGATCGTGCTCGTGGACGACGTCGTGACCACGGGAGCGACTTTCGACGAAGCGGCTCGCACGCTGAGAGAGGCCGGCGCCCGGGTCGTCTCGGCGGTCGCGCTCGCCGCGACACCCCGTCTCGGCGAACGGAATGCGAACGCATCGGAGACACGCAGCAAATGACCCGTGACATCGGAGGTCAGGCGGACTACCGTTGGGGGTCACAAGGCGACCACGGTCCGCCCTTGGCCGGGAGGACCGGGACAAGGAGGCAGCAATGGAAACGAGCATCGTTGGCGTCGGGGTGGGTATCACCGACCGATTCCGCACCGTTGTCGAAGAGAAGATCGCCAAGATCCAGACGTTCGCGTCCCGTGCGCAGCGGCTGGATGTCAAAGTCACCCACCGGGTGTATCGCAACGGTCATGTGCCGGATGAGACCGTCGAGCTGACGCTCATCAGCAAGGGGCCCGTCGTTCGCGCCGAGGCCACGGACGGAGACAAGTTCGTCGCACTCGACATGGCCGTCGACAAGATGGCCGAACAGCTTCGTCGGGCCAAGGAGAAGCGAGTCGACGGACGCCAGCATCCGCGTGGGGCGCACTTCGAGAAGGAGAGCGGTGCGCTCGAGGGCATCGACGTCCAGCCGGCATCGGTGGAGGTCCTTCGCGCGGTCGCGACGGGCGCTGTGCCGATCCAGAACGACGACGACGAGGTCTACTCGCCGGTGGTCATCCGCACCAAGAACTTCGGAGCGGAATGGATGACCGTCGAAGAGGCCGTCGACCGGATGGAGCTGGTCGGGCACGACTTCTTCCTGTTCGTCGACGTGCGCACCGATCACCCGAGCGTCGTCTACCGCCGCAAGGGCTGGGACTACGGTGTGATCGCGCTCGAGACGCAGGCTCCGCCCACTGAGGCACTCGCCTCCTGAGGCTGATACGACGACGGCCCGGCTCCAGAAGGAGTCGGGCCGTCGTCATGTGCTGAGGATGCGGGTCAGTCGAAGATTCCGTCGAGAATGCTCCCGATGACCAGGCCGCCCAGAATCCCGGAGGCGACGTCGCTGCCCCCGCCGCGTCGGCCGCCGCCGCTCCAGCCGCCTCCGCCCCAGCCGTCGCCGCCACCCCAACCCTGGTCCTGCGGACGGGATGAATCGATGTCCCGCTGCGCGAGCTGCAGGGCTTCCGAGGCGAGGTGCGCGACGCGCCGAGCGCTGGCCAGCGCTTCATCGCGGGTCTCTTCCGCCGGAAGCAGGTCTGAGAGATCGACGCGCAGCCTCTCGGCCTCTGCGAGGCGAGTGCGGGCATCCGCACCGATCCAGCCCCTGTGCCCTGCGATGAGTCCGCGAGCGACGCCCAGCTGACGATCCGCGTCGTCGATCGCGTGCTGCACCTGCTGGATGCTGGGCAGCGGGTGCGCTTCACGGTGGCGGGCGGTGGCGATCGCATCGTCGAGCGCGGTGTTCGCCTCGCGCAGCCGCGACAATTCCGCGAAGGGGTCACCGGGTGAGCCTGCGGGCGACAGTGCGCTGAGTGCGTCCTGGAGGGCGGAGACCGCAGCGGTGACCGCCGGCACCTGCGGAGCGGTCCGGGCTGCGATGAGGTCACTGCGCGAGTCAGCGACGACCTCCGCGAGGGTCGACTCCGCGCGCAGCGCCTCGATCTCGAAGTCCTCGACGGCATCCAGCAGAGCGGAGGCGCGGCGCGTCGCCTCGGTCGCGGTCTCGAGGGCGAGGTTCGCCTCCTCGTTCTGCTTCGCGGCGCGTCGACGCTCCGACACGGCGGCGCCATGAGTGGCGAAGGCGATCAGCTGCTCGGCTTCCGCGGCGCTGGCCGCGATCTGGTGCATCGCCGAATCCGCGTATCGCGAGGAGAGGCGGGCGACGGTCTCGTTGGTCTGCGGGATCCGCGCGCTCAGCGTCTCGGCATCCGCTCGCACCTGGGCGATGACCTCGGGCGCTCGACGCACCTTCGAGATCGATGTCGCGAGGTCCGACGTCTTCTCATCGAGCAGGTCCTGCGCCCAGTCGCACAGCTGCATGATCCGCGCGTTGCGGGTGCGGAGCTCCTCTGGAGTGTCGGGGATCTCGTCGTGGTTGAGCTGGTGGAGCTGAAAAGCCTCGCGCAGGTGAGTGCGCACCGCGCTCAGCGCCTTCTTCAGATCCCGAGTCAGCTGCTCGCCGAGCTCGGCCTCCGCGAACGCCAACTCGTCGGAGGTGCTCCTGATGCGCTCGTCAGCGGAGACGAGTGCCTGCTCTGCGCGGCGAGCCAGGTCGGCGTCCTGTGCGGCCAGTTGTTCCTGCTCGCGCTTGCGTCTGCCCCATATTCCAGCCATAGGACTGATCCTAGTTTCCCGGGCGACGTCACTGGCTGTGCATACGCTTGAGGCGAACTGCGCTCAGGCGAGCGCCGCGACCTCTGTCCTCGACGGACGGCCGCGCTTCGGTCGCTCGGTCGTGAGCTCCAGAGCGAGCGCGTGCTGGGGATGCTGTGCGAGACGGGTCTGCACATGGTCGAGCCAGCGGAGCTCTGCCTCTGCGGTGAAGATCATCGAGTCGACGACGAGCGACCACGCGAGCCCCTGGGGACTGTCGTCCTCGCGTGACTCCCTCGCCGTGGTGAGCTCCCCGAGATGCTCTTCAGACGCCGCGCGCTGGGTCTCGATCACGCGAGTCGCATCCGCGCCGGGAAGCGTCGCCGCGACGGCCAGCTTGATCGCGAGCTCGTCGCGGGTGGCCTGGCTCCGCGCGACGGGGGAGGCCAGCCAACGGTCGACCTCGAACGACCCGGCGTCGGTGATCTCCCAATACACGTGGCCCTGCAGATCGGCGGCTCCACGCTCGACGAGTCCGTCGCGCTCGAGGCGCTCGAGCGTGTTGTAGATCTGACCGACGTTGAGCGGCCAGACCGAGCCGGTGCGTCGGTCGAACTCGTGACGGAGCTGGTAGCCGTAGCAGGGGCCCTGCGCGAGGATCGCGAGCAGACTCTGTCGGACCGACATGTGGACCTCCCGGTGTCGAGGAACAATATATACATACTCGGAAACGTCATGGCGGCGCGCCATGCGGACGACGTCCAGGTCACGGACGGGTAACATGACAAGGTATGCCTGGCACGCGCCCGACAAGCGGCGCCGCCGGAACCATCGACAGGGAGATGACATCTGTGGCGAATCCTCTTGAGAAGCTGCTGCGCGCTGGAGAAGGGCGGGTCATCCGTCGCCTGAACCAGGTGGTCAAGGCCGTGAACGCGCTGGAAGAGGACATCTCCAAGCTCACGGACGACGAACTGCGCAACGAGACCGCCGAGCTGCGCGAGCGGTTCGCGAAGGGCGAGTCTCTCGACCAGCTCATGCCCGAGGCGTTCGCCGCGGTGCGTGAGGCGGCGAAGCGCACGCTCGGCATGCGTGCGTACGACGTGCAGATCATGGGTGGTGCCGCACTCCACCTCGGCAACATCGCCGAGATGAAGACCGGTGAGGGAAAGACCCTGGTCGCCACATTCCCGGCTTACCTGAATGCGATCGCGGGCGAGGGCGTCCACGTGATCACGGTAAACGACTTCCTCGCGAGCTACCAGGCCGAGCTCATGGGCCGCGTGTACCGGGCACTCGGCATGTCGACGGGCATCATCGTCTCCGGTCAGACGCCGGCTGTCCGCCGCGAGCAGTACGCGTCTGACATCACCTACGGGACGAACAACGAGTTCGGCTTCGATTACCTTCGCGACAACATGGCGTGGCGCAAGGAAGACCTCGTCCAGCGTGAGCACTACTTCGCGATCGTCGACGAGGTCGACTCGATCCTCATCGACGAGGCTCGGACGCCGTTGATCATCTCGGGCCCCTCGTCAGGTGAGGCCAACCGCTGGTTCGCCGAGTTCGCGAAGATCGCCCGCACCCTCGAAGCAGGCGTCGACTACGAGGTCGACGAGAAGAAGCGCACCGTCGGCGTGCTCGAACCCGGCATCGAGAAGGTCGAGGACTACCTCGGCATCGACAACCTCTACGAGTCCGCGAACACCCCGCTGATCTCGTTCCTCAACAACTCGATCAAGGCTCTCGCGCTCTTCAAGAAGGACACCGACTACGTCGTCATGAACGACGAGGTCATGATCGTCGACGAGCACACCGGCCGCATCCTGGTCGGCCGCCGCTACAACGAGGGCATCCATCAGGCCATCGAGGCGAAGGAGGCCGTGCCGGTCAAGGCCGAGAACCAGACTCTCGCCACCGTCACGCTGCAGAACTATTTCCGTCTCTACGACAAGCTCGCCGGCATGACCGGTACCGCCGAGACCGAGGCGGCCGAGTTCATGTCGACCTACAAGCTCGGCGTCATCCCGATCCCCACGAACCGGCCGATGATCCGCAAGGATCAGTCGGATCTGGTCTACAAGAACGAGACCGCCAAGTTCGCCCAGGTCGTCGAGGACATCGCCGAGCGCCACGCGAGCGGCCAGCCGGTGCTGGTCGGCACCGTCAGCGTGGAGAAGAGCGAGTACCTGTCGCGACTCCTCGCGAAGAAGGGCGTCAAGCACGAGGTCCTGAACGCGAAGAACCACGCGCGCGAGGCCGAGATCGTGGCACGCGCCGGACGCCTCGGCGCCGTCACCGTCGCCACCAACATGGCCGGCCGTGGAACCGACATCATGCTCGGCGGCAACGCCGAGTTCCTCGCCGTGCAGGAACTCAAGGGCAGAGGGCTCGACCCGGTCGAGACGCCCGAGGAGTACGAGGTCGCGTGGGACGAGACCTACGAGTCGATGAAGGCGATCGTGGCCGAGGAGGCCGAGAAGGTCATCGAGGCCGGCGGCCTCTACGTCCTGGGCACCGAGCGCCACGAGTCGCGTCGGATCGACAATCAGCTGCGAGGCCGTTCCGGTCGTCAGGGCGACCCGGGTGAGAGCCGCTTCTACCTGAGCCTCACCGACGACCTGATGCGTCTCTTCCAGTCGGGGGCCGCCGAGGCGATCCTGGCTCGAACCAACTTCCCCGACGACGTCCCGATCGAGTCGGGTCTCGTGTCGCGGGCCATCCGCAGCGCCCAGTCGCAGGTCGAGTCCCGCAACGCCGAGATGCGAAAGAACGTCCTCAAGTACGACGACGTCCTGAACCGTCAGCGTGAGGCGATCTACGCCGACCGTCGTCACATCCTGCAGGGCGACGACATCGCCGACCGGGTGCAGCACTTCATCGAAGACGCGATCAGCGGCGTGGTGCGGGATCACACAGGCGAGGGGCACAACGAGAGCTGGGACTTCGACGCACTCTGGACGGAGCTCAAGACGCTCTACCCGGTCAGCGTGACGATCGACGAGGTCGTGTCCGAGGCCGCCGGCCGCAAGGGCGGTATCACTGCGGACGGTCTGACCCGCGAACTGCTCTCGGACGCGAAGATCGCCTACGAGACCCGCGAAGAGTCGCTCGGAGAAGCGGCCACCCGCGAGCTCGAGCGTCGTGTCGTGCTCCAGGTGCTCGACCGTCGCTGGCGCGATCACCTCTACGAGATGGACTATCTCAAAGACGGCATCGGTCTTCGCGCGATGGCGCAGCGCGACCCGCTCATCGAGTACCAGCGCGAGGGCTACGCGATGTTCCAGTCGATGATGGGTCAGATCAAGGAGGAGTCCGTCGGGTACCTCTACAACCTCGAGGTCGAGGTCCGCCGGGCGGGCGACTCGCAGACTGCCGAGGTCGAGGCCAAGGGCCTCGCCAAAGGCGGCGGAGACCAGCGCCTCGAGTACTCAGCGGCGAACGATGCCGGCGAGGTCGAGGTCCGAGACGACCGAGGACAGGTTCAGCAGGCTGCGACCGAGAAGCTCCGTCAGGCGGCTGCCGCGCGTCAGGCGCCGGCCGAGCCGGCCGAGGCCGAGGATGCTCCGCGCGGTGCGTTCGGCCAGCGCACGGAGGCCCCCGCAGCACCTGCCGGCAACCGTGAGCAGCGCCGGGCGCAGAGCAAGAAGAAGAAGTAGCCAGGAAGTTCGATGAGGGGCCGGTCCGGATGGATCGGCCCTTCTTCGCGTCATTGTAGGCTTGCGCAATGACACCAACGCGCCACTTCGACCAGTCGTCGAAGCTCAAGAACGTCCTGTACGAGATCCGTGGAAACACGCTCGTCGAGGCGGCGCGGCTCGAGGCCGAGGGACACCGGATCCTCAAGCTCAACACGGGAAACCCCGCCATCTTCGGCTTCGAGGCACCCCACCAGATCGTGCACGACATGCTCGCGGCGCTTCCGACCGCGCACGGATACAGCGACAGCAAGGGGATCATCTCGGCACGCCGCGCCGTGGTCAGCCGGTATGAGGAGATCCCCGGGTTCCCCCGGTTCGATCCCGAGGACGTCTTCCTCGGAAACGGCGTGTCCGAGCTCATCACGATGACGATGCAGGCGCTCCTCGACGAGGGCGATGAGGTGCTCATCCCGGCCCCCGACTATCCGCTGTGGACTGCCATGACGAGTCTGGCTGACGGCACTCCCGTGCATTACCTCTGCGACGAGGACAACGGCTGGCAGCCCGACCTCGAGGACATCCGATCGAAGATCACTCCTCGCACCAAAGCACTCGTGATCATCAACCCCAACAACCCGACCGGCGTGGTCTACTCTCGCGAGGTCCTCGAGGGGATGGTTCAGATCGCGAGGGAGAACCAGCTGCTGCTGCTGTCCGATGAGATCTACGACCGCATCGTGTTCGACGGTGCGGTGCACATCCCGACAGCCACGCTCGCGCCTGATCTCCTGTGCCTGACGTTCAACGGGCTCTCGAAGACCTATCGAGTCGCCGGATTCCGGTCCGGATGGCTTGTGATCACCGGGCCGCAGGACCACGCGAAGGGGTTCCTCGAGGGGATCAACCTCCTCGCGTCCACGCGCCTCTGCCCGAACGTCCCCGCGCAGTACGCGGTGCAGGCGGCTCTCGGGGGAGTGCAGTCGATCGATGCGCTGATCGCTCCGACCGGACGCCTGCACGAGCAGCGCGACATCGCGTGGGAGGGGCTCGAGTCGATTCCCGGTGTCTCCTGCGTCAAGCCGGTCGGTGCCCTCTACGCCTTCCCTCGTCTCGACCCGAATGTCCACGACATCAGGGACGATGCGAAGCTGGTCTACGACCTGTTGGTCTCCGAGCACATCCTTCTCGTGCAGGGGACCGGCTTCAACTGGCCGACGCCCGACCACCTCAGGCTGGTCACGCTCCCCGAGCCTCGCGTGCTCGCAGAAGCCGTCGAGCGCCTCGGGAACTTCCTCTCGAGCTACCGCCAGTAGACGTGTGCGACGTCACCGAGGTGTACGTCTCGGCGATGCGACGCACGCCGGCGATCAGGGTCGAACGCGGGGTGAGGTCTGCCATCGGGCGGGCGTGCAGCAGAGCGGAGTCAGCGGCGCGCTGATCGAACGGCAGGAACGCGATGTCGGTGATGCCCGCGAATCTCTCGAGAGCGCGCCGGATCTGACCACGCGCGTCGATGCCCAGGGGGCCGGGTCGGACGCGGTTCACCACGACCCTGATGGGCGTGGGGGCCGTGAGTCGTCGGAGCTCGGCATGCTCCCTCACGAAGCGACTGATGCCGAGCGGGTCGGCCGACGCGACCGCGATGATCGCATCCGCCTCCTGCAGCGCCGCGACCGTGGCCGCGTGACGGCGCGGTCCGGCGAGGTCGTAGGTCGCTTCGTCGTCCGCGTCGAAGGCGCTCGCCACGTCGACGACGGTCTCCTCCGCCCAGCTGCGGCAGGCGCGCAGAGTGGTCTGCAGACGACTCGCTCCGAGTTCCGGCCAGCGCCCTGGCCGATTGATGCCGCCGAGGACCTCGATCTCGCCTGCGCTCGTCGCGAGGATCGTCGCCAGCCTCGTGAGCTCGGCTGAGTCGAGTGCGCCGAGTTCTGCGCGTCGGCACGCGGCGGCGATGCCGGGCGCATCGTCGCTGAGCCCCAGAAGCAGCGCAAGTGACGGAGCGACGGTGTCGGCATCGACCAGGGCGGCGCGCCGCCCCGTCCGGCAGAGTTCGACGGCGAGTTGGATCGCGATGGTCGACCTGCCAGGGGCGCCGGAGGGGCCCCAAACGACCGTGACGCGATGCGGAGGTGATGCTTCATGCCCGGTGATGCGCGGGATATCAGCGGTGAGTGCTGCCGCGACTTCCCAGCCGTTCGCATCCGCCGGAAGCGCGGTGGTGAGTCCGTAGCGTCCGAGCAGCCTGCTGTCGCTGTCGCCGAGCGGGATGATCCGCACGCCAGCCCTGTCGCACTCGGCGACGAGCTCGGATGTCAGAACGGCACGGGTGGCGACGACGATGGCCGCATCGACGCCTTCGGGCAGAGGAAGGACTCTGTTCGGCGGCACGACGGAGACCACATTGATCCCCTCCATCTCGAGCTCGTCGGCCAGACCTCGCGCGCGGGCTTCCGGAACAGCGACGATGACCGAGGTCATGAGGTCGAACCGATCGGCACGACCGAGAGGACAGAGCCGCCGGTGATCGCGGCCAGCACCTCGGCGACATCCGCTCGGTCGATCACGACCTCGGCGGTCGTGCCGTCGGCCGAGAGCATCCCCTCCGCCTTCGTGACCGATGTGACGATGGCGTCGGCCACGAGGATACGAGGCGGACCCTGACTGCCACCGTCGTCGACCGGTGGCGAATGCCAGAGCTCGATGACGCTCCCGGCGGCGACATCGGCCGGGATCCCCGTGCTGCTCTCGACGACGATCGTGGTCGTCCTGTTGGCATCGGCGCTCTCAGCGGCAGAGGTGGCCAGGAGCTCTCCTGCGAAGACCGTGCGGGACGCGACCTGGCCGGCGTGCAGCTCTTGCGGTGCCAGGTAGCGGTCCGTCACCGTGCCGAGTCCGACTTCGACCACTTGGAAGTCTTCTGAGACGAGCGCTTCACCGAGGGCGATCGTGCGCGTCGCCTGAAGCACCGGCGTCGTGGTGCCGGAGGAGGAGACGACGGCCCACACGCCGCCGATCGACAACGCGACGACCGCGATGCCGATCAGAAAACGGGCGTCACCCCAGATGGTGCGGCGGGAACGGACGAACTTGCTCATGTCGACATGGTCACAGAAATCGATGAGCCCGCTCGAGACTTATCCACAGCATCGGATCGGCGCTGGTGCTCCGGCACGGCAGGAGGACAATGGGAGCATGCCTCATTCCTCTCAGCCCGCGCAGGGCTTCCTCGCGCCGGCCCAGGTGGCGGAGCTGCTGAGCATCGAGGTCGACGAAGTCATCGAGCTCGTCTACGAGGGGCGTCTGCGCGGGTCCAAGCTCGGCGCACCGGCCAGATGGCGCATCGAGGAGTCGAGCCTTTCGGAGTATCTCGACGAGCAGTCGGAAGAGGCCAGACGGATGGCCCTGTGGCGTCAGGCCAACGAGGCGAGCTTCCCGGAGGTCTGGGGTACATCCCGCCGTCACGGCATCTGATCTCCGACGGTCTGCACCGAGGACACCGCGGCGAACGGGATGATCTGAAAGCTGCGGACGGCCGAGGCGATCCGCGCCTCGCCAGGATCATGCAGAGCGAGGTCCAGATGATCCGCTCCCGCCCTGTCGATCGTTCCGTGCATGTCGGAGTCGTCGACGCTGACTATTCGCACCGGCACCCGCCGCCTGGCGAGATCACGCAGAACGAAGCCGAGCGACATGCGCTCGCGGAGCACAGGCGCGAAGCCGTCATGCTCGTCCAGACTGGACAGCAGCAGGCCATGATCGACGGTCAGCCCGCGCACCGCGTGCAAAGGAACGATCAGGGTCGACCGCGTCGTGGTCGATTCCTCGGCCTGCGCGATCGTCGCGGCGATCCAATCCGAGCCGAGCGCGTCGAGCCGGGCCCGCACACGAGTTCCGCCGGGCAGGTCGATGGTCGTCGGAGCTGCTGCGGAGCAGAGAACCCTGAGACGGCTGCGAAGCTCGAGTCGCGAGATGCGCAATCGTTCGGATTCGGCATCCAGCGCCGCGCGCTCGCTCTCCCACTCCGAGGCGAGCTGGCCTTCGAGGTCTTCGAACAGTCGATCCCAGTGCACGCGCCCCACCGTAAGCGATGTCCGGGAAGGCATGTACGAGTTATCCACATAGATCCCGAACGCGACCCGAACGGCGACTGGACGCATGCTCTACTTGGCGCAGTCTTCCCGATGGAGAGTGCCTCAGATGATGCTTCACGAGTACTTCGCACCGCAGCCGACGCCTCGCGCCGAGCTGCCGGATCCGCATCCGCTGCTGCGGAGCCTCACACAGGGCGTGCTCGAGGTGCTCGCGGGAGTCAGAGAAGTCGATCAGCTCGCCCGCTGGTTCAATGAAGACGCTTACCGGAGCCTGGTGACGCGGGCGAACCTCTCGGCGAGGGCGCGCAGCGCGAGGGGGGTCTCGCCTGCGCGCCCGACTTTCGAGATCCTCTCGATCCGCGTGACAGAACCCGTCGACGGCAAGGTCGAAGCAGTCGTCGTCGTCGCGGGGCCGGGCCGCACCCGGGCGGTGGCGATCCGTCTCGAAGGACTCGACCGTCGCTGGCGTGCGACGTCGCTGGCCGTTCTCTGAGGCTGCGCGCTCTAGGCTGGTGGGGTGTCAACGCTCAGCGACCTCGCCAATGCCCAGGGCCGTCTTGCCGACAACGATGTCGAGTGGCTGCACCGACTCGCCGGTGACGGTCAGCTCCTCGCGGACCTCGCTTCGGCGGACATCGTGGTCTGGATCGAGACCGACGACGGATCGTTCGTCGCCGTCGCGCACGCGCGTCCGAGTGGAGCAGCCACCCTTTTCTATCGGGACATCGTCGGCGAGCGGGTGCGCCCTCAGTGGCGTACGCAGGTGCAGGGGGCGTTCGAATCCGCGGAGATCGTCGACTCGTCGTCGCCGGACTGGTTCGAAGAGACCCCGACGCGTGTTCGAGCTGTGCCGATCGTCAACGAACGTCGCGGCGGAGAGCACCAGGCCGTGGTCATCGGCGTCGTCACCCGGCACACGAACCTCGGCGAGGCCCGGACCCCGTCTCGGCAGCAGATCACGTTCGACGAGTGCGCCAACGACCTCTTCCGCATGATCGCCGACGGAAGCTTCCCGGATCCGGCGGCTCCGACCTCCCCTCGCCGCGGCGCGCCGCGCGCGTCCGACGGCCTGATCCGCATCGACGTCGACGGGATCACGACGTTCGCAAGCCCGAACGCACTCTCGGCGTTCAATCGCATGGGGTTCGATGACGAGCTCGAGGGCGAATCCCTCGCAGAGGTCACCACGAGGCTCGTGCCGCCGTCCCGACAGGTCGACGAGTCCCTGCCCGTCGTCGTGACCGGACGCGCACCGTGGCGGACCGACATCGAAGCGCGCGGTGTCACCGTGTCGCTGCGCGCGATCCCGCTCAAGGATCACGGAACCCGCATCGGCGCCATCCTGCTGTGCCGGGATGTCTCGGAGCTGCGCCACCAGGAGCAGGAGCTGATCACCAAGGACGCGACGATCCGCGAGATCCACCACCGAGTCAAGAACAATCTGCAGACTGTCGCGTCGCTGCTTCGGATCCAGGCACGACGCACGCACTCCGACGAGGCGCGCGATGCGCTGACCCAGGCGATGAGACGCGTCGACTCGATCGCCGTCGTGCACGACACGCTCGCCCAGGGCCTGACCCAGAAGGTCGACTTCGACGAGGTGTTCCATCGCGTCCTCAAGCTCGTGGCCGAGGTCGCATCGGCACCGAACACCCGCGCGCGCACACGCTCGACCGGTCGCTTCGGCGTCCTGCCGAGCGAGTATGCCACGCCGCTGGCTCTCGCTCTCACCGAGGTCGTCACGAATGCCGTGGAGCACGGTCTCGCAGGGCAAGAGGGCATGGTCACGATCGACGCGGCGCGCACCGAGGAGAATCTGCGCGTCACGGTGCATGACACCGGCAAGGGCCTGCCGGAGGGGCGGATCGGTCAGGGGCTGGGAACGCAGATCATCCGCACCCTCATCCAGGGCGAGCTCAGCGGCTCGATCGAATGGCGGGGGAGCGAAGGCGAGGGCACCGAGGTCGTCATCGACATCCCGCTTCGCTGGCTCACGAAATAGGCGGAGGATCGGCCGCAGCGTCGAGCGGAGACACAGAAGCGGCCCGCGACATCGTCTCGGGCCGCTTCTCGATGTTCAGGAGGCGCGGCGGGCGCGAGCGGCGCGGCGCTTGAGCGCACGGCGCTCGTCTTCGGAGAGGCCTCCCCACACGCCCGAGTCCTGGCTGGACTCGAGGGCGTACTGCAGGCAGATCTCGGTCACCGTGCAGGTGGCGCAGACGGTCTTCGCCTTCTCGATCTGGTCGACGGCCGGACCGGTGTTCCCGACAGGGAAGAACAGCTCGGGGTCGACAGTCAGGCAGGCGGCCTTATCGCGCCAGTCCATGGGGGCTCCTCGGTGTGGTGTTTCAGAAATCGTCGCATTGCGACGACTCGGATTTCGGGTGCAGATCGGGTTCAGCTACCCTGTATGAGATACGGACGGATGCCCGCTTTCTGTGATGCGAGCGCGAAGCCCGCCCCACGCCGCTGTGGGAGCACATGACGCTGTCTATTCTGTTACATGAAACCGGCGAAATCAAGGGTTTCCGCCGTTCTCATTCGATTCTCAGGAGACAACTGTGCGCTCACCCGGCCTCGCTCTGGCGGCTTCCGCGGTTCTCGCGGCAGAGGGCGCCGCATTGATCGTGTTCGCCCTCATCGAGCTCGTCGGTCTCGGCGCAGGTGATGCCGCGTCGCTGCCGACGGCGCTCGCCCTCATCGTGCTGACGCTCATCGGCGCTGTCGCTCTCATCGCATTCGCCATCGGAACCAGGACGGGCCATTCGTGGGCACGCTCGGGTGGGGTCGTCTTCCAGGTGCTCGCCGTGGCGCTCGCGCTCGCCTCGCTGACGCTGCAGCCGATCGCCTGGGCGTTCACCATCGGCGTCGGGCTGCCGGCGCTGCTGTGCTTCGCGCTGCTGATCGCGAGCACGCGCGCCGAGAACGAGCGCCCGGCGGAGTGACTCTCAGGCGTCGATGCCGAGCAGCTTGCGCAGTCGGGCGACGTGCCCTGTCGCCTTGACGTTGTACTGAGCGAGGGTGATCGTTCCCTGCTCATCGAGAACGAAGGTCGAGCGGAGGACTCCTTCTACGACCTTGCCGTAGTTCATCTTCTCGCCCCAGGCTCCGTATGCGGTGTGCACGGCGTGGTCCGGGTCGCTGAGAAGGGTGAAGGTGAGGCCGTCGCGCTCGCGGAATTCGGCGAGCTTCGCAGGCTCGTCACGCGAGACCCCGATCACGCGGTACCCGGCGCCCTCGAGAGAGGAGATGCTGTCGCGGAAGTCGCAGGCCTGCGTCGTGCACCCTGGCGTCATCGCGGCCGGATAGAAATAGAGCACCGTCTTCTGGCCGCGCAGATCGTCGAGTCGGACGGTCGCGCCGTCTTGGTCGAGAAGAGCGAAGTCGGGGGCAGCGGATCCGGAGTCGAGGCGCACAGTCACACGTCCAGCCTACCGGCCGGGCGTCTGCTCGGCCTTGTCGGCGAACGTCTGCAGAAGCCTCTGCAGCGAGTCCAGGCGCGCTCGCCCGGTCTCGCTCAGCTCGCCGCTCTCGGCCGCTTCGATGAGTGCGCAATCCGGAGCATCCGCGAGGTGCGTGCATCCGCGCGGGCACTTCTCGGCGATCTCCGCCAGCTCGGTGAAGGCGGCGAGGATGTTCGCGGGGTTCACATGCCCGAGACCGAAGGAGCGGACGCCGGGGGTGTCGATCACCCAGCCGTTGCCCTCCGGGCTGACGTATCGCAGCGATACGGTCGACGAAGAGGTGTGCCGGCCACGTCCGGTGACCTGGTTGACGTGCCCCGTCGCGCGCAGAGCGCTGGGCACCAGAGCGTTCACGAGCGTCGACTTGCCCACACCCGAATGCCCGACGAAGACCGTGGAGTGCCCGACGAGGGCAGCGCCGATCTCGTCGACGGGCATCTCGTCCTGCGCACTGGTGAAGACGCGCAGATCGTCGAGTCCGTCGAAATGCGACAGGAAGGCGCTGGGGTCGGCCAGGTCCGTCTTCGTGACGACGAGGAGCGGGCGCACGCCGGCATCCAACGCGGCCACGAGGTAGCGGTCGACGAGGCGGGCACGCGGCTCGGGGTCGGCGGCGGCGACGACGACCAGCATCTGATCGGCGTTCGCGACGATCACCCGCTCGACCTGGTCGGTATCGTCGGCGCTGCGCCGAAGCAGGGAAGTGCGGTCGGCGATGCCGATGATCCGCGCCAGGGTGCCGTCTTCGCCTGAGATGTCGCCGACGACCTTGGCGTGATCACCGGTGACGATCGGGTTCCTGCGAAGCTCACGCGCCCGCGCGGCGGTGATCATGCGCTCGTCAGGCGTGTCCTCGTCGATCAGCACGGAGTAGCGACCACGGTCCACCCCGAGGACGCGGCCGATCTGAGCGTCGTCATGCGCAGGCCGTCGCTTGGTGCGAGGGCGGTTGGCCTTCGGGTTCGGGCGCGTGCGGATGCTGCTCTCGTCATAGTCCTCGAAGTCGTCGTCGAGGTCGTCGGAGTCGTCGAGCCAGCTCACGAGGATGCGCCTCGCAGCATTCGCTCCCAGAGGAGAGTGAACTCCGGAAGCGTCTTGGAGGTGGTGCCGATGTCATCGATCTCGACCCCGGGCACGCGCAGACCGATCAGGGCGCCCGTCGTCGCCATCCGATGGTCGTGGTGCGCCGCCCATCGGCCACCGTGCAGCTGTCGGGGAATGATGCGCAGGCCGTCGGAGAGCTCTTCCGCCTCGCCGCCGAGGGCGCGGATGTTGCCGACGAGCGCCGCGATGCGATCGGTCTCGTGGAGTCGGATGTGACCGATACCGCGGATCGTGGTGGGGCCGGACGCGAACGCCGCCAGTCCGACGAGCGTCGGGGTCAGCTCGCTCGCAGCCGAGAGGTCCATGTCGAGCCCGCGGATCTCGGACCCGGCCCGGACCGTCAGCGTTCCGCTGTGACGGCCGACGTGCGCGCCCATGGCCTGCAGGATCTCGGGAAGCAGAGCGCCGGGCTGGGTGGAGTGCACGGGCCACCCGGGCACCGACACCGCGCCCCCCGTGACCAGTGCAGCGGCGAGGAACGGCGCCGCGTTCGAGAGATCGGGCTCGATCGCGATCTCCTTGGCGCGTGGCACGCCCGCCTCTACGAGCCACTCACCTGTGGCTGGTCGCTCGATCCGGATGCCGCGACGGCTCAGCGCCTCGATCGTCATGTCGATGTGAGGCAGGCTCGGCAGATGATCGCCGGTGTGCACGAGGTGCAGGCCCACGTCGAAGCGCGGGGCGGCGAGCAGGAGTCCCGAGACGAACTGACTGGACGCCGAGGCGTCGATCTCGACGCGCCCTCCTCGGATGCGACCGTGGCCGCGGACGGTGAACGGCAGGGCCCACGTGCCCTCATCGTCGATGTCGACTCCGAGGTCGCGCAGCGCGCTGATGAGACCACCCATCGGTCGGTGCAGGGCCGTCTCGTGGGCAGTGAGGTGCACGTCGCGCTGGGCGAGCCCGGCCAGCGGCGCGATGAAGCGCATCACCGTGCCGGCCTGGCCGCAGTCGATCGTCGTGCCGCCCATGAGCTTGGCCGGCGTGATCGCGAGGTCGGGCCCGAACTCTCCGTTGCCGTCGATCTCCTCGATGCCGACGCCCAGGGCACGCAGGGCCTCGATCATGCGGCGGGAGTCGTCGGAGTGCAGAGGAGCGATGAGTCTGCCGGGTCCGTCCGCGATCGCGGCGATGATGAGCTCGCGATTGGTGAGCGATTTCGAGCCGGGGATCGTCACGGTCGCATGAACGGCTCCGGTGCTGATCGGCGCGACATAGACGCCCTGGACAGGGGAGGGGGAATACCTGTTGGCGCTCATCGGTTCCCACCTTAGTAAACGCGAGTGTCCGAACGATCGAATATGGGCGCACGCCGACAAGGAGAGAGCATGCTCGCAACGCTGGAACGCGAGTCGGTGGACCTCACCCGCCTAGACTGGCCGGTGATGGATGACACGGCAACCGCAGAGACGGTCAGCGACCCTCGGCGCGAATTCGAGGAACAGGCGATCCCGTTCATGGATCAGCTCTATGCCGCGGCGATGCGCATGACGCGCAACCCGGCGGACGCTGCTGACCTCGTGCAGGAGACCTTCGTCAAGGCATACGGGTCCTGGGCGACGTTCTCGCAGGGCACGAACCTGAAGGCGTGGCTGTACCGCATCCTCACCAACACGTACATCAACATCTACCGCAAGAAGCAGCGCGAGCCGTTCCAGGGCACGATCGACGAGCTCGAGGACTGGCAGATGGGCGGTGCCGAGTCGACCACCGCGTCGCACAGCCGTTCGGCCGAGGCGGAAGCCATCGACCACATGCCCGCATCGGTCGTCAAGGACGCGTTGCAGGCCGTTCCCGAGGACTTCAGGTTGGCGGTGTACCTCGCTGATGTCGAGGGCTTCGCGTATCAGGAGATCGCGGACATCATGAAGACCCCCATCGGCACCGTGATGAGCCGCCTGCACCGAGGCAGGCGCATGCTGCGGGAGCTGCTGGCTGAGTACGCCGCGGAGCGGGGAATCTCCACGGCCGACCCGAGGAGCAAGAAATGACCGACTGCGGCTGCGACAAGGCCCGCAAGGACCTCGAGGAGTACCTCCGCAACGAGGTGTGCAACACCGAGCACACCGAGATCCGCGAGCATCTCGAGAACTGCCCGTCCTGCCGGGATGAGGCGCTGGTGGCGACGACCCTCACCGAGGTCGTGGCGCGCGCGTGCAAGGAGACGGCACCCGAAGAGCTGCGTGACCAGGTGTTCGCTCGACTGCGTGAGGTGCAGGCCGCACAGCACTGAGGCGGGACCCGGTCCGTCGCGCCTCCCATAGGGTGGAGGAATGACCGACGCGCTTACCGTCCCCGTTGATCCCGTGTCCGCTGGGCGCCTGGCCGCGAAGAATCTCGTCTACCGACTCGTCGACAACGGCTCGGATGCTGACACCGAGGCCTTCCTGCGGGCAGAGGCGCGGGGGTTCCTCGATGCCGATCCCACGCCGGAGCAGATCGCCGCAGACCGCGCACTTCTCGCGACGCGGCGCAACGTCGGCGTGTTCGAGGAGAATGCCCCTGACGGCGCCTTCCCCGTCGCCACGGTCAACTCGTGGGTGACTCCGCTGACCGTGCCCGGCGGCGAGGTGGGGATGTGGGCGATCAGCGCTGTCACGGTCTCGGGCACTCATCGTCGCCGCGGCATCGCGCGGAACCTGCTCGAAGGCGAGCTGCGTGCCGCCGCAGGCGCGGGTGTCGCTGTCGCCGGCCTCACCGTCTCTGAGGCGACGATCTACGAGCGGTACGGGTTCGCTTCCGCGATCCCCGCAGCCAAGGTGTCGATCGACGCGCCGAGGGCGGGATGGAACGGCCCGGCGACCGATGGCCGCGTCGAGTACGTCGAGCGCGAGACGCTTCAGAAGGACCTGTCCGCTCTGCATGAGCAGGCGCGAACCCAGCGTTCGGGGCAGATCGCCGGGTGGGACGCGCGCTGGGAGCGGATCGCCGGGCTGTCGGTGGGACACACCGCGCCACGAGCCGTTCGAGGCGTGCGTTACGTCGACGCCGACGGAGCAGTCCGGGGTGCGATGGCGTACACGCTCAAGGAGGTCGCGGGGAGTTTTCGCGCGGACATGGAGATCCACCACCTGACCTCGACCACGACGGATGCCTTGGCCGCGCTCTGGAGATTCGCTCTGCAGCACGACCTGGTGTCGAAGGTGGTGGTCGACCTGCGCCCGATCGACGATCCGATCACCTGGCTCGTCACCGACCAGCGAGGCGTGGACCTCACCCCTCACGATCACGGGTGGCTGCGCCTCCTCGACGTGCCCGCTGCGCTCAGCGCCCGCACGTATCGAGCGCCCCTCGATGTCGTGTTCCGAGTCGAAGACCCTCTCGGTTTCGCCGAAGGCTCGTGGCGACTGACCTCGGGTGCCGACGGTACGGCGGATGTCACACGGGTCGACGACGGCGCAGAGGCCGACGTCATTCTCGGCGTGGGGGCTCTCTCGTCGATCTACGCGGGCGGGGTCAGCGCTGTTAGGCTCCGCGCGGCCGGCCGTCTGCACGCATCGACGGAGACGGCGGCAGCGAGAGTGGGGCTCACGTCATCGCCGTGAGCCCCTCTCCGTTTTCTCCGACAGCCGTCAGCTGATGGTGAGGGCGTCTCGCAGGAGCTTCGCCTGTTCGGCCGCGTGCACCTTCGACGAGCCGGTCGCCGGCGATGCCGACGCGGGACGCGACACCGGGCGGAAGCTGCGGTCACCGGGCACATCGGCGAATGCGAGAGCAAGGAACGGCCATGCCCCCTGGTTCTCCGGCTCTTCCTGCACCCACACCAGCTCGGCGTTCGGGTACGAGTCGGTGATGGCCTTCAGACCGTCGATCGGCGTCGGGTACAGCTGCTCGAGCCTGACCAGCGCGATCTCGGGGTTCGGGTTCTTGTCGAGCTCGGCCTTGAGATCCCAGTGGACCTTGCCCGAGTGCACGAGCACGCGCTTCACCGCGTTGCGGTCGAGACCGCGGTTGTCGTCGAGCACGGGCTCGAAGCGGCCCTGGGTGAAGGCCTCGACAGGGCTCGTCGCACCCCGCAGGCGCAGCATGGCCTTCGGGGTGAAGACGATGAGCGGCTTGCGCGGACGGGCGTAGGCCTGACGGCGCAGCAGGTGGAAGTACGACGCGGGCGTCGAGGGGCGCGAGACGATCATGTTGTCCTGCGCGCACATCTGCAGGAAGCGCTCGATGCGCGACGACGAGTGGTCCGGTCCCTGGCCCTCGTAGCCGTGGGGGAGGAGCAGGGTGACGCTGGACTGCTGTCCCCACTTCTGCTCGGCCGCCGAGATGTACTCGTCGATGACCGACTGGGCGCCGTTCACGAAGTCGCCGAACTGGGCTTCCCACAGCACGAGTGCCTCTGGAGCCTCGACCGAGTAGCCGTACTCGAAGCCGAGCGCGGCGTACTCGCTCAGGAGCGAGTCGTAGACGAAGAAGCGCCCCTGCGACTCTGACAGGTTCGACAGCGGCAGCCACTCCTGGCCGTTCGCGCGGTCGTGCAGTGTCGCGTGACGCTGCACGAACGTGCCGCGCCGCGAGTCCTGCCCCGCGAGCCGCACGGGCGTGCCCTCGACGAGGAGCGAACCGAAGGCGAGCAGCTCGCCGAAGCCCCAGTCGATGTTGCCGTTGCGGCTCATGTCGAGACGCTTCTCGAGCTGCTGCTGGAGCTTCGGGTGAACGGTGAAGCCCTCGGGCTTGTTCACGAACGCGTCGCCGATGAGCTGGATGACCTCGTTCGAGACTCCGGTGATCTCCGGGGCGCCGACCTGCTCGTCAGCCGGAGGCAGGTCCTGAGCGACCGGGTTGGCGCCGGTCTCTGCAGCGTGGGTCTCGGCGAACGCGATCTCCAGACGGTTCTGGAAGTCCGCCTTGGCCTCGTCGTACTCCTCTTCGGTGATGTCGCCGCGACCGACGAGCGACTCGGTGTAGAGCTTGCGCACCGATCGCTTCGCCTGGATCAGGTCGGTCATCAGCGGCTGCGTCATCGAGGGGTCGTCTCCCTCGTTGTGCCCGCGGCGTCGGTAGCAGACGAGGTCGATGACGACGTCGCGGTGGAACCGCTCGCGGTACTCGAAAGCGAGCTGCGCGACGTGGATGACGGCTTCGGGGTCGTCGCCGTTCACATGGAACACCGGCGCCTGGATCGTCTTCGCGACATCCGTCGAATACACCGAGCTGCGCGAATCGTTGGGGAGGGTGGTGAAGCCGACCTGGTTGTTGACGACGACGTGGATCGTGCCGCCGGTGCGGTATCCGCGCAGCTGAGACATCTGCAGAGTCTCGACGACCACACCTTGCCCGGCGAACGCCGCGTCGCCGTGCACCAGGATCGGCAGCCAGGCGAACGTGCCGATCGGCTTGCGGTCCTGCTTGGCGCGGACGATTCCCTCGAGGACGCCGTCGACGGTCTCGAGGTGAGACGGGTTCGCGGCGAGGTAGACCGGGAGCTCGGATCCGTCGTCGGCGACGAAGGTGCCCTCGGTGCCGAGGTGGTACTTCACATCGCCGGAGCCGCGCTGGTTGCCGGGGGTCTGCGTGCCCTCGAACTCCTGGAACACGTGGCCGTAGGTCTTGCCCGCGATGTTGGTCAGCACGTTCAGACGGCCGCGGTGCGCCATGCCGATCGCGGCGCCCTCGAGGCCGGAGGTGGCCGCACCCTGGAGGATCTCGTCGAGCAGCGGGACGAGCGATTCGCCGCCCTCGAGCGAGAATCGCTTCTGACCGACGAACTTGGTCTGCAGGAAGGTCTCGAAGGCCTCGGCCTCGTTGAGCTTGCGGAGGACCCGCAGCTGCTCGTCGTGGCCGGGCTTCTGGTACTTGACCTCGACCTTCTCCTGGAACCAGCGACGCTGCTCCGGGTCCTGGATGTGCATGTACTCGATGCCGAGCGTGCGGCAGTACGAGTCGCGCAGGACGCCGAGGATGTCACGGAGCTTCGCGACCCGTCGGCCGCCGAACCCGCCGGTGACGAACTCGCGGTCGAGGTCCCAGAAGGTGAGGCCGTGGCTCTCGATCTCGAGGTCGGGGTGCGAGCGCTGGACGTACTCGAGCGGGTCGATGTCGGCCATCAGGTGTCCGCGCACCCGGAACGAGTTGATGAGCTCCTGCACGCGGGACTGCTTGTCGACGCGCTCGGCGAGGTCGACCGCGATGTCGGGGTTCCAGCGGATCGGCGAGTACGGGATGCGGAGAGCAGCGAAGATGTCGTCGTAGAAGCCGCGCTGGCCGATCAGCAGCTCGTGCACCTTCTTGAGGAACTCGCCGGAGCCGGCGCCCTGGATGACGCGGTGGTCGTACGTGCTCGTCAGCGTGATGGTCTTGCCGATCGCGAGCTCGTTGAGCGTCTTCTCGCTCGCTCCCTGGAACTCCGCCGGGTACTCGAGCGCACCGGCGCCGATGATGCATCCCTGCCCCTTCATGAGGCGGGGGACGGAGTGCACGGTGCCGATGCCGCCGGGGTTGGTCAGCGACACGGTCGTGCCCTGGAAGTCTGCGGCCGTCAGCTTGTTGTTGCGGGCGCGCGTGACGAGGTCCTCGTATGCGACGAGGTACTCGCTGAACGTCAACGTGTCGGCGCGCTTGATGCTGGGGACCATGAGTGCGCGCGTGCCGTCGGGCTTCGGCAGGTCGATCGCGATGCCGAGGTTGACGTGCGCCGGTGCCACGACCGAGGGCTTGCCGTCGATCTCGGCGTAGAAGACGTTCTGGCTGCGGAACTCGTCGAGCGTGCGGATGAGCGCCCAGCCGATGAGGTGGGTGAAGCTGATCTTGCCGCCGCGGGTGCGCGCCATGTGGTTGTTGATGACGATGCGGTTGTCGATCATCAGCTTCGCGGGCACCGTGCGGACGCTGGTCGCGGTGGGGACGGTCAGGGACTCGTCCATGTTCGCGGCGAGGGTCTTGGGCAGACCGCGGAGCGGCGTGACCTTGTCTTCCTCGACGGGATCTGCCGACTCCGGTGCCTCGGCCTTCGCCGCGGGCTTCGGGGCCTGCGCCGGAATCGGCGCCGCGGCGGCAGGCTTGGTCGTGGTCCGCGCCACGGGCTGTGCGCCGATGACGGGGATGGGGGCTGTCACCGGATGCGCGGGCTGCTCGGCAGCGGGTGCGGGAGCCGCGGTGCCGGTCGCGGCATCCGACTGGTACTTCTCGAGGATGGGCCACCACTCCTTGTCGACGGAGTCGCGGTTCACCTTGTACTGCTCGTAGAGCTCTTCCACGAGCCAGGAATTGGCTCCGAACCCCCCGTCGCCCCCGACGCCGGTCACCTGGTTCGACACGCTCGATCGCCCTCTTTCATCGCTGAAGTCCACGTATGCACAGCAGGACGCGTGATGCGTCCGGGCCCGCACACTCTCGACTTCCAAGCCTAACGTGTTTCCTCGCGCATTCGTCGAAGGCATGCGCCCTCGACGCCGCTATCTGAGTACCGTGGGGGTATGGAGTTCTCCGGTGAGTCACCCACAGTCGATCTGACCTATTCCGACGTGTTCCTCGTGCCGCGACGATCCGCCGTCACCAGCCGTCTGCAGGTCGATCTGGCCCCGCAGGACGGCACCCCGGCCACCCTGCCCATCGTGGCCTCGAACATGAACTCCGTGACCGGCCCCCGGCTCGCGGCGGTGCTCGCGCGGCGTGGCGGACTCGGAGTGCTCCCTCAGGACATGCCGTTGCAGGGTCTCGATGCGGCGATCCGCGACGTCAAGGCGCAGCCGGTGCTGTGGGACACGCCGATCGTGCTGCCTCCCGAGGCATCGGTGTCGGACGCACTCCGGCTGATGCCTGCCACCGCAGGTCACGGCATCGTCGTGGCCACGGGCGGAGCTCCGTACGATGCCGAGCGTATTCTCGGTGTCCTGCCGGCGACGCGGCTGGCCACTGCGCTCCCGGATGCACAGCTGGGCGATCTGGTGCACGCCGGCACGCCGTCTCTCGACGCGGATGACATCGGATCAGAGCGTCATGCCTTCGACGTGATCACCGACGCGGGCGTCGACATGGTCACGATCACGCACCACGGGCACCTCGTCGGAACGCTCAGCGCGCGCAGTGCCCTGCGGTCGACGCTGTATCGCCCGGCGATGGACGGCGACGGCCGCCTCGCCGTCGCGGCGGCGGTGGGCATCAACGGAGACGTCGCGTCCAAGGCGAAGGCCCTCGCCGACGCCGGCGTCGATGTGCTCGTGGTCGACACGGCGCACGGACACCAGGAGGGAATGCTGCGCGCGCTGAGCGCCGTCGCCGCACTGAATCTCGGCATCCCGATCGTGGCCGGCAACATCGTCACCGCCGACGGCGTCAAGGACCTCGTCGAGGCCGGCGCCTCCATCCTCAAGGTCGGCGTAGGGCCGGGCGCGATGTGCACGACGCGCATGATGACGGCCGTCGGCCGCCCGCAGTTCTCCGCTGTGCTCGAGACCGCCCAGGCCGCCCGGGAGCTCGGCGCTCACGTCTGGGCGGACGGGGGAGTGCGGTATCCGCGCGACGTGGCGCTCGCGCTCGCCGCGGGCGCCGCGTCCGTGATGGTCGGCTCCTGGTTCGCGGGGACGATCGAGGCGCCGGGCGAGCTGCAGAGCGACGCCGAGGGCCGCATCTACAAGGAATCCTGGGGCATGGCCTCCACCAAGGCGGTTCAGGCTCGGTTCGGCCGTCTCGATGCGTATGAGCGTGCCCGCAAGGAGCTGTTCGCAGAGGGGATCTCGTCCTCGAAGATCTACCTCGACCCGCTGCGCCCAGGACTCGAGGACCTGCTCGACATGATCACATCGGGCGTGCGCTCGTCGTTCACCTATGCCGGGGCATCGTCGGTGCCCGAGTTCCACGAACGTGCGCTCGTCGGGCTGCAGTCCGCCGCCGGATACGAAGAGGGCAAGGCCCTCCCGGTCAGCTGGTAGTCGTCTGCGCGCCGACCCACTGCGATCCCGTAGAATCGTGGACACCATGGACGACCCTCCCAGTTGTAGTACATCGCCCCATTGCCTGCCTCCCCGTGTCGGGAGGAACGACTGATGGACTACATCCTCTTGGGCGTGGGGCTTCTGCTCACCGTGGGCACCGGGCTGTTCGTCGCGAGCGAGTTCGCCCTGGTCAATCTCGACCGCGCCGATCTCGAGGCCCGTCAGTCCCGCGGCGAATCCCGCCTGTCGCTGACCATCAGCGCCCTCAAGCACACCTCGACCCATCTGTCGTCCGCTCAGCTGGGCATCACCCTGACGACGCTCCTGACCGGGTACACGATGGAGCCGGCGCTCTCCAACCTCCTCGGCCCGACTCTCGTCGAATGGAGCATCCCTGAGGCGGCCGTCGGTCCGATCGCGACGATCGTCGCGATGCTGGTCGCCACCGTGCTGTCGATGATCCTCGGTGAGCTGGTGCCCAAGAACTTCGCCCTGGCGCTGCCGCTCGCGACCGCGAAGCTCGTCATGCCGTTCCAGGTCGCGTTCACGACCGTCTTCAAGCCGGCGGTCGTGGTGCTCAACGGCAGTGCGAACGGGGTCCTGCGGAGCATGGGCATCGAGCCGAAGGAAGAGCTGTCCGGTGCGCGCAGCGCCGAGGAGCTCTCTTCTCTCGTGCGTCGCTCGGCGAGTGCCGGACTACTCGAAGCCGACACCGCGAGCCTGCTCGATCGGACGCTGACGTTCTCCCGCCTGACGGCCGCCGACGTGATGACGGCTCGTCCGAGCATGCACGCCCTCGCGGTCGGCGACTCGGCCGACGACGTCATCCAGCTCGCCCGTCGCACGGGACACAGCCGCTTCCCCGTGTACGACGACGACCTCGACGACATCACGGGTGTCGTGCACCTGAAGGCCGCGATCTCCGTCCCGCGTGATCGACGAGGCGAGGTGCCGGTCGGCGCGCTCTCGACCGATCCGCTCCGTGTCCCGGAGACGGTGCACGTCGACGCGCTCATCTCCGAGCTCAGAGCCCGCGGATACCAGCTGGCCGTCGTGGTCGACGAGTACGGCGGCACCGCCGGTCTCGTCACGCTGGAGGACCTGGTGGAGGAGCTCGTGGGCGAGGTCTCGGACGAGCACGACCGCACGCGCGCCGGAGTCGTCCGCGGGCGAGACGGCATCACCTTCCCGGGAGAGCTGCGGCCGGACGAGTTGCGACGCAGAGCGGGGGTGGAGGTTCCGGAGGGTGACGTGTACGACACCGTGGCCGGCTACGTCATGAGCGTCCTCGAGCGCGTGCCGTCGGTGGGTGACGAGGTCGACCTCGACACGGGCAAGCTCCAGGTGGTCCGCATGGACGGTCGTCGTGTCGACCGCATCCGCTACGTCCCGAATCAGGATCTTCCCGCAGAGGTGGTCGGACGATGAACGACTGGGGAGGACTGGCCTGGCTGGTCGTGCTGCTCGTGGCGAACGCGTTCTTCGTCGGCGCCGAGTTCGCGGTGATCTCCGCGCGCCGGTCGCAGATCGAGCCCAAGGCCGACCGCGGGTCGCGCGCCGCCAAGACCGCGCTCTTCGCGATGGAGCACGCGACGCTCATGCTCGCGACCTCGCAGCTGGGCATCACGATCTGCTCGCTGCTGATCCTGAACGTCTCCGAACCCGCGATCCATCACCTGCTCGCCGTGCCGCTGCACGCGCTCGGCTGGTCGGACGGCGTCGTCGATGCCGTGTCGTTCGCGATCGCTCTGCTGATCGTGTCGTTCCTGCACGTGGTGTTCGGCGAGATGGTGCCGAAGAACCTCGCGTTCTCGGTTCCGGAGCGCGCGGTGCTCATCCTCGCGCCGCCCCTCGTGATGGTGTCGAAGATCTTCATGCCGGTGATCTGGCTGCTGAATGCGGCGGCCAACGGCGTGCTCCGGCTGTTCCGGGTCGAGCCGAAGAACGAGGCCGCGTCGACGTTCACGCTCGACGAGGTCGCGACGATCGTCGATCAGTCCCGGCGAGAGGGCGTGCTCACCGACACGGCGGGCACTGTGGCGGCAGCCGTGGAGTTCACCGACAAGAAGGCTCGCGATGTGGCTGTTCCGCTCAGCGATCTCGTGACGCTTCCGCAGTCGGCGACTCCGGATGACGTCGAGAAGGCCGTCGCCCGCTACGGGTTCTCCCGCTACGTGATCGTCGACGACGAGGGAACCCCTGTCGGATACGTCCACCTCAAGGACATCCTGCGGGCGTCCGACGGACCCGGTGCTGCCGAGAAGCTGGTCGAGCCGCTGCCCTCGAAGCGGATCAACCACATGGTCCCGGTGCAGGAGGACACCGATCTGGAGGACGCTCTCGCCGTGATGCGCCGAGCAGGGCGTCACCTGGCGAAGGTGCGGGACTCCCAGGGGCGCACGACTGCCGTGCTCTTCCTCGAGGACATCCTCGAGGAGCTCGTGGGAGAGGTGCAGGACGCGACCCGTCGCATCCGCGGTCACTGACCCGCGATCACCGAGAAGCCCCCGAGTCCATGCGGACCCGGGGGCTTCTGTGCGGGGTGGCGATCAGCGCCAGCGCGCCCGCTCGTACTGCGGCGGCCAGGTGATCTCGGCGCCGAGCTCATGGGCGGCCCTGAGCGCGAAGTGCGGGTCGCGCAGCCACTCGCGACCCGCGAAGATCGCATCGGCCGCACCGTCGGCGAGCACCTGCTCGGCCTGTTCGGCGGCGGTGATCAGTCCGACCGCCGACACGGGGATGCGTCCGCCCTGGCGCACGTTCTCGGCCAGCGGCACCTGGTATCCGGGGAACACGCTGATCTGCTGGTGCGCCACGAGCCCGCCGCTGGAGACATCGATGAGGTCGGCTCCGTGCTCGGTCGCCCAGCCGCTCACGATCGCCGCCTCGTCGGGGGTGAATCCGCCCTCGGCATGATCGGTCGCCGAGATGCGCACGAAGACGGGCACCCCGTCTCCGGCGACCTCGCGGATCGCGCCCACCACCCGGAGGAGCAGTCGAGCGCGGTTCTCGAGAGAGCCGCCGTACTCGTCGTCTCGCAGATTCGAGAGCGGAGAGAGGAACTGGTGCAGCAGGTATCCGTGCGCACCGTGCACCTCCAGCACGTCGAAGCCGGCGTCGAGGGCACGGCGGGTCGCGCTCGCGAACCCTTCGACGACGGCGTCGATGCCGTCCTGGTCGAGCGCCGCAGGCTCCGCGAAGCCATCGAAGGCGATGTCGGAGGGCGCGGTGGTCGTCCATCCGCCGTCCGCCGCCGGTACCGATCCGCGCGCGTCGGCCCAGGGCCACCAGGTCGACGCCTTGCGGCCGGCGTGCGCGAGCTGGATGCCCGCGACCGCGCCACGTGAATGGATCGCCTCGACGACCGGCACCCACGCGTCGCGCTGCTCGTCGTTCCAGAGGCCGGCATCCCGTGGCGAGATGCGGCCCTCGGGGACGACGGCTGTCGCCTCGGCGACGATCAGACCGGCTCCGCCGGAGGCGAACTGGGCGAGGTGGGTGTGGTGCCATTCCTGGACGACGCCGTCGATCGCGCTGTACATGCACATGGGAGACACCCAGAGCCGGTTGCGGAACGTGACGGAACGGATGCTCAGCGGGGAGAAGAGAATGCTCACCCCTCGACGCTACCGGCCGGGTGGGGCGGTGCGGGCCGCCGCACTAACGTGGAGTCATGCCCGACGCACGTGACTGGTCCCGCGAAGACACCGCACGCTTCCTGCGCGTGCCAGGCGCGGATGACGACAAGTACTCCCGGGGCGTCGTCGGCCTGCGCACCGGATCGTCCGCCTATCCGGGTGCCGCGGTGCTCGGCGTCGAGGCGGCGTGGCGCGCCGGTGCGGGCTTCGTGCGCTACGTCGGCGACGGCCGAGCCGCGGATGCCGTGATCGCACGACGCCCCGAGACCGTGGTCAGCCCGAGCATCGCGGGTGCACGCGTCGGCGCCTGGGTGATCGGATCAGGGACGGATGCCGCGAGCAGGAGCCCCGAGACGGAGCGCGAGCTGCGCGACCTGCTCGACGGGCAGGTGCCGGTGGTCGTCGACGCGGGGGCGCTCGACCTGGCGCGAGGGAGTCGTGCCCCGCGCGTGCTGACGCCGCACGGCCGTGAGTTCGAGCGCCTGCAGGATCAGCTCGGATACGGCACCCGTGACGACCGCGCCGACGCCGTCGCCCGGGTGGCGCACGACCTCGGCGCCGTCGTGCTGCTCAAGGGCGCACAGACGCTGATCGCGGATCCGGACGGACTGCTGATCCGGGTGGAGGCGGGCACCGGCTGGCTCGCGACTGCGGGCACCGGTGATGTCCTGGGCGGCGTGCTCGGGGCGCTCCTCGCCGCGAACGCCGACGCACCGCTGGCTGAGGTCGCAGCCGCGGCCGCGTGGTTGCATGGTCATGCCGGTGTCCTCGCGGCTGGTACGGGCGCGGATGGCCGCGCGACGGGACATCCGATCGTGGCGCTCGATGTCGCAGAGGCGCTGCCTCGCGCATTCTCGGACGTCGTCGCGTGAGTCGCACCGTCTCGATGCGTCTCGTCACGCTGTGGAGCGCGTTCGGACTCGTGCACCTCTTCACGGCGGTCGCCGGCTGGCTGTATCCGAGCCAGCCGATGGGCGACGTGGTGCTCGTGTACGAACCGTGGTCGTCGGCGGCGCTGTCGGGCGGGGCCATCGTCGGAGTCACCGAGACGTGGGTCTATCCGCAGCTCGCGCTCGTGCCCATGCTGCTCGCGAAGATCCTGTCGACACCGCTCATCGCGGTGATGGGGGCCTCCGGGGCGTATCTGATCGCGTGGGCGGTGCTCGTCACGGTGCTCGATGCGATCGCCTTCGCGGTGCTCGTCGGGCGTTCGCCGTCGCAGCCTCGGCGGATGGCCGCCTGGTTCTGGATCACCGCCCTGCTTCTGCTGGGACCGATCGCGATGTACCGCATCGACGCGATCACGGTGCCGCTCGCGGTGATCGGCGGACTCTGGCTGGTTCGCCGCCCCGCTGCCGCGGCAGCGCTGCTGGCGATCGGCGCCTGGATCAAGATCTGGCCGGGCGCGCTGCTGGTCGCAGCCGTCGTGGCAGCCCGAAGCCGGATGCGCGTTCTGCTCACCGCCGCAGCCGTATCGGCAGCCGTCGTCGTCGTTCTGGTCGCCTTCGGAGCCGATGCCGAGATCTTCGGATTCCTGACAGAGCAGACCGGCCGCGGTCTGCAGATCGAGGCAGTGGCCGCGACCCCGTTCCTGTGGCTCGCGATCGCCGGGGCCGCCCGCATCGAGTACAGCTTCGACATCCTGACCTTCCAAATCAGCGCGCAGGGCGCGGATGCCGTGAGTGCTGTGCTCACACCCCTGATGGCTGTCTTCGTCGTCCTGATCACCGTCATCGGCGCGCTGAAGGCATCACGCGGGGCATCCTTCGCACGGCTGTTCCCTCCGCTCGCGTTGAGTCTCGTGACGACCCTGATCGTCGCGAACAAGGTCGGCTCTCCGCAGTTCCAGACGTGGCTGATCGCTCCGGCCGTCCTCTGGCTCGTTCTCGACCGCACGCGAGCGGCCGCGCCTGCGCTGCTCGTGCTCGCGCTGTGCGCGCTCACCTGCCTGATCTATCCGCTGAGCTACGACGCGCTGCTGCGTGCAGAGACGCTGCCCGTCGCCATCCTGACTCTGCGCAACATCGTGCTCGTCGTGCTCCTCGCCGTCGGCATCCGCGCCCTCGTCCGCGTGCCCGCCCATCGTTCGTCCACCACCCGGGAGTGAAACCATGCTGATCGCCTTCTCCGTCGCACCGAGCGGCGTCCCCTCCGACGGCGCCGAGCGCTCCGACGCGTCGGTCCACGATGCGGTCGCCGCCGCCGTCCGCGTCGTTCGGGAGTCGGGCCTGCCGCACCGCACGACCAGCATGTTCACCGAGATCGAGGGCCCGGACTGGGACTCGGTGATGGATGTCGTCAAGCGCGCCACCGAAGCCGTGATGCCCTTCGGCTCGCGGGTGTCGCTCGTGCTCAAGGCCGATATCCGCCCCGGCTACACCGGAGAGCTCGACGCGAAGATCGAGCGGCTCGAGGCGGCGATCGACGACGCGGACACCCCGTAGACTCGACGGGTGAATCCCTCGACTGAATCGAGGGGTGCGGCGAAGTGGGCGCTCCTCTCCCTCGCCATAGGCAGCTTCGGCATCGGCATGACCGAATTCGTCGTCATGGGCCTGCTGCCCAACATCGCCGACGAGCTGCTGCCCACGCTGTGGGCCTCCAGCCCTGAAGACGCGCTGAGCCAGGCAGGGTGGCTGATCTCGCTCTACGCGCTCGGCGTGGTCGTCGGTGCTCCGACGATCGCCGGGTTCGTCGCCCGCTACCCCCGGCACCGGGTCATGATCGGCCTGGCGCTGGCGCTGACCGTGTTCAACGCGCTCACGGTGTTCCTGCCGACCTTCGAACTCGTGGGTGCGTCTCGGTTCCTCGCCGGTCTGCCGCACGGTGCCTACTTCGGCATCGGCGCCCTGGTCGCGGCGGACGTCATGGGGCCGGGCAACCGCGCCAAGGGCGTCGCCTTCATCCTCACAGGTCTGACCGTGGCGAACGTGGTGGGAGTGCCGCTGGGAACCTTCCTCGGTCAGCTCTGGGGATGGCGGGCGGCCTTCGCGGTCGTGACGCTCGTCTTCGCCCTGGCGACGGTGTGCATCGCGTTCTTCGTGCCCGCACATCCCGGCTCGCCCGGGCGGACCATGCGCGAGGAGCTCGGCGTCTTCCGCATTCCCCAGGTCTGGTTCACCCTCGGTGTCGGCGCGATCGGCTTCGGCGGCTTCTTCGCGGTCTACAGCTACATCGCGCCGCTGGTGACCGAGGTGGCCGGCTCGCCCGAGTGGGCGGTGCCGATCGTGTTGGTGCTGATGGGGCTCGGGATGACAGCGGGCAACCTCGTCGGCGGACATCTCGCGGACATCGACCTGCGACGCACGCTGCTCTTCGGACTTGCCGCGATGGCTGTGGTCTTCGCCCTCCTCGCCGTGCTCGCATTCTGGATCGTCACCCTCGCGCTGCTCGTGTTCGTGGTCGGCTTCGTGTCTTCGGTGCTGAGCCCGACGATCCAGACCCGGCTGATGGATGTCGCCGGAGACAACCAGTCGATCGCCGCCGCGATGAACCACTCTGCGCTGAACATCGGCAACAGCCTCGGCGCATTCCTCGGCGGCGTGGTGATCGCCGCCGGATGGGGCTTCGTCGCGCCGTCCTGGACGGGTGCGGCGCTCGCGGTCGCCGGCCTCCTGATCGCCCTGCTGTCGTATCGCTCAGAGGCGCGCAGACCGGTGCTCACGGCGGCGTGAGCGGTGCTCCGCCTCGTAGAGTGAGGCTGTGACCGACCTCGACGATCTGCCCGTCGCCGGGACAGCCGTGCTGCTGCGTCCGACGCCCGAGGGCTTCGCCGTGCTGCTGATGCGTCGGCCCGATCGCGGCTCATTCGCGGGGGCCTGGGTGTTCCCCGGCGGCAAGGTGGAGCCGTCCGACCGCCGAGAGGGGGCGGATGAGAGTGACGATGCGCGCAGGGCGGCGGTTCGCGAGACAGCCGAGGAGGTCGGCCTGATCATCAGCGATCCCGTGCTGCTGTCGCGCTGGCATCCGCCGGTCGAGGCGCCCATTCGCATCCGGACCTGGTTCTTCCTGGCCTCAGCGCCTGACGACGAACCGCGGTTCTCGGTCGACGAAGTCGTCGACGTGGTGTGGCTGAGCCCGGCAGAAGCCCTGTCGCGACACGCGACGGGGGAGTGGACGCTCTTCCCTCCGACCTGGGTCACCCTGCACCAGCTCGGCCGATTCTCCTCGGTCGATGCTGTGCTCGCTTCCGGAGGGGTGGCGCAGCATTTCTCGACCCGCGTGGTCGAGACGCCGCAGGGCAGGGACTTCGAGTGGGACGGTGTGCGGCTGCGCACCGGTTCGCTGCCGTGGACGATCGACGAGAGCTAGCTCGCGAGCAGCCGTCGGAGATTGCTGCCGACCGACTCTGTCTCGATGAGAAATCCATCGTGACCGAAGTCGCTGGTCAGCACCACCGCTTCGGGGCCGTCGAGGGTGTTCGGGATGCTGCGGGCGATGCGGTGCTGGCCATCGACGGGGAAGAGCCGGTCGCTGTCGATCCCCAGCACGAGTGTCGTGGCGGTCACGGCGCGCAGCGCCTCTTCGACGCCACCGCGGTCACGGCCGACGTCGTGCGAGTTCATGGCCTCGACGAGGGTGATGTAGCTGTTCGCGTCGAAACGGCGGGTGAACTTGTTGCCGTGGAAGTCGAGGTACGACTCGACGGCGAAGCGACCGCCGTGACCGAGAGGAGACACCCCGGACTGCCACGAACGCTGGAACCGCTGGTTGAGCTCGATCGGGCTGCGGTAGTTCAGCAGCGCCATGCGTCGGGCGAGCGCCAGGCCGCGGTGCGGACCGTCGCCGTCGGCCAGGTCGTAGTACTCGCCGCCCTGGAACCTCGGGTCCATGCGGATGGTCTCGAGCTGCACCGTGTTCAGGGCGATCTGATCGGCAGTGGTGACGGGCGGGGAGGAGAGCACTGCGAGGCGGGCGACGCGATCAGGGTGCGTGACGGCCCATTCGAGGGCGTGCATCCCGCCCATGGATCCGCCGATCACGGCGGCCCAGGTGTCGATCCCGAGGGAATCTGCGAGGCGCACCTGGGCTGCGACCTGGTCGCGGATGGTCAGATAGGGGAAGCGGGAGGCCCACTCGTATCCGGAGGGCGCGATGCTGGCGGGTCCCGTGGAGCCCTGGCAGCCGCCGAGCATGTTCGGCGCGATGACGAACCACCGGTCGGTGTCGAGCGGACCTCCGGGCCCGGTCACGTCCTCCCACCAGCCTGCGGTCGGGTGCCCCGCTCCGGCGCCGCCGCGCACGTGGCTGTCGCCGGTGAGCGCGTGGAGCACCAGGATCGCGTTGTCGCGCGCGTCGTTCAGCTCGCCCCACGTCTCGAACGCGAGACGGATGCCGGGGAGCTCTGCGCCGCTCTCGGTCGCGAAGGCGCCGAACGAGGCGAAGCTGCGTCCGCCCGCCGGGTCTCCGTCGCGCCACGCGCCGGTCGCCGGTGGTCGTGCGCGAAGCAGACGCACGTCGGCCTCCGTCACGGGCGCCGAGGGCACCGTGTCTTCAGAGGTCGTCTGCCAGTCCATGCTCCCATTCTCGCCTGGCACGCGACTCGTCGGACGCACGTTACGGACCCGGGTGTGCCGCCGGCGGATCCGCCGTGCGCGGCCTCAGAAGCCGAGCGTCGTCACGGTCGCCAGGTGGTCGCTGCTGCCGGCCCGCATCGTCGTGGAGCCGAGCACGGCCAGGCCGCGCACGAAGACGTGGTCGATCCTGGCGAGCGGCAGAGCGGCAGGCCAGGTGAACCCGAGGGTGCCGTCGGTCGGTCGGACCCAGTCGAGCTGCGACCGCGCGGCAGCCAGGGCCGGGTCGGAGGAGGCGGCGTTGAAGTCGCCCACGACGACGATCGACTCGGCGCTGTCTGCAGCGACGGCATCGGCGATGCCGGACAGCATCGCGTCTCGGTCGTCCTGCACTCCTGGCCGCACGGAGGCCGCATGCATGACGTACACGGCGACGTCCGCATCCGGCGCGCTCACCACCACGCGCAGCGCGCGCTTCCAGTCGAGACCGAGCGACAGCGCCTGAGCGTCGGCGATGGGGAGGCGGCTCCAGACCGCGACCGTGCCGATCGCGTAGGAGTGCGGGTAGTCGGCGGCGAGCGTGTCACGGGCGGCGGCGAGGCTGTCGGCATCGAGCTCCGTCAGCGCGATGACGTCGGCACCGGAGGCGGCGAGGTCCGCTGCGGATTCCGCTGCGCCGCCGGAGTGCGCGCGCACGTTCTGGCTGACGATCTCGACGGTGGACGTCCCGTCGGGGGCACCCGATGCGAAACCAGGGGTGGAGGGCGCGATCGCCAGCACCCAGACGAGGATGGGCACGAGCAGCACCAGGACGACGCGGCGGGCGCGGATCAGTGCGATCGCCGACAGGACTCCGAGCGCGAGGCCGCACCAGGGAAGGAGCGCGGCGGCCGCGGTTCCCACGACTCCGGGGATCCAGACGCCCACGACCATGATCAGCACCACGAGACCTGTGACGGCGATGATGCGCCCCGCGCGCGCGTTCGAGCGTCGGTGTGTCGGCGAATTCGTCGTGGCGGTGATCGTGGGCTCCTCGGGCAGGCTTCCCATTGTCGACGGAGCTGTCTGTGCACGGGCCGTGCGTGCCCCGAACGAGCAGATGCCCCGAGCCGAAGCCCAGGGCACCTGCAGTGTCGACGGAGGGTCAGGCGCGAGCGGCCTCCGACACACGGCGAGCCGCGCCGAGCGCCTCGTCGAGGTCGGCCTTGAGGTCGTCGATGTTCTCGATGCCGACCGACAGGCGCACCAGGCCGGGCGTGACGCCGGCGGTGAGCTGCTGCTCGGGAGTGAGCTGTGCGTGCGTGGTCGACGCCGGGTGGATCACGAGCGAGCGCACGTCGCCGATGTTCGCGAGGTGGCTGAAGAGCGACAGGCTGTTCACGAACTCGCGACCGGCCTCGACGCCGCCCTTGAGCTCGAAGGACAGCACCGCTCCGACGCCCTTGGGGGCGTAGTGGTTCGCCTTGGCGTACCAGGGGGAGGAGGGCAGGCCCGAGTAGTTGACCGACGCGACATCGTCGCGGCCGTCGAGCCACTCGGCGATCTCCTGGGCGTTCTGCACGTGGCGCTCGATGCGCAGCGAGAGGGTCTCGATGCCCTGGATGAGGTTCCAGGCGCTCTGCGGTGCGATGGCCGAGCCGAGGTCGCGGAGCAGCTGCACGCGGGCCTTGATGATGTAGGCGAGCGGGTCGCCGACGGCAGCGGTGTAGCTGGCGCCGTGGTACGAGGGGTCGGGCACGGTGAGCCCGGGGAACTTCTCGACGTTCTTCGACCACTCGAAGGTGCCGCCGTCGATGATCGCGCCGCCGATGGTGGTGCCGTGGCCGCCGAGGAACTTCGTCACGGAGTGCACGACGATGTCGGCGCCGTGCTCGAACGGGCGGATCAGGTACGGGGTCGCGATCGTGTTGTCCACGATCAGCGGCACGCCGCCCTCGTGCGCCACGTCTGCGACGGTGCGGATGTCGAGGATGTTGATCTGCGGGTTGCCGATGGTCTCCGCGAAGAACAGCTTGGTGTTCGGGCGGATGGCGCGGCGCCACTCCTCGGGGTCGTCCTGGTTCTCGACGAACGTGACCTCGATGCCGAGCTTCGCGAGCGTGTACTTGAACAGGTTGTAGGTGCCGCCGTAGATCGAGCTCGATGACACGATGTGGTCGCCGGCCTCGGCGATGTTGAGCACGGCGAACGTCGATGCAGCCTGACCGCTGGCGAGGACGAGGGCGCCGGTGCCCCCCTCGAGTGCCGCGAGGCGCTGCTCCAGGACGTCCTGGGTCGGGTTCTGGATGCGGGTGTAGATGTTGCCGAACTCGGCCAGAGCGAACAGGTTCGCCGCGTGGTCGGCACTGTCGAACACGTAGGACGTGGTCTGGTAGATGGGCGTTGCGCGGGCCTTGGTCACCGGGTCGGGAGCAGCTCCGGAGTGGATCTGCTTCGTCTCGAAACGCCAGGTCTCGGGTGCGGACATGTGTTCCCCCTGGAACTGTTGGAAGGTCGGTTCGACTGATGTCGTTGATGCGACAGTACGGAATGTCGGAGGCTGTCAACAGCGGGTGGGAAATGTGACGTAATGAAGTCGGGCCGAACCCGCGGGCCGACGAGCCGGGGGATCAGGCCTGACCGAGCAGTCGCCCCGCCCACGTGCGCGCGATCACGAACGGTTCGGCGAACGTCGTCATCCCGACCGTCACGATCGCACCCTCGTACAGCAGCATCATCGCCTGCGCCATCGCACGGGGATCGGCCATTCCCGCGTCGGCGCAGAGCTCCTCGAACACGTCGAGCAGCCAGGCCTTCTGACGTGACACCTCGGGGAACACAGGGTGGTCGTCGTCGCCGTCTCCGATCTCCGCGCGCGCGTTGATCGCGCTGCATCCCTTCGGGCTGTTCTCGTCGGACCAGGTGATGGCGGCGTCGAAGATCGCGAGCACACGATCAGGGCCGGGCTCGGGAACGCGGGAGAGGTGGGCGGCCACGTGGTCGCGCCACCGAGCGTCGCGGTGCTGGAGGTAGGAGACGACGAGCGCCTCCTTCGATCCGAAGCGGTCGTAGAGCGTCTTCTTCGTGACTCCGGCCGCCTCGGCGATCGTGTCCACTCCGACCGCATGGATGCCGCGTTCGTAGAACAGCCGCGAGGCGGCGTCGAGAACGCGCTGCCCTCCGGGGGTGAGCGGGGCGAGCTCGGGAACGGGCTGCGTCATGTATTTGACTATACCAGTCTGTATAGTCAACACATGAGTAAACAGATCGGTCTACTTCGTTCGGTGGTCACTGTCGCCGCCGCCGTGGCCTTCATCGTGACCTGGAGTTCGGGATTCATCATTCCTGCGTACGCCACGGTGGACGTGTCGCCGCTCACGCTCCTCGTGTGGCGGTTCGTGCCGCTGGCCGTCCTTCTCCTCGCCGTGCTCCGTCTCTCGGGCGGAGCGAAGGGGCTGAACATTCGCGACGTGCGCACGCAGGCCACGATCGGACTCTTCGCGCAGTTCGGATACTGTGTCGCGGTCTACGGCGCCGTGGCGGCCGGCATCGCCACAGGCACGGTGGCGCTGATCGACGCGGTGCAGCCACTCGTCGTGGCCGTCCTCGTCGGACCCGTGCTCGGTCTGCGAGTGCGAGGTGCGCAATGGGCAGGGCTCGTGATCGGAGCGGTCGGCGTGCTCCTCGTGGTGCGTTCTCAGTTCGGGTCCTCCGAGGCGCCTGCGATGGCGTATCTGCTGCCGGCCGTGGCGATGGTCTGCCTCATCATCGGCACCCTGCTGCAGCGGAAGTCGGCGGTGAAGAGCGGCGTGCTCCTCACCCTGACCATCCATGTGACGGTGACCGCGGTGCTGCTGCTCGTCATCGCGGGGGTGACCGGAACCCTGCTCCCGCCGGCGTCGGCCTCGTTCTGGCTCGCTGTCGCGCTCACCGCGCTGTTCCCGACACTCGCCGCCTACGGCCTGTACTGGTGGTTGCTGCGGCGGGTGGGGATCACGGCGTTGCAGGCTCTGCTCTTCCTGATCGCCCCGGCGACGTCACTCGCCGGCAGCATCCTGCTGGGAGAGCCGATGACGGTCGTCACGGTCGGAGGGTTCATCCTGTGCGGGATCGGTGTCGCGGTGGTGCTCACAAGCGAGGCGAGATCGCCCGAGACGACCGCATCGTCGGCCCGAAAGCGCGACGTGGCGGTGCGTGAGGCGAGATAGTGGCCGGAACATCGTACGGTGGAGGCATGGTGAACAGGCGTGCAGTCGTGACAGGTGCGAGCTCGGGTATCGGACAGGCCACGGTGCGTGCGCTGCGCGCGCGTGGCTGGGGAGTCGTCGGAGTCGCACGACGTGCGTCCCGGTTGGCGGCGCTCTCGGCGGAGACGGGTGCCTCGACGATCGCGTGCGACCTGACCGACCCGGAAGCCGTGGCAGCGCTGGTCACGGAGCTCGAGGCCTCGGGGCCCGTGCATGCGCTCGTGCAGGTCGCCGGCGGAGCACGGGGGACGGACCGCGTCGAGAACGCCTCGATCGACGACTGGCAGTGGATGTACGACGCCAACGTGCTCTCGAGCCAGCGACTGGTCGCCGGTCTCCTGCCCCTGCTGAGGCGGGCGGCCGCGGCGGACGGGCACGCCGACACGGTGTTCGTGACGTCGACGGCCGCACAGGTGGCCTACCCCGGCGGAGGCGGCTACAACGCGGCCAAGGCTGCGCAGGCGATGCTGGTGCACGCGCTTCGACTCGAGCTGAACGGCGAGCCGATCCGAGTCGCCGAGATCGCCCCCGGCATGGTGCACACCGAGGAGTTCACGCTCAACCGGCTGGGCGGCGACTCGGTCGCCGCGGAGGCCGTGTACTCGGGCGTCGAGGCGCCGCTGCAGGCGGAAGACGTCGCCGACGTGATCGCCTACGCGCTGGATGCTCCCGGCCACGTGAACCTCGACCTCATCACGATGCGACCCGTCGCGCAGTCCGCGAATCATCTGCTCGCCCGCGGACCGCTGCGCGTGCGACCGATCGACTGAACGATGACTGCGCGAACTCTTGCCGAGCTCGCCGACGACGGTCTCATCGATCCGGGGTGGGCCGACGCACTCGCGCCGGCTCAGCAGACGATCACCGCTCTCGGCGAGCGACTGCGCGACGAGCAGGCTGCGGGGCGGGGCTATCTTCCCGCGGGGGATCATGTGCTCCGTGCGTTCGAACGCCCGCTCTCGGACGTCAAGGTGCTCATCACCGGTCAGGACCCCTATCCGACTCCCGGGCATCCGATCGGCCTGTCTTTCGCGGTCGACCGAGACGTGCGCCCCCTGCCACGCAGTCTCGGCAACATCTACGCCGAGCTCGAGAGCGACCTCGGCATCCCTCCGGCGCCGCACGGGGACCTGACCGCGTGGAGCGACCAGGGGGTGCTGTTGCTGAACCGCGTGCTGACGGTGCGTCCTGGCGAGGCCGGATCCCATCGCCGCTGGGGGTGGGAGCAGGTCACCGAGCTCGCGATCCGCGCTCTCGTCGCCCGTGACCGGCCGCTCGTCGCGATCCTCTGGGGAAAGGACGCCGCGAACCTCCAGCCGCTGCTCGGCGACACCCCTGTGATCGTGTCAGCGCACCCGTCGCCGCTGTCCGCCCGTCGGGGGTTCTTCGGCTCCCGCCCGTTCTCCCGCGCGAACGCGCTGCTCGAAGGGCTCGGTGCGAGCCCGGTCGACTGGCGCATCGGCGGCGAGCCCCCTCTAAGCTGATCGCATGCAGTTCGAGCCCGGTGATCGCCGCCGTGTGCTGCCGCGCCATCTGCGCCCGCAGCCGGAACCCGAGGTGTTCTCGTACTCGATCCGCCCCGCACGGTCGGGCGATCTGCCGTACGTGCGCGAGATCTACAACCATTTCGTCAGCAACTCGGTCGTCACCCTCGATGAACGGCGCAGCAGCATCCCCTATTGGCGGGAGAAGTTCGCGCTGCTGAGCAAGCTGGGCCTGCCCTTCCTGGTGGCGGTCTCGCCGGCGGGAGTCGTGATCGGATACGCGCTGGCGCAGCCGTGGGCGGGCAAGAACGCCTATCGGTACACCGTCGAGGACTCGATCTACCTCGGACCGGGGGCCGGCGGCAAAGGACTCGGGGTCGCACTGCTGCAGGCGCTCATCGACGCATGCGAGCAGCTCGGCATCCGCGAGATGGTGGCCGTGATCAGCGACACCAAGGCAGACGCATCGATACGTCTGCACGCGAAGCTCGGATTCGTCGAAGCCGGGCGCATGGGTCGAGTCGGACACAAGTTCGGCCGCGACCTCGGCACCGTCTACATGCGACGCGCCCTGCGCCCGAGCCGTCGACGGAAGTTCTTCAGCTTGAGCTCCGGGCGCTGAGAATCGCGCTCATGCCGGGGGAGCGGGGATGACCGGGATCGCCGCGAGCAGCGTCTTCGTGTAGTCCTGCGTCGGACGCAGCAGCACGTCTGCGGTGGTTCCTCGCTCGACGACGCTCCCGTCCTTCATCACGACGACGGCGTCGCAGAGGTTCTGCACCACGCCGATGTCGTGCGACACCAGGACGAGCGTGAGGTCGGCGGTGCGTCGCAGCTCGATCAGGAGCTCGAGGATCTGAGCGCGGACGGTCACATCGAGCGCCGACAGCGGCTCGTCGCCGACGAGGATGCGCGGACGGTGGACGATGGCCCTGGCCAACGCGATGCGCTGCCGCTGCCCGCCCGAGAACTCGTGCGGGTATCGATCGCCCATCTCGGGCTCCAGACCCACCTGCTCGAGCACTTCGCGCACCCTGGCTCGGTGATCTTCGTCGATGCCGAGCGCCCACAGCGGCTCGCGGACGATCTGCGCCGCGGTCATCCTCGGGTCCAGCGATGCGTAGGGGTCCTGGAACACGAGACCGGTCTGACGGCGCAGCCAGTGCAGGGACCGCGCGGATGCCGTGGCATCCACCGCTCTCCCGTCGACCGTGACGGTGCCGGACGTCGGGCGGTCGAGACCGAGGAGCAGCCTGACGAGGGTGGACTTGCCCGATCCGGATTCGCCGATGATGCCGACGGACGATCCCTCGACGATGTCGAGATCGGTCGGCGCCAGCGCGGTCTGGCGCCGGGTGCGCTCGAACGTCGAACGCTTCGGGATCACGAAGTCGCGCCGCAGCGACCGCGCCTCGATGAGACTCATCGCGCACCTCCTTCAGGACGCCAGAGCGTCGCGGTGGCGTCGCGGAGGAGCCCCTGTGTGATCGGCGACGCCGGGGCGGTGAGGAGCGTGCTCACGGGGGCAGCCTCGACGACCCGACCGTCTTCGAGGACGACGCCACGGGTCGCGACCTGCGCCAGCACCGCCAGGTCGTGCGTGATGAACATGAGGGACATGCCCTGTTCCTCGACGAGGTTCAACAGCAGCGACAGGATCTCGGCCTGGATGGTGACGTCGAGAGCGGTCGTCGGCTCATCGGCGATGAGCAGGCGTGGCCGGCATGCGAGCGCGATCGCGATCGCGACACGCTGCCGCTGACCGCCGGACAGCTGATGCGGATAGCGATCGACGATCGATGCGGGATCGGGCAGCCGCACGCGCGCAGCCTCCTGGATCGCACGCTCGCGGGCTTCCCGCCGACCGATGCCCTCATGGATGCGGATCGACTCGGCGATCTGCCTGCCGATCGTGCGGATCGGGTTCAGGGCGGTGCGGGGCTCCTGGAACACGATCCCGATCTCGTCTCCGCGCAGTCTCGCGAGCTCGCGGTCGGGGAGTCCGATCAGCTCTGTGCCGTTCCAGCGGATGCTGCCGCTCGCGACCGCACCCTCGGGGAGCAGACCGAGCACCGCGAGGGCGGTGAGCGACTTACCGGAGCCGGACTCACCGATCAGGCCGAGACGGGATCCGTCCGGCACCTCGAACGAGATGCCGTCGACGACGGGGCGTCCGTCGATGCGGACGACGAGGTCCGTCACCTCGAGGGTCATGCGATCACCGCGGGTGTGTGGATCTCGGCCGCGCGGTGACGCAGCGTGGGGTCGGTGGCCTCGCGCAGGCCGTCACCGAGGAGGTTGAGCGCCAGCACGGTGATCGTGATCGCGAGCCCCGGCCAGATGACCGAGAGCGGATGCACGCCGATGTAGCGCTGCAGGTCGGCGAGCAGGAGTCCCCAGCTCGGCTCCGTGACCGAGGCGCCGAAACCGAGGTACGACAGGCCGGCCTCGGCGAGCACCGCGACCGCCATCGACCACGAGAGCTGCACGATGAACACGGGGGCGACGTTCGGAAGAAGGTGGCGAGCGAGGCTCTGTCCGGTCGTGAGGCCGGACGCCCGAGCGGCGAGGACGAAGTCGCTCTGCTGCACGCGGCGCAGCTCGGGCCTCGTGACGCGGGCGATGTTGACGCCGAAGCCGATGCCGACCGACCAGATCACCACCCACAGCGAGCCGCCCCAGACCGACGAGATCATCATGGCGATCAGCAGCACGGGGAAGGCGATCAGGATGTCGACGAGCACTGCCACCGTCTCTCGCAGCCAGCGGGCGGTGAGCGCTCCGAGCGCGGCCAGGGAGATGCCGACCAAGGTCGCGATGACGCCGGCGCCCATGCTGACGAAGACCGTCGTGCGAGCACCTGCCATGAGCAGGCTGAGGATGTCACGGCCCGTGTCGTCGGTGCCGAGCAGATGAGGCCAGCTCGGGACCGACCAGCGAGCGCGCAGGTCGGACTCCTGGGGATCGAACGGGGTCCAGAACAGCGAGACGAGTGCGGTGAGCGCGACGACGGCGACGACGATCACGCCGAATCGACCTGTGGCGGATCGCGCCAGTCTCGGAAGCCAGCCGGGCATCAGGCCTCCCTCTGGCGCGGATCGATCGCGCGATGGATCAGGTCGACGAGGAATCCGACCACGAGCACGAATCCGGTGAGGACGAGGAGTTCGCTCTGCACCTTGATGAGGTCTCGGGTGCCGACGTCGGCCACCAGCATCCGTCCGATCCCGGGAAGTGTGAAGAGCTGTTCGATGACAACAGACCCGACGATGATCCCGGCGATCTGGAGTCCCAGCACGGTGATGATCGACAGGCCCACTGCGGGGATGCCGTGCGAGATGAGGGCGCGGGTGCGGGTGAGGCCCTTGGCGGCCGCCGTGCGGACGAAGTCCTGGCCTGCCGCCTGCAGGGTGGCGCTGCGGACGAACCGCATGAGCATCGCCCCCTCGACGATGCCGATCGTGAGAGCGGGCAGGAGGAGCGACTCGATCGCCTTCCACGGCGTGCTCCACCCCGTGCGGGGAAACCCCTGCGGCGGAAGCCAGCCGAGCCAGACCGAGAAGACGACGATGAGCATCATCCCCGCCCAGACGACCGGCACGGCGGCGAGGGCCTGTGCGCCGACGCTGAGGGCGGTGCCTCCGCGGCCGCCGCGCCGCACGGCTGACAGGATGCCGAACGGCACCGCGATGAGCACGGCGATCAGGAGGGCCAGGATGCCGAGGGGAACCGTGACCTGCGCCTTCTCGAGCAGCTCCTCGCCGACCGATGCACCGGAGAGCAGAGACGTGCCGAGATCACCGCGGAAGAGGCCCCCGATCCACTCGGCGTATTGCGCGGGGAGGGGACGGTTGAGGCCCAGCGATTCTCGGAGCGCCTCGACCTCGGCGGGGGAGGCCTGGGTTCCGGCGATCAGCTGCGCGACGTCGCCGGGGAAGACCCGCAAGGTGAGGAAGATCACCGCACTCGAGACGAGGAGCCCTGCGATGAGCAGGGCTCCTCGGACGAGCGCGTAGCGGATCACGAAGTGCGCGTCGTCACTTCTCGGTGGCGACGGTGACGCCGGCCAGGTTGATGCGCGAGTTGATCGAGTCCTCGGGGAACCCGGTGACCAGCGGGCTCACGGCCGTGATCGTCGCACCGTTGTACAGCCAATCCGCCGCGTGATCCTCGGAGACGATCCGCGCGGCCTCGGCGAGCAGGTCCGCGGACTTGTCGGGGTCGACCTCGGCCATAGCCTCGGTGTAGAGGTCCTGCACCTCGGCGTTGTCGTAGCCGAAGTAGTATTCGGGATTCGCGAAGTTGCCGAAGTCGCGCGGCTCGACGTGCAGCACGAAGCTCAGGTCGTAGTCGTGGTTGGTGTAGACGTCCTCCAACCAGGCCGGGAACTCGACCGAGTCGACGTCGAGGGTGACTCCGACCTTCTGGAAGTCGGAGATGAGGACCTTCGGAACCGTGGTTCCATAGAAGTTCGGGATCGTCAGGGTGAGCTCGAGGTCTTCCTGCCCGGCCTCGGCGAGCAGCTCCTTGGCCTTCTCGGGGTCGTAGGAGACGACGTCAGAGAGGTCTTCATAACCGGGGTCCAGTTCGGGAATCGGTCCGTAGAGGGTCGAGCCCGCGCCGACAGCCTCGACCAGAGCCTCGTGGTCGATCGCGAGGCGCAGCGCTTCGCGCACCCGGACGTCGTCGAGGGGCGCCTTGGCGTTGTTGAACGCGAGCGTCGCCTTGTCGGTGGTGCGGCCGGTCGTGAGAGTGAAGTCGCCGGACTCCTCGAGCTGCGGGGCGAGATTCGGATCCACCGCTGTGAGCACCTGGACGCCGCCATCGAGAGCAGCGTTCACCCCGGCCGTGAAGTCGGGGATGTACTGGAACTCGACCTCGGCGACGCCCGCAGGCTCGCCCCAGTAGGCCTCGTTGCGGGCGAACGTGATGGCGCTGCCCTTGTTCCACCGCGTGAGGGTGAAGGGACCTGTGCCGTTCTCGGCCGTCTTGAGATCGGTCGTATCGCCGGTCTGGAACACGAGACCGGCAGGACCGGTCAGTGAGAACAGGAAGTTCTGGTTCGGCGCCGTCAACACGATCTGCACCGTGGTCGGGTCCGGTGCGGTGATCGAGGCCACCGAGGCGAACTCGGCATTGCCCTGCAGCGTCGCGTCGGTGCGCACAGCCTCGTAGGAGGAGACCACATCGGCGGAGGTGAGCGCGGTTCCGCTGTGGAAGGTGATGCCCTCGTTCAGCGTGAAGGTGTAGGTGAGTCCGTCTTCGGAGACCTCGTAGTCGGAGGCGAGTCGCGGCACGATCTCGTTCTCCTGCGTGCGGCTGATGAGACCCTCGTAGATGTTGTCGATCAGGATCTGCTCCAGCGCTGCGCCGCTGGTGTGACGGATGTCGAGGTTGGTGGGCTCGAGGACGAGGCCGACCTGCAGCGTCGCGTCCGGATCAGGCTCTCCGACCGGTTCGGTGGTCTCGGGCTCTGCGGCACCTGCGCAGGCAGTGAGGACGATGGCGCTCGCCGCGATCGCGGAGATCAGCGCGAGTCGTCGCGTACGTCGGAACATGGGGTGTTTCCTCTCGGTGCGGCAGTTGCTGTGTGCCGTTGGATCGAGCCTAGGGATGTGTCAGGGCATGAGGGCGGAATGTGGAACGGAACGTCACATTCCGCGAGAAGCGAGGGATGAGGAGATCAGCGACGCCAGCTCGGCGGGTGCGGTCTCCTGGACGTTGTGCGTGGCCTGGACGGCAATGACGCGGGCGTGGGGCAGGCGCTCGCCGAACTCCTTCGCGTCCGCCTCGCTCACGAAGCCGTCGATGGCGCGGACGAGCGTCACCGGGGCCGTCGTCTTCGACAGATCCTGCCATCCGGTCGTGTGCAGCAGTGACGGCGCCGAGTCGTCTCCGGGGCCGTGGGCTGCCAGTGTCTGAGCGGCGAGGTGCGCGAAATGGTGCTTCCACTCGACGCGGCCGTCGTCGCGCACACGGGTGTTGAGGAATACCCCGCGCTCGGTGTCGGAGCGGGCGCCCCCGAAACCGAAGGAGATCGCGCGGTCGACGAGCTCGTCGCGGGTCTCGAAATCGGTGGGTCCGGCGTAGAACTCGCGCAGGGCGGCTGGTCCGGCCGAGGTGTCGATGCCGGGAGTGATGTCGACGACGATCAGCTCGGACACGAGCTCGGGGCGGGCTGCAGCGAGGGCGGCGCCGGTGAGGCCGCCGAGCGACTGGCCCACGACCAGCTGCGCTCCGTCGGTCCAGGCGTCGAGTGCTGCCGCGACGTCGACCGCGAGCGTGCGAGGGGTGTAGTCGACGTCGCTGCGCCATGATGAATCGCCGTGTCCGGCGAGGTCGATCGCGAGCACCGGCTGCTGAAGGGCGAGCACCGTCGTGTCCCACGTGTGCGCGTTGAGGCCCGCGCCGTGCAGCAGCGTGACACGGGGCGTCTCTTCGCCGAACCGCAGAGCGCTGACGTGACGGCCGTCTGGGAGGGGCAGCGTCACGCGTCGGACGGATGGCACGGGGACTCCCATCGCCTGCGCCTGTGCGGGAAGATAGCTGAACTCGCTGGTGTCGATCGCCACTTGCATATTCTGCTCTGTTTTCGGGGCAGTGCGGAAATGCAGGAGCAATGTGTCAACGCAGGTTGCGGTGAAGAGTGTCATTGCGCAAGCCGGATGCGGATGACTGTTGTCATTCTGCATTCGTCTGCGTGGAAAGCGACTCGCCGGGACGATTGCGCAACGGAATATCATTGAGGCATGAGCGAGACGCGAGTGCACCTCTCCAAGACCGAGCCAGCGGCCTATCAGGCCCTCGACGCCTTCGCCCGTACGGTCGGTGACATCTGTGCAGCGAACGGCATCGACGATCGGCTCAAGGAGATCGTGATGATCCACTCCTCGCAGCTGAACGGATGCAGCTACTGCACGCGCCTGCACGTCGACAGAGCCCTCAAGGCCGGCATCGACACGGACACGCTGATGCAGATCGCGACCTGGCGTGAGAGCGACGTGTTCAGCGACCGCGAGGAGGCCGCGCTCGAGCTCGCGGAGGCTTTCACGTTCATCTCCGAAGAGGGCATCTCCGACGAGGTCTACGACCGCGTCGGCGGAGTCTTCACCGAGAAGGAGTACGCGGCACTGAGCTGGGCCTGCGTCTCGATCAACGCCTTCAACCGGGTCGTCATCGCCGGACGATACCCCGTCCCGCCCCGCGCCCCACAGGCGCAGGCATGAGCGTCCTCGACATCGACGGCGTCAACAACTTCCGCGACGTCGGCGGACTCCCCGCAGACGGCGGGCGGATCCGCTCGGGGATGCTGCTGCGATCAGGCCAGCTCTCCGCCGCCACCACGGCGGGCGTGAACGAGGTTCGTCGTCGCGTCGCGCACATCGTCGACCTCCGCGACGGCGAAGAGGTCGCTGCGGAGCCGACCGAGATCGAAGGGCCGGACACCACCCACCTTCCGCTCTTCCTCGGATCCGTGCGTTCGTTCTTCGAGACGGACACGAGCCTGGAAGACCTCTATCTCCACCTTCTCGAGGAGAGCGGAGAGCGGCTCGTCGCCGCCATCCGGATCATCGCCGCCGGCGAGCCGACCCTGATCCACTGCACGGTGGGCAAGGATCGCACCGGGGTGACGGTCGCTCTGGCGCTCGCCGCGGTCGGCGCCGACCGCGACGCGATCATCGAGGACTATGCACTCACGGAGTCGCTGCTGCCGGCCGAGCGGTCGCATCGCATCGCCGCGTACCTGAGGTCGCAGCATCCGCAGGCGGTGCACGCGGTCGCGTTGGCCACGCAGTCGCCTGCGCCCGTGATGAGGGCGCTGCTCGAGCAGGTCGACGAGCGGTGGGGCTCGGCCGCCGGCTACCTTCGCGCGAACGGCATGACGGATCAGGAGCTCGAGGCTCTTCGGGCGGCGCTCGTGGAAGAAGTTGCTGAGCAAGGTTAGGCAACCCTTCGCGTCCTGTATGATGGATGCATCATGGAGACCTTCCTCGAGACCCGCAGCACGCGTGCCGAGCGCCGCGCCGCACGTCGTCGCGCTCACCACCTGGTGACCGCCGACGAGCATTCGCTCGCCGAACTCGAGGTCTTCCTCACGACTCTGCCGCTGTGCGCATCGGGCCGGATCTTCATCGAGGTCGCCGACGCATCGGACATCGGCGTGATCGACGCTCCCGGACGCATGACCGTCACCTGGCTCGCTCGAGCCCAGCGATCGGGAGCACCCGGAACCGGGCGGGCCTGCGCGCCCGGACAGGCGCTCGCGCGAGCAACCTGCGCCTGGGCTGACGAGATGCTCTGCGACGACGAGCTCGAGACCCACATCACCCTTCTCGGCGGCTACCTCGGCACGGCCGACATCGTCGAGCACCTGACCGGCACCCTCGACATCCAGCCCGCTCAGATCTACGCCCCCGAACGGTTCGGACTTCTTCCCGTCGACCGCTGAGGGCTCTGCCCGTCTACGGCTGATGGCTCTGCCTGTGTGCAGCTGAGAGCTCTGCCCTCTACGGATCAGGGCTCTGCCCGTCTACGGCTGCCCGTCTACGGCTGAGGGCGGCTGCGGCGGACGTAGTTGCCGTCTTCGAGGCCCGCTTCGATCTCGAAGCGGTTGTGCAGGGGATCCCGGCCTGCGAAGAGATAGAGCACCGGAAGCAGGAATCCATAGCGCAGCCACTGTGCTTTGTGCACCGCCTCGTGGCGCAGCATCGCGTCGCTGGGTCGGGCGTCACCGGTGAGGAAGCAGCCGCCCACGCAGACCCCGCCGCGATTGAACGTCCAGTTCGGCATCCCTCGGAACACCCAGAGGCCTGCTCGTCGTTCCACGGGGCCCGTGCTCCACAGTGAGCCCCAGATCCAGCCGACCGCCGTGCCCCACCAGTATCCGATCCGACTGACCGGCGAGCGGAGGAGGAACGAGGGGATTCTCCGGTCGAGTCGTCGACCGCGCGCCAGGGCGAGCTCGGCAGCGGGCCGCCAGTCAGCCGTCATGCGACAGCACCGACGAGGCGGAGCAGCGCTCCCAGGTCGTCGACCGCATCGGCGGGCGACCGCGGGGCGAATCCGGCGATGGTCGCGCCGGCCAGCGGCACGCGTGACCGCAGCGCGCGGATCGCTGCGCTGAGGGCCGCAGGCGCGAGCCCGAACGGGGCAGGGGAGGAGACGCCGGCGATCTCGGCGGGATCGAGCACGTCGACGTCGATGTGCACCCATACGCGGCGTGCGCCGGTCGCCTCGACCGCGTCGGCCAGGGCATCAGGCGAGTCGAGATCTTCGACGGAGAGCTGCGTGAGTCCGTCGAGAGCAGTGACCTCGGCATCGTCGAGATTGCGCATGCCCACCGTGACCACCCGATCGCGTGCGATTCCGGGCGCGAGCGTGAGCTGAGGTTCTCCCTCGCCCAGCACGGCTCGGAGCGCCATGCCCGAGAACGCGCCGGAGGGGGAGGTGTCGGGCGTGTGCATATCGGCATGGGCGTCGCACCACACGACGGCGAGGTCATCGGTGCCGCCGGGGAGAGCCGCCAGGGCGGCGACCGTCACGCTGCAGTCGCCGCCGATGATCACCGTGTCGGCCGTCATGCTCGCATCGACGAGTTCTCTGGTGCGAAGAAGCGCGCTGAGGCGTCGAACGCCCGTGCCCAGGGACTCGCCCGCCTCCACCGGCACATCGAGCACGGTGGTCGCCGCGCGCGGAAGATCGCCGGCGATCGCCGAGGCGCCGTCGACGAGGAGCATCGCGCGCGGGGCAGGGGAGCCCTGCCATTGCGGGACGACGAGGAAACGCACCATGGGTGCCTCCAGCTGTGAAGAGGAGCGGGTGCCTCGGACACGAGGATCCGAGGCACCCGCAGGTGTATCAGGAGCCTTCGATGGCCTGACGAGGGGCGGAGCCGCCCGCCTTCAGCTCGGCGAGACGAGCCTCGACCTCGGTGAGCTCACCGAGGTCTTCGAGGCTCTCGAACTGCGCGTCGAGGCTGGAGGCCGCGAGTTCGATCTTGCCCTGGGCAAGGGCCTCCTGGCGGCGGACCTTGTCTTCGAAACGGCCCAGCTCGCTGGTGGGGTCGAGGACGTTGATCGACGAGACCGCGTCCTGGACCTTCGTCTGCGCCTCGGCGACCTTCGCGCGGGCGAGCAGCTCGCTGCGCTTGTTCTTGAGCTCGCCGAGCTTGTCCTTCATGCCGTTGAGGCCGGACTTGAGCTTGTCGACGATCTCGGTCTGTGCCGCGATCTGGGGCTCGGCCCCGGTCGCCTCGCGCTCGGCACTGATCTGACGCTGAAGAGCGATCTTCGCGAGGTTGTCGAACTTGTCGGCGTCGGCCGCGTCGCCCTTGGTGCGCATCTCGTCGGCCTTGCGGCTGGCGGCGAGGGCCTTGTTGCCCCACTCGGTGGCCGCCTGGACGTCTTCTTCGTGGTCGCGCTCGAGCAGGCGCAGGTTGCCGATGGTCTCTGCGATGGCCGACTCCGCATCGGCGATGCTGTTCGTGTAGTCGCGAACCAGCTGGTCGATCATCTTCTGCGGGTCTTCCGCAGAGTCCAGGAGGGAGTTGATGTTCGCGCGGACGAGGGTCGAGATACGTCCGAAGATGGACTGCTTGGTCATGCGTGGTTCCTTTCAGAGGGTCGGACTCGATGTCTGGGGCCGATGTGTGTGCGGTTCAGAAGCGTCGTCCTCCCGAACGGCCGCTGCGGCCACTGGAGCGGCTGCCGCCGCCTCCGCCGAAACCGGAGCTGCGGAAACCGCCGCCTCCGCTGGAGCGCCAGCTGCTGCTGCGGGAGGAGCCACCGCCGCCTCCACCACCGGAGAGCAGACCGCCGATGATGCCGCCGAGGATGTCGCCGCCGAGGCCCGAGCCGCCGGAACCGGATCCGCCGAAGATGCTGCCGCCTCCGCCGCCCCAGCTGTCGTTCTGGTAGCGGCTCGGATTCATCGCCTCGACGTCGGCCTGCGCGGACGACGTGGCCTGACGGACGAGATCGAGCGAGCGACCGGCTTCGGTGAGCGCCGCCACGGGGTCGGTCGCGCGCAGGTTCAGTGCCTGGGTGAGGGAGGCCTCGGCCTGCGACAGCCGGGTTCGTGCGGTCGACCCGACCGTGCCGCGGCGCGTCTCGATGTACTCACGGGTCGCGCGGATCTCGGAGCCGGCCTGGGTCAACGTCTGCTCGAGCATCTGCTGGGCTCGACGGGCACGCTCCGCGGCCTGCGTGCCCTGGGCGATCGCGGCATCGATCTGCGTGTTCGCGGCAGTGAGGGCGTCGAGCACCCGCCGGGGGTCGCGTGAGGCTCCGGCGAGGCCGGTCTGGGCCAGCTGCAGCTGGCGGACGGTCGCCGTGGCGACCGAGGCGATCGCTCCGTCAGGGTCTGGCAGCTGCTGCGCGGCGGCGACGTCTGCCTGCAGCTCGGTCACCAGGGCCTGCGCCTGCGCTTCGATGTCCGTCAGCTCGGAGCCGAGCGCGGTGATCGCCTGAACCAGCTGAGCCGCCTGTGCGACGGACTGCTCGGCCGTGCGGATTGCGAAGGCGGCCTCGCCCGACCTTCCCGCGGCGATCGCCTGTGCTGCGGCCTCGATCGAACGGTCTGCGAGCAGCGCGCGCTCCTGGGCCTGCGCCGGGTTGTCTGCGACGGTCGACAGAGCCGTCGAGTCGTAGGTGTCGGCGAGAGCCGAGAGAGCAGCGGCCGCGCCGTCGAGGAGGGGCTGGAGCGCTGCCCGCTCACCTTTCACTCGCTCGAGCTCCTGCGGTGCATTCTGCTCGAGCTTGCGAAGGGCGTCGAACGCCTCGGTGTTCTCGTCGAGAACATCGTCGGTCTCGTCGCAGATCTGGATGATGCGGATGTGCCACGCGCGACGATCGTGGACGGTGTCCTCGATCTCGTCGTCGAGCTTCTGCTTGAGATCGAAGGCCTCCGACATCTTGGCCTTGGCGGTCTCGACGGCGCCGGTGAACGCCGAGGTGGCCGCTTCGCCGAACTGCGCGACGGCGAAGCCGAGCTCTTCCCGGCTCGAGGTGATCGCATCGTCGGCCTGCACGAGGGCAGCACCTGCCTGCGTCTGCACCTGCTCGTCGGTCAGAGTCGAGAACGGATCGTTCGGATCGGGCTTCTCCGGCATGGCCCCGCGCCTGCGTATCTCGGCGTTCCTCCGCGAGCGGCGTACGAGCGCGATGACGAGCCACACGACCAGGCCGAGTGCGATGACAGCGACCACGATCAGGGTGGCTCGCAGAGCGCCCGCCCCGCCGTCACCCTCGATCTCGTCGGCAGCGAGGACGATCATGCCCTCCCAGTCCTCCTGCGCGGCCAGGCCCTGGATCTTGTCTTCCACATCGTCGAGCTTGCTGTCGCTGAGCGGACCGTCGGGGGCGGCCGAGATGTAGTAGCTGCGTCCGTCCACCGCGATGGCGAGAAGATACTGCTCGGAGCCGAGGTTGTTGCTCTCTGCGACGGTGTCGGCCCAGGCGATGTTGTCGGACGGCGAGGTGAAGTCGTCGACGAGGACGACGAAGAGGTCGGAGGAGGAGTTGTCGCTGAGCGTCTGGAGTCGCGCCTCGACAGCATCCTCTTCGCTCGCGCTGAGGACGTCGGCGTCGTCGGTCACGTACCCCGAGTCGAGAGTGACCGGATCGGTCGCAGACGCGGCCGAGGCGGAGAACGCCCCTGCGGCCGCTGCCGCGGTCAGCGCGGCCAGCGCGAGCCACCGTGTCTTCATCGTGTTCCCTCCGACCGGCAGCCGAGCCCCATGGCACGAGTCTATGCACTGAGACCGACACGCGACAGCTTCCGAGCGGGGATAGCCGTTCGCCCTCAGCGGAGACACATACGCTGGATGGCATGGACGACAGGTATGGATCGGATGTGCTCGCGGCCGGCTGGCGTGAGCGCGCAGCGAAGCCGGTTCCTCAGGTTGCGGCCGAGCTCGATCTCGTCGTCGAGGTCGCGCAGGACGGATTCTGCGGAGCGGTCACGCGGGTGCAGGGCGGCAACGTCGAGCTCGAAGACCGAGTCGGGCGCAAGCGCCTCTTCCCCCTGGGCGGCGGGTTCCTGATCGACGGATCGCCTGTTCGCCTCACAGTCCCCGCAGCGAAGGAGCAGGGACTCCGGCGCACGGCATCCGGATCCTTCGTGGCCGCTGACCAGCGAGCCAGGGTCGCACTGCCCAGCCGCATCCTGGTGGAGGGCAAGCACGACGCCGAGCTCGTCGAGAAGGTGTGGGGCGCAGATCTGCGGGTCGAGGGCGTGGTCGTCGAGTTCCTGCAGGGAGTCGATCTGCTCGATGAGCTGCTCGCCGCCGAGCCGCCGACCGCCTCCCGGCGCTACGGGGTGCTCGTCGATCATCTCGTGCCGGGGTCGAAGGAGTCGCGCGTCGCCGATGCGGTCGCCCGCGGACCGCATGGAAAGCACGTACGCATCGTCGGCCATCCGTTCGTCGACGTCTGGCAGTGCGTCACCCCGCGGGCTCTCGGAATCGCGAAGTGGCCGGAGATCCCCCGGGGGACGGACTGGAAGACCGGGATCTGTCGTGCGTTCGGCTGGCCATACGAGACGCAGGGCGACACCGGTCGGGCCTGGCAGCACATCCTGTCGAAGGTGCATACGTATCGCGACCTCGAGCCCGCGCTCCTCGGCCGGGTCGAAGAGCTGATCGACTTCGTCACCGCGCCCGCGCCCTGATCCGCGGTCTGTGGCGTCGATCGCCGCCGACTACCCTGGAAGCATGCCCGAACCCCGCACCTTCCGCGACGAACCGGTCTCCTTCGTGCGCCGCAGCGGCCGGATGTCCGACGCGCAGGAACGCGCGTTCGAAGAGCTCGGACCGCACTACCTCCTGGATGTCCCTCGTGATGTCGCGTGGACCTCGGTGCACCCTGAAGCAAGGCTCGACCCGACCGTCGAATACGGACGGGCGGCCGATCTGTTCGTCGAGATCGGATCCGGCCAGGGGCACGCCATCGTCGCCGCGGCGTCGTCGCGACCCGATGACGACTTCCTCGCCGTCGAGGTCTTTCGCGCCGGGCTGGCGAGGACGATGCTCGATGCCGACCGCGAGGGCGCACGCAACGTGCGTGTGGTCGAGGCGAATGCGCCGGAGGTGCTGTCGTCTTACCTGCCCGAGGAAGCCGCAGCGGAGGTCTGGATCTTCTTCCCCGACCCGTGGCACAAGAAGAAGCACACCAAACGCCGGCTCGTCCGCCAGGGGTTCGGTGACACCGCCGCCCGCGCGCTTCGCGACGGAGGTCTCCTCCGCCTGGCGACCGACTGGGAGGACTACGCCCTCCAGATGCGCGACGTGCTCGACGACGAGCCGCTGTTCGAGCGCGCTTTCGACGGTGACTGGGCGGAGCGGTTCGACGGACGAGTCATGACGGCTTTCGAGCGCAAGGGGATCGCCAAGGGGCGCGACATCCGCGATCTCGTGTATCGGCGGAAGCCGCGCGCGTGATCGACATCCAGCGCACGTCGACCACCTGGCCCGCCGTCGCACCTGCGCTGCTCGTGTGCCTTGCGGCACCGGCGTTCTTCGTCGTGCAGATCGCCTGGCTCGGCTGGGTGCTGCTCGCGCTCGGCGTCGGCGCCGCCTGGCTGGTCGAACGGCGTGTGCCCTCGTCCCCGGATCAGACGGCGACCGTCGGCGCGCGGCCTGAGAGCGCTCGCGTGATCGGAGCGAGTCGTCGGCCTTCGCTCACCCGGGACCTCTCGTTGATCGCGCTCGGAATGCTCATCGTGAGCGTCATCCCGCTGGCGGCGGAGCTCGACAACCTGGCGATGCTGCGCTTCACGCTGGCGCTCGGAGGTGCGGTCGCCGTGCCGTACGTCGTCTCGCGCTTCGTCTTCCGAGATCGGGCGATCGGTTTCCCCTGGCGTGCACACCGGCGATGGGGGCGCCTGCAATGGGGCTGGCTGGTGGCGGTCCTGGTGCTCGGCTGGCTGATCCTGCCCTTCTACTTCATCACGAGCGGGGTCTATCAGAACTGGCCGGTCGTCGACTCGCCCGAGCTCATCGCGCGGCTGTTCGTCGGCGTCGGCGCAGTCGGCATCTGGGACGAGCTGTTCTTCATCTGCACCGTGTTCGCACTGCTGCGCAGACACTTTCCCGATGCCCTCGCCAACGTGCTGCAGATGATCGTGTTCGTCTCCTTCCTGTGGGAGCTCGGCTACCGCGAGTGGGGTCCGCTGCTCACCATCCCGTTCGCGCTACTGCAGGGGTTCATCTTCATGCGGACGCACTCGCTCGCCTATGTCGTGACCGTGCATCTGCTCTTCGACGCTGTCGTCTTCGCCGTGCTCGTGCACGCGCACAACCCCGGGCTGCTGCCGATCTTCCTGATCTGACAGCACGCGAGGGTCGATACGATCGAGTCATGCTCATCGTCGGACTCGTCCTCGCCGCGGCCGCTGCCGCCTTCCACGTCTTCATCTTCGCGCTCGAATCGCTCAAGTGGACCGAACCTGAGACGAGGAAGATCTTCGGCGTCGCCAGCGAGGCCGACGCCGTCACGATGAAGGCCCTCGCCTTCAATCAGGGCTTCTACAACCTCTTCCTGGCGCTGACCGCGCTGCTCGGCGTCGGCTTCGTGATCATCGGCCTCACGACGATCGGGCTGACTCTGGTCTTCGCCGGCACGGGGATGATGCTCGCCGCGGCACTGGTGCTCGTGCTCTCCGACCGCACCAAGCTGCGGGCGGCCGCGATGCAGGGCACTCTGCCGCTGCTCGCCGTGATCGCGACGGCGATCGGCATCTCGATCAGCTGAGCACCGCGCGCTGATCGTGTGCGAGGGGTGACTTCCCGAGTGACACGGGCCACACTCGATGCATGAGCGACTGGGTTCTGCACGTGGACATGGACCAGTTCATCGCTGCGGTCGAGGTGCTGCGCAGACCCGAGCTCGCGGGGCTCCCTGTGATCGTCGGCGGCAGGGGGGATCCCACGGAGCGAGCCGTCGTGTCGACGGCGTCGTACGAGGCGCGCGAGTTCGGCATCGGATCCGGGATGCCGTTGAAGATCGCGGCGCGCAAGGCGCCCGAGAACGCTGTCTTCCTGCCGGTGGATCACGACGCCTACGAGTCGGCGTCGACGGAGGTGATGTCGACGCTGCGCGCGCTGCCAGGGGTGGTGCTCGAGGTCATCGGCTGGGACGAGTGCTTCCTCGGCGTCACGACCGATGATCCTGAGGGGATCGCGCGCCTCGCTCAGAGCGCGGTGCTCGAGGCGACCGGGCTGCACTGCTCGGTCGGTATCGGAGACAACAAGGTGCGCGCCAAGATCGCCACCGAGTTCGGCAAGCCCCGAGGAGTGTTCCGGCTCACCGCCGACAACTGGTTCGAGGTGATGGGTGACAAGCCCACGCGGGGGCTCTGGGGTGTGGGGCCGAAGGTGCAGAAGAGGCTCGCAGCCCACGGCATCACGACCGTCCGTGAGCTGGCTGAGGCCGATGAGGGCCAGCTCACCGCGGAGTTCGGTCCCCGGATGGGCGTCTGGTATCACGGTCTGGGGTCGGGTCTCGGACCTGCTGTGGTCGACAGCACCCCCTGGGTGGCACGCAGCCACAGCCGTGAGACGACCTTCCAGCAGAACCTCACGACGCCCGCGGAGGTGCGGTCGGCGCTGGTCGATCTGGCCGGGCAGGCCTTCGACGACTGCGCCTCCGAGGGGCGCGCGGTCGTCCGCGTGCACCTCAAGGTGCGTTACGCACCGTTCGAGACGAAGACCTTCGGTCGCAAGCTGTCAGAGCCGACGACCGAGCGGGCCGAGGTCGTCGATGCGGCTCTCGCTCTCGGTGACACGCTCGATCGCGACCGTGAGGTGCGACTGCTCGGTGTTCGCGCCGAGATGGCCATGCCGGACGGCGGCGACTCGGCCGAGCGGACGCCGGTGCGGGGCAGAATCTGAACACCTGACGCCGGGTCAGGTCATTCGCGGATGACAGCGGCGATCGCGCTCACCTCGATCACTGCTCCGGGGACGCCGAGACCGGCCACCAGGGCTGCGGTCACCAGGGGAGGGGCGCCGTCGCGCGCGAGCGTGGATGCGACGGCGCCGTAGGCAGCGCGCAGATCAGCATCCTGATGGATATAGATGGTCCAGCTGATGACGTCGTCGAGGCTCGCGCCCGCTGACTCGAGGGCGATGCGGGCGTTCTGAACCGCTCGGAGCGACTGCTCGGCGGCATCCGCCGAGACGAGCGCGCCGGTCTCGTCGACGCCGTTCTGGCCGCCGATGTGGATCGTCGTGGCCCCTGGGGGGACGACGGCGACATGACTGAATGCGGGGCTCACGACGAGTCCCGCGGGCTGTGCGAGTGTGATCTCCATGCCGCAGAGTATGCACCCGGACGCGGACATCCGCGAGGCGCACGGGTGCTGCCGGGGCGGGCGCGAGGCCCGCCCCGGCAGTGATCAGCCGACCTTCTTGACCGTGTACCGGAACACGTCCGTGCGCAGCACGTCTCCCGACGTCTTCACGATCTTGATCGTGTGCTCCTTGTCTTTCAGACCCGAGACGGAGAACAGCTCCTGGGTCGAGACGCGCGATTCGTTGTGAGTGCCGATGCTCTCGACCTTCTTGCCGTCGATGTAGACGTCGACCGTGCCCTGGTCAGGGCCCTTCGGACCGATCCACGAGACGCCGGTTCCGCGGAAGCTGAATGCCACGGACGCTCCGTCAGCCACGGTGGCGTGCACGTCATCGAGGTGGTCTCCCGTGAAGTCGAAGTCCAGGGTCGTATCGCCGACGGGAAGCGTCGCAAGGTACGACGAGCGGATCGTGACCGTGCTGCCCGACAGCGTGAAGTCGACGTCGCGCTCGAGCGCATCGCCGGCGACGCTGATCGAGGCGAGCTCGCCGGGATCCCGCAGCACGTCGACGGCGACATCGGCGGGCGCGGCCTTGTTGAAGGCTCCCGAGGTCGTGCTCAGCTGGCTGTCGAGCGTGACGACCAGCTTGTCGAGGAGCATGAAGGAGCCGGACTTCTTCACCGCACGCAGGGTGTGGCTCCCGCTCGCGAGGTCGGCGACGCCGTAGACGACCTGCTGCGAGAGTCGGCCGTCCGCCGCAGGAAGCGACGTGTCCACGGTCTCCACGAGCTGACCGTCGAGGTAGATCTCGACCTCTCCCTGCGACTCGTGCTTCTCGGTGACGTATTGGATTCCCGTGCCCTGGAACGTGTACTCGAACGCCGCTCCGTTGGTCTCTGCGTAGTGCACATCGTCGCCGTGATCGCCGAGTCCTCGATTGTTGCTGTCGCCCCACGATCCGCTGTAGCCGATGCGTGCATCGTCGTCGTTCAGCGTCACCGTGAGACCTGTGGCGGGCGGGGTGGGCGTGCCACCCCCCGGGGTGTCGGACACGGCGACGGTGAACGGCTGCGATGTCGCCGGGACTTCGTTGCCGTCGTTGCGGATCCAGTCTCCGTCGTAGCCGACGCGCAGCGAGTCATCGTTCACCGTGAGCACGGCCTGCTTCGCAGGCGTCACCTTCAGCAGGCGCACACCATGGATCGGCACGCTCTCGGCTGTGAAGCCGTCGGCCTCCGTGCCCAGGTTCTTGCCGGCCCAGAGGTCGCGGATCTTCGCGGATCCGTCGAGACCGATGTCAGACCAGTCGACGGTGATGTCGGCGTCTGCACGACCGAGGTTGTACAGCGCGACCGTATATGTGCCATCGGGGTTGAGTGCGTACCAGACCTGCTGCTTCGTGCCGGTCGAGACCGGTCGCGCGGGGACACCCGCCTGATTCACGGCTATGACCTCGCGATTGGTGATCAGGTCGAGGCCGAACTCGTCGAGGTTCGTGAGGTCGTTGCCGAGGTACATCGGGGCGGCAGATGTCGCCCACAGCGTCGTCGCCGTGCGCCGTTCGTCGCGGGTGAGGCCGTCCATCCTGCCGTTTCCGACATTGAGGGAGTCGAGGTCGTTCCATCCGGCGGGTCCGGCGTGGCGCCACCAGTCGGAGAGCCGCGGGAACAGACGCGCGACGTTCTCCCAGGTCGTCAGCGCCTCGTCGCCGCAATAGCACTCGACGTCCCAGTCGATGCGCCAGCCGTCGGCGTACTGCTTCCAGTAGTCGGCGTAGTCGATGTCGACCGCCCACGACAGCTCGAACCAGATGTCGTTGCGTTCGAGGGCCTCAGACCAGGCGGCCACCTCCTCGCGAGCATCCATCGAGAGGTCGCCGATGCCGGAACCGGGCGTCACGCTGTCGAACTTGATGAAGTCCACACCCCACTCGCCGAGCAGGTCGGCGATCGAGTCGATGTACTTCTGCGTGCAGGGGTTGTCGAAATCCAAGCGGTAGCCGAAGCCCCAGTAGTCGCCCTGCTGCAGGGGCTGCTTGAGCAGGTTCTCGGTGGTGCAGCCCGGCGCGTTGTGGATCGGAAGCGCCTTCTGAGCGGTCTCCAGGCTCATGCCGGGGATGAGGTACAGGCCGACCTTCTGGCCGTTGCCGTGCACGCGGTCGATCACGGCATCCAGCCCGTCGGGGAACAGCGTCGTGCTGGGTATCGGGCGTCCGTACTCGTCCTGGCCGCCGTTCCACCCTGCGTCGATGTTGATGTACTCGTAGCCGAAGTCCTGCAGCTTGTCGTGCATGGCATCGGACTGCGCCATGATCTGATCGGCGGTGATCCACTGGCCGCCCTCGTAGACCTGCATGCTGTAGCTGCTCCAGCCCATGTAGGGCTTCGCGGACAGCTCGGAGATCCCGTCGTCGGCGTCCGACGTGGCTTTCGCCGCCTCCTTCGCCGGCGGTGCCTGGGTGGCATCGGGCGAGGCCGAGGGGGCGGGCTCGGATTCGGTCGGCGTCGGATCCTCCGTCGGGGGCGTGGTCTCGGGGGATTCCTCCGCCGGGGGCGGCGTCTCGGGAGAGTCCTCCGCGGGTGGTGACGGCGTGGAGACCGGGGTCGCTTCCGGCGCAGGCGTCGGGGTGGGCGTCGCCGCAGTCGCCCAGGTCGCGCCGGGGGCGAGACTCAGGACGAGTGCGGTTGCGGCGAGTGCCCCGGCGATCGAGGCCGCTCGCCTTCTCTGTCGATGGGTCTTCATTGCTTTCCTCTCGTTCGACTGCTCTGTCGTGTGGATGGGAAGGAAGAGTCGGGGTGTCAGCTGTCGGTGCGCCGGATCTCGATGAGCATCGCCTGCTGCGCGTTGAGGGTCGGGAGAGGAACCCCCACAGTGCTCAGGACCACTCCAGGCACGTCGATCGCGCCCGCCAGGGCGGTCGTCACCCACACGGGGTCGCCCCCGTGCCGACTCGCGGAGCCGAGGTCCTCGCGGATCCGGACGCTGTACGCCGCGTGCGCATCGAGCCCGGGGAAGCGCACTCGACCCGACTGACCCGCCGCCGAGGTCGCGAACCTGCTCCACGTGAACAGCGCCGCGGAACCGTCCTGGGCGACTATCCCCGAGAGCGAGGTCGCCTGATCGGCGAGGTCTGCGTTCACCACGCGACCGCTGTGCAGCAGGTCGCGGAACTCCCGGTACATGCCGGCCCAGCGGGCGATCGCGGCCAGCTCGTCGTCGTCCACCGATGTGAGGTCCTGCTCGATGCCGGCGTGAGCCGTGAGCGAGGTGGCGAGACGGAACGACAGATCGGTGGTCCGCGCCGTGGTGTGCGAGCGAGCGGCCCCGAGGTGAGATCCGATCAGTTCGGGTGGCACGATCGTGCGCGTCCACCGTTCGATCTGGATCCGCTCGACCGGATCGTTGCAGTCGGATGCCCACACGCGATCGGTGCGGTCGAGGATTCCGAGGTCGACCCGACCGCCGCCACCCGAGCACGTCTCGATCTCGAGCTCCGGGTGGCGCAGGCGGAGCTCGTCGAGCAGCCGGTAGAGCGCTTCGGTCTGCCGATGCACACTCGGACGATCGCCATCGGTGCCGCGACTCACCGCCTCGAGGAGGTCGCGGTTGTGGTCCCACTTGAGGTAGTCGATCGAATGCTCGCGGACCAGCGCGTCGATGCGTTCGAGAAGGTACTCGTATGCCTCGGGCCTGGCGATGTCCAGCACGTGCTGTGATCGGGATTCGGGCCCGAACCCTTCGGCGGGCCCGAGGACCCAGTCAGGATGCGACCGGGCGAGGTCGGAGTCGAGGTTGATCATCTCGGGTTCGAACCACAGGCCGAACTGCATGCCGTGTGCGCGGACGACGTCGACAAGCGGGCTGAGTCCCTGCGGCCAGACGTCCTCATCGACGAACCAGTCGCCGAGGCCGGCATCCGCCTCCCGCCGACCGCGGAACCAGCCGTCGTCGAGGACGATGCGCTCGACACACACCTCTGCAGCCCTCTCGATCAGGGCAGTCAGGCGGGCGAGGTCGTGATCGAAGTAGACGGCCTCCCAGGTGTTGAGGACCAGCGGGCGCGGGCCGCGCGGGTGCGAGTCCCGCGCGCGAAGTCGCCGGTGCAGTCGATCGCTGATCGCGTCGAGGCCGTCGTCTGACCAGACGAACAGGGCGGTCGGCGCGTCATAGCGCTCGCCGTCCTCAAGGATGATCTCGCCCGGGTGCAGGTCCTCGCCGGCGCCGAGGACCGAGCTGAATGCCCCCGCGCCCTCGGGAAGGCGCTCAGCGAGGTACTGCTGCTCGCCGCTCCATGCGAGGTGCACGGCCCAGATCTCGCCGTGACCGAATCCGAAGCCCTCGGTGCCGGCCGCGAAGAGGAAGGGCGAGTCATGGCCGGGCTTGCCACGGTGTGCGGACCGCAGGTGTGTTCCGAACCCGAACGGCGACCTCTGCGGAGACCGCTCACGACACCACTTGCCCGTGAAATCCAGGATCTCCGTCGCGCGTTCGGGAAGGGGAAGCAGGGCGAGGAACGCGCCGACCGTATACGCGGTGTCTCCGATCCGCGGGCTGAGTTCTGCGGCCCTGGTCAGCGAGGCGTCGACGGCGAGCACTCCGTGCGCGTCGAGGTGATACCGCAGCTCGGTGCGGATGCCGCAGACCTCGTCCTCGAACTCGAGCGTGATGCGGCCGCCGACTCCGTCTGACGGGATGACCACGTCGTGCCGAACGAGCCGTGGTCGCGGCGTCGTCGCGCGGCCCTGCGCGTGTCCGGACAGCGCGGGTGTTCCTGACCAGCCCTCGTACTCCGTGGGCAGAGCGGAGAACGAGCGGGGGATGTCGGGGGAGTTGTTGAGCTGAGCGGGGCTGGCGGTCAGCGCCAGCGCGTATGCCGTCGCCGCTGTGGCCTCGCCGAGGTCTGCGCCCCAGTGCAGGACACGGGGGATGGGGGCGGAGATCTGGAGAACGAATGCGACGCCTGAGGCGCGGAGTGCGACGACGGTGTCGGCACGGGAAGTCATGGGATAAGACCCTCCGGTAGTTACTTGACAACGTCAATAAATCACGTTTGCGAGGGACGTGCAAGCGATCCGCAGAAATCTCCGCCGCGAAAGTCGGCGTTTACTTTTTCCGCTGCACGTGATTTTATTACGTCGTAAAGTAACCCTGCCCTGGGAGGGCGATCATGAAGCTCAGTGCTGAGCACGCACCACCGGTCGAGGTCTCGACACCGGCTCCTCGACGTACCGACGCACGTTCCCGGTTCGCCCGCAGTCTGCGTCGATACTGGCAGCTGTACCTGCTGCTGTTACTGCCCGTCATCTGGTTCATCGTGTTCAGATACGTGCCCATGGCCAACGCCGTGATCGCGTTCAAGAACTACAACCCCATCGACGGCGTGTGGGGGAGCCCGTGGGTCGGGTTCGACAACTTCACGGCGCTCTTCCGCAATCCCGTGTTTCCGAAGCTGATCGGCAACACCTTCATCCTTGCCGTGTACACGCTCATCGCGAGCTTCCCTCTTCCGATCATCCTCGCGATCATGCTGAACGAGGTCAGGCTGCGGTTCTTCACACGCACCGTGCAGCTCGTGACCTACGCCCCGTACTTCATCTCGACGGTCGTGATCGTGTCGATGACGATCCTGCTGCTGTCGCCGAGAGTGGGGATCCTCGGGCGCACTCTCAGCTTCTTCGGTGCCGGACAGGTCGATCTGCTGGCGAGTGCCGACTTCTTCCGCCACATCTACGTGGCGACCGACATCTGGACGACGACCGGCTACTCGGCCGTCATCTACCTCGCGGCTCTGGCCTCGGTCGACACCTCCCTCTACGAGGCCGCGAAGATCGACGGCGCCTCGCGGCTGCAGAAGATCTGGTACGTCGACCTCCCCTCGCTCCTGCCCACCGCCACGATCATCCTGATCCTCGGTGTCGGCAACATCATGGCGATCGGATTCGAGAAGGCGTTCCTGTTGCAGAACGCGCTCAACCTCTCGACCTCGGAGATCATCCCGACCTACGTCTACAAGACGGGCATCCTCAATGCGAACTTCAGCCTCGGAGCCACCATCGGGCTCTTCAACGCCGTCATCAGCCTGCTGCTGCTGCTCGTCGTCAACGGCATATCCAAGCGAGTGACCGGAAGCGGGTTGTGGTGAGCACTGTGATCAGAGAACAGCCTCTCCTCACCGAGGAGATCGTCGTCTCGTCCGGCAGAGGACGCGGTCGGCGCCGACGCGACCCCCTGACCTCCGGCGTGAAGGTCAAAGAGACCCGCGCGGATCGCGTCTTCGTGATCGCCGCCTACCTGCTGCTCACGGTCTTCCTGCTCGTCGTGCTCCTGCCCCTGCTGAACATCGTCGCCAGCTCGTTCTCGAGTCCCCAGGCGGTCTCATCCGGGCGTGTGCTGTTCTGGCCCGTCGAGTTCACGCTCCGCGGCTACACGGAGGCGCTCAACAACCCGGCGATTCTCCGAGGATTCGGCAACTCGGTGTTCTACACCGTGGCCGGCACCGTCATCAGCGTCGCCGGCACCGTCGCCATCGCCTACCCGTTGTCGCGGGCCAACCTCTTCGGCCGCAAGACGCTCACCGGAGGCGTCGTGTTCACGATGCTGTTCTCGGGCGGAGTCATCCCGATGTACATCGTGGTGCAGTCGCTCGGTCTGCTCGATACGCGATGGTCGATGCTCCTCCCCAACGCGATCGGTGTCTGGCAGGTGATCATCGCGATGGTCTACTTCCGGACGTCGATTCCCGACGAGGTGTACGAGGCCGCGCAGCTGGACGGCGCGAGCGAACTGCGGATCCTCTGGACCATCGTGCTGCCGCTCGCGAAGCCTCTCCTCGCGGTCATCGCGCTGATGTACGCCATCATGCAGTGGAACTCGTACTTCGACGCCCTCCTCTACCTGCGCGACGCCGATCTGCAGCCGCTGCAGCTGGTGCTTCGAGGCATCCTCATCCTCAACGACGGCGGAGGCGGTGGCGATCTCGCCGCACAGCTCGAGCGCCGGGAGCTCGCAGACCTGCTGAAGTACTCGACCGTGATCATCGCGACGGTCCCGATGCTCATCGTCTACCCGTTCGTCGCGAAGCACTTCAGCAAGGGGATCATGGTCGGCGCCGTCAAAGGCTGATCAGACCCCACTCAGACCCACCACACACACCCGCACACCTGAACCGGTCAAAGGAGATTCCGGCAATGACACACCGCATCACACGAGGGGCGATCGCAGCGGTCACCGTCGTCGCGACGGGACTGGCGCTCGCCGCCTGCACCCCGTCGAGCGACGACAACGGCCAGCTGGTCGCATTCGGCCCACAGGGCGAGAACGGCTCGCTCAAGGACAACCTCTTCACACAGGAGGTCGAGAAGAAGTTCGACATCGACTTCGACTGGCAGACCACCACCTACGACGGCAGCGTCGCGGGAGAGAAGCGCCAGATCTCGCTCGCCAGCGGTGACTATCCGGACGCCTACTTCCTCGTGCCGTGGGTCGACGGATTCTCGCGCAACGAGATCCTCAAATACGGCCAGCAGGGCGTGCTCATGCCCGTGGAGGACCTGATCGACGAGCACGCGCCGAACCTCAAGAAGCGCTTCGAGGAGAAACCCGACTGGGAGCAGTCGGTCACCGCGCCGGACGGTCACATCTACGCCATCACCCAGTGGAGCGAGTGCTTCCACTGCAGCTACCCGTCGAAGCTCTGGATGAACACGACGTGGCTCGACGCGCTGGGACTCGAGCAGCCGACCACCACCGAGGAGCTGCGCACGGTGCTGCGTGCCTTCAAGGACGGGGACCCGAACGGCAACGGCGCGGCCGACGAGGTGCCGCTGAGCGGATCGGCGTCGGAGCCCATCATCAACTACCTGATGAACGCCTTCACCTATGCACCCGTCGGCGGGCCCTCCAGTCCGCCGCCGCTCGTGCTCGACGGCGACGAGGTCGTGCTGAACGCCACCTCTGACAGCTGGCGCGCAGGGCTCGAGTACATCACCTCGCTCGCCCAGGAGGGGCTGCTCGACACGGCGGCGTTCACTCAGAACGGCGACGCGCTGAAGGCGCTCGGCGACAGTGCGGATGCGCAGATCCTCGGCTCCGCCGTCACTCTGCACCCCTACGTCTTCGTCTCGGCGGACTCGCCGGACGGTCGCGACAAGAACTACGACGCGGTGGCACCCCTCGCAGGACCGGACGGTACGCAGCTCGCCACCTGGCGATCGCCCGTGAACCCGGTGGGGACCTTCGCCCTCACGAACAAGTCGACCGAGGAGGAGCGCATCGAGGCGATCAAGCTGCTCGACTACCTCGCCACGGACGAGGGGCAGATCCGCGCGTCCATGGGGCCCGAGGGCGAGGCCTGGGTGCCGGCTGAAGAGGGCGATCTCGCGCTCGACCCGGAGCTCGAGCCGACCTTCCGTCCCGTCACCTACGACGAGACCTCCAATGCCGCGTGGCGTTCGATGTCGCAGTACTGGGATTCGCTCGAGTTCCGCAACGCGCAGGTGGTGCCTGAGGACATCTACACGCCGGACGGCTACGAGCGACGTCTGCTCTATGCGACGCAGGAGTACGAGCCGTTCGCGCCCGACGAGAGCGTGCTCTTCCCGGTCGAGAAGCTGTGGCCCGACCTCGAGACCTCTGCCGAGCTCGCGGAGGTGCAGACGAACATCGCCACCTACATCACGCAGGCGCAGGCGGAGTTCGTCACCGGACAGCGCGACATCGCAGACGACGCCGCGTGGGACGCCTACGTCGCCGACATCGAGGGGCTCGGACTCGCACGCTACCTGGAGCTGCTGCAGGCGGCATACGACGCACTCTGATCGACCATGAGGTGCGCGGGACGGATCATCCGTCTCGCGCACTTCTGCGTCTGGCCGTCGCAGGAGCGGATGCGCAGCGGAGGGAGCGGATGCCGACGGCATCCGCTCCCTCCGGTCGAAGAGCTGTGGCCGACGGTCAGCGCACGAGCGACTGGATGGCGGCGGCGGATGCGCCTCGCGCCCAGTCCTCGAACGTGTGGGGCCGGGTCAGGATGCGGCAGCGCGCCGCAGCGCCGAACGCGTGCGCGTCGAACGCATCGTGCAGCGTCTTCTCGAAGAGATCGAAGTCGGAGACGCCCTCTCCGCCGATGATGACGACCTCAGGGCCGGTGAGGTTCACGAGGGTGGCGATCGCCGTGCCGATGAGGCGGGCGGCTTCTCGGAACGCGGCATCGGCGTCAGGGTCGCCCGCATGGGCGAGGGCCACGGCCTCATCGATGGCGATCGGGCGTCCGAGGGCGGCCGATACGGCTGACTCGATCGCGCCCGTCGATGCGGCCGCCTCGACGCAGCCGCGGCGGCCGCACGGGCAGACGAGAGACGGGTCGGCGAGCGGCAGGTGGCCGATCTCACCCGCGACGCCGAACGCGCCGCTGACGACCTCGCCGTTGAGGTGCAGGCCGCTGCCGATGCCGCGTCCGATCGTGACGATGGCGAAGGATGCGGTGCCGAGACCGACTCCGAACCAGTGCTCGCCGATCGTCAGGGCATGGACGTCGTTCTCCACGGTGACGGGCCAGGGAAGGCGCTCCTGCAGGAGGTCTCCGAGCGCCACATCGGCCCAGCCCATGATGTTCGACTCGCGCACGATGCCGGTGGAGCTGTCGACGTCGCCCGAGACGGCGACGCCGATGCCGGCGATCGCCGAGGCGCTCGCCCCGAGCTGGGTCTCGAGGGCATCGACGATCTCGGAGATCGTCTCGATCACGGTGCGGGGATCGTCGGCGGGGAGGGCGCGGCGCTCGCTGGCCAGCACGGTGGTCGCGAGGTCCGTGGCGACGGCGATGACCTCGTCGACGTTGACCTTGACGCCGATCATGACCATCGCGTCGAGGACGATGGACACCGGGCTCACGGGCCGCCCGGGGGTGCCGTCGCGGTGCGAGGCCGGCGGTGCATCGACGAGGCCGGCGGCGACGAGCGGGGCGACGGCCTTCGTGACGGCGGCCTGGGACAGCCCGGTCTGGCGGGCGATGTCGATCCTGCTGATGGGGCTGCGCGTCAGGATCGTCTCGAAGACCCGGGATCCCGCGTCGGACGCCGAGCGGATCAGGGTGGTACGCGCTACGGTGTCGTGGTCCATCGGGTCCTTCGGGTCGTGTCGGCTATCGTAGCGAATCCGCCGCCAGGCGGTCGGGCGCGCGCGCACCGAGATGCTCGGCTGCGAACTCCAGCGCGTTCTCCTCGTCGAGGTCCCCGCCGGCTTCGTGTCCGTTGTACGGCCAGAGCACCACGGTCTTGGGGCCGCCGTATGCGGTGAACGCGGGAAGCACCGTGTCGGGTGGTGCGATGCCGTCGAGGAGTCCCGTGCTGAGCAGCGCCGGGGCGTTCGCGCGCTTCGCATGGGTGATGCCGTCGAAATACCGAAGAGTCTCGAGAGCGGCCGCGGTGTCATTGCGACGGTCGGCGAAGTACTGCGTGAGCAGCGCGTACGGATGCTCGGAGCTCAGCACCGCCGCCCGGTCGAGCTCGCAGAGGAACGGGGCCTGCACGATCACGGCGGCAAGGTCCGGCACGAGGCCGGCGATCGCGAGCGCGATCCCCCCGCCCTGGCTCGCCCCGACCGCACCGACTCGTTCGGCGTCGACGAGGTCGATGGTGCGGAGGGCGTCGACGGCTCGCACGGCATCCGCATAGACCCGGCGGTAGTAGTACTCCTCGCGCGAGCGGATGCCGCGGGTGAGGAAACCGCCGGCCGAGGGGCCGCCGTCGGCGTGGTCGTCGTCGGTGTCGCCGTGCCCCTGCCCGCGGGCGTCGACGACGAGGTGGGCGTAGCCGGCCGATGCCCATCGCAGATCGCGCAGTGCGTGGCCACGGCCGTTGCCGTAGCCGAAGAACTGCACCAGCCCCGGAAGTGGTCCTTCGGTGCCGTGCGGCACGCGCAGCCAGGCGCGGATGGGTGTTCCGCCGAATCCGCGGAACGACACGTCGAACACGTCGATCTGCGTGAGGCGCGTGGGGTGCGCGGTGACGGTGAGGTCGAGGGGACGGCTGCGGGTCTTCTCGATCGTGTCCGCCCAGAAGACGTCGAAATCCTCGGGCTCGGTCTGAGTGGTGGGCGCGTCGATGAGACGCGTCTCACCGTGCACGGGACTCCGCCTCGTCCGCCTCGACAGAGCCGAAGCCGTGACGCGCGAGGTCGACCTGCCCGCCGGCGGGCACCAGGATCTCCGCCACCCGGTCGCCATCCGAGACGGTGACGTGCCTGTCGCGGTCACCGGGATTGCGGAGGATGCCGGAGGTCACCCGCCCGCCCACCCAGGCGATGTCGAGCACGAGGCCGGGGCGCGCAGCCATGCCCTGGACGTCTCCGTGATCCCACGAGAGGGGGAGCGCGGGAAGCAGGCGGACCGTGCCGCCGTGGCTCTGCACGAGCATCTCGGCGATCGCGGCAGGAAAGCCGAGGTTGCCGTCGATCTGGAACGGCGGATGCGTGCTGAACAGGTTGGGCAGAAGGCCGCCCCACTCCGACCCGTCGACCGGGCCGTGCCGGGTGGCGTCGCCGTCGAACGGGGTGAGTGCCTCCTCGAGCAGCGAGGCGGCGACCTCGCCCTGCCGTGCTCTGGCGCGCAGCGCCACCTTCCAGGCCCACGACCAGCCCATCGCGCCGGGACCGCGGGCGTCGATCAGTCGCACGGAGGCGTCGAACAGCTCGGGGGTGCGCTCGGGGGTCACCAGGTCGAGCGGGAACAGCCCGACGACGGGGGAGAGGTGCCGATGCAGAGGTTCGTGCTCTTCGACCTCCGCGGACCATTCGAGCAGGCGCCCGTCTGAGCCGACCTGCAGGGATGCGAGAGCCGCGAGCGCCTCTCTCACCTCGGCTTCGAGCGCATCGTCGAGGCCGAGCGCATCGATCGCGACGAGTGCGCGCTCGAACAGCGAGCCGATGAGGCTGAGGTCCGAGGTCGCGGTCAGGCCGAGGGGAGTCGGCCGGCCGTCGGCGGCGACGTAGGAGTTCTCGGGCGCGGTCGAGGGGGAGGCGTGCAGGTGGCCGTCGGCACCCGGCACGAGCCAGTCGAGACAGAACTCCACCGCACCGCGCATCACCGGCCAGATCCGTGCGCGCAGCAGCTCGGTGTCTCCGCCGAACTCGTACGCGTCCCACAGATTGTGGGTGAGCCATACTCCGCCCATCATCCAGATCGCCCAGCTCGCGGCGCCGTGGCCGTCGCCCACGGGCAGGCTCCAGCCCCAGACGTCGCTGTTGTGGTGGGCGACCCACCCGCGCGTCCCGTAGAGCTCGCGCGCGGTGTCGGTGCCCGTGCGTGCGAGCAGCTCGACGAGCGCGAGGAGCGGCTCGAGCGCATCGGGGTCGAGCAGCATCGGAGCCGCCCAGTAGTTCATCTCGGTGTTGATGTTGATCGTGTAGTTCGACGACCAGGCGGGCTGCAGCTGGTCGTTCCAGATGCCCTGCAGGTTCGCGGCGGGGCTGCCCGCGCGAGAGCTGGAGGCGAGGAGGTACATCCCGAATTCGGCGGCGACGGTCGCGCGCAGCAGAGGGTCGGAGCCGTGAAGGACATCGCGGTCGACGCTCCACTCGCCCTCACGCCGACTGCCGATCGCGAATCGCGCCCGAGTGATGCGTCGCCGGTCGGCGACGTGCTCGGCGAAGAGGGCGGAGACGTCGCGCTGAGCCGCGGTCTCCGCTCTCGCTCGTGCGCGATCCCGGATCGCCTCCCGAGAGGCGGTCCGCCAGTCCCCGTCGGCGTCGGCCCACCACGACCCGGCGCGCGACGATGTGGACAGGGCGATCAGCAGGCGGCGGGCATGGCGGACGATGAGGTGATCGCCGGTTCGACGCACCTCGCCGTCCGAGTCGAGCGACACCGCGACGGCCGCATAGGCATCGAACTCGGTGTCGTCATCGGTGTAGCGCAGGGGATCGACCGAGTCCTCGTGCAGTGGAGCGCCGTCGATCGGCGCCTGGACGTCGAGGACGAGGGCGTCGTGCGCATCGTGCGCATCGACGATGCGACCGCGCAGGGGCGTGGACAGCTCGATGGTCGCCGCGAACTCGACGGTCGAGGTGAGCTCGATGATCAGGACCTGTGCCGGAGCCGAGATCCAGGATCGACGGATGACGTCCCCGTTCGGGGTCCGGAGTGTCTCGGTGAGCGTCGCCGAGTCGAGATCGAGGACGCGGCACGGAGCGGACAGGTCGGCATCCTCATCGGCTTCGTGCACGCGGACGTGCAGGTCGGCGAGGGGGAGGAACTCCTGGGAGTAGGGACCCTCGAAGGCCATGAGGAGGTCCTCGGCGATGCGCACGTCACCGGCGCTGAGTGCCTCGCGAACCGCCGCGAGACGTTCGGGGCCGGCGCCCTTCGCGCGCACGTGCTGCAGTGCGCGCGCGGGGCCGTCGGGTGTCCCCGACCAGATAGTCGAGTCATTGAGCTGATAGCGACCGTCCGATCCGCCGAATGACATGGCGCCGATGCGGCCGTTGCCGAGTGGAGTCGCCTCCTCCCACTGGGTGGCGGGGGCGTCCCAGGTGAGGCGCAGTGTGTCGGTCATCGCACTCCGGTGTGTTCGATCGATCTCGATGTCACCGTCAGCGTATGCGGTATTAATTGCCGGTGTCAAGTAATGCCGGACACCCTGCGCCTCGCCGAGATCAGAACTGCAGAAGGACCTTGCCCACGCGGCCGGCGGTGTTGCTCGCACGCACAGCGTCCGCGGCGTCTGCGGCGTCGAAGACCCCGGCGACCGGCAGGGTAAGGGTGCCGTCGCTGACGCGCTGGATGAGTTCGCCGAACAGAGCGCCGCGTGTGGCGGCATCCATCGTCTGGATGACCTTGCTGCCCCAGAAGCCCTTGACGGTCGCCTGCTTGAAGATGACGTCTCCCGAGGCGATCTCCATCGTGGGCGAGTTCATGGCGCCGAAAGCGACGAGTGTGCCGCCCTCTCCGAGGAGCGACAGCACGTCTCCCGCAGACGATCCGCCCACGGAGTCGATGCCGAAGGCGATGTGCGCGCCGCCGGTGATCTCGGCGACCTGCTCGCGCCAGCCGTCGTCGTCGGTCGAGACGACGTTCTCGATGTCCTGTTCGCGGAGTTCGTCGACGCCGGCCGAGCGGCGCACGAGGCCGATGACATTGACGCCACGAGCGGCGCCGAGCTGGGCGAGCATGCGTCCGACCGCGCCGTTCGCCGCGTTCTGGACGATCCAGTCGCCCTTCTCGGCCCCCAGGAACTCCAGCAGGCTGATGGTGCTGAACGGCATCGAGACGAGCTGTGCCGCGCTCTCGTCGCTGAGCGACTCGGGAACCGGGATGAGACCTGCGGCGTTCGCGACCACGTACTCGGCCCAGGCGCCGAACGTGCCGCCGGTGGCGACCCGCTGTCCGACTGCCAGGCTGTCGACGCCCTCGCCGAGAGCGTCGACGATGCCGAGGGCCTCGGTGCCGGATGCCGCGGGCAGCTCGGGCTTGAAGCCGTAGGTGCCCCGGATGGTCCAGAGGTCGTGGTTGTGGATCGGCGACAGCACGATCTTCAGCCGCACCTGACCCGGGCCGGGCTCGGGGGTGGGGCGTTCGGTGACGGTCAGAACCTGTTCGGGATCGCCGAAGGTGTCATGGGTGAGTGCGCGCATTGTGTCTCCTCGTGGGATCGATCATGGGGGATGTTCGGGGTGGATCAGTCGTCGGTGACGGTGATCTCGACGTCGATGTTGCCGCGGGTCGCGTTGGAGTAGGGGCACACCTTGTGGGCGGCGTCCGCGAGTGCCTGGGCCTGGTCGTGGGGGAGGTCGGGGATGACGACCTCGAGCTGCACGGCGAGCCCGAAACCGCCCTCGCCGTTGGATCCGATCTGCACGCGGGCACCGACCGACGAGTCGGTGATCTTCACCTTCTGCGTGCGGGCGACCGACTGCAGCGCGGAGTGGAAGCACGCGGCGTAACCGGCGGCGAACAGCTGCTCGGGGTTGGCGCCGTCTCCGCTGCCGCCCATCTCCTTGGGGATGGCGAGGTCGAGCTCGAGGTTGCCTTCGCTCGTGGCGACGCGGCCGTCGCGGCCGGCTCCTGTGGCGAGGGCCTCGGCGGTGTAGAGAGCTTCCATGATGGGGATTCCTTCCGGTTGTGGTCAGTCGGCGCGCGGTGTGCGCGTCAGGGGTGCGGGGTGGCGCCTGTCTTCTGCAGCCGCTCGGTGAGCTCCTGCAGCTCGGCGATCAGGCGGTGACGCTGGTCGTCGTCCTGCATGCCGGCGAGGGCTGCGATCGTCGTGTGGACCGACGCGACCTCGGTGCGCAGCGCCGTGCCCGCCTCGGTCAGCCCCACCGTGACGACCCGCTCATCGGCCGAGCTGCGGGCTCGGGTCACGTAGCCCGCCTGCTCGAGGCGACGCACGAGGGGGGAGAGGGTGCCCGAATCGAGCTGCATCGCGTCTCCCAGCGACCCGATCGTCTGCTCGCCCTCCATCCAGAGGATCGCGAGCACCAGGTACTGCGGGTAGGTGAGACCCCAGGGTGCGAGGAGGGCTCGGTAGGCCTGCGTCGTCGCTCGGGCGGCGGAATACAGCGAGAAGCACACCATCTCATCGGTCACGGCCATCTCTCAAGCATTGCACACGATTAGATTGTGCACAATCTAATCGTGTTCGAGTCCTCGCTACGATGAGGCCGTGCGGCTCCGTCCCGTCGACCTCGTCGACATCTTCGTCTACCTCGTGGTGCTCGGCGTCTTCATCCAGCTGTTCCCCGAGGTCATCTCCGAGTCATTCCTTCTCGCCCTGCTGACTGCGGTGCTGCTCAAGGTCGTGCTCGAGGGAGTGCTCTACGTGAAGAAGCGCATCGTGGCGCGCATCCGCGGAACGCACAGCCGCTGGGTCAGAGTGCTGAACGTCGCCGCGTTGCTCCTCGTCCTTCCCGGTAGCAAGTTCCTCGTGCTCGAGATCGTGGCGTGGGTCGTCGGTGACGCCGTGTATCTGGGTGGGTTCTTGCAGGTGACCGCGCTCATCATCGTGCTCATGCTCGCAAGGGGTGGCGTTCGGAGGATCGTCGATCGTCCGGCCGTGGAGGCGCACGCCGACTGATTGCCGCTGAGAGGCGGTGAACAGATTCGTGACACCTGTCTAATTGCTAGCTAGGCTAGTAGTCATGGAACGCTACATTCGCCTGCGCTGGGTGGGCCTGGTCTTCATCAGCATCGCCGTGTCGCTGATCATCGTCGATTCGACGATCGTGAATGTGGCGATTCCGGCGATCGTGGACGATCTGGGTATCACCTCGACCGAGGTGCAGTGGGTGCAGGAGGCGTACACGCTGGTGTTCGCCGCCCTGCTCCTCGTGTTCGGCAGTCTGGCGGATCGTTTCGGACGACGGCGCGTGATGCTCATCGGCGTCGTCGTCTTCGCGGCGTCCTCGGTGCTCGCGGCGTTCGCAGCGGACGGCGGGATGCTGATCCTCGCGCGTCTCGCGCAGGGAGTCGGCGGGGCGATGATCCTGCCGACGACACTGTCGATCATCAATGCGACGTTCCGAGGCCGCGAGCGCGGCATCGCCTTCGCGGTGTGGGGCTCGACGATCGGCGGTATGGCAGCTGTGGGCCCTCTGCTCGGGGGATGGCTGACGACGGCGTTCTCCTGGCGCTGGGCTTTCGGCATCAACATCCCGCTCGGGATCGTCATCATCATCGGGGTGCTGCTCACGGTCGCCGAATCGCGCAGCGATCGGACGTCGAAGATCGACGTCGTCGGAGCGATCCTCGCGGTGATCACGATGGCGAGTCTCGTGTTCGGTCTGATCGAGGGGCGTACCTACGGGTGGTGGCTCGTCGACCAGCGTCCGCAGATCGGCGACTGGACCTGGCCGTCGGACGTGTCTCCGATCCCGTTCGCCTTCGCGCTGGCCGTCGTCGCCCTCGTCGCCTTCATCGCGTGGGGCGTCCACCGGGAGCGCCGCGGCAGGTCGACCCTTCTCGCCCTGCGTCTGTTCTCCATCCCGTCGTTCCGCAACGGCAACATAGCGGCGACAGTGGTGTCTCTGGGCGAGTTCGGCATCATCCTCGCGCTGCCGTTGTGGCTGCAGTTCGTCCTGGGGTTCGATGCGCTGCAGACGGGCCTGCTGCTGCTCGCCCTGGCCGGCGGGTCGTTCGTGGCCAGCGGCGCGGCGGGCGCGGCGAGCGGCAAGATCGCTCCGGTCTGGGTCGTGCGGGCGGGACTTCTGGCCGAGATCATCGGCGTCGCAGGCGTCGGCTTCGTCATCGCCCCAGACGCGTCGTGGGTGCCCCTCATCCCGTTCCTCTTCGTCTACGGACTCGGTGTCGGCCTCGCCACAGCTCAGCTGACGGGTGTCGTGCTCGCCGACGTGCCGGTCGATGACAGCGGCGCGGCGTCGGGCACCCAGTCGACGTCGCGCCAGCTCGGTGCTGCTCTCGGTGTCGCCGTGCTCGGGACCGTGCTGTTCACGAGCACGGCCGGGATCCTCTCATCGTCACTCGATGCACGGGGGCTTCCGGTCGAGCAGCGCGATCAGATCGTGTCGTCCGTCGTCGACAGCGCCGGCGCGGCGATCAGCGGGCTCGAGGCGCAGCCCGAGACCGCCGAGATCGCAGACGATGCGAAGTCGGCGTTCTCCGACGGCACCCGGTTCGCCGCGTGGACGGCGGCGGGGTTCCTGTCGCTCGGATTGCTCTCGACGATCTCGCTCGGCGCCGGTGCGGGCGCCAAGCCACGCCGGGACGAGGACGCAGCGGCCGCAGATGCAGCGCCGGGGAGCGGCGCATCCGATTGACGGAGGCCGTGTCCTAGCGGTCGCCTGATCGGTGGTCGCGTGCGGAACGTTGACGCCGGGGTCTCGTTTCAGGTCTCTCCTCTGCGGGGTGCTCCTCTGAAGGAACCGCATTCCGGTCACCGGAGAGCCACCGAAGCCATGTCGTGCTCGGGTCGCTTTCGAGCACCAGAGTGCGCACGAGCAGGGTGAGCGGAATGGACAGGATCGCTCCGAGCGGTCCGATGATGAAGGTCCAGAAGATCACCGAGAGGAAGCTCAGTGTGAGGCTGAGGTCGACGGCGTCGCTGACGAACTTGGGCTGCACGAGGACCTGCAGCACGACGTTGACGACGCAGTAGACGGCGATGACGCCCAGGAGCAGAGGCCAGTCGCCGACGATGAACGCGAGGATGGCCGGTGGGACGAGTCCGAGAATGAATCCGATGTTGGGGATGAAGTTCGTGACGAACGCGAGGATCGCCCAGACGATCGGAACCGGGATTCCCATCCACCACAGCGCGAGCCCGTCGATGACCGCGACGATGGCGCCGAAGGTGGCGTTCACGACGTAGTACCTGCGGATGCCGGAGTTGAGGCGCACGATGCGCTCGATCGTCGCACCCTTGCTCGCTGCGAAGAGCACGGGAGCTTGACGGTAACGGGCGGCGTCGACGGCCATGAAGATGATGTACGCGCACACGAAGAACAGCGCGGTGGCCACGCTGAGCGCTGTGCCGCCGACGCTTCGCGCGACGGCGAGCAGCGTCGCGGGATCGAGAACCGAGGCCGCAGCGTCCGACGACTCCGCGTCCAGCCCGAGGGACCGCAGTGAAGAGATGAGCTGATCCGCGGCGCGGGTCAGACCGCCCTCGGAGGTGAGGTCGCTGATCAGTCGAGCGAACTGCGTCCCCGCGAGCCACAGCAACGCGCCCATGGCCAGGAGTATCAGGTAGGCGAGGGCGATGACGGCTGTCGTTCCGGCCCACCGGGGCCGGCCGCGCCGATCGAGTGGTCGGCGGAGGGGCTCGCAGATCACCACGATCGCGATCGCGAGCGCGACGGGCCCGAACACCTCTCGGGTGAAGTACACCCCGGCGAGAGCGACGGTCGCCGCCGCGAGCGTCAGGAGGACGCGCAGGTTGGGGGAGAGCCCCCCCAGCCTCAGCAGGAGTGGGAGCGTGAGCGGTGCGTGTGGGGCCGTGGACGTCCTTCAGCCGACGATTGCGCAGCATCTCACGAATCATAGGCGGTGAGTGGCGCTCCCAGTGATGTCTCCGATCCGGGTCACACCACGGCGCCGCGTTCGCTCGGGGCGCGACGCTCGGACAGCTGATGACCGTGCGCGGTCAACGCGTAGCGGGAGCGTCGAGTGAACCAGTCCGAGCAGTGTCCGGTGCGCCGGTTCACGCGTGACTAGTCGTAGCTGCGGTGGACGTGCCAGCCGTCCTCGCCCTTGAAGACATCGAACACCAGCGACAACCCGTCGTCGTTCGTGCCCTGGAAGCGCCATCCATAGAGCCCGTGATGCTGAGTCGCCGATGCGGACCAGATCGAGTGGCGTAGGCGCGTAGGGGTGTCGGACACCCTCCATCGGTGACCGGCGAAGACCATGCGCGACGGGATGTCATTGACCATCCATAGGGTGGCCGGGAGGTGATCTGTCGTCGGTCGCATGAGTTCAGAATAGAACATAGCTTCGAATGTTGCTACCCTGAACTCAGGCCGGAGAAGGGAGCCGGCGTGGGGTCTAGCAAGCGTCTCGCTGCTCACTACGACATGCGATCCCAGTACCAGGCGATCCTCGCGGCCGCTCGATGTGGACCCCTCCAGTCCCTGACTGACCGCGAACTCGCACTTCGAGAACAGCCGGTCACCATCTACCCGCAGCCATACCGTGCAGTCCGCGCGTGGGTGCGGTTCGGGCCGGAGGCCATTCGTGTGGACGCCAAGCTCGCCCGCTCCACACCCGAGGCCGCAGGTATCGAGTTCCGTGCCGGCGAGACCACGTTCCGATGCTGGGTCTGGGGTAACGCCGTGACGGCCGACGACGCCTGACTTCGTGTCGTGCGCTCACGTCGCGCAGAGCACCAACGAGAAAAGCCGCCTGAACCCAGGCGGCTTCTCTCGTGTTTGCGGGTCCGCGTGCGAATCTCACTCGTTCCGCATGCAACCCATCATGTGTGCCCCCGACAGGAGTCGAACCTGCGACCTACGGTACCGGAAACCGGCGCTCTATCCACTGAGCTACGGAGGCGTACCGATCGACAATATCACTGCTCGGGAGTGGTCTCCGACCCACCGGCTTCGGTCACCGGCGCGTCGCCCAGTTCGCCCAGCGCCGCGGCCAGTTTTTCGGCGAGGTAACGGTGGCCGTCCGTCGACGGATGCTTGCGGCCCACCTCGACGTCGATGACCGACAGATAGTTCTGCTCGGTGATCCAGTCCTGCGCGACGGGGGAGATGTACCACCAGCTGCGAGCCGCGGCGAGTTCGCCGAGATCGGCGTCGATGCGAGCGGTCTCGGCGCCCACGGGCAGCTCGTGGGGCGCCGGGCCCAGGATGACGATCGTTGCCTCCGGATACTTCGCGGCCATCGCATCCCACGCGGCGGTGACGGCCTCTCGGTACCCGGCCTCGCCCTGTGCCCGGTCGTTGATCGACCCCTGCAGGATGATCAGGTCGGGGCTGAGCGCGGGGTCCAGAGCGGCGATGCGCTCGCCGAAGGCGGGGCCGTCGAGTCCGGGCTTGAGGTAGCCGCTGCCGCGGACGCCGTCGACGATCGTCTCGCCGTCGATCAGGGCGGCGAGCTGATAGGCGTAGCCGAGGGTCGGGTCGGTCGCAGCCGATCCGTAGGTCCAGGAATCGCCGAACACGAGCACGGTCGGATGCTCGGGAAGATGGAGCGGAACCGGCGCGATCGCGACGCCGTCTTCATTCGCGACGGCGGCCGCACCGACGGGTGCCGAGGACGGCACCGGAACCCACGGGCGCCAGACACCGAGGACGACCGCGGCGAGCGCCAGGATCACGGCGACGGCGAGGCCTGCGACGGGCAGACGGCGGCGGGCGGGGGCGGCCTTCATGGCATGACTTTAGATCACGATCCCGCCCGCGCAAATTCCGACGCGTGACGCGCCGTAAACTGGGAGGCCTATGAACCCTGAAACGCTCGCCACAGCCCTCCTCGCCGTCCTCGCACCGATCGCCGAGGAACGACGTCCTGGCGAGCCGCTCGGACTCACCGCAGCAGACATCGTCTTCGAGCGTCCTCGCAACCGCGACCACGGAGACTGGGCCTCGAACATCGCGATGCGCCTGGCGAAGCCGTTCGGCACGAACCCCCGTGAGCTCGCGCAGCAGATCGCGGACGGGCTCGCGCAGGTCGACGGCGTGCAGAGCGCAGAGGTCGCGGGGCCCGGGTTCATCAACATCCGCCTGGATGCGGCTGCAGCCGGCGCACTGGCGAAGGTGATCGTCGACGCCGGTGCCGAATACGGGCACAACGACACCCAGGCCGGGCGCAGCATCAACATCGAGTTCGTCAGCGCGAACCCGACCGGACCGCTGCACATCGGCCACACCCGCTGGGCGGCGCTGGGCGACGCGATCGCCCGGGTGCTCGCGGCCTCAGGCGCGAAGGTCGCCAGGGAGTACTACATCAACGACGCCGGCGTGCAGATGGAGCGCTTCGCCAACTCGGTGCTGGCCGCAGTCAAGGGCGAGCCCACCCCCGAGGGCGGATACGCCGGCAGCTACATCGGCGACCTCGCCGCACGGGTGCTCGCTGCGCGCCCCGACCTGCTCGACCTGCCCGGCGACGAGCAGGTGGTCGTGACGCGCGAACTCGCTTACGGCTTCCAGCTCGAAGAGCAGAAGCAGTCCCTCTCGAAGTTCAACGTCGATTTCGACGTGTGGTTCTCGGAGCGCACTCTGCACGCCAAAGACGAAGACGGAGTCAGCTTCGTCGACCGTGCCGTCGATCGTCTGCGCGAGCAGGGGCACGTGTTCGACCACGAGGGCGCTGTCTGGGTGCGCACGACCGACTTCGGCGACGACAAAGATCGTGTGATCCGTCGCTCCAACGGCGAGTACACCTACTTCGCCGCCGACGCCGCGTACTACCTCAACAAGGGCGATCGCGGCTTCGAGTACAAGCTGTACCTGCTGGGCGCCGACCATCACGGCTATGTCCACCGCCTCAAGGCGATCGCGGGCGCGGCAGGGGAGGACCCCGAGAAGAACGTCGAGGTGCTGATCGGGCAGTTGGTCTCGGTGGGCGGTGCACGTCTCAGCAAGCGCGCCGGAAACATCATCGAGATGGACGATCTGCGCGAGTGGCTGGGCACCGACGCTCTCCGCTACTCGCTCGAGCGTTCGCCCGCCGACTCTCCTCTCGCACTCGACCCCGAGCTGCTGCAGAAGCGCACGAACGACAACCCGGTGTTCTACGTCCAGTACGCGCATGCTCGCACGCACAACGTCGCGCGCAACGCCGCCGACTCCGGGGTGGACCGTTCGGAGTTCTCTCCCGAGACGCTCACGCACGAGACCGAGAGCGCGCTTCTCGGCGCCCTGCAGGAGTTTCCTCGCATCGTCGCGTTCGCGGCTGAGGTGCGCGAGCCGCACCGGGTCGCGCGCTACCTCGAAGAGCTCGCGGGCCTCTACCACCGCTGGTACGACAACTGCCGGGTCATCCCACAGGGCGACGACCCTGTCGAGACGGTGCACCGCACGCGTCTGTGGCTCAACGACGCCGCAGGGCAGGTGTTCCGCAACGGACTCGACCTGCTCGGTGTGTCTGCGCCAGAGCGCATGTGACTCCGGTTGCCGTCCGGCGTCGTAGGGCAGGATGGCAGCATGAGCGACGACAACCACACCCTTCCTTACCCCGCTGCGGATTCCGAGCATCCGACGCTCGTGATCCCCGGCGGCAAGGATGGTGCGCCCGTCGACGGTGTCGCCGCACCCGCACGCAAGCGCAAGCGGTGGCCATGGGTGCTGCTGATCGTCGTCGTGGTGCTCGCCGCTCTCGTCGTCGCGGCGGAGCTCATCGCGCGGGCTGTCCTGCCCGGCATAGTGCGGGGCATCGTGATCGAGCAGCTCGATCTGCCCGCTGACCAGGAACTCGCGGTCGAGGCTGACGGCATCCTGCTGCCTCAGCTGATCGGTGGCACGCTCGACAGCCTGCACCTCACCACCGACTCCGTGACCCTGGAGGGGATCACCGGCGCCGTCGACGTCACTGCCACGGGCGTCCCGCTGCGCGGCGGTGACCTGCGCGGCGCTTCCGGCACCATCCGCATCGATGAGTCGCAGTTCACGGATCTGCTGTCCGACACCGACCTCCCCATCGACACCGTCACGCTCGACACGCCGAACGCGACGGTGGCGGGCTCCGTGAGCGTGCTGGGCATCGCGATCCCGATCTCCCTCACGGTGACTCCTGGCGTCGCGGAGGGAGACCTCGAGCTCACCCCCGTCGGGCTGACGATCGGCGGACTCGAGGTCGACGCGGATCAGGTCGGATCGACCCTCGGCGCACTCGGGGAACGGCTCACCGAGACGCAGCGCATCTGCATCGCCGATCAGCTGCCCGCGGGCATCACACTCACCGATCTTGAGATCGATGGAGCGGAGGCCGTGATCGACGTCGACGTCGACGGTGCCATCGCCACCGACGAGAGTCTGCTCGAGAAGGGCACCTGCCCTCAGGGGTGACGCTCAGTCGTCGTCGGAACCGAGGCGGGCTTCCCGTTCGGCCTGCTGGGCCGCGCGAAGCTCCGACGTCGCGAGCGCGACCTCGGCCTCAGCTCGCTGCACGCGTCGCTGCGGGAAGGTCGTCGCGCCGAACCGGGCATGCACGCGGTCCTTGCGCTCTTCCTCCGACGTGACGATGTATGCGCACGAGATCAGGATGACCTGGGTCGACAGGTTGAGCCAGATCAGCAGCGCCAGCAGCGTGGCGAAGGACGCGAGCAGCGGATTGCTCGTCGCGCCCCCGATGAACAGCCCGGAGAGCTCCTGCAGCACGAGCAGCCCGATGCCACCGATGAGGGCCCCGATCCAGAGGGAACCCCCCGAGGGACGGAGACCGGAGAGCAGCCGGAACACGCCCGCGATGAGCACGGTGTCGAGCGCCAGTACGACGATCAGCGAGACGATCCGGATGCCCCAGGATGCGACGGGCGAATCCTCGGGGATGCCGAGCAGACCGCTGATCCAGGTGATCCCGAGCCGGCCGGCGAAGGTGACGGCCGCCGCAGCGATGAACAGCACGGCGACACCCACCGCGAGCAGCAGGTTGCGGAGCATGACCCAGATGAACAGCACGTCGGCGTGCGCCGTTCCGGCGAGGACTCGCACCGCCGTGCGCAGGGATCCCACGGCGCCGAGCGCCGAGCCGATCAGAGCGACCGTCGAGACGGCGCCCGCGATCGACAGCGAGATCGGCTCCTTGAGGTCGTCGGGATTCACGACGCCGTCTTCGCCGATGAGACCGGGCACCACGGACTGAACGGCGGAGATGATCGCATCCCAGACGTCCGGATTGCCGGCGAGCCACAGTGCGGCGATCGAGAAGCCGAGGAGAACGGCGGCGAACACACTGAACAGCGCGCGGTAGGTCACGCTGTCGGCCAGCATCGGGCCCCGACGCTCCGAGTAGAGGAGGAAGGCCCGCACCGGACGACGGGTCAGAGCCCAGCGGATCGTCGCAGTGCTGACGCGCGCGATCAGGCCGGGGCGTCGGGCATCGGGTGCTGCGGATTCGGTGCTCATCTCCACCACCTTACGAGTCGGCAGGATGAGTCCGCAGGGGGTTGACGCCGAGTGTCACCATGACTGATGCGGCATGCACGGTGCCCTAGAATCGGGGGCAACCTCGCAGTGCGCGTATCCGCCCGAGACTCGTCCCACGATTGGTGTTCCTTGCTTTCCCCTGCCGACTCGCTCGCCCCGGAATGGCTCGTCGTGCCCGACGACGTGAATGATCTTCCCGCCGCTGTGTGGCCCGCCTCCGCAGCCCGCGGCGCCGACGGAGAACTGCGGATCGCCGGCATCTCCGCGACCGCTCTCGCCGAGACGTACGGCACGCCGCTGCTCGTGATCGACGAGGACGAGGTGCGTTCCCGCGCCCGCGCCTTCCGCTCGTCTTTCGACGCGGCGGCGAGCGAATACGGCACGACCGCGCAGGTGTACTACGCGGGCAAGGCGCTGCTGACCACGACGATCGCGCGCTGGGTGATCGACGAAGGACTCCGCATCGACGTGTGCACCGGCGGCGAGCTGGAGGTCGCGCTCGCAGCGGGCGTCGCTCCGGCATCCCTGGGCTTCCACGGCAACAACAAGTCGGTCGCCGAGCTCGAGCGCGCCGTCGAGGTGGGCATCGGCACGATCATCGTCGACAGCGCGATCGAGATCGAGCGTCTGGCGGTGATCACCGCCAGGACGGGCGCTGTGCAGCGCGTGCTGGTGCGGGTCATCAGCGGCGTGCACGCCGAGACCCACGATTTTCTGGCGACGGCCCACGAAGACCAGAAGTTCGGCTTCCCGCTCCCCGACGCCGAGCAGGCGGTCGCTCGCATCCGCGAGATCCCCGGCATCGAATTCGCCGGACTCCACTGCCATATCGGATCGCAGATCTTCGGCGTCGCGGGCTTCCGCGAGTCGGCGGAGCGGGTGCTCGAGCTGCACGCCGCGCTGCTCGAGGGCGGACCGGTGCCTCAGCTCAACCTCGGCGGAGGCTTCGGCATCGCATACACGAGCGTCGACGACCCCACGCCGATCGAGATGCTCGCGGGCGAGATCGTCGCCGCCGTCGCGGAGGGCTGCGCCGCACGCGGGATCGCCGTGCCCGCCCTGTCGTTCGAGCCGGGCAGGGCGATCGTGGGCACCGCCGGGGTGACGATCTACGAGGTCGGAACCACCAAGGACGTCGCGCTCGACACCGGAGCCACTCGGCGTTACATCAGCGTCGACGGCGGCATGAGCGACAACGCCAGGACGGCGCTCTACGAAGCGCAGTTCTCGGCTCGTCTCGCCTCGCGGCTCGGCTCAGGGGAGCCGCAGCTCAGCCGGGTGGTCGGCAAGCACTGCGAGTCCGGCGACATCGTGGTCGACCACGAGTATCTGCCCGCCGATGTCTCTCCGGGCGACCTGCTGGCTGTTCCGTCCACCGGCGCCTACTGCGCGCCGCTCGCCAGCAACTACAACCACGTCCCTCGCCCTCCGATCGTCGCCGTGCGCGATGGCCGGTCGGCGATCATCGTCCGCGGCGAGACCATCGCCGACGTCCTGGCACGCGATGTCGGCGTCGGGGCGTCCGAGAACCACGGGTGATCCGCGCGAACGACGCGGTCCCCGACGTAGCACGACTGATCAACCCTCCTAAGGAGAGATGCAATGACGACTGAGTACCGACGACTTCGGGTGGCGCTCCTCGGCGCCGGAGCGGTCGGCTCCCAGGTGGCCGCCCTCCTTCTTCGCCACGGCGACGAACTCGCCGACCGCGCGGGTGCCACGCTGGAGCTGGCCGGCATCGCGGTGCGCAACCTCGATGCGCCGCGCGAGACCGATCTGCCGAAGGAGCTGTTCACGACGGATGCAGAGTCGCTGATCCTCGGCTCCGACATCGTGATCGAGCTGATCGGCGGCATCGAGCCGGCGCGCACGAGCATCCTGCAGGCGATCGGCTCCGGCGCCGATGTGGTCACGGCCAACAAGGCGCTGCTGGCGACGCATGGTCCCGAGCTGTTCGAGGCGGCCGACCGGGTGGGCGCATCCGTCTACTACGAAGCGGCCGCTGCCGGTGCGATCCCGATCATCCGCCCGCTGCGCGACTCGCTCGCCGGCGACCGCGTGGTGCGCATCATGGGGATCGTGAACGGCACCACCAACTACATCCTCGATCGCATGGAGACCGAGGGCGCCGACTTCGCCGACGTCCTTTCCGACGCGCAGTGCCTCGGTTACGCCGAAGCAGACCCGACCGCCGACATCGAGGGATACGACGCCGCCCAGAAGGCCGCGATCCTCGCGAGTCTCGCATTCCACACTGCGGTTCCCCTCGACGCCGTGTACCGCGAGGGCATCACGACGATCACGGCGTCGATGATCGACGAGGCGCGCGCCGCCGGCTTCGTGATCAAGCTGCTCGCCGTCTGCGAGCGCATCGAGGCCAACGGCACCGAGTCGATCTCGGTGCGCGTCTACCCGGCACTCGTCCCCAAGTCCCACCCGCTCGCCTCGGTGCACGGAGCCAACAACGCCGTCTTCGTCGAGGCGGAGGCCGCAGGGTCGCTGATGTTCTACGGTGCAGGCGCCGGCGGAGTGCAGACGGCATCCGCTGTGCTCGGAGACGTCGTGTCGGCGGCTCGCCGGCACATCGCCGGCGGTGTCGGCGTGGGGGAGTCCACCAGAGCGAACCTCCCTGTGGTGCCGATCGGTCACGTCACGACCCGTTACCAGATCACTCTCGAGGTCGCGGACGCTCCGGGCGTGCTGGCGACCGTCGCCGGGATCCTGAGCGATGGAGCCGTTTCGGTCGCCACTGTCGTGCAGACCGTCGAAGGAGAGGACGAGCCCACCGCTCGCCTCGTCATCGGCACGCACCGGGCCACGGATGCCGCGCTCAGCGCCACGGTCGATGCGCTCGCCGACAGCTCTGTCGTCGAACGGGTCGTCTCGGTGCTCCGCGTGGAAGGCGAGTGACGATGGCGGCGGGGCGCACGGTCGAGGTGACGGTCCCGGCGACCAGTGCCAACCTCGGCCCTGGATTCGACACCCTCGGACTCGCGCTCAGCGTCTACGACACGCTCCTGGTGACGGAGCTCCATGCGGGAGCGCTCGAGATCGAGGTCTCCGGTTCGGGAGCAGCCGAGATCCCCCGTGACGACTCGAATCTCATTGTGCGCACGATCGCGCATGTGTACGCGGACGTCGAGCGGCCCCTTCCGGGGCTGCGCATCGTCGCCGAGAATGGCGTGCCGCACGGTCGTGGACTCGGATCCTCAGGTGCTGCCGTCGCGGCGGGCATCCTCGCGGCCAAGGGGCTGCTCGAGGGTGATGTCGAGATCAGTGACGCGGACATGCTCCGCCTCGCCACCGAGATCGAGGGACACCCCGACAACGTGGCGCCCGCGCTGTTCGGCGGGCTGACGATCGCGTGGATGGGTGAGCGCGGAGCGCAGCACAAGAAGCTGCTCGTGCACCGCGGTGTGTCGCCGCTCGTGCTCGTGCCCTCGTACACGATGTCGACCACGAAGGCGCGCTCGCTGCAGCCGCCTCAGGTCTCGACGGCGGATGCGGTGTTCAACGTCTCGCGCTCGGCACTGCTGATCGCCGCACTCATGCAGAGCCCTGAACTGCTGCTCGACGCGACGGCCGACCGCCTTCATCAGGACTATCGAGCCGAGGCGATGCCCGAGACTCAGCGGCTGGTCCAGACGCTTCGTGCGGCGGGCTTCGCCGCCGTGGTCTCCGGTGCCGGTCCCAGCGTGCTCGTGCTCGCCGACGGCCCGGGAAGCCGTCAGGACGCCATGGAACTCGCCGCATCGACGACCGACACCCCGTGGGACGCGCTGCTGCTCGCGGTCGACGTGCGTGGTGGTACAGTGGGGAATCGAGCGGAGGGCTCCACGTAACTGCGTGAATCTGGCCCCATTGCAACTCTGCAAGACCCGCACGCAAACCCCTGTGACACTGCTCTCACCGAGAACTTCGTTCTTTCCGAGAACCCAGTGCAGAGGCTGACTGACGCCGAGCGTCAGTCCGTGCGATCGCGCGCAGCACCCGTTGTGCGCGTGCCGCTCATGTCCCCGAGACCAAAGAGGGAGTACTCGTGGAGAATTTCTCCGAGACCCAGAACGACCAGGCGGCGACTGCCGCCGAGGCTCCGGCAAAGGCCGCGAGCTCCGACGCCGCGACGACTGCCGCGACCGAGGTGGCCCCGGCCCGCAAGCGCGCGCCGCGCCGAGCGAGCACCGCATCGGCCGCCGCGAAGGCCGAGAAGGCTGCTGCGTCCGCAGACAGCACACCGGCGCCCGAGGCCCCCGCTGCCGAGGCGCCTACCGCCGACGCGGCTCCCAAGGCCAAGGCCCCCCGCCGCAGTCGTGCGAAGAAGGCCGACGCCGAGACCGCCGAGGCTCCCGCAGCCGTCGAGGCTTCTGCACCCTCCTCATCGGCTCCCGCAGCGCCCGCCGAGGCTCCCGCTGCGAAGACCGCCGACAGCAGCGACTCCGCTGACACAGCCGGCTCTGCTGACGCTGCCGGCTCGACCGACGAGCCGAAGAAGACCACCGGCCGCGGACGCCGCACGGCGAAGAAGCCCGCGGCCGAGACCGAGGCTCCTGCGACCGAGAAGCCCGCCGAGGCCGCACCGGCCGACGCGACCTCCGCCGCCGACTCGTCCTCCGACTCCGCTGACGGCGGCGAGGAGCAGGGCGGCCGCAACCGCAACCGCAACCGCAGCCGCAACCGCGGTCGCGGTCAGAACGGCACCGCACAGGGCGGCGAGCAGCAGCCTCAGCAGCAGCAGAGCGCACCCGCCGAAGACGAGGGCGGCAACGGCCGCAACCGTCAGCGCAACAAGCGCCGCGGTGGTGTGCCGACCGACGAGTTCGACACCGAGATCGGCGAGGACGACGTCCTCGTTCCGATCGCCGGAATCCTCGACGTGCTCGACAACTACGCGTTCGTGCGCACGACCGGCTACCTCGCCGGCCCGAGCGATGTGTACGTCTCCCTCGGACAGGTCAAGAAGTACAACCTGCGCAAGGGCGACGCGATCGTCGGCTCGATCAAGCAGCCGCGCGAAGGCGAGCAGCAGGGGCGCCAGAAGTACAACGCCCTCGTGAAGGTCGACTCGATCAACGGCCTGTCGATCGACGACGCCGCGACCCGCGTGGAGTTCGGCAAGCTCACCCCGCTCTACCCGCAGGAGCGTCTGCGCCTCGAGACGGTGCCCGAGAAGCTGACCCAGCGCATCATCGACCTCGTCGCTCCGATCGGCAAGGGACAGCGCGGCCTCATCGTCGCACCGCCCAAGGCCGGCAAGACGATCGTCCTGCAGCAGATCGCGAACGCGATCGCTCAGAACAACCCGGAGGTCCACCTCATGGTCGTGCTCGTCGACGAGCGCCCCGAAGAGGTCACCGACATGGAGCGCACGGTCAAGGGCGAGGTCATCGCCTCGACGTTCGACCGTCCTGCAGAAGACCACACCACGGTCGCAGAGCTCGCCATCGAGCGTGCCAAGCGTCTCGTCGAGCTGGGCCGCGACGTCGTCGTGCTGCTCGACTCGATCACGCGTCTCGGCCGTGCGTACAACCTCGCGGCTCCGGCATCCGGACGGGTGCTCTCGGGTGGTGTCGACGCCTCGGCGCTGTACCCGCCCAAGCGCTTCTTCGGCGCCGCCCGCAACATCGAGAACGGCGGATCCCTCACGATCCTCGCCACGGCTCTCGTCGAGACCGGCTCCAAGATGGACGAGGTCATCTTCGAGGAGTTCAAGGGCACCGGCAACAGCGAGCTGCGCCTGTCGCGTCAGCTCGCCGACAAGCGCATCTTCCCGGCCGTCGATGTGAACGCGTCGAGCACCCGCCGCGAAGAGATGCTGCTGTCGACCGACGAGGTCAAGATCACCTGGAAGCTGCGCCGAGCCCTCGCGGGCCTCGACCAGCAGCAGGCGCTCGAGGTCGTCCTGGGCAAGCTCAAGGAGACCCACTCGAACGTCGAGTTCCTCGTGCAGATGCAGAAGTCGATCCCGACGCTGCCTTCGGGCGCGCACGGTCACGACAACAACATCCGCTGAGCGGAGCTGACGTGTTCGAGTCCGTCCAGACTCTGATCGACGAGCATCGCCGGGTGCAGGAGGAACTCTCCGACCCGGCGGTGCACGCCGATGCTGCTCGGGCGAAGCGCGTCAATCGTCGCTACGCCGAGCTGTCGAGGATCGTCGCCGCCTATGAGGCCTGGGTGGCGGCATCCGAAGATCTGGACGCTGCGCGTGAGCTCGCTCGCGACGACGAGGCGTTCGCCGCCGAGGTCCCGTCCCTTGAAGAGGGTCTGCAGACGGCGCAGGAGAAGCTCCGGCGTCTGCTCATCCCTCGTGACCCCGACGATGCACGCGACGTGATCATGGAGATCAAGGCGGGGGAGGGCGGTGCCGAGTCGGCGCTGTTCGCCGCAGATCTGCTCCGCATGTACATCCAGTACGCGGCGTCCAAGGGATGGAAGACCGAGCTGCTCGAGCGGAACGAGTCCGACCTCGGCGGCTACAAGGATGTCCAGGTCGCGATCAAGGGGTCGTCGACCGACCCGGCCCAGGGCGTCTGGGCGCACCTGAAGTACGAGGGCGGCGTGCACCGCGTGCAGCGCGTGCCGGCCACCGAGTCGCAGGGGCGCATCCACACCTCGACCACCGGAGTGCTGGTGTTCCCCGAGGTCGATGAGCCCGACGAGATCGCCATCAACCAGAACGACCTGAAGATCGACGTGTTCCGCTCATCGGGCCCTGGCGGCCAGTCGGTGAACACCACGGACTCGGCTGTGCGCATCACGCACCTGCCGAGCGGCATCGTCGTGTCGATGCAGAACGAGAAGTCCCAGCTGCAGAACCGTGAGGCGGCGATGCGCGTGCTCCGAGCGCGGCTGCTCGCGAAGCAGCAGGAGGAGCTGGATGCAGCGGCATCCGACGCGCGCAAGTCGCAGATCCGCGGGATGGATCGTTCGGAGCGCATCCGCACATACAACTTCCCCGAGAACCGGATCGCCGACCACCGCACCGGCTTCAAGGCGTACAACCTCGACCAGGTGATGGACGGTGCGCTCGAGCCGATCATCGTCAGTGCCATCCAGGCAGACGAAGAGGCCCGGCTCGCCGCGGTGGGATCCGACTCCTGAGCCGATCGCGCCTCGGTCCTCGCCTGTGCTCGGATCAGGTGCGGGCCGCGTACCGGTGCTCGGGTCGTCCGGTCGCGCCGTAGCGCAGTCGCACCTCCACGACGGTGCGTGCAGCGAGAGCCGCGAGGTGACGCTGTGCAGTGGCGCGCGAGATCCCGACGAGCTCCCCGACCTCGGCCGCCGAGGCCTCGCCATCGCCGAGTGCGGCGAGCACCAGCTGCTCCGTCGCCGAACGCGAGACCGACACCGGTTCTCCGGCGCCGTGCAGGATCGCCAGAGCACGGTCGGCGTCCTCCTGACGCAGGGGCCGGTCGCCGGCGAGCAGGTTGCGGTACCGCGCGTAGCGCTCGAGCAGGCCGATCAGCGCGCGCCGGTCGAAAGGCTTCAGCAGATATCCGACGGCACCTGATCTGAGCGCCCGGCGCACCGTGGGCGCATCATCAGCCGCCGAGATGAGGATCGCGTCGATCCCGGCCTCCCGCACAAGAGCGATGCCGTCTCCGTCGGGGAGGAAGACATCAGCGAGGAGCAGGTCAGGGCGCGCCGAGCGGATGCGCTCCCTCGCCTCGGCGAGAGACCGCACCGGCTCCAGGGCGGTGAAACCCGGTTGGTCGTCGACGATGCTCTGATGCAGCAGGCCGACGCGGAAGTCATCGTCGAGTATCAGTACGCGGAGGGGGTCGGTCATTGCTTCTCCTCGGTCGTCGGAGTGTCGGACACGGCGCGGCCGATGCGCGCGGCGAGAACGGCGCCGTGCTCCCCGCCCCCCGCGTCGATGATCCAGAGGTCTCCGCCACGGCGGCGCGCGATGTCTCGAGCCAGGGGGATGCCCAGACCGTGGCCGTGCACGTGATCGTGGTCGTCCTCACCCGGCGTCCGCGGCGCCATCGGATCGATCCCCGCGAGTCCCGGCCCGGAATCCGCGACCGTGACGACCAGCGCGTCACCGTCTCCCAGCACCGCGACTTCCACCCAGCGGGGGATCCGCTCTCCGGAGGCGGCTGCTTTCACCGCGTTGTCGACGAGGTTGCCCAGCACGGCTGCGACGTCCTCCGGCTCTGCCACACTGCCTATCAGCTGGGTCTCGTCCGCGATCCGCAACGCGACGCCGCGCTCACCGGCTTCGATGCCCTTGGCGCCGAGGAACGAATGCAGGAAGGGATCGCTGAGCAGCTCGAGTCCGGCGACGGGGAACGCGACCGAGCCCCGCTCGACGAGCTCATCGAGAAAGCCTCTGGCGTCGTCGATCCTGGCCGCATCGATGAGTCCGGCGACCACGTGCATGCGATTGGCGAACTCGTGGCGCTGCACGCGCAGCGCAGTGGTGACCGCGCGCACGGTCTCCAGCCGCTCCGTCAGCGCGATGAGGTCGGTGCGGTCGCGGATGATCAGCACGTCTCCGAGCGGCCTCCCGTAGCGGATGACGGGTCTGGAGTCGAAGTACAGGACGCGTCCGCCCACCACCGCGGTCGATGTGGTGCGCCTGCCCGTCGCGGTCTCGACGACAGCCGGAGGAAGTCCGAGTTCCGCCAGCCGATGTCCGACCGGCGAATCGAGGCCGAGCATACGGTCGACCGCATCGTTGCTGACCCGCACGACGCCGGCGATGTCGACCGCGAGCACGCCGTCGTCGACGCCGTTGAGCACTGCTGTCTGGTTCTGCACGAGCGCCACGAGCTCTTCCGGCTGCACGCCGAGCGTGAGCCGCTCCCAGCGACGACGCAGCAGAAGGAATGCAATGATCGCCAGGCACACCGCCCCCGCGGCTGTGGCGCCGATCACGGCGAGCAGGGGTGGGAGGTCGTCGAACACTCCCGTGCGCTCGAACCCCACGCTGACCTCGCCGACGGGCACGCCGGCCTCGTCACGCACCGGCACCTTGGCTCTCGCCGACTCGCCGAGGGTGCCGGTCTGCCAGTCGACGACCTCGTTCCCGGCGAGAACCTCCTCGAAAGGCGTGCTGACCATCTGGCCGATGCGTGAGCTGGTGGGGTGGGCCAGGCGGATGCCGTCCGAGTCGGCGATCACCACGAAGAGCGCGCCGGTGCGGTCGGACACGTCCGACGCGATGCGCTGCAGCTCGCCGTTTCTGAGCACCTCGGCATCCGGCGTCTCCTGCAATGAGGAGATGCGCGCGACCTCGGCGCGAACCTGCGGGTCCTCGGCCAGGGTCCTCGCGATGCCGAGGGCGGTGGACTCGGCTTCGGCGCGCAGCTGCTGCACGGCGAGTGCGAGGTACACACCGGTGCACAGCGCGACCACGAGCGCGACCGTGCCGAGGTGCAGCAGCAGCGTCCGTGTCGCGAACCGAGGTCTCGTCGTCGTCTTCGACACCCTGTTCCCTTCGCACGCGACCATCGCGCAATATGCGCAGAACTCACGCTACGCGCACAACGTCCGGGAATGCGGCATACCGCGCTCGCAAGCGACGGATTGCCTAGTCTCGTCAGGATCCGTCGGAGTCGACGGATCCCCGACGAAGGAGTCACAGCATGCCCGACGTACTCACCGGCCTGTCAGCGGCCGCCGAAGAGGCGCCGACCTACGACGTCGCGTTCGTTCCGCCGGAGTGGGTCCTCGTCCTTCTCGGATTCACCATGGTGCTCGCCTTCATGACTCTGATCATGACGAAGCGGCTGACTCCCATGGTGGCGTTGATCCTCGTGCCGACCGTGTTCGGGCTGTTCGCCGGCGCCGGGCTCGGCATGGGCGACATGATCCTCGACTCGATCGCCACCATGGCACCGACCGCCGCTCTGCTGATGTTCGCGATCATGTTCTTCGGGATCATGATCGACGTCGGCCTGTTCGACCCGCTGATCCGCGTCATCACGCGCGTTCTCGGTGACGACCCCGCGAAGGTCGTGCTGGGCACGGCGATCCTTGCCGGCGCTGTCTCTCTCGACGGTGACGGCTCGACGACGTTCATCATCACGACCTCGGCGATGCTGCCGATCTATCTCCGTCTCGGCATGAGCCCGGTCGTGCTCACCTGCGTCGCCGGGTTGATGAACGGCACGTTGAACATCGTGCCGTGGGGCGGGCCGACCGTGCGCGCCGCGACCGCTCTGGGTCTGCAGCCGACCGATATCTTCGTTCCCATGCTGCCGGCGCTCGGCGTCGGCATCGTCGTGACGCTCGGTTTCGCCTGGATGCTCGGTCTGCAGGAGCGACGTCGTCTCGGCCGCCTGGACTCCGAGGCGCTGCTCACGGGCGCAGACGGCGGAGCCTTCTCGACGGTGCCGAGGATCTTCCGCGGCTCGGATGCGACGCCCGGTGCCCGTGCGGCGCTGCGCACCGGCAACATCGTCGTCGTGGCGGGTGGGCGCAACCCGGTGGCCGCGGCGAGCGTGGACCCGGCGGACACGGCCATGGCGGACACCATGCTCGACCCCGCACGGCCCACGCTGCGGCCGAGGCTCATCTGGTTCAACCTCGCCCTCACGCTCGCCGTGATGGTCCTGCTCGTGCTCGACATCATGCCGCTTCCGTACGTCTTCATGGTCGGTGCAGCGGTCGCGCTGCTCGTCAACTTCCGGGGGATCAAGGAGCAGGCGTCGGAGATCGTCGCACACGCCCCGAGCATCGTCGGGGTGGTGTCGATGGTCATCGCCGCCGGAGTTCTGGTCGGCGTGCTGACCGGCACCGGCATGGTCGATGCGATGGCGACGTGGATCACCGATGTCCTGCCGCCGGCGCTCGGGCCCTTCCTCGCACCCATCACCGGAGTCCTGTCGATCCCGTTCACCTTCTTCATGTCCAACGACGCCTTCTACTTCGGCATCCTTCCTGTGCTCGCCCAGAGCGCAGCGACCTTCGGAATCGATCCCGTCGAGATGGCGAGGGCGTCGATCATCGGTCAGCCCGTGCACCTGCAGAGTCCTCTGGTGCCGGCGATCCTGCTGCTCGTCTCGCTCGCGAGCGTCAACCTCGGCGATCATCACAAGAAGGTGCTCTGGCGCGCGGTGATCGTGTCGTTGGTGATGCTCGCCGTCGGCATCCTGTCGGGAGCGATCCCCTTCTTCGTCGCGCAGTGAGAGCGATAGGCTCAGGCCGTGATCACCCTTCTGTTCCGCGCGCTCATGTATCTCGTGTCCGCAGGTCTCGGCCTCATCGCCGCCGACCTCCTGCTCGAGGGCTTCCAGATCGAGTGGGACAAATGGTGGGGATTCGTGGTCTGCATCGTGATCTTCGCGATCCTGCAGAGCGTTCTCGCTCCATGGGTCAGCAGGATGGCCGATCGCTACGCGCCCGTGCTGATGGGCGGCATCGGGATCTTCTCGACGCTCATCTCGCTCGTCATCGTCGTGCTGCTGCCGATCGGCGGGCTGCGCATCGTCGATCTCTCGGGGTGGCTGCTCGGATCCGTGATCGTCTGGCTCATCACCGCGCTGGGCAGCGTTCTGCTGCCGTTGATCTTCCTCCGCAAGAAGGTCGACAAGGTGCGGTCGCGCCGCGGCGCGTGATGCACTCGCGAGAGCGTCAGATCGAGTAGTCCGGCGCGGTCAGCACGGCTCTGGTGTCCTCACCCATGATCCGTGCCCGCGGCTTCGCCGGCACTCCGACGAGGATGCTGTCAGCCGGGGCGTCACGGGTCACCACGGCGTTCGCCCCGACCACCGAGCCCTCGCCGATCGTGACCGGCCCCAGGATCTTCGCCCCCGCGCCGACGGCGACACCGTCGCGGAGGGTGGGATGACGCTTGCCGGCGTCTCGCGTGCGTCCGCCGAGCGTGACGCCGTGGTAGAGCATCACGTCGTCACCGATCTCCGCCGTCTCGCCGATCACCACACCCATGCCGTGGTCGATGAAGAAGCGTCGGCCGATCCGCGCCCCCGGGTGGATCTCGATGCCGGTGAGCCAGCGCGAGATCTGCGAGGTGGCCCGGGCGACGAGCCGCAGCCGTCGGCGCCAGAGCGCGTGCGAGACGCGATGCGCCCAGATCGCGTGCAGCCCCGGATACAGCAGCGCCACCTCAGCGCCACTGCGCGCCGCGGGGTCGCGGATTCGCGCTGCCGCGATGTCCTCGCGCATTCGGCCGATCATGCCCATCGAGCGGATCAGCCTTCGCGAAGGTCTTCGTACAGGGCGGTCGAGAGGTAGCGCTCGCCGAACGACGGGATGATGACGACGATGGTCTTGCCCGCAGCCTCGGGGCGCTGCGCGACCTGCAGAGCGGCCCAGATCGCGGCGCCGCTCGACATGCCCACGAGGATGCCCTCCTTGCGCGCGGTCTCACGCGCGACACGGATGGCGTCGTCGAAGGTGACGTCGATGACCTCGTCGAGGACTTCGCGATCGAGGATGGGGGGCACGAAGTTCGGTCCGATGCCCTGGATCTTGTGCGGTCCGGGGTGCCCCTCGGTGAGAATCGGGGAGTCCTTGGGCTCGACGGCGATGATCTGCACGCCGGGGACGCGCTCCTTCAGAACCTGGCCGACACCGGTGATGGTTCCGCCGGTGCCGATCCCGGCGACGAAGTAGTCGACCGAGCCCTCCGTGTCGCGGAGGATCTCCTCCGCTGTGGTCTTGCGGTGGATCGCGGGGTTCGCCTCGTTGGCGAACTGCTTCGCCAGCACCGCACCGGGCGTGCGGGCGGCGATGTCCTCCGCCTCGGCGAGAGCGTGCGTCATGCCCTTGGTGGGGTCGGTGAGCACGAGTTCGGCGCCGAATGCCTTGAGAAGCATGCGCCGCTCCTTCGACATCGACGCGGGCATCGTCAGGATCACCTTGTAGCCGCGGGCGGCGCCGACCATCGCCAGGGCGATACCGGTGTTGCCGCTGGTCGCCTCCACGATCGTGCCCCCGGGCTTGAGCTCGCCCGATGCCTCTGCGGCGTCGACGATGGCGATGCCGAGCCGGTCCTTGACACTCGAGGCCGGGTTGTAGAACTCGAGCTTGGCCAGCACGGTGGCACCGAGGCCCTCGGTGACCCGGTTCAGGCGAACCAGGGGAGTGTTGCCGAAAGCGGTGGTGATGTCGGAGTGGATTCCGGGCATGGGGAGAGCCTTCCTGAGCGGGGGGACTGCGCGCTCCAGCCTAGGCGAGCACTCTGGAGGGGTGGGCAATATGACACCTTCTGCGCTCTACGCTTGATCCATGCCCGATCTCACCCTCGCCTCAGCCGTGCATGCCGCGGCCCGACAACTCGCCGACGCGGGCGTCTCGGATCCCCTCGTCGATGCCGAGCTGCTCGCGGGCCACGTCCTCGGTCTGCGACGGGGAGAGGTGCAGGCCGTCATCATCCGCGGCGATGCGGTCGAGGAGGCGGACGCGGATTCACTGCGAGCCCTGGTCACCCGCCGGGCGGGCAGGGAGCCGCTGCAGCACATCACCGGAACCGCGCCGTTCCGGCATCTGGAACTCGCCGTGGGTCCGGGGGTCTTCGTGCCTCGGCCGGAGACCGAGACCGTGGTGCAGTACGCGATCGACGCCCTCCTGGGTTCCGCGCTTCCCGCGCCGATCGGCATCGACCTCGGCACAGGCAGCGGCGCGATCGCTCTCGCCATGGCCACCGAGGTGCCCCATGCGCGTGTCTTCGCGACGGAGCTGTCACCCGACGCCTACCCGTGGGCGGTACGGAACACCGCTGGCGTGGACAACCTCACCCTGGTGAATGAAGACCTGGCGCATGCGTTCCCCGAGCTCGACGGCACGGCGTCCGTCGTGATCTCGAACCCGCCGTACGTCCCTGACGCAGCTGTTCCCCGCGACCCCGAGGTGCGCCTCTTCGATCCGTCGATGGCGCTGTACGGGGGAGAGGACGGACTCGACGTCGTGCGCGTGCTCAGCGTGCGCGCCCTCGAGCTGCTGCATGCGGGCGGGCTTCTGGTCATCGAGCACGGCGAGTTGCAGGGCGAGGAGATCCGCAGCATCCTCACCCGCGACGGGTGGCGGGCGGCGGCGACGCACCGCGACCTCACGCTCCGAGACAGAGCGACGACCTCGCTGCGCCCCTGAGACGCGGACACGAACCGCACAGGCATCCCCAACTAGAATCGGATCGTCATGTCCTCCATCTTCGATTGCGGCGATGAGGCCCAGCTCCTCGCCGGCATGCGCCACGCCCGCCAGGCGATCAGCCGCGGCGAACTCATCGTCATGCCCACCGACACGGTCTACGGCGTCGCCGCCGACGCCTTCTCGCCCGCAGCGGTGCAGCGCCTCCTCGATGCCAAGGGACGAGGGCGCAACCAGCCCCCGCCCGTGCTCATCGGCACGAAGGAGACCCTGCACGCGCTCGCGGAGTCCGTGCCGGAGCCCGTCCAGCGTCTCGTCGATGAGTTCTGGCCCGGCGGCCTGACCATCGTCCTGCCTGCCCAGCCCTCCCTCGTCTGGGATCTGGGAGACACGGAGGGCACAGTCGCCGTCAGGATGCCCGAAGGACGCGTCGCACTCGAGCTGCTCGCCGAGACGGGACCGCTCGCGGTGTCCAGCGCCAACCTCACAGGCCGTGAGTCGGCGATCTCGGCGCTCGATGCCGAGCGGATGCTCGGGGACAGCGTCTCGGTCTATCTCGCCGACGGTGTCAGCCGCGACGGGATCGCGTCGACGATCGTCGACGCGACCTCGCTGGTGCCCCGCGGCGCTGAGCCCACCACGGGCGGCGTGCGCATCCTCCGGGTCGGCGCTGTCAGCCGCGAGCGGTTGGAGGAGGTGCTCGGCGATCTGCTCGAGCCCGACGCGCAGGCACCGGAATCGGACGGGGATTCGTGAAGCAGTACCTCTTCACGATCATCCTGACCGCCGCGATCACATTCGCGTTGACCTGGGCGGTCTGGCGGCTGAGCCTGCGGTTCAAGCTCTACCCGACGATCCGCGAGCGGGATGTCCACACCACCCCGACGCCGCGTCTCGGCGGCGTCGCGATCTTCCTCGGCATCGCCGCAGCGATCGGATTCTCGGCCGCGAATCCATTCTTCGCCACCATGTGGATGCCGCCGCAGACGATGTGGTCGATCCTCGCCGCGTCGCTGCTGATCGCCGTCATCGGCGTCGTGGACGATCTGTGGGATCTCGACTGGATGATCAAGCTCGGCGCGCAGTTCCTCGCCGCAGGGATCATCACCGTGGGGGGCGGGCTGCAGATCCTCTCCCTGCCGTTCGGCGATCTGATCGTGTTCTCGAGCTGGTTGAGCATCACCATCACGATGTTCGCGATCGTCATCGTGATGAACGCGGTCAACTTCATCGACGGACTCGATGGGCTCGTCGCCGGCGTCTGCCTGATCGCCAACGGAGTCTTCTTCGCGTACTCCTACATCCTGACGCGTGACACCGGCGCGTCCAGCTACTTCAACCTCGCCTCGTTCCTGGCGGCTGTGCTGATCGGCGCCTGCCTCGGATTCCTGCCGTTCAACTGGAGCCCGGCGAAGCTCTTCATGGGCGACTCGGGCGCTCTGGTCCTCGGCCTGCTGATGGCGACGTCCGCGATCGCCGTGACCGGACAGCTCGAACCCTCCGCCCTCGACCCCGAGCGCCTGGGCCGATCGCAGCTCCTCGGCGCGTTCATCCCGATCCTGCTTCCGCTGCTGGTGGTGCTTCTGCCCCTCCTCGATTTCGGGCTGGCCGTTCTGCGCCGTATGAACGCGGGAAAGTCGCCGTTCTCTCCCGACCGCAAGCATCTTCATCACCGCATGCTCGACCTCGGCCATCGCGACCGCGACGCCGTGCTGATCTTCTACGCCTGGACGGCGGTCATCTCGCTCGCCGTCCTCCTGATGTACGTGGGCGCCCGCGAGGACTGGCCCGGCCAGTATCTTCCCGGGGTCGTCTTCGGCCTCGTGGGAATCGCCGCGTGCCTCGTCATCACCCTGAATCCTCTGCGCCGACGGAAGCCCGCGGCGTCTGCTGAGTCCGACCCGACACCCGTGGAGTCCCCGTGAGCCCGAGCCCCGTTTCCAGCAATCCGATCCTGCGGAGGACGCTGCTCTGGTCCGCCCTCTCGATGGTGGTCCTCGCGATCATCGCCGGAGGTGTCGGCCTTCTCGTCGGCGGGGGAGAGGGCCTCGTGAGCGGCCTGCTCGGCGTCGTGCTCGCCATGCTGTTCCTCGGAATCACGGCACTCAGCATCCTGATCGCCAACCGCTGGTTCGGCGACCCCCTCTACGTGCAGCTGTTCTTCGCGATCGTGCTCGGCGGCTGGCTGCTGAAGCTCGGTGTCTTCCTGCTCGTGATGATCCTCCTCGCCGGTCAGCCGTGGCTGGACCCCATGGTCTTCTTCCTCTCGATCGTCGCCGGCGTGATCGTGTCGCTGGTGATCGACGTCATCGTGCTCACGCGCATGCGTCTGCCGAACGTGAGCGATGCCACTCTGCCGTCGGAAGCGCCGACGGACCACGCGCCCGGTGTGCAGCTGCCCACCATCGTGCCCGAGGATCGCGCCCCCGGCAGGCACAACCTGATTCCGGAGACCCGTGATCAGGATGGGCCGGCCGAAGAGGCCCCTCGGTCTTAGGACACCCTCAGATTCTGATAGTGTTGACACGTGCCCGCCGCTCGTTCGCGAGCGCTTGCGCTTGAAGCACACCGACCATCGTCGCCCCGGTTCTGACCGGTGCCCCGAAGCTGGAGCCCGCGCTGTTCAATCTTGCTGCGACCCTGATGCCCAAACTCGCCTCTGACGGCGAGTTCCACGGACCTTCGATCGACGAGTTCTTCCCGGAGATCCTCTTCAACGCGTTCGGGGTCATTCCCGTCCACCGGATCCACCTCGTGCAGTTCCTCGCCGTCGTGGTGGTGGTCCTGCTCCTGGTTCTCGGAACCCGTCGCATGAAGATCGTCCCCGGCCGCTTCCAGAGCGTCGTCGAGATGGGTCTGGACTTCGTCCGCACCAACATCGCGCACGATCTGCTCGGTCGCAAGGACGGCAACCGATTCCTGCCGATCCTCACCACGATCTTCTTCATGGTGCTGTTCATGAACATCACGGGCATCATCCCGTTCCTGAACATCGCCGGCACGAGCATCGCCGCCGTGCCGCTGACGCTCGCAATCGTGAGCTACGTCACCTTCATCTACGCGGGTATCAAGAAGAGCCCACTCGGCTTCTTCAAGAACGCGCTGTTCCCGGCCGGTGTTCCGTGGCCGGTCTACGTCATCGTGACGCCGATCGAGTTCCTCTCGACCTTCATCATCCGGCCCGTCACGCTGATGCTCCGACTCCTGATGAACATGGTCGTCGGCCACATGCTCCTGGTGCTGTGCTTCGCGGCAACCCAGTTCTTCTTCTTCACCGCAGGTGGCGGCTGGGCCGCTCTCGGTGTCGGAACCCTCGCCTTCGGCGGCGCCTTCACTCTCTTCGAGATTCTTGTCGCCGTCCTCCAGGCATACGTCTTCACCGTCCTCACCGCGGTCTACATCCAGCTCGCGGTCGCAGAAGAGCACTGAGCGGGTCGGCAACTGCCGTCCCACCCAACGAAAGGAAAAACCCGTGGACGCTACTACGGTTCTCGCAGACATCAACGGTCACCTCGCATCGGTCGGCTACGGCCTCGCAGCGATCGGTCCGGCCATCGGCGTGGGCATCGTCGTCGGCAAGACCATCGAGGGCGTCGCCCGTCAGCCCGAGCTGGCCGGTCGCCTTCAGGTCCTCATGTGGATCGGTATCGCCTTCACCGAGGCGCTTGCATTCGTCGGCATCGCCGTCGGATTCATCCCCTTCCCGTAATCTCTACCGACTTCAGAAGGAGACAGGATGCTGAACGCTCTTGTCACGAACCTCGCGGCTGAGGGAGAAACGCCTAACCCGCTGATCCCTGCGTGGTACGACATCATCTGGTCGGGTCTGTGGTTCCTCATCATCCTCGTCGTCGTGTGGAAGGTCGCCCTTCCGAAGTTCACGGCGATGCTCGACAAGCGGTCCGCCGCCATCGAGGGCAACATCGCCAAGGCTGACGAAGCGCAGAAGCAGGCTGAGGCCGCGCTCGAGGAGTACACCCGCCAGCTCGCTGAGGCACGCACCGAGGCCGGTGAGATCCGTGAGGCCGCCCGCGAGGACGGCAAGAAGATCGTCGCCGAAGCCAAGGACGCCGCGTCGAGCGAGGCTGCTCGCATCACCGCGACCGCGCACACGCAGATCGAGGCCGAGCGTCAGACCGCTCTCGTCTCGCTGCGCAGCGAGGTGGGCTCGCTCGCCATCGACCTCGCCGGTGGCGTGGTCGGCGAGACGCTCTCCGACGACGCACGTGCGACCGCAGTGGTCGACCGCTTCCTCGCAGACCTCGAAGCATCCGAGAAGGCGGCTCAGTAATGGGCAGCGCGACCACTCAGGCACTCGCGGCATCCACTCAGACGCTTGCCGCAGCGACGGACGTCACTCTCGACACGGCACGGGAGCTGTTCGCAGCCGCGCGTGCCGTGACGGAGTCGTCTCATTTGAGCGGCGCGCTCGCCGACGCCTCGGCTCCGGTCGAGGCGCGACAGAACGTCGTCGCAGCGGTGTTCGGCGGGTTCTCTCAGGACGCCCAGAGTGTCTTGAAGACCGTCGTCGCCGAGCGCTGGTCTTCGGCGTCGCAGCTGGTCGACGGCATCGAGGAGCTCGCCATCCGAGCTGCTGCCCTCGCCGAGCCCCAGGCCGACATCGCGGGAGAGCTGTTCGGCTTCACCCGCGTGATCGCCGCGAACGCGGAACTCGAGCTCGCGCTCGGGAGCCGCCTCGGGGGAGAAGACGCCAAGGGTGCACTCGTCGACAAGCTGCTCGCAGGTGGCGTCAGCGACGCGACTGCGGTGATCGTCTCGTCGCTGGTCCGCCAGCCTCGTGATCGCCGCGTGCGTCAGATGCTCGGTCGCGCAACGCGGGTCGTCGCAGATCAGGGCGACCGCGTGGTGGCCACTGTGCACAGCGCCAAGCCGCTCACGGATGCGCAGCGCACTCGTCTCAGGGACGCACTCTCGCGTCGCTACGACGGCAAGATCTCGCTCAACGAGGTCTCTGACCCCGCCGTCGTCGGAGGCCTGCGCGTGCAGATCGCCGATGACGTCATCGACGGCAGCATCTCCGCCCGTCTCGCCGACCTTCGCCAGAAGCTCGCCGGCTAACACGACTTCGCGCGGGGAACCGCGCACCCAGATACAAAGGGAAGACAATGGCAGAACTATCGATCAGCCCCGACGTCATCCGTGACGCGCTGAAGGACTTCGCCGCAGCATACGAGCCCACTGGGGCCGCGGCGACCGAGGTCGGCACCGTCATCGACGCGGCAGACGGCATCGCGCACGTCGAGGGACTTCCCGGCGTGATGGCGAACGAGCTCGTCACCTTCGCAGACGGCACCAAGGGACTCGCGCTCAACCTCGACGAGCACCAGATCGGTGTCGTCGTGCTCGGTGAGTTCACCGGCGTCGAGGCCGGCCAGGAGGTCACCCGCACGGGTGAGGTCCTCTCCGTCCCCGTCGGCGACGGCTACCTGGGCCGCGTGGTCGACCCGCTGGGCAACCCGATCGACGGCCTCGGCTCCATCGCCACCGACGGCGTGCGTGAGCTCGAGCTTCAGGCTCCCGGCGTCATGCAGCGCAAGTCGGTCCACGAGCCGATGCAGACCGGCATCAAGGCCATCGACGCGATGATCCCCGTCGGCCGCGGTCAGCGTCAGCTGATCATCGGCGACCGCCAGACCGGTAAGACGGCCATCGCGATCGACACGATCATCAACCAGAAGGACAACTGGGAGTCGGGCGACGTCAACAAGCAGGTTCGCTGCATCTACGTCGCGATCGGCCAGAAGGGCTCGACCATCGCTTCGGTGAAGGGCGCGCTCGAAGAGGCCGGCGCTCTGGAGTACACCACCATCGTGGCCGCTCCTGCATCCGACCCCGCCGGTTTCAAGTACCTCGCTCCGTACACCGGTTCGGCCATCGGTCAGCACTGGATGTACGGCGGCAAGCACGTCCTCATCATCTTCGACGACCTGTCGAAGCAGGCTGAGGCCTACCGTGCCGTATCGCTCCTCCTGCGCCGTCCGCCGGGCCGCGAGGCATACCCGGGTGACGTCTTCTACCTGCACTCGCGTCTGCTCGAGCGTTGCGCGAAGCTGTCCGACGAGCTCGGCGCGGGCTCGATGACCGGTCTGCCGATCATCGAGACCAAGGCGAACGACGTCTCGGCATACATCCCGACCAACGTGATCTCGATCACCGACGGCCAGATCTTCCTGCAGTCCGACCTCTTCAACGCCAACCAGCGTCCCGCGGTCGACGTGGGTATCTCGGTCTCGCGAGTCGGCGGTGACGCTCAGGTGAAGTCGATCAAGAAGGTCTCCGGAACCTTGAAGCTGGAGCTCGCGCAGTACCGCTCGCTCGAGGCGTTCGCGATGTTCGCGTCCGACCTCGACGCGGCTTCGCGTCGTCAGCTCTCCCGCGGCGCGCGTCTCACCGAGCTGCTCAAGCAGCCTCAGTACTCGCCGTACCCGGTCGAGGAGCAGGTCGTCTCGATCTGGGCCGGAACCAAGGGAAAGCTCGACACCATCGAGGTCTCCGACGTCCTGCGCTTCGAGCGCGAGCTGCTCGACTACCTGCGTCGCAACACCCAGGTTCTCGAGACGCTGCGCGACACCAACGTCCTCGACGACGACACCGTCGCCGAGCTCGAGAAGCACACTGACGCTTTCATCCTGGAGTTCCAGGGTGGCAAGGGACACGCCATCGGCGCTCCCGGCCACGAGGAGCACGCTGCAGCAGAGGCTGACGACGTCAACCAGGAGAAGATCGTCAAGGGTCGTCGCGCGTAACCGCGTGAGGAACTGAACTCATGGGCGCTCAACTCAGGGTCTACAAGCAGAAGATCAGCTCTGCTCAGACGACCAAGAAGATCACGAAGGCGATGGAACTCATCGCGGCTTCGCGCATCCAGAAGGCGATGGGACGTGTCAAAGCGTCCAGTCCCTTCGCGCGAGCCGTGACGAGGGCCGTGTCCGCCGTCGCGACCCACTCGAACGTCGACCACCCGCTCACGCGCGAGCCCGAGACGATCCGCCGCTCTGCGGTCGTGATCTTCTCGTCGGACCGCGGTCTCGCCGGAGCCTTCAACTCGCAGATCCTCCGTGAGGGTCTCGAGGTGGCGGAGCTCCTGCGCGAGCAGGGCAAGGAGCCGGTGTTCTACCTCGTCGGACGCAAGGCCGTCGGCTACTTCCAGTTCCGTCGCATCGCGGCGGCTGCGGAGTGGACCGGCGACACCGACACCCCGTCGTTCCACACCGCAGAGGAGATCTCGGCGAAGCTGCTCGAGGACTTCGGCCGCGGGGCAGACGACGGCGGCGTCGACGAGATCCACCTCGTGTACAACCGTTTCGTCAGCATGATGACGCAGTCGCCCGAGTCCGTGCGTCTGCTTCCGTTGGAGATCACGGAAGCCGACGACTCGGAGGCCGGCAACGCCGTCTATCCGCTGTACGAGTTCGAGCCGGATGCCGAGACAGTCCTCGACGCGATCCTGCCGGTGTACATCCAGAGCCGTGTCTTCAACGCTCTCCTGCAGTCGTCTGCTGCCAAGCAGGCCGCGACGCAGAAGGCGATGAAGTCGGCCAGCGACAATGCCGACAAGCTCATCACCGACTACACCCGTCTGCGCAACAACGCGCGTCAGGCGGAGATCACGCAGCAGATCGCGGAGATCGTCGGCGGCGCCGACGCACTCTCGTCGAGCAAATAGACCATCAGGAGAGAGACGAAAATGACCCCCACCGCTACGGCTGACCAGCCGGCGACCGCGGTCGTCGGGCGCGTCGCACGCGTCAACGGTCCGGTTGTCGACATCGAGTTCCCGCACGACTCGATCCCCGACATCTACAACGCACTCAAGACCACGATCGTGATCGGCGACTCTTCGGTCGAGATCACCCTCGAGGTCGCTCAGCACCTCGGTGACGACCTCGTTCGCGCCATCGCTCTGAAGCCGACCGACGGCATCGTGCGCGGCCAGGAAGTGCGCGACACCGGCGAGGCCATCTCGGTCCCCGTCGGCGACGTCACCAAGGGCAAGGTCTTCAACGTGATCGGCGAGGTCCTGAACCTCGAGCCCGGTGAGACCATCGAGGTCACCGAGCGCTGGCCCATCCACCGCAAGGCTCCGAACTTCGACCAGCTCGAGTCGAAGACCACCATGTTCGAGACCGGCATCAAGTCGATCGACCTTCTGACGCCCTACGTGCTGGGTGGAAAGATCGGTCTGTTCGGTGGAGCCGGTGTCGGCAAGACCGTCCTCATCCAGGAGATGATCCAGCGCGTCGCGCAGGACCACGGTGGTGTGTCGGTGTTCGCCGGTGTCGGCGAGCGTACCCGTGAGGGCAACGACCTGATCCACGAGATGGAAGAGGCGGGTGTCTTCGACAAGACGGCCCTCGTCTTCGGCCAGATGGACGAGCCGCCGGGAACGCGTCTGCGCGTCGCCCTCTCGGCTCTGACGATGGCGGAGTACTTCCGTGACGTGCAGAAGCAGGACGTGCTGCTCTTCATCGACAACATCTTCCGCTTCACGCAGGCCGGTTCCGAGGTCTCCACGCTGCTGGGCCGCATGCCCTCCGCCGTGGGTTACCAGCCGAACCTCGCCGACGAGATGGGTGTGCTCCAGGAGCGCATCACGTCGACCCGTGGCCACTCGATCACCTCGCTGCAGGCGATCTACGTGCCGGCCGATGACTACACGGACCCGGCCCCGGCGACCACGTTCGCCCACCTCGACGCCACCACGGAGCTCTCGCGTGAGATCGCGTCGAAGGGTCTGTACCCGGCCATCGACCCGCTGACCTCGACGTCGCGCATCATGGACCCCCGCTACTTGGGCGAGGACCACTACCGCGTCGCCACCACGGTCAAGCAGATCCTCCAGAAGAACAAGGAACTGCAGGAGATCATCGCCATCCTCGGTGTCGACGAGCTCTCCGAAGAGGACAAGATCGTCGTGTCGCGTGCACGCCGCATCCAGCAGTTCCTCTCGCAGAACACCTACATGGCCAAGAAGTTCACGGGTGTCGAGGGTTCGACCGTCCCGCTGAAGGAGACCATCGAGTCCTTCGATGCGATCACCCGCGGTGACTTCGACCACGTCGCCGAGCAGGCCTTCTTCAACGTCGGTGGCATCTCCGACGTCGAAGAGCAGTGGGCGAAGATCCAGAAGGAGAACGGCTGACCATGGCATTGCATGTCAGCCTCGTCTCCGCGGATGCGGAGGTCTGGACGGGAGAGGCGAGCCTCGTGGTCGCCAAGACCGTCGAGGGTGAGATCGGCTTCATGACCGGCCACGAGCCGGTTCTGGCCATCCTCGCCGAAGGCCAGGTCCGCATCACTCAGACGGATGGCACCAAGGTGCTCGCCAACGCGCAGGACGGCTTCCTCTCGATGGAGGGCGACGTCCTGACGATCGTGGCAGGCAACGCGGCTCTCATCGCCTGAGCAGTTCAGTTCATCGCGTCCGCCTCGACCCCTCCGGGGGTCGGGGCGGACGCGTCTGTATCACCGAGGTGTCATGAAGATTCTGCTGCCCCCGTCAGAGACGAAGCGATCCGGAGGCGACGGTGCCCCTCTCGACCTGGGCGCGCTCGCGCTTCCGGGCCTCGGCGCGAAGCGTCACGAGGTGATCGACGCTCTCGTCGATCTTGCAGGAGACGAAGAGCACGCGCGGAAAGTGCTGAAACTCAGTCCGAAGCAGGCAGGTGATGTCGCGCACAATCGGATGCTGCGCTCCGCGGCGACCATGCCGGCTGTGGATCGGTACACCGGTGTCCTGTATGACGCGCTCGACGCGGGCAGTCTCGTTCCCGCATCCCGTCGCTGGCTCGGCGCACACGTGTGGATCCACTCGGCCCCGCTCGGCCCGGTAGGCGCTCTCGATCCCATACCGCCGTACCGTCTCGCTGCAGGGATATCGCTTCCAGGTCTGCCCGCGCTGCGCCGACACTGGCCAGACGCCACCATGGAGGCGATAGCGGGGGAGGACCCCGACTTCGTCCTCGATCTGCGCAGCGAGGCCTACGTCGCGCTCGGCCCGGTGCCGCACGCCGTCGCCTCCTGCTACGTGCGAGTCGTGACGGAGCACGGTCGCGCTCTCAACCACTTCAACAAGAAGTCCAAGGGGCTCCTCGTGCGGGCTCTCGCCGAGGACCGCCCCCGCATCCGGTCGCTTCGGACGCTGGAGACGTGGACCGGTGGCCGGGGACTCGTTCTCCGCCGCACCGACGAACCCGGTGTCGTGGAGCTCGTCGTCGCGGAATGACCGAGCATGTCGCGCAGGGAGTTCTCCGCGCGTGTGTCGTTGCCCCAAATATCAGCACACCGATATGGTTGGTGTCGCGGCGCGCACAGCGTCAGCTCCATCGGATCCGGAGGGGATCATGTACAACGACTATTACGACAACGGGGCGGCTATCGCCGGCCTCTTCGTCGTCTTCTTGATCAGTCTGCTCTTCGCACTGGCGTTCTATGTGATCTCGTCGATCTTCCTGATGAAGATCTTCGAAAAGGCGGGCGTGCAGGGCAAGTGGCGCGCGTGGGTTCCCGTGTACAACACGATGATCTTCGCGAAGCTCGGAGACATCTCACCGTGGGTCGTCCTGATCGGCATCGGGCTCTCGTTCATCCCGTACCTCAACTTCCTGACGGGTATCGCGCTCGCGGTCGTCCTCGCTCTCGCTGCATGGCGTGTCGGACTCAAGCTGCAGAAGGACGCTGTCTGGGTCGTCCTGTTCGTTCTGCTCTCGATCGTCTGGTACGGCATCAACGCCTTCGACAAGTCCCGCTGGAACCCGAACATCGTTCCCGCTCCGTGGGCAGGGAACAGCTTCCTCGCTGACTCCACTGTCTGGGACGGCGTGCCCGTGCAGCCGCGCCCGGTCGCGGGCCCCGGCTACGGCGCTCCGCAGGGCTACGGCGCTCCTCAGCAGGGCTATGCGCCTCCCGCGCCGCAGGGCTACACTCCGCCCGCTCAGCCCGGCTACGCCCCGCCGGCTCAGCCTGCCCAGCCCGGCTACGCACCGCCCGCGGCACCGTCGTCCCCGGCCGCACCCGGCGTTCCGCCCGCTGCGCCGTCGACACCCCCGACGGCTCCGCCCGCTCCGCCCGCAGCGCCCCCGGCAGCTCCGCAGGTTCCACCCACGGACCCCACGCAGCCCCCGGCCTGATCTGACGCGACACAGAGCCCTCGACTTCGGTCGGGGGCTCTGTGCTGTACGGAGACGACGCTCTGTGGCTCAGAGCACCGGTTGAAGACGATAACGTGGAGGCATGGTCATGTCGCAGCCCCGGGACGGCGCCGCTCGACTGCGAGCGGCCTTCACGGGCGCGAGTGCCACCGTGGCAGCGTCCACTACGATGTGTGAGTGTCCTGGGGGACCCCGACCCGCAGGCGATCCGGAGGCGACGAGTGGCTGAGACGACGACGAAGACGCACAGCGTCAGGGTTGCGCAGCGTTCGCTGTTGCTCTCCTGGGCGGGTGTCACTGATGTGGGGCGCCGCCGTGAGACGAATCAGGATGCGTTCTTCGCGGACTACCCGCTGTTCATCGTCGCCGACGGCATGGGCGGTCATGCCGGTGGAGAGATCGCGAGCCGGAGCACGGTCAGACGACTCGATGCGGTCGTCGCCGCCGGCGCGGTCGATCGTGGAGCCATCGAGGGAGCGCTCCAGCTGGCCGTTGCCGACATCGCCGACCACCCCGAGACCACCGATGAAGGCACCGGCACCACCCTCACCGGGGTCTTCCTCGAGTTCGAGGGGGACGAGCCGCACTGGACCTCGCTCAACATCGGCGACTCGCGTGTGTACCTTCTCCGGGACGAACGTCTGGTGCAGATCACCACCGACCACTCGGTCGTCCAGGAGCTCATCGCCGCTGGCAAGATCAGCCCCGAAGAGGCCGAGGGTCACCCCTACAGCAATGTGATCACACGAGCGGTGGGAGCGAGTGAACTCACTGCACCCGACTACGTCACGCTCGATGTCCGCCCGGGCGACCGGTTCGTGATCTGCTCGGACGGGCTGACGAAAGAGCTCACCGACTACGGCATCCAGCATTTCCTCCGTGAGAACGCCGATCCTGCCGCTGCCGTCGATGCGATGCTCGCGGCGGCGTTGGAGAACGGTGGCCGCGACAACGTGACGCTCGTCATCGTGCAGATCGAGGACGAGCCCTCTTCGGCGCCTGACGATGCCCCCTCCGCAGCGGACGAGTCCTCCTCCACACAGGGCGAATCCTCCGAATAACGTCCGATCCCTGTGGAGGGCGCTCACTGGGCCCCTCCCGCGCGGTCCACTAGGGGGCATGGATTCTCTGCCCATAGCGATCCCCGCCGCCCCCGTGCCCGCACGCAGACCGCCGACGCCGTTCATCGCGGCGCTCGTGCCCGTCGCCGCCGGGGTGGTGCTCTGGCTCGTCACCGGTTCCCTGTTCTCGCTGTGCTTCGCAGCGCTCGGACCTCTGATGATCCTCGCGTCGCTGATCGACGGGTCGCGCTCCCGGCGAAAAGCGTTCCGCGTCGCGGAGGCCGAGAGCGCGGCGGCGTGGTCGCTCGCGGAAGCGCAGCTGTCACGGCTCCATGATGACGAGCGTCAGATGCGATGGCACCGTCATCCCGATGCGGCCGCAGGTCTGGCGCAACCTCCGCTGCGCGGCCTCGAGCCACCGGACGCCGACACCGAGATCGTCGTCGGCAGCGGTGTCGGCACCAGCGGTGTGCGGGCGTCGGGAGGCGACGGGGAACGCGAACGAGACTTCAGAACGCGATGCGCCAGGGTCGAGAACGTGCCGATGACGGTTCCGCTCAACAGTGGCCTCGGTCTGCGCGGTGCGCACCCCGTCGTCGCCTCCGTAGCGAGAGCCCTCGTGGTGCAGCTGTGTGTGAGATTCGGAGCTGCGCAGATGTCGATCGTCGGCCCACATCTCGAGGAGCTGGGGGTCGCTCGGTTTCCGCAGGCGCGCTTCACGCGGCGCGGGTCGCTCCGCGTCGCGGTGGCGCGAAGCGGAGACCCCCGGCCGGCGGCTGACGCCGTGATCTGGCTGCTCGGACGCGGCGAGGATGTCCCCGAGGGAATCACCACGGTCATCGACATCGTCGAGCCGCACCGCGCGAGCGTGCGCACACCGCAGGGGATCGTCGAGGTCTCCACCGAATGCGTGTCCCGCGATCAGGCGATCGCGACCGCAGAAGAGAGCTCGGTCGAGGGCGATGAGCTGGACTCGCTCCCGAGCAGGGTGGCTCTGAGCGACCTCCGCCAGCCCGAGTCGCAGGTCGGTCTCGCTGCGGTGGTGGGCCGAGGCGAACACGCCGACGTCCTGCTCGACATCGTCGACGACGGGCCGCACGCCATCGTGACCGGCACGACGGGCAGCGGCAAGAGCGAGCTGCTGGTGTCGTGGGTGACAGCCATGGCGAGCAGCCATGGGCCGGATCGAGTGACTTTCGTCCTGGCGGATTTCAAAGGGGGCACGGCTTTCGAGCCGCTTCGGACGCTACCGCAGGCGGCCGCGGTCATCACGGATCTCGATGAGGAGGGTGCGCGCAGAGGAGTCTCGAGCCTGACCGCAGAGCTGCGCCGCCGTGAGTCCGTCCTCGCAGAGGCCGGCGCACGTGATGTGCGGGAGATCGGAATGGCGAGGCTGGTGATCGTGGTCGACGAGTTCGCGGCGCTGCTTCAGGATCATGCCGACCTCGGTGCCGTGTTCACCGATATCGCTGCTCGGGGCAGAGCCCTCGGTATGCATCTGATCCTCGGAACCCAGCGTGCTTCCGGCGTGATCCGCGATGCGCTGGCAGCCAACTGCCCGCTTCGAGTGAGCCTGCGCGTTGCAGACGCCGCAGACAGCCGCGCCGTGATCGGCACCGACGGTGCGGCTGAGCTTCCCGGCGGGGTGGAGTCCAGGGGACTGGCGTTGGTCCGTCGTCCCCAGGATGCGGAACCGACGGCGATGAGAGTGGCGCTGACGGGCGCGGCCGACCTGAGAGCCATCGCCATGAGATGGGCCGACGCCGAAAGCCCGCACAGCCCGTGGCTGCCCGTGCTTCCGCGCATGCTCCCACTGGCCACGCTTCAGGTGGAGACGCGGAAGGGCGATGCCGTTCTGGGGCGAGCCGACGAGCCGGAGCGTCAGCACCAGCCGCTCGTGTTCCTCTCAATCGGGTCCGATCGTGGCATCGTGCTCCTGGGCGGGCCGGGGTCGGGGCGTACCTCGGCTCTGCGTGCGCTGGCCAAGCAGCACGCAGACCCGCTCTGGATACCGTCCGACCCGGAGCACGCCTGGGACGCCGTCGTCGCTCTGGCTGCAGACGGATCGCGCGGCGCAGGTCTCGTTCTCTGCGACGACATCGACGTCAGGATCAGCGAGCTGCCTGTGGAATACGGTCAGCATGTCGCGCAGCTCTGGGATCAGATCCTGCGGCACGGTTCCCGTACCACCTTCGTGCTCACGGCGACGAGAGCGGCGGGGCCCATCGGTCGGCTTCTCGATGCGCTGCCACGCCGGGGGCTCCTGAGGATGCCGAGCCGTGTCGATCATCTCGCCGCAGGCGGCGAGTCCGACGGTTTCGATCGAGACCGACCGCCGGGGCGGATGCGGATGGGAGATCGAGAGATCCAGCTGGTCTGGGTACCCGAGGAGCGACTGCGATCGTCAGGCCCTGCCCACGGTGCCTCTCGGTATCGGCAGGACAGCGGTTGGTCGCCGCGATGCGCTCTCACGGCGCTCGTCAGCGCGGGGGTGCCGACGGTCGCCGAATCGCTGGCCGCCGCGCACCCAGGATGCGATGTCGTGGCGCTCTCGGGTGAACCTCGCGACCTCACGACGTCGACACGTCCGACCATAGTGATCGGCGACGCGGACGCGTGGCAACGGAACTGGCCGCTGTGGCAACGGGTGCGCCGAGAGGGTGAGACTCTCATTCGGGCAGAGAACGCCGCCGAGCTGCGGCAGCTCGCGGGCGTGCGAGAACTCCCGCCCTACGCGCGACCGCATGCCGGACGTGCCTGGTCGCTGATCGGTGACGCCGGGCCTCGTCGTGTCGTGGTCCCGGCACTGGCGTCCGGGCGATGAGCAGCGGTACGTCGTGTGGTCAGATGCCCCTGCCGGGGCGGACGGCTCCGACCTCCGCGCCGCCACCGAGCACCTCAAGAGGCAGAGCGGCGGCGAGAGTCGCGACCTCGGAGTCGGTGAGCCCGCCTGCGCGTGCGAGCAGAGTCGCGGCCACGATGGTCGATGCGCGTGCGCCGCCGTCGATCATCTTCAGCGCCACGGTCGTTCCGTTCGGAGCGACCATGACCATGACGCCCTCTGCGCCGCCCTTCGCGAATACCCCGAGCTTCTCGATCGCGATGGTGTCAGGGCGACCGGGTCCGTCGATGGTCCACGGGTGCTCGCGCACCGCGCGCACCAGAGAACCTGCGACCCGATGCAGGGCGAACGGAGAGCGATCGGAGGCGGTGCCGATCCGGTGGATCGAACGGGCGAGACCCGTCAGCGTGATCGCGTAGACCGGGGCGCCGCATCCGTCGATCGCCGTGTGGGCGACCTTCTCGCCGGTCAGACGCTCGATGACCTCGCGGATGTGCAGCTGCAGCGGGTGAGTCGGGTCGAGGTAGCTGTCGGTGGGCCAGCCGGTCGCGACGCAGGCGCGAAGCATCGCCGCATGCTTGCCGGAGCAGTTCATGCGGATGCGGGTCTGCGCACCGTGCTCGCGCACGAGCTCGTCACGGGCGGACGTATCGCCTGGCCACGCCGGCGGGCAACCCAGGTGGTCCTCGGTGAGGCCGCCCTCGGTGAGGACGTCGCGGACGACCGCAGCATGACGGTCGGTGCCGCTGTGGCTCGCGGTGGACATGGCGAGCTGCGCGCCCTCCAGAGCGGCTCCTGCGGTGATGCACGCCACGGCCTGCAACGGCTTGAGGCTCGAGCGAGGCAGGATCAGAGCGTCCGCGTTCCCATAGCGCGCGACGATGTCGCCATCAGGTGAGAGCACCACCGCTGCTCCCGCGTGGCGGGACTCGATGAATCCGCTCCGTTCGACGACGGCGAGTTCCACGGCATCTTGAACGGTGAGAGTCTCCAGCACCTCCCAAGGATATCGTCGGTTGGGTGCACGCAGTGCCAGGCGCGGGGATCGTCGAGGGCTTCCTGGTGGCAGACTGTCGACATGGCAGATAGACCAGTGCCGCTCGGCGAGCATCGCTATTCACTCAGCTCCACCTGGACCGGCAACTCCGGCACCGGCACCAGCGGCTATCGCGAATATCGTCGCGATGTCACGCTGGAGGTCGCGGGCAAGCCCGACATCCTCGCCTCAGCCGACAAGCCGTTCCGTGGTGATTCGTCGCGGTGGAATCCCGAGGATCTGCTGCTCGCCTCGCTCTCCGAGTGCCATCTGCTCTCCTACCTGCACGCCTGCGTCACTGCAGGCGTCGTCGTCGTCTCCTATCGGGACTCGGCTTCGGGGATGATGCGGGAGGACGGGAAAGGCGGCGGCGCGTTCGTCGAGGTGATGCTGCGTCCGGAGGTGGTCGTCGCGGATGTGTCGATGATCGACGCGGCCGAGCGTGCTCATGCGCAGGCCAACGAATGGTGCTTCATCGCGAACTCGATGAACTTCCCGGTGCGGCACGAGGCGTCGGTGCGCGCAGAGACGGACTGAGCGGTCGGTCCGCGTCAGCGGCGTTCGTGGGGGAGCGCCTGCTTGATCTTCTCGATCGTGCTCTGCGCGGGAGCCTCGTTGTAGGCGTCGGCAAGCTCCTGGCCGGACAGGGCATGGATCGCGGCCATGATCTCGTCCGTCGCGAGTCTGCGGGCGCGACCGCTCGTGGCGGGGCCGTGGGGCGAGAGGTCGAGCGGTTCGCCGAAGCGCACCGTGATGCGTTCCTTCAGAGTGGGCATCTTGGCGCCGACGGGCATGACCTTGTCCGTGCCGATCAATCCGACCGGGACGACAGGTGCTCCGGTCTGCAGCGCAAGGAAGGCCACACCCGTGCGCCCCTTGTACAGGCGTCCGTCGGTCGAACGGGTGCCCTCGGGATAGAGAGCGACGGCGAGGCCCTCGTCGAGCAGCTGGCGTTGCACGTCGAGGGCGTCGAGGGCTGCCTTGCCCGCACCACGGCGCACGGAGATGGCGCCGATGGACTCGAAGAACGTCTTGCTGAGCCAGCCCTTGAACCCCGTCCCCTCGAAATAGGTGGACTTCGCCAAAAAATGCACGGGACGCGGAGAGGCCACCGGAATCGCGATCGAGTCGATGAAGGAGAGGTGATTGCTCGCGAAGATCACCGCGCCGTCCTTCGGGACGTTCTCCCTGCCCTCGATGCGTGGGCGGTAGATCGTGCGCGCGAGTGGGGTGATGAGGCTGCGACCGAGCGCATAGGCGAAGCCTGCGTGACGAGGCTTCTCAGTCTCTGCGGGCGAAGTTTCGGGCTCCACGGACTGCTCTGACGTCATCAGAGCAGATTACCCCGGCAATCATGCCGCGGCGGGAATGAAGCGCCAGCGCGCGCCTCCCAGCATCAGCAAAGGGGCGTGAGGGATGATGGGGTGTCCCGCCCGCGATCCTGAGGTTCAACTGTGCGCAAGCGTCCGCTTATCGTCCTGTCCACCGTCGCCGCGGCGACCCTTCTGCTGGCCGGGTGCTCCGGTGGCGCGACTCCGGAGTCGACCGCCACCCCGGATGCCGGCTCCGAGAGCTCCTGCCTCGCTGACATCGCGTCGGGGGCAGGCTCCGATGCCGTGTCCGTCGAGGGATCCGGCGCAGGTGCCAAGGTCTCCGTACCCGAGGGCACGGATCTCGCCGAGGCCGAGCGTTCGGTCGTGGTCGAGGGCGATGGTGACGACGTCATGCCCGGAGACCTCGTCTCGCTGCGCTACCAGCTGATCGACGCCACGACCAACGAAGTGCTCAGCACCTCGGAGCGCGGGCCCGACGGAGTCCTGTCCGCTCTCCTCGCCGTCCAGCAGCCGCAGCAGATCGTCGATCCGACGCAGTCCACCGTCTTCACCGTCGCGGCGGAGTGCCTCCCGATCGGTTCGAGCGTCGTCCTGACCCTTCCTGCAGCGCAGGAGGGCATGAACCCGAGCGTCCTCTACGTCGAGACGATCGAGCAGCTTCCCACGACGGCTTCCGGCTCCGACGTCGATGCGACCGAGGGCATGCCCGTCGTCGAGCTCGACGACGCCGGTTCTCCCACCATCACGATCCCCGACGCCGACGCCCCCACCGAGACGGAGGTGGCCGTCCTCAAGCAGGGTGACGGTGCTGTCGTCGGAGCGGGCGACCTCGTCACGGTGCAGTACCGCGGCGTGAAGTGGTCGGACGGCTCCGAGTTCGACTCGAGCTGGAGCCGGGACGCAGCGCCATCGCAGTTCCCGACCAGCGGAGTGGTCCCCGGGTTCAAGATGGCCCTCGAAGGCCAGAAGGTCGGGTCGCAGGTGGTCGTCGCCATGCCTCCGAAGGACGGCTACGGTGAGGGCGAGACGAACGACACCGATCTGACCGGAGAGACCCTCGTCTTCGTCGTCGACATCCTCGCGACGACTCCGGTCGAGCAGGCGCCGTAACGCAGAGGGGCCGGGGGCTTGCCATAGGCTGGCGGCATGCGTCGCATCATCGTCCTCGGCTCCACCGGCTCCATCGGCACGCAGGCGCTCGACGTCATCCGCGCCAATCCTCGACGTTTCGAACTCGTCGGCCTCGCCGCCGGGACGAACGCCGAGATGCTCGCGGATCAGGCTGCGAGCTTCCACGTCGACAGCACCGCACTGGGTGCGGCCGAGGCCGAGCAGCTGGTCCGCGATGTCGAGGCCGACGTGGTGCTCAACGCGATCACCGGATCGATCGGACTCGGTTCCACTCTTGCAGCGCTGAAAGCCGGCAGAACGCTCGCTCTCGCGAACAAGGAATCCCTCATCGTCGGGGGTGAGCTGGTTCTCGCTGCGGCCGCCCCTGACCAGATCGTCCCTGTCGACTCGGAGCACTCGGCCATGGCGCAGGCGCTGCGCAGCGGCACCCACGCCGAGGTGAGGCGCCTGGTGGTGACGGCATCCGGTGGGCCGTTCCGCGGGCGCTCACGCGAGCAGATGCTCGAGGTCACCCCCCAGGAGGCACTCGCGCACCCGACATGGGACATGGGCCGGATGGTCACGACGAACTCCGCGACGCTGGTGAACAAGGGTCTCGAGGTGATCGAGGCGCACCTGCTGTTCGACGTCGCCTACGACGACATCGAGGTCGTCGTGCACCCGCAGTCGATCGTGCACTCGATGGTCGAGTTCATCGACGGCTCGACGATCGCCCAGGCGTCCCCGCCCGACATGCGTCTGCCGATCTCGCTGGGGCTCGACTGGCCGAGTCGCGTCGGCGGGGTCGGACGGCCCCTCGACTGGACCCAGGCGACCTCGTGGACCTTCGAGCCGCTCGACGACGTCGCGTTCCCGGCTGTCGACCTCGCCAAGGCCGTGGGCCGTGCGGGCGCGACATTCCCCGCGGTCTACAACGCCGCCAACGAGCAGGCGGTCGATGCCTTCCATGAGGGACGCCTGCCGTTTCTCGGAATCGTCGACACGATCTCGCGCGTGGTCGATGCCCACGAGCCGCCGCAGACGCTGACGGTCGAATCGCTCGCCGAGGCCGAGGAGTGGGCGCGCCGCAAGGCTGACGAGCTGATCGCGCGAGCCTGATCCGCGCTCAGGCGGTCGCCCGCTCGAGGCGAGAGACGACGAGGGCCGCCCCGCTGCCGCGCCGCCGCGAATCGCGACGGCACCGGCGCTCGGGTCAGTCCTCGTCGGGGTAGGGGACCGGCCAGTGCGAATCGGGCACCGGCCACCCGGCCGCACGCAGCGCACGTCGCGCCAGCTCGCGGGCCGAATAAGGCGTGCGCACGCCCCGGATGTCGCGATAGTCCTGATGCCCCGGACCCGCCCACAGGATCGAGTCGCCCTCTCCGACCAGGCCGACCGCTGCCACGATGGCCGCCTCGGGAGGCGAGTACTCGTGGATCTGGGCGTCGGGCCGCGCCGCGCGGGCGCCGGCGACGAGAGTGGCCCTGATCGAATCGGGGTCTTCGAAGCGGGGGTGGTGGTCCGTCACGACGAGGATGTCACTGCCCTCCACGGCAGTGCGCGCCATATCGAAGCGTTTGCTGGCATCGCGGTCGCCGTCGGCGCCGAAGAGCATCAGCACCTTGCCCGGTGTGACGCGGCGGACCGCAGCGAGGGTCTTCTCGAACGCGTCGGGAGAGTGCCCGAAGTCGACGAAGACGACAGGGCCGGTGTCGCCGGAGACGAGTTGGGTGCGACCCGGGAGATGCGCCAGGATGCCGCCGTCACGGTCGAGCGCCGAGGCAATGCGGTCCCATTCGTAGCCGCCTTCGAGCAGCATCACGATCGCGAGGGCGGCGTTCGCCGCCATGTGCGGGCCGATCACGGGAACGGTCGTCGTCAGTCTTCCTGCCGGGCCGGTCAGCGTGAACGTGGTTCCGGATGCGCGCTCGTCGTCGATCACCACGACCCAGTCCGCGCGGGCCGCGCCCTCGGGATCCGCGGCGATCGAGGGGGTGCCGACGGTGACCACGGGGATCTCCGAGCGCTGCGCGACGGTGGCGCCCGACGGTGAGTCGAGGCATACCACTGCGCGCGTCGCCCGATCCGGTCGGAACAGCGCCAGCTTGGCCTCGAAGTACTCCTCCATGTCGGCGTAGTCGTCGAGGTGGTCATGGCTGAGATTGGTGAAGCCGGCGACGTCGAAGCGGATGCCGTCCACGCGGTGACGAGAGAGCGCCTGAGCGCTGACTTCGACGGCGACCGCCTCGACGTCGCGCTCGCGCATCAGCGCGAGCAGCGCGTGCATCTCGGAGGCTTCCGGGGTCGTCAGTCTCGAGACGATGACCTCACCGGCGATGTGGCGCTCGGCGGTCGACGAGAGTCCGGTGACGACGCCGAGCTGGCCGAGGATGCCCTCGAGCAGATGCGAGACGCTCGTCTTGCCGTTGGTGCCCGTGGTGGCGAACAGCAGCGGGAGCGGTTCGCCTGCGCCCGTGCCGTAGACCCAGGCGCTCAGCGCACCGAGCACGGCGCGGGGGTCGTCCACGATGAGCACGGGGAGTCCGGCCGGTTCGGCGATGTCGGCGCCGTCCTCGTCGGTGATGATCGCGACGGCACCCTTCTCGGCGGCGGTGGCCGCGAACTCGGCCCCGTGGCGGTTCACACCCCGGATCGCGACGAAGGCCTCGCCGGGGCGGAGGTCGGCGGTGGCGAGGGTGATCCCTGACAGGGTGACACCGTTCACCTCGCCACGGACGTCTCGCGCGAATCGAGAGGCGAGTTCGGACAGCTCACGCCGGGGCGGGTTCGCGGGGCGGAGCACGGGAGGCAGGCTCGGTTGTTGTTCAATCGACATGTCGCATCAATGATCTCACGGCTCCGACGAGAACACGGGGTGCGGCACGTCTCCTCGGCCCCATCGAGCCGAGGAGACGCGCCGGGGCGTCACGCCTTGCGGCGGTACGCCAGTACGGAGACGACGAGTGCGGCGATGCCGGCGACGAGGCCGCCCGCGCCCAGTGCCGTGCCGAGCGCGTTCGCGGAGACCGCATCGTCGTCGGCATCCGAGTTCGCGGTGTCCGCGTCTTCGGCCCCGTCCGCGGAGGCGTGCTCCCCGTGTCCGTCAGCGGACGCGGCGACGACCTCGACGACCGGAGCCGGGGCGTCGAGGCTGTGCGGGTCTTCGCCGTCCTCTGCGAGCTGCGTCCATTCGGTGCTGCCCTCGACGCATGTCTGGACGACCGGGAATGCGAGCGAGTCCGGCGTGTCCTCGTCGAGCCCGACAGCCATGCTCACTGCGCCGCGCAGTTCATTGGGTACCGGCGCGATGGCGGTGTAGGTCACGGCGCTGACGAGGCCGTCATCGCCTTTCTCGATGTCGATCGTCCAGTCGCTGTCCATGGTGGGCGCGACCGATGCGAGGCCCTCGGGCATCGTCACCTTCAGCGAGGTGGTCGGCGAGTTCTCGCAGCCGTGGGCGAACGAGAAGGTGAGCACGCCGTGGTCTCCTGCAGTCAGCTCATCCGGGCTGACACTGACGTGGGCGCTGGCCATCGTGGGGAGGGCGAGAGCGAGGATCGTGCCGCCGACGAGTCCTGCGGTGATGTTGCGACGGGTGGTGGTGGAACGCATGGTGGTACTCCTGTGTGCTGATCTGCGGGCGCGTCGGTGTGCGCGGCATCCGCGGGAAGGTGGAAACGCCTCGGGGAGGCGATACGTGATCAGACGTGCGCAGGAGGACCGCGGCGCGAGACCGATACCGAGAAGTCGTTCTCGGTCGGCACTCGGATCGCGAACACCGGGAAGGCGGGACGTTCATGGGCCGGTCGGAACAGGGTGACCGTGCGGCGGAGGCGTGCCTGCACCCAGCCGGCGATCGCTCGCACCGACGACTCGCCGTGACAGACCAGAGCGGTGGTGACGATCGCTGCGATGGCGTGACCGACGATCATGAGCGCATCAGGAGCGGTCGTCGCGACCACCGGGCCCAGGGCGGCGAGGTCGAGATGGTGTTCGTGGCCACCGAGCGCCGTCGTGCCGGTCGGTGTGCCGAGCAGCTGGAACACGAGGTGGAAGAGCCCCTGACTGACCAGCACCGTCAGAGCGACGCGCGATCTGGAGACCCGGGCGCCGATGAGCAGTGCCGCGAGAGGCACGAGGAGCGCTGCGACGGCGATGACCAGGAGCGGATGCGGAGCGGCTCCGCCCGCGGTGGTGTGCGACGCCGCGGCCACGAGGGTTGCGGCACCGGACGCCGCTGCTGCGCGCAGAAGTCGCAGCTGGCGGGAGGTCACCACACAAGCCTAACCGCGCCGCGTCATCGCCCTGCGCAGCACATGGGGCTTATTCCTAGGCGACGAGCACTAGCTTGGGGGAGTGGAAGCACTGCTCTATCTGGGTGGCATCGTGTTCATGCTGATCGGCCTCGGCCTGTCGATCGGTCTGCACGAGGTCGGCCACCTCCTGCCGGCGAAGCTCTTCGGCGTGCGTGTGGGCCAGTACATGATCGGCTTCGGCCCGAGACTGTGGTCCAAGCGCATCGGCGAGACGGAGTACGGCTTCAAGCTGCTGCCGCTCGGCGGATTCATCTCGATGTCGGGAATGTACCCGGCCTCCACCGCATCGGGCCCGGCGAAGGGCGTGTTCCGTGCTCTCGTGCAGGACGCACGGTCGGCGAACGACGAGACGATCGCCGAAGGTGCTGAGGACCGCGTCTTCTACCGTCTCCCCGTGTGGAAGCGCGTCGTCGTGATGCTCGGCGGCCCGTTGATGAACCTGATCCTCGCGATCGTGATCTTCACGGTTCTGGTGTCCGGCATCGGAGTGCAGCAGGGGACCACGACCATCGCGTCGGTGAACCAGTGCGTCCTGCCCGCCGGATCGACGGCGACCGAGTGCGAGGCCGACGACCCGGCGACGCCGGCTGCCGAGGCCGGCATCAGGCCCGGCGACGTGCTGGTGTCCGTCGACGGTCAGCCCGTGTCGACCTTCGCGCAGGCGACCGCGATCGTGCAGGTCGCTCCAGGAGAGACCCTGGACCTGGTGGTTCTTCGAGACGGTGCGGAGGAGACCCTGAGCATCACGCCGATCGAGGCTGAGCGCACCATCACCGATGCGAGCGGGCAGCCGGTCATCGGCGAGGACGGGCAGCCCGTCGTCCGGGAGGTCGGCTACGTCGGCATGGCGGCGCAGATGGGCTTCGTCCAACAGCCGCTGTCGGCAGGACCCCAGATGGCGGCCGATACCGTCGTGCGCGTGGGGTCGATGATCGTCACCCTCCCGGTGCGGATCTGGGAGACCGGCGTCTCACTGGTCACCGGGTCTGAGCGCGATCCGAACGGGCCGCTGAGCGTCGTGGGGGTCGGACGCATCGCGGGTGAGGTCGCGGCGATCGATGCGCCGATCCTCAACCGCTTCTCCGTGCTCCTCGGGCTTCTCGGATCCCTCAATGTCGCACTGTTCGTGTTCAACCTGATCCCGCTGCTGCCGCTCGACGGAGGGCACGTGGTCGTCGCGCTGTGGGACGGCATCCGCCGCGCCTGGGCGAAGCTGTTCCGGCGACCGCCGCCCCCGCCCGTCGACGCCACCAGGCTCGTGCCGCTGACCGTGGTCGTGGCGACACTGCTCATCGTGATGGGGGCCGTGCTGCTCCTCGCCGATGTCTTCAACCCGGTGAACATCTTCGGCGGCTGAGCCGCCTTCGCGGGGTCGGCTGGCTGGGCGGGCGGGTCGCGACGGCATCCGCCTTCGGATCAGGCGAGCGCGTGCGAGACCAGACGCTCGAGAGTGCGGATGCCGTCGCGCGACAGGATCGACTCCAGGTGGCCCTGCACCGATGCGAAGCGCTCGCCGCGAAGCGCGTAGACGTCGCCTGATTCGGGGTCGGCCGACACCTCGACCGTTCCCGTCGACGTCGTGCCGGGGGTCACCCTGGCCGTGAAGGTGTTGTAGAAGCCGATCGAGGCGTCTTCGCCGAACACGGGGACCGACTTCTGCAGCCCCTGATGCGGCGCGGCGAGGGGCGTCAGGGCGATCCCGAGGCGATCGCTGAGGATCTGGTGGCTCAGGCACACGGCGAGCAGTGGCGACCCGGCGTCCACACGTCGCGACACGACCTCACGCAACCTGGTGATCCGAGAGCTCTCGACGTCACGGGGGTCGCCGGGCCCCGGGCCGGCGACCACGAGGTCGGCTGCGTCGAGCTCGGCGTCGTCGACGTCGCTCCAGGCGCGGATCGTGACATCGAGTCCGAGGTGGCGCAGCTGGTGAGCGAGCATCGTGGTGAAGCGGTCCTCCGCATCGACGACGATCGCCGAGCGCCCGGCGAAGGGTCCGGTCAGATCGTCACCCTGCGGATTCAACCAGAAGTCGGCCAGGCGCGCATTGCGCGAGGAGAGGAGCTCAGCGACCACGGGGTCGTCGGCGAGGGGCAGCCGTTCGCCCGGCGCGTCGGCATCGTCGCGCGCCTCGGCGACGCTGTCGCGATCGATCGCCCCGATGGCACCGAGCACGCCGGCGGCCTTGCCGTGGGTCTCCGACACCTCGCCGTGCGGGTCCGAGTGGCGCACGAGCGTCGCGCCCACGGGCACGCTGAGCGAGCCGTTCTGGAGATACACGGTGCGGATCAGGATCGGTGCGTCGAGGTCGTGCCCTCCGGCGTCGTTCGGAGTGAACAGGGCGGCGACGCCCGAGTAGTAGCCGCGCGGCTTCTTCTCATGGCGCCGGATCACCGCGCATGCGTTCTGCATCGGCGAGCCGGTCACGGTCGGCGCGAACATCGTCTCGCGCAGGATGTCGCGGGGGTCGAGCGCACTGCGCCCGCGGAGCATGTACTCGGTGTGGGTGAGGCGCGACATCTCCTTCAGATGCGGGCCGGTGATGCGTCCGCCGTCGGAGCATACGGCGCTCATCATCTTGAGCTCCTCGTCCACCACCATGAAGAGCTCTTCGGTCTCCTTCGTCGAGGAGAGGAAGTCGACGAGCGTCTCTCTCGTGGCTCCCCCCGCAGGGTGGCGGAACGTGCCCGAGATGGGATTCATCGTGACGACGCCGCCGCGCGCGACGACGTGCGCCTCAGGACTCGCGCCGACCGCGATGTGCCCGGGTGTCACCACCGCGAAGGTCCAATAAGCGCCTCGTTCGTGCGCGAGAAGAGCCCGGAACCAGGTGAGAGCGGCGGTTCGGTCGTCGACCTCGATCTCGGCGGTGAAGTCGCGACGGATCACGAAGTTCGCGCCTTCACCGCGTCCGATCTCGTCGGCGATCACGGTCTCGACGATCCCTGCGTACTCGTCGTCGGCGATGTCGAAGCCGCCGTCGCTCAGCGGCACGGCATCCGTCGGAAGCTCGGCGAGCAGCGCAGACGTGGGCAGGTGGAGGTGCTCATCGACCACGATGCAGCGCAGGGGTGCGCCGTCATCCTGGGCGACGAAGCCGCGCTCGCGCACCTGACGGTAGGGCACCATGGTGAAGATCTCGCGGGGGATGCCGTCTATCGACAGCGGGATGTCAGCCAGCAGTTCGACATCGACGACCTCGCCGGTGAGCAGCTCGACGGTGTCGGCGCCGTCTCGGGCGATCAGCACGAACGACGCCGCGGGATCTGCGGTGAGCTCGGAAAGACGTGAGAGGGTCATCGGTGTCTCCTGTGCATGGCTCCGGCTCGGCTCAACGAAAAGACCGCCCCGGAGGCGGTCTGGATTCGTGGGAACGCGAACACACCGCCTAAGAGGCGGGCCACCAGGTGAAGTTCGCGAGCATGGGCTGAAAACTATCACACCGCGCACCGCCGCCCCGGTCGTGTGACGCGCGTCCGAGCCGTGCGGCATCCAGCCTGCGTGCATGCAGGCGGCGTAGGCTGGGGGTTGTGCCAGCAGTGAATCTTGGGATGCCGAAGATCCCCGAAGTCCTCGCCCCGCGCCGCAAGTCTCGCCAGATCAAGGTGGGCAAGGTGCTCGTCGGCGGTGACGCCCCCGTGACCGTCCAGTCCATGACGACGACGAAGACGACGGACATCAACGCGACTCTCCAGCAGATCGCGGAGCTGACCGCATCCGGATGCGAGATCGTCCGCGTCGCCGTCCCGCATCAGGACGACGCCGACGCGCTGAAGATCATCGCGATGAAGAGCCAGATTCCCGTCATCGCCGACATCCACTTCCAGCCGCGGTACATCTACACCGCCATCGACGCGGGCTGCGGCGCAGTTCGGGTGAACCCGGGCAACATCCGTGAGTTCGACGGCAACGTCGGCAAGATCGCCGAGGCCGCCAAGGCTGCGGGTGTCTCGCTGCGCATCGGTGTCAATGCGGGCTCGCTCGACCGCCGCATTCTGACCAAGTACGGCAAGGCGACCGCTGAGGCGCTCGTCGAGAGCGCCGTCTGGGAGGCTTCGCTGTTCGAGGAGCACGACTTCCACGACTTCAAGATCTCGGTCAAGCACAACGACCCGATCGTCATGGTGAAGGCCTACCGTCAGCTCGCCGAGCGGGGCGACTGGCCGCTGCACCTCGGTGTGACCGAGGCGGGCCCCGCGTTCCAGGGCACGATCAAGAGCGCCACGGCATTCGGCATCCTGCTCGGTGAGGGCATCGGAGACACCATCCGTGTGTCTCTGTCAGCGCCGCCGGCTGAAGAGGTGAAGGTCGGTCACCAGATCCTGCAGTCCCTGAACCTCCGTGAGCGCAAGCTCGAGATCGTCTCGTGCCCCTCGTGCGGACGCGCCCAGGTCGACGTGTACACGCTCGCCGAGAACGTCACCGAGGGACTCAAGGACATGACCGTCCCACTGCGAGTGGCCGTCATGGGCTGCGTCGTGAACGGCCCGGGTGAGGCGCGTGAGGCTGACCTCGGTGTCGCATCCGGCAACGGCAAGGGCCAGATCTTCGTCAAGGGCGAGGTCATCAAGACCGTGCCGGAGGCCGACATCGTCGCGACTCTCATCGAAGAGGCCAACCGCATCGCCGCTGAGATGGGGCCTGAGGCGCCGCTCGGCACCGCGCAGGTCGTCACGGCCTGACCGACCCCGTCGATCCGACATGAGGAGTTCCATGCCGTCGTCCACGATCGTGTCCTTCGCCGGAGGCGACCTCAGAGGGTCGAGCACTGTCTCGCGGGTCGAGACATCATCGCGGGGAACGATCGTCGTGGTCGACGCGACCCCGTTCCACCCGGTCGACCACACCTGGCCGGACCAGCCCGGAGACACAGGCGAGCTCTCTGCCGAAGGGAACGTCGTCCGTGTCGCCGAGGCCGTGATGGCCGCCGTGTCGGACGAGGGCCAGTTCGCGGTCGGAGCCGACATCCCGGTCAAGCGCGGCGTCGAAGGATGGACGTGGCTCGTCGGTCACCCGATCGACGGCGACGCTCCATCCTGGCTGGTCGAGGGGGCACGCGTCGAGTTGTCGGTCGACGCCCCACGACGGGCAGGCCTCTGCCGCGGCCACACCGCGTGCCACCTGGCGTCGTTGGCGTTGGACATCGCGCTCGGCGATCTGTGGCGCAAGGATCCCGGTGCGGATGCTCTGGGCAACCCGAACTTCGAGGCCAGGGCGAACCAGTCGAGCCGCATCCATGAAGACGGCGCGGTCGACGAGTACCGCCTGGGCAAGAGCCTGCGCCGGGCCGGATTCGACACCGAGACCTTCGTGGCGACGCTCGGAGAGCGGGAGGCGGCGATCAACGCGCAGCTGGCCACGTGGGTCTCCACCGGTGCGGCGAGCCGCGTGGCGCCCGAAGGGCCCGCGATCGTGGATCGTCGCAGCTGGCACTGCGAACTCCCGGAGGGCGATGCGGAGATCCTCTGCGGCGGAACGCATGTGGAGTCTCTCTCTGAGTTCGTCTCGATCTCGGTGGCGCTCGACCTGACGGATCCGCAGCTGCTGGTGATGACCACGAAGGCCGTTCCCGCGGTCTGAGTCCGCTCAGCGAACGAAGCCGGACTGCACTCGACCGCCGGCGCGCTCGAGCTCATCCGATACGCGGGCTGCGAAGGTCGTGTAGTCGCTCTCGAGCAGAGGGACGGTCAAGCGGTCCGCTCGCTCGACGCTCAGCTCGCGGAGGCGTCGCGGCAACCATTTGCCCGTCCCTATCCACCGCCCCTCGGTGAGCAGCATGAGCTCTGCGATCCGCTCGAACAGGACGGATGCCTCCACACGCTGCTCGAGAGGGTCTGTCGCGTCCGCCAGATCGTCGAGCACATCGGTGATGACGTAGCGACGGAACGCGGACTCACTCGCGCTGAGCGATGGCCCTGAGTCGAGCACGCTCCGCCACTGCCGGCGGAGCGATGCCAGTCGACCATCGTCTCTGATCGCGGTGCCGTCGACCAGCATGTGCACCGTCACCGGTCGATGCTGCGAGATGCCTCGTGCCGCCCACTCGTCGAACCCCGTCGGCGTGTATGCGAAGACCTCGAAGATCTCGCCCTCGAACTCGTGCGTCGAGGCTTCGCTCGTCTGCCCTTCGACATCGAAGAGCTGATCACCGACCAGCAGCAGGTCGATGTCACTCGTCGCGGTGCGATCGCCCCGTGCCGTGCTTCCGGCCACGATGGCCACGTCGGCGCCGGGAAAGCGGGCGGTGACGAATCGTGCTGCGACGGCGAAGTGGTCCACCCCGACAGCGCGATCTTCAGCCTTCTCGACGATCGGGGTCGGGGTCGGGGTCGGGGTCGCGGCGGGAGCCCGGGCGAGGTCGACCGCATCTCCGAGGATTCGGTCGATGGCTCGATCACGTCGCAACGCTGCGATCTCGTCGAGCGCGAACCACCCTGTCTCGGCCAGTTCTCCGTCGGCGAAGACCAGGGGCGAGCCATCAGGGATCGAGCAGAGGAACGCGGTCGTGACGTAGCTGACGACGTCGTGGTTGGCGTATCGGACGAGGAGCTCCTCGCCGCCGTACGCTCCGACGAGACCATCGATGCCGACACGGATCCCGAGCTCTTCGCGCACCTCGCGCAGCACGGCATCCTTCGGATCCTCACCGGGTTCGACCCCGCCGCCGACCAGGCCCCACTCCGACGAGTCCACCCGCCGACACAGCAGGAAGCGGTCATCTCGCCGGATGACGGCAGTGACCGCGGGGAGCAGCAGGAGATCGTGACCGATGCGTTCGCGGATCCCGCTGACGTAGGGCGATGTGGGCATGGAGCAGAGCCTAGGGGTCAGATCGCGAACTCGATCTCGCCTCGGGCGACGTCGGTGCTGACGAGGCGCAAGGAGACACGTCCGCCGGGCACCGTGCCGGCGGGTACAGGGGCGGACGCGGTCACAGCAGGGTCGGCGAGCTGGACCGTCGCGCGCTCGCCGCGTATCTCGATCACGGTCGCCTCGACCGTCCGGCCCACGAAAGGCGTGAGCAGTGCGGCTTCGACGCAGTTGATCGTCGCCGAGTCGAGTCTGGACGCGCGTTGCCCGGAGCTCTGCATCAGCGCAGGGAGGTCGGGCAGCGACTCGCGAACCCAGCCGGGCACGTCCCGGTCTTCCGACACGGCGAGGCAGATCTCGAGAGACCAGCGATCGACGAGTCGACGCAGGGGAGCGGTCGCGTGGGCGTAGGGCGCCGCAATCGCAGCCTGTTGTGCGTCGCTCGGGGCGGAGCCGTCGAAAGTCACGTAGCCGGCGCCGCGGAACAGGGTCGCGGCTGCCTCGAGAACGGGCAGGGTCATCGGGTCGGCGCGATCCAGGTCACGCAGATAATCGCCGTATCGTCCCGTCGTCCACGGTCGTCCGAGAGCCTCGGTCTGGTGGCGGAACGCGTCGAAGGCCTTCTCGTCGGGCTGCGGCATGGTTCGAAGGATGCCGGTGCCGGCGTCCAGCATCAGCGCCGCCGCCGCCATACCGGTCATGAGGGACAGCTGGGCGTTCCACTCCTCGACCGGAAGAGGATGGCGGCGCTCGATCGCGTAGCTGCCATCGGCCGCTCTGGTCACCTCCTCGTCCGGGAGGTTCAGGCTCGCGCCGCCGCGGATCTTCTCCTGCTCGATCCGCAAGGCGCCGATCTCCGGCAACAGCGCCGCGGGACCGCCTTCGCCGCGGTCGAGTGCGGCCTGGGCGCTGACGTAGTCCAGTTGGGCGCGGGAACGGACCAGCGCCCGCTCCAGGCGGAAGTCCGTGACGGTGCCCGAGGAGTCGAGCGCGAACGTCCAGACCAGGGCAGGGCGATCCACATCGGCCAGGAGCGATGCGCGGTCCTCGCTGAGGATCTTCGGATGCAGGGGAATCGTCCCGTCCGCGGCGTACAGTGTCTGGCCGCGGCGCCGAGCCTCCGTGTCGACCTCTGCGCCGGGCGCAACGAACCCCGGGACGTCGGCGATCGCGTAGCGGACTGCGAAGCCGGAGCCGTCGCGTTCGAGGTGGAACGCCTGGTCGAGGTCGCGTGACCCGAGCGGATCGAGGGTCGCGAAGGGGATGTCGCGCAGATCGAGCTCGGGAGTCGCCGCTTTCGTGGCCTCTGCTTCGGCGACGACAGCGGCGGGGAAGTCCGAGGGCGCGTCGAGGGACTCTCTCAGCGCGGCGAGCGCTGCGGCGAGCTCGGTCTGCGCGGCTGACGGGGCGACGTGCGATCGGCGCTGAGGCATGCCCCCACACTATGACGCCGCGGACGAGACACCCGTCGCCCCCGAGCCGGGTCGCCCGGACCTCCTCAGAAGGCCGGCGGCTGGCTGTCTTGAGCAGCGGTGGAGGCGCACACGGGAGAGGAGGCGGAGGGTCCGTGATGCGCTGCGACCCCTCGGAACCTGTGATTCGCGTGTCCGTCCGACCCAGACCGGAATACTGGGCGTTAGCGTGGGGGTATGACCACTGCTGCGAAGGCCAAGACCTTGATCGGACTCTATGAAGCCCCGGAGATCCTCCGCGTCGTGAATGTGTGGGACGTCGTGTCAGCCCGCGCTGTCGCGAAGCTTCCCGAGACGAAGGCGATCGCGACTGCCGGTCACGGCATCGCCGCCTCGTTTGGTTTCGAGGACGGCACGATCTCCCGAGACATCATGATCGACATGGTGGGTCGCATCGCGGCCTCCGTCTCGGTCCCGGTGACCGCCGACCTCGATGACGGATACGGCGACGCAGGGGAGACCACTCGCCTGGCGATCGGCGCGGGCGTGGTCGGAGCCAACATCGAAGACCGCCTCAAGCCGTTCGACGAATCCGTCGCCGCAGTCGAGGCCATCGTCAAGGCAGCGGAGGCCGAGGGCGTGCCGTTCGCGCTCAACGCGCGCACCGACGCGTTCGTCCGCGCCGGCCACCGCCCTGTCGCGGAAAGCGTCGCGGATGCGATCCAGCGCGGCCGGGCGTTCCTCGACGCCGGAGCCACCGCGGTGTTCGTGCCCGGAATGCTCGACGCCAACATCACCCGCCAGCTCGTCGAGGGTCTCGGTGAAGGCAAGCTCAGCGTGATCGGGCTCCCTGGAACCCTCGCCGCCTCGGAGTACGAGAAGCTGGGCGTCGCCCGCATCTCGTACGGGCCGCTCCCGCAGCGTGTGGCGCTCACCGCTGTTCAGGAGCTCGCCGCCAGCCTGTATGCGGGCGGCGTGATCCCGAACGGCCTCCCTGCGCTCAACTGACGCGACGCGAAACGGGTGACCACCGGTCAGTAGACTTGCCCGGTGGTCACTCGTCTTTCGAACTTCTTCCTCCGCACGCTCCGCGAAGACCCTGCAGAAGCAGAGGTCGCCAGCCACAGGCTGCTGATCCGCGCCGGCTACATCCGCCGCGCGGCACCGGGTGTGTTCACGTGGCTGCCTCTGGGCCTCAAGGTCAAGGCGCGCATCGAGGCCATCGTGCGCGAGGAGATGGCGAATGCCGGCGCGCAGGAGGTCCACTTCCCCGCGCTGCTTCCGCGCGAGCCCTACGAGCTGTCCGGACGCTGGGAATCGTACGGCGACGGGATCTTCCGCCTTCAGGACCGGAAGGGCGCGGACTACCTTCTCGCGCCGACCCACGAAGAGATGTTCACGCTCCTCGTGAAGGACCTCTACTCGTCGTACAAGGATCTGCCCCTCACGATCTATCAGATCCAGGACAAGTACCGCGATGAGGCACGCCCGCGGGCTGGCCTGCTCCGCGGTCGCGAGTTCACGATGAAGGACGCCTACTCGTTCGACGCGTCGGATGCCGGTCTCGAGACCAGCTATCAGGCGCAGCGGGACGCATATGAGCGGATCTTCCAGCGGCTCGGTCTCGAATACGTGATCGTGAATGCCGACAACGGACTCATGGGCGGCGCGCGAAGCGAGGAGTTCCTCCACCCGACACCTGTCGGTGAGGACACCTTCGTGCGCAGCGCGGGGGGATACGCCGCGAATGTCGAGGCTTTCTCGACCGAGGTCCCTGACGCCATCGGTTTCGACGCCGATGCTGCGCCGATCGTCTTCGACTCACCGGACACTCCCACGATCGAGACGCTCGTGGCGCACGCGAACGCGAACCTGGATGGCGACTACACCGCTGCCGACACCCTCAAGAACGTCGTGCTGGCGCTCACGCATGTGGACGGCACGCGCGAGCTCGTCGTCGTCGGGATCCCGGGCGATCGCGAGGTCGATGAGAAGCGCGCGGAGGTCGCTTTCGCTCCGGCCGAGGTCGAGACCGCCACCGCTGACGACTTCGAGAAGAACCCGCTGCTCGTGCGGGGCTACATCGGTCCGTGGTCACCGACCGGCGCGGTGCTCGGAGAGGAGTCCGCGACCGGGATCCGCTACCTGGTCGACCCCCGCGTGAGCGAGGGGACCAGTTGGATCACCGGTGCGAACATCGATCAGAAGCATGCGCATTCGGTCGTCGCCGGTCGGGACTTCTTCGCCGACGGGGTCGTCGAGATCGCGAACGTCAGGGCCGGGGATCCCGCGCCCGACGGCTCCGGACCCGTGGAGCTCGCTCGGGGCATGGAGATCGGTCACGTCTTCCAGCTCGGGAGGTTCTTCGCCGAGACCCTGGGCCTCAAGGTGCTGAACGAGAACGGCAAGCTCGTCACGGTCACGATGGGTTCGTACGGAATCGGCATCACGCGCATCCTCGCGATCATCGCCGAGCTGCACAACGATGAGAAGGGTCTCATCTGGCCGGCATCCGTCGCACCGTTCGATGTGCAGGTCGTCGCAGCCGGTCGCGATCAGGTGGCCTTCGACGTGGCGACCGAGCTCTCGGCGCAACTGGAGTCCGCGGGCCTCGACGTGCTCTACGACGACCGTCCGAAGGTGTCGCCCGGTGTGAAGTTCGGAGACGCGGAGCTCGTCGGCGTGCCGAAGATCGTCATCGTCGGCCGTGGCGCTGCCGACGGCCAGGTCGAGCTGTGGGATCGCAGCACCGGTGACCGCGAAGCGGTGTCGGTCGAAGAGGCCCTGCAGCAGCTGTCCCGGCGCTGAGCGCGGACGGAGAATGCCGCGCACCTCGTCCGAGGTGCGCGGCATTTCCGTCTGTCCGGGGGCGAACCGTCTGTCAGCAGACGATGCGACCGTGGTTCATGATGTCGTCGTCGGGGGTGTCCTTGGTGACGAGAGCCTTGAGCGCCCCGGCCGCCATCGCGATCTTGCCCTTGGCAGGCTCCCAGAACTCGGTCACCGTCGGCGTCACCTTCAGAAGTGCGATGCCGGGGGTGTCGAGGCCGTCTTCGAACCAGATGTCGAGCGAGGGCGAGTAGAGCTCCTCCATCTTCGCGCGGTCGTGCACCACGGACGCGTTCCCGGCCACCGAGACATATCGCATGCCCTTGGCATCGCAATACGAGAGGCCGACCTGATGGTGGGCTCGTGCTTCTTCGACCTTCTCCGTGTCTTCCGCGGTGAAGAACCAGATGTCTCCGGCATCGTCCATCTGCCTGGTCGACATCGGTCTGCTCACCAGGTTGCCGTCGTCGTCCGTCGTCGTCAGCATCGTGAAGTCGATGTCCTCGACGAGCTCGGTCACGCGTGCGAGTGCTTCCGGTCCAGTGATCTCAGTCATGCCGTCACTGTGCCTCGGATGACATCCGTGCGCACGGGTATTGACACCGCGCGATGAGGATGATCACAGCGGCGTTGCGTCGACCCGGCCGACACGCCCTCGTGACAGGCTGAGGGCATGACCGACGAACCGCTGCCGGAATCGCTGAGCGCCGAGATCAACAACGTCCTCGACGAGGCCGGGGTGAAGACCGACCGCAGGCTGGTCATGCGCATGATGCGCACGGCGGTCCTGCTGGGTGAGGACGGCACCGACCGTCTCGACCTCAAGATCGCCTCCGCCGCCCTCGCCGAGATGCGAGACGCCTTCCGGCTGTTCGCTCCGTTCGAGGGCGTGCCCAAGGTCACGGTCTTCGGTTCGGCTCGGACCCGGCACGATGATCCGCTCTACGTGCAGGCCCGTGACGTCGCCGCCGCTCTGGCAGCGGATGGGTGGATGGTCGTCACCGGGGCAGGCCCGGGGATCATGCAGGCTGCGGCGGAGGGTGCGGGCCCGGCGCTCTCACTCGGGGTGTCGATCCGGCTTCCGTTCGAAGAGAAGGCCAACAGCCTGATCGCGGCGAGCGAGCACGTGGTGGCGATGAAGTACTTCTTCACCCGCAAGCTGATGCTCATCAAGGAGTCCAGCGGCTTCATCTGCCTGCCTGGCGGGTTCGGCACGCTCGACGAGATGTTCGAGCTGCTCACGCTGCAGCAGACCGGCAAGGCCGAGCCGACGCCGATCGTCTTGCTCGACGAGCCAGGCGGCACCTTCTGGAACGGTCTCAAGCGGTTCATCGACGAGGATCTGGCGCCCACGGGCGTGATCTCCGAGGGTGACTTCGACCGCGTCGTCATCACCGACTCCGTCGAGTCGGCCGCCTCCGTGATCGCAGGGTTCTGGCGCAACTACGACTCACTGCGGTGGTTCGGAGACACCCTGGTGCTCCGCCTCCGAGCCGAGCCGTCCGATACCGAGGTGGAGCAGCTCAACGAGCAGTTCGCCGGGATGCTGGCGAGCGGACGCATCGAGAGGACTGCTCCGCGGTCGCCCGAGGTCGCCGACGATGACGTGCTGCATCTTCCGCGACTGGCCCTGCACCTCGATCAGCGTCAGGTCGGCAGTCTGTTCCGCCTGATCGGCGCGATCAACTCGCTGGAGTCCGCTCCCGCGCTCTGATCCCAGCGGCGAACCGGGCGAGATCCACGGAGCCGCCGAGGATCCTCTCGGCCGCGCGGTGGCCCGAATAGAAGGCCGCCCCCACTGTCGCCGGCTCGTCTCCCCACGTCGCCTCGCCGGCGAAATGAAGCACTGCGTCGACAGGTCCCGCGAGCTCGTCGTGGTCGTGGTGCGACGACCCGACCGCGAGATGCGAGTACGAGCCGTTCGAGAACGCGTCGTGGCCCCAACGGGTGACCCAGTGAGCGGTGGGTTCGCCGACGGCATCGGGGTAGAGGTCGCGAAGAGCGCGCACGACATCCGCGACGATCTCGTCGTCGGACAGCTCCTGCATCCGGCGGCCGAACGGACCGGCCGCGAAAGTCAGCAGGGTGGGAAGTCCGCTGACGGCTGACACGTCGTACCAGGAGTGCCAGTGCTCGCCGGCCTCTCCGAGTGTCCGCAGCACGTAGCTGTCCTCGTTCCAGAAGCGTTCCGGGAACTGGATGAAGATCTTGTTGAAGACCCCCATGCCCAGTCGCTCGATCGGCCCGGCGACAGCCTCGGGCAGGGGAGGGGTGAAGTCGATCGACCGCGCCTTGAGCACGCCGAGCGGCACGGTGACCAGGGCGCTTCGTGCGGAGAACTCTCCGTTCTCGGTCGACACGGTGACTCCGGCATCCGTGCGCGCGATCCGGGTGACCGCCTGGCTCAGGCGGATGTCGAGTCCGGCGGCGATGCGCCGCGGGAGCTCGTCGTACCCGCGAGGGAAGATGACCTCGTCTCCGTCGATCGCGTCCTCGTCGAGCCCGTGCGCGTCGAGGTCGCCGATCCACGCTCCGCACTGCTCCTCGACGCGATGACGGAAGAACTCCCGGATCTCGTCGATGCGCTCAGGATCGAAGCCGGTGCGGTCGAGCGCGCGCTCGGTGACATCGAGATAGGTGTCGCCGGGGGAGGAACGTTCGATCTCGTCGACCAGCAGGCGATCGGCCTCCTCGACCTCGGCGACCCACTGGGAGGTGCGGGCGGCATCCATCGGCCTGCCGTCGCCGTCGAAGTTCTCGATCGGCCGCCCTCCGGCCTGGAAACTGCCGACGGTGTATTCGAGCGTCGGAATCTCGAGAGCCTGCACGAGATCCCACAGCGCTGAGCCCTCGATGCCGTGCACCCACGACGCGCCGAGATCGACGGGGAAGCCTGCGGTGCGATCGGTGTGCATCCGGCCGCCGATGCGATCCCTCGCCTCGAGGACGATGACGTCCGCTCCGGCATCGGCGAGCATGCGAGCCGCCGTCACCCCGGACATCCCCGCCCCGATCACGATGGTGTCGTACGTCGTCACTGAGTCCTCCTGCATGCTGGGCACCGCATCGGTGCGGCCGCCTCGTGGCGACCGGCGGTGGGCACAGGGTATCGTGGTACGGATGTCGCGCGTGCACACCCGCGCGACGAGAGCTGAATAGGGAGTCGTCATGGATATCGAACTGAGTCTGCTGCGTGGGATCGAGAAGGAGAAGGCGATCCCCTTCGACGAGCTGGTCTCGATCATCGAGCAGGCCATCCTGACCGCCTACTCCAAGCATGTCTCCGCGGAGGGCGCCACCCCCGAGGGCGTCCGCGTCGAGCTCGATCGTCGGACCGGGCACGTCGCCGTGCTGCAGGTCGTCAAGGACGAAGAGGGCGCGATCATCGGGGAAGAGGATGCCACGCCGGATGACTTCGGCCGGATCGCCGCCTTCGCCGCGAAGCAGGTCATCAGCCAGCGTCTGCGCGACATCGCGGACGACGTGGTGCTCGGCGACTTCAAGGACAAGGAAGGCGACATCGTCGCCGGCGTAATCCAGCAGGGGCCGAACCCTCGCATGATCCACGTCGACCTCGGAGCTGTCGAGGCGATCCTTCCTCCCGAGGAGCAGGTGCCGGGCGAGGAGTACACCCACGGCTCGCGTTTGCGCGTGTATGTGACGAGCGTCGCGAAGGGCCTCAAGGGGCCGCAGATCACCGTCTCGCGCACGCACCCCGGTCTCGTTCGCAAGCTGTTCGCACTTGAGGTGCCCGAGATCGCCGCAGGTCTCGTCGAGATCGTCTCGCTGGCCCGCGAGGCCGGACACCGCACCAAGATCGCCGTCCGCGCCAACGACCCGGCGATCAACGCCAAGGGTGCTTGCATCGGTGAGATGGGGCGTCGCGTGCGCGCCGTCACCGAGGAGCTCGCAGGCGAGAAGATCGACATCGTCGATCACGATCCGGAGCTCGCCGCCTTCGTCGCGAACGCCCTCTCGCCGGCCAAGGTGACCAGCTCGTTCATCCTCGATGCGAACACCAGGGCCGTGCGTGCACTGGTGCCCGACTATCAGCTCTCCCTCGCCATCGGCAAGGAGGGCCAGAACGCTCGTCTGGCTGCGAAGCTCACCGGCGCGAAGATCGATATCCAGCCCGACAGCGTCCTGGACTGACCGCTCGTCACGTCCGACTCGCGCCCGTCGCGCGAGTCGGACGGGAACACAGGTGTAAGATGGAACCCGTACGAACGTGCGTCGGCTGTCGCACGCGTGCTCCCCGCGCCGCTCTTCTCAGAGTGGTGTCCCAAGACGAAATCCTCATCATCGATGAGCGAAGCGTCCTGCCAGGGCGAGGCGCGTGGGTGCATCCGACACCGGAATGCATGGATGCCGCTCTGCGGCGCCGAGCTTTCGGCCGAGCACTTCGCGCATCCGGCAATCTGGATACGCGGATCATCGAACAATACCCACCAAGAAACAAAGGCTGAACGGCTATGGAAACAAAGTGAACGGCTCGAAATGAGACCCGTCCGCGACTAGTGGTCTGCCCTGTCTGGGTGGACCGACCCCAGACAGGAGAATTGTGGCTGGTAAACCACGCGTACACGAGATCGCCGCCGAACTCGGCGTCGACAGCAAGATCGCACTTGCAAAGCTCAAGGAACTCGGAGAGTTCGTCAAGAGCCCCTCTTCGACCATCGAACCGCCGGTGGCGCGCAAGCTTCGCGCTGCCATCGAGTCGGACGCCTCGCTGAAGGCATCCGCTGACACGGCTCCCGCTGCGGCCAAGCCCGGTGCCGCCAAGCCCGGTGCGGCCAAGACCGGTGCGGCGACGCCCGGTGCTGCAACGTCCGGTGCTGCAACGCCCGGTGCCGCGAAGCCCGGTGCCGCCAAGACGGGTGGACCGACTCCCGGGCCCAAGCCCGGACCCAAGCCGGCCCCCGCGCCGGAAGAGCCCGTTGCCGCTCCGGCTCCTGAGGCTCCCGCCCCGGCCGCAGAGGCTCCGGCCGAGCCTGCTGCTTCGGCCGAGGGTACGTCCGGATCCGCTGCGCCCAAGTCGAACGACGGCGGCGCACCGAAGCCCGGCGCACCGCGTCCGGGCAACAACCCGTTCTCGTCGGCGCAGGGAATGGGCCAGCGTCCGGCAGGTCCTCGTCCCGGTAACAACCCCTTCGCCTCGGCGCAGGGAATGGGCCAGCGGCCGAGCCCGACTCCCGGCAACATCCCGCGTCCGCAGGCTCCGCGCCCCGGTGCCCCGCGTCCCGGTGCGCCTCGTCCCGGTTCTCCCCGTCCCGGCGCTCCGCGCGGCGGTCAGGGTGGTCGTCCCGGTGGTGCACCGTTCCAGCAGCGTCCCGGCGGCCCCGGTCGTCCCGGCGGTGCCGGTGGACCCGGTGCCGGTCCCGGTGCTCGTCCCGGCGGTGGCTTCGCAGGTCGCCCCGGTGGTGGCGGCGGTCGCGGCCGTGGTCCTGGTGGAGGTACCGCAGGTGCCTTCGGCAAGGGCGGCGGCAAGAGCAAGCAGCGCAAGTCGCGGCGGGCGAAGCGGCAGGAGTTCGAGATGCGGAGCGCCCCGGTCGTCGGTGGCGTCAACGTCACCCGCGGCAACGGGGAGATCATCCGCATGCGCCGTGGTGCGTCGATCGCGGACTTCGCCGACAAGATCGAGACGCTGACCGGCTACACGGTTCAGCCCGGAACCCTCGTGACGATCCTCTTCAACCTCGGCGAGATGGCCACGGCCACCGAGTCGCTGGATGAGGCGACGTTCGAGGTGCTCGGCGAGGAGCTCGGATACAAGATCCAGATGGTCTCGCCTGAGGACGAGGACAAGGAGCTCCTCGAGGGCTTCGGTCTCGACCTCGAGGCCGAGCTGGAGGCGGAGAGCGAGGACGACCTCGAGATCCGTCCTCCCGTCGTCACCGTCATGGGTCACGTCGATCACGGTAAGACCCGCCTGCTCGACGCCATCCGCCAGACCAACGTCATCGAGGGTGAAGCCGGCGGCATCACGCAGCACATCGGTGCGTACCAGGTGTGGACGGAGCACGAGGGCATCGAGCGTGCCATCACCTTCATCGACACCCCGGGTCACGAGGCGTTCACCGCCATGCGTGCTCGTGGAGCGCAGGTCACCGACCTCGCGATCCTCGTGGTCGCAGCCGACGACGGCATCATGCCCCAGACGGTCGAGGCGCTGAACCACGCCCAGGCGGCGAACGTGCCGATCGTGGTCGCGGTGAACAAGGTAGACAAGCCCGACGCCAACCCGGCCAAGGTCCGTCAGCAGCTCACCGAGTACGGTCTGGTCGCAGAGGAGTATGGCGGAGACGTCATGTTCGTCGACGTCTCGGCTCGGGCGAACACCGGAATCCAGGAACTCCTGGACGCTGTGCTGCTCACCGCCGACGCGGGTCTCGACCTCACGGCCAACCCGAACAAGGCCGCTCGCGGTGTCGCCATCGAGGCGAAGCTCGACAAGGGCCGCGGATCCATCGCCACGGTGCTGATCCAGTCCGGAACACTTCGGATCGGTGACGCGATCGTCGCAGGAACGGCTTACGGCCGTGTGCGTGCGATGGCAGACGAGAACGGCGAGCAGGTCCTTGAGGCCTACCCGTCGCGTCCGGTGCAGGTGCAGGGTCTGAACTCGGTGCCGCGTGCAGGCGATGTCTTCATCGTCACCGAAGAAGACCGCATGGCCCGTCAGATCGCTGAGAAGCGTGAAGCAGTCGAGCGCAACGCCCAGCTGGCCAAGGCCCGCAAGCGCATCTCGCTCGAGGACTTCACCCGTGCTCTCGAAGAGGGCAAGGTCGAGTCGCTCAACCTCATCATCAAGGGTGACGTCTCCGGTGCCGTCGAGGCACTCGAGGAGTCGCTGCTCAAGATCGAGGTCGACGATTCGGTGCAGCTCCGCATCATCCACCGCGGTGTCGGTGCGATCACGGAGTCCGACGTCAACCTCGCGACGATCGACAACGCGATCATCGTGGGCTTCAACGTCCGCCCCGACACGAAGGCGCGCGAGCGCGCTCAGCGTGAAGGTGTGGACATCCGGTTCTACTCGGTGATCTACAACGCGATCGACGAGGTCGAGAGCTCGCTCAAGGGCATGCTCAAGCCGGAGTACGAAGAGGTCCAGTCGGGTGTCGCCGAGATCCGCGAGGTGTTCCGCTCCTCGAAGTTCGGCAACATCGCCGGTGTCATCGTGCGATCGGGAACGATCACGCGAAACGCCAAGGCTCGCGTCATCCGCGACGGTGTGGTCATCGCAGATGGCCTGGCCATCGAGTCGCTGCGTCGCTTCAAGGACGACGTCACCGAGGTGCGTACGGACTACGAAGCCGGTATCGGCCTCGGCAAGTTCAACGACATCCAGATCGGTGACGAGATCGAGACGACGGAACTGATCGAGAAGCCTCGCGGCTGATCGAGTTCGATATCTTCGGGCGAGGGTGCGTGATGCATCCTCGCCCGAAGAGTACGTAGAGGGAGAGAACAATGGCTGGTGAACGACAGGCCCGTCTGGCTGATCGGATTCGAGTGATCCTTGCGGAGCGCCTCGAGAAGGGGTTGCGAGACCCGCGCCTCGGCTTCGTCACGATCACGGATGTCCGTGTCACGGGTGACCTGCAGCACGCCTCGGTGTTCTACACGGTGCTCGGTACCGAAGAGGAGCGACTCTCCAGCGGGGAGGCTCTGACCTCCGCCACTGGCATGCTGCGCAGCGAGGTCGGTAAGCAGCTCAGCACGCGCCTCGTGCCGACGCTCGAGTTCATCCCCGATGCGCTGCCGGAGAACGCCGATCACATCTCGGCCCTCCTCCGTGAAGCGCAGCAGCGCGACGCCGAAGTGGCGAAGCTCGCATCGTCCGCGTCGCACGCGGGCGACGCAGATCCGTACCTCCGCGACGAAGACGACGACACGAAGTCCTGAATATCGGCGCCCTCTTCGGGGCGTCGGAGTGTCTTGATAACCTCAGCTCAACGGGTGATCGCCCGCGGGGACTGGGGGGTTCGGCATCGTTTTTTCGCGCGCGCACGGGGCGGCCTCGGTCGCACCCGCGGTCGTCGAGGCGATCCTCGACGACCTTCTCGAGCATGATCTGAGCTGCGCGCCGCATGTCGCGGCGCGACTCGCGTTCGAGCTGTCGGAGGATTCGCAGACGATCCTGGCGGTCGCGGCACGACTCGACGCTGCTCAGCGGCACGGTCTCAGGGCGCTCCCGTCGCCGCTGCCGATGGTGCCATCCGTCGAGGCGCTGTTCGCTCAGCTGAAGCTCGACGATCGCGACCGTGAGATCCTCGTCGCCGTGTCTCTGCGGCTCGACGACAGGCTCGACCCGCTGGTGGATTTCGCGGGACGGTCCGCCGCAGAACTCGTCGGCGGACCGCTCGGAGCGCTTCTCGAGATCCACGCGGGCCGAGTCCGGCTCGCCGACCCCCGGTTGGCGATCTGGTTGCGTGCGACGACGGCGTCTTCGTCGGCCGCCGCGGTGCACTCGAGACTGCACCGACTCTTCGACGCGCGCGGCGAGCGGGTCGATGCCGACTGGCACGGCGCTCGAGCGGCGATGCACGGCGAACCGGCGACCGCGGGGGAGCTGACGCGCATCGCCAGGGAGCATTCGGAGGCGGGACTGAGCGAGCGGGCCTTCCACCTCGCGGCAGAAGCAGCCGCGCACTCGAGCGGGATCGAACGGGATGAGGCCACTCTCGTCGCCGGTGTCGCGGCCATCGCCGCGGGCTACGCGGTCGACGCGGCGAGGCGACTGGGGAGTCTGTTTCCCGGCGGTGACGAGCTCTATCGCCTGCAGGGTCTCGGCGGGTTGCTCGTCGCCGAGGCGCATCTCCGTGGGGCCGTGCCTGAGGTCGACACGAGCGTCATCCAGCCGCGCGTCGATGACGCCGACCAGTGGTATTCGTGGGCCCGGGCCTCGGCGTTCGCGGCGATGCTGTGCGCCGAACGGGGCGACCGCCGGGGGATGCGTCCGTGGCTCGAGGCTCTCAGAAAGGCGAGCGCGCGCGTCGGGGCCGATCGAGAACTCCGCGACCCGGTCGTCGCGCTCGCATGGCTGGTGATCGGCGACGGCGACGGAGACGACGTGAGCGGCGCAGGCCCGCTCACCGGAAGCTTGTTCCGCGCCCTGCGAGCGGCAGTCGACGGAGACGTCGACAGGGGCCTCAGCCTGCTCGCCGCGGGCGATTCGCCGGTCGGGGTCGAGGTCGACCCGTTCGTCGCGGGCTTCGAGCTCAGTCCACTGGTCGCGGCGTATCGAGCGGTCGTCGAAGTCCTGCTCCTGATGTGGCGGGGAGACATCGGCGCTGCGCGCGACCGGATGCTGCATGCCGCGCTCGAGCTGCCCGTCGCTGTGCCGTTCGCCGGACTCGGCGTCGTCGTCGCTCGACGGCTCGACCTGGCGGTTCTCGGTCACCTCGGGCCGTTCGCCAAGGCTCTCACTGCCGCACTTCCCGCGCCTCCGCGCATCGATCAGCTCGTGGATCGAGGCATCGAGGCGTTCCTGGCGGGCAACTCGGCCGAGGCTGCGGCATGCATGCGGCTCTGGCGCGACCGCGGCGCTCCGCAGCCGACGCTGTCTGTTCCCGGACTCGAGGAGGCGATCGTCGTCACGCATGGTGCATCGTGGCGTCCGCATCGGATCGAGCCGCCCGAGATCGGTCTCGCCCAGCGACTGCGGGTGCAGATCACCAGCTGTTCGGATGACGAATGGCGTGTCGAGCGTCCGCTCGTCGTCGCAGCGGCACGCACTCTGACCTCGCCGTTCTCGCGCGGGCGAGTCGAGGCGATGATCGGCACCAGATCGCTGATCAAGGGTGACATCGCCATCGGCAGAGAGCACCTGGCGATGGCGCGGAACCTCCTGGAGGTCTCCGGCGCGACCGCCTGGGCGAGGGCGGTCGCCGTGCGTCTGGAGCGGGTGGAGGTCACCGACGGCGCAGCGACCGAAGATCCGCTCTCATCGTGCCGCCGAGTCTGGGCATCGATGCTCACCGCTCGAGAGCTGGAGGTCGCGATGCTGGTGGCCGGTGGTGCTCCAAACCGCGACATCGCCGACTCGCTCCACGTGTCGGTGCGCACGGTCGAGGTTCATCTGGGCAGGGTCTTCGCGAAGCTCGAGGTCAGGACCCGCGTCGAGCTGACGGTGCTGGCCCATCGCATCGGGCAGTTCGTCTGACCGTCGGAGTCAGCGGGGGAGCGACAGCATCTCGCCATCGGCCTCGGCGAGGCCGTCGGCGATGAGGGAGTCGATCGCACGGTCGCGCTGAAGAGGATCCGGCCACTCGGCGAGCACGGAGTCGATCAGGACCGCGTCAGGTGCAGCGGCTCGCAGGATCCGCAGCACGGCGCCTCTCGCCTGACGGTCAGAGCCCTCGAAGGTCGCTTGGCGCCTCCGGGTGTCACCGGTGTCCGGCCGCCCTGCAGCCACCCACGCGCACACGCCGACCAAGGGACAGATCTCGCAGCGCGGCGACCGCGCCGTGCAGATGGTGGCGCCCAGCTCCATCGCCGCGGCGTTGAACACGGCGGATTCGGCGACATCCGCGGGGAGCAGCGAATCCATGAGCTCGAGATCGCGGCGCGAGGGCGGGCCCGGCTGCGCCTGGCCGAGGATCGCGCGTGCCATCACGCGACGAGTGTTGGTGTCGACGACGGGGTGTCGGTCGCCGTATGCGAAGACGGCCACAGCTCTGGCCGTGTAGTCGCCGATTCCCGAGAGCTTCAGCAGCGCATCCACGTCTTTGGGCACGACGCCCCCGTGTCGCTCCGTGATCTCGACGGCAGCGCGGTGCAGCCACAGGGCGCGGCGGGGATAGCCGAGATTGGCCCACTGCTGGAGCACATCGGAGGTCGAGGCGGCAGCCATCGCCGCGGGGGTGGGCCACCTGTCGAGCCACGCCTCGAGGTGCGGTATCACCCGGTTGACCGGTGTCTGCTGCAGCATGAACTCGCTGACCAGCGTGCCCCAGGCGCCGAAGTCCTCATGGAATCGAGGGCGCCTCCACGGCAGATCTCGTGCTGCGCCCCGATACCAGTCCGCAAGAGGCAGAGACACCGCGGAGGCGGGAAGCGATGTCGAGGGCACCCCGACAGCCTAGGCGAACCGGGATACTGGCGGGAGTCGAGGGCAGGTGGCGGCGCGAGCGAGGCGGAACGTGCGGTGGAGCATTCAGACGCATCGTAGGCTTGAGAGATGGTCTCGCCCGGCATCCTTCTCGTCGACAAACCAGCTGGACTGACCAGCCACGACGTCGTCGCACGCACCAGGCGTGCGCTCGGCACCCGCAAGGTCGGGCATGCGGGAACCCTCGACCCCATGGCCACCGGTCTGCTCGTGATCGGGGTCGAAGGCGCGACGCGACTGCTCACGTACATCGTGGGAGCCGACAAGACCTACGAGGCCACGATCCGACTCGGGCAGACGACCGGCACGGACGACGCCGACGGTGAGATCCTGACGCGGGCCTCTGCCGAGTCATGGGATTCGGTGACCCCCGAGCGAGTGTCCGCCGGGATCAGGGAGCTCACCGGTGCGATCTCCCAGGTGCCGAGCTCGGTGTCGGCTATCAAGGTCGATGGACGCCGCGCATACGACCGCGTGCGCGCCGGGGAGGAGGTCGTGCTGGCCGCCCGCGACGTCACGGTCTCGCGCTTCGATCTCATCGCCGAGCGCTCCGGCGACGGGTTCCTGGATCTCGACGTCGTCGTCGACTGCTCCTCCGGCACCTACATCCGCTCGCTCGCTCGAGACCTGGGCACAGCGCTCGGAGTCGGCGGGCACCTGACGGCGCTGCGGCGCTCACGCGTGGGGGACTTCGACGTCACGGATGCCGTGGCGGTCGACGATGTCGTGGAGACGGCGCTGCTCACCCCGGCCGCCGCGGCCGCCAGGGTCCTCGACCCGCTGTCGGTGTCGGCCGAGGAAGCGAGAGATCTTCGTCACGGCAAGAGGCTCATGGGACAGGCCGATCGGCTGACCGGCTCTCTGGCGGCCGCGATCGACGAGGAGGGCGTCCTCGTCGGCGTCGTCGAGAGACGCGGTGCTGACCTCAAGAGCGCCATGAACATGCCGGAGGCACCCAGATGATCCTCTGGTTGACCATCGCTCAGGTGGCGGTCGCGACCGCGGCGGGGCTGTTCTGCGTCGTCCTCGGTCTGGCCGGCCGGCGTCCGAGCGACTACACCGTCGGCGCGCTCGCCCTGGTCGAGCTGCTCCTCGTCGTCCAGGTCGTGGCCGCAATCGCGGCACCGTTGACCGGAAACCCTCCGACGGGCGACCTGCTCGAGTACTGGGTCTATCTCGTCTCCGCTGTGCTGCTGCCCATCGGCGCGGTGCTGTGGGCGCTGATGGAGAGGAGTCGCTGGAGCACAGTGATCCTCGGTGTGGCCGCTCTCGCCGTGGCGATCATGGTGTGGCGCATGCACGTCATCTGGACCGTTCAGGTGGCCTGAGCCGGTCGGGAGCGCATCCGCCTCTTCCCGCCCGGATCTAGAATGGAGGACGCTATGAGCACCACCGTTCCCACCTCCCGCATGACCGGCATCGGCCGTGTCCTCGTGATCGTCTATGCCGTGATGGCGCTGGCGGCCACCGGCCGAAGCTTCGTGCAGATCTTCCGACAGTTCGACGAGGCGCCTCTCGCGTACTCCCTCTCGGCCCTCGCGGCTGTCGTGTACATCCTCGCCACGTTGGCGCTCGTTCTCGCGAGCCGACGCGGCTGGTACGCGGTGGCGTGGGTGGCGATCGTCTTCGAGCTCGCCGGAGTCCTGGTGGTCGGCGCTCTGAGCATCTTCTTCCCCGACCTGTTCCCGCACGACACGGTCTGGTCGATGTTCGGGCGAGGCTACCTGTTCATCCCGCTGGTGCTGCCGATCTTCGGCATCTGGTGGCTGCGCACGCACAGGCCGACGCGAGAGACTCGATCTGTTCTCCACGCCGAGGCCAGCGCATGATCGTCTTCCGTGACCCGAGCGAAGTGCCGGACGGCTTCGGCCCCTCCGCCGTGGCCATCGGAAAGTTCGACGGCGTGCACGCCGGTCACCGCGCGGTGATCCGGCGTCTGAAGGAGATCGCGGCGCAGTCGGGAGTCCGCGCCGTCGCCGTCACCTTCGACCGCAACCCACTCGCGGTGCTTCGACCGGATCGCTGCCCCGAGAACGTGGTCACGGTCGAGCGCAAGCTGGAGCTGCTGGGAGAACTCGGGCTCGACGCCACACTGCTTCTGACGTTCGACGAAGAACTCGCGGCGCGCAGCGCCGAAGACTTCGTGGCCAGCATCCTGACCGGTGCACTGCATGTGTCCACCGTCCTCGTCGGCAGGGACTTCCGGTTCGGTCGAGGCGGGGCAGGAGACCCCGAGCTCCTCAGAGAACTCGGGCCGAGGTACGGATTCACGGTCGAGGTCGTCGACGACGTGTTCCTCGACGGATCCGACCGTCGCGTCTCGTCCACGTGGATCCGTGAACTGCTGATGGCCGGCGATGTCACCGCGGCCGCCCGCGTGCTCGACCGCAACGTCGACGTGCGCGGCGAGGTGGTGCACGGACTCAAACGCGGACGCGAACTCGGTTTTCCCACCGCGAATCTCTCGGCTTCGGTCGATTCGTTCGTCCCCGCCGACGGGGTGTACGCCGGATGGCTCGTCGATCACGAGACGGGGTTCAGGCATCGGGCAGCCATCTCGGTGGGCACCAACCCCACCTTCGACGACGTTCTCGAGCGGCAGGTCGAGGCGCACGTGATCGGCGAGACCGATCTCGATCTGTACGGTCACGACGTGACCGTCGAGTTCGTCGAGCGTCTGCGCGGCATGGTCGCGTTCGAGGGGATCGAGAAGCTGAAGGCGCAGATGGCCGCCGACGTGACGGATGCCGAGAGCGTGCTGTCGCGCAGCTCCAGCTGAACTCCGGTCGAACTCTGCGTGTCCTGATCTGCGTCGCTCAGGTCGCATGGCATAGAATGGGCCTCGGTGGTCCTTGATCCTCGCGCGTCATTCGCTCGTAGACGATCACCGGAAATACTGTTCGTACGGTCCTGGCTCACGCCACACGCGGACACCGAGAACGGCCGACGCATCCCACGGATGCTCCGGCCTTCACGCTCAGGAGGAGCATGCCGACCACGGCAACCGCCGCAACACGGCGCAAGAAGACGTCTCGTCGCGACGATGAGGCACCCCTCATCCCGATCCTCGCCCGCAAGGTGCGTGAGATCGAGGCGAAGTCGCAGCGGGGAAAGCTCGGACCCACGAACCGGGTCAAGTTCCAGGTCATCGCGTTCCTGGTGCGTGAAGAGCGCGCACGAGTCAAGGCCGATCCTGAGATCGCGGATGCCGCCCGCGCCGAGCTGCTCAAGCGGCTCGACGGCGTGGCGACGATCCTTGCGAAGACGGCAGCGCGCGACACTTCGCTGATCCAGCTTCTCGAGGCCGATCAGGCGACCTCGCCTGTTGCGAAGCGCATGCGACGCGACTGGCTGCTCGAGTCGGGAGCGGAACTCGCTCCCGAAGAGCTCATCATCGCGGACGTCGCTCCCGTGCAGACGCCGATGGTGTCCGCGGGGATCCCCGAGCGTCAGGTCACACCGCCCTCCGTCGAGGCGCGCCAGCTGGCGAATCCGTTCCTCGCCCCCGATCTCACCCCGCGCGCCGCCACGACTCCGCGTCGACGCCTGGACGGCTGGGAGCTCATGGGCCCCCTGTACAAGGCGTTCGAGACCGGAGCCGGGGGAGGAGCCGCGAGCATGGACCTGCCGCCGGCCCCCGAGTACGACCACCTCTCTCCCAAGGGCCTCGAGGTCATGGTGCACCAGTCGCGCTTCCTCGAAGCGGTGCGCGAAGGACACAGGAGCTTCCTGCTCGCCGACGAACCGGGCCTCGGCAAGACCGCGCAGTCGGTGCTGGCCGCATCCGTCGCCGGCGCCTACCCGCTGCTCGTCGTCGTGCCCAACGTCGTGAAGATGAACTGGGCGCGAGAGGTCGAGCGGTGGACCCCGCAGCGCAGGGCGACCGTGATCCAGGGCGACGGCACCGACATCGACGCGTTCGCCGACGTGTTCATCGTGAACTACGAGATCCTCGACCGTCACATGTCGTGGCTCGCCTCGATCGGTCTTCGCGGCATGGTCGTCGACGAGGCGCACTTCATCAAGAACCTCAGCTCGCAGCGTTCGCAGAACGTGCTGTCGCTGGCGAACCGCGTGCGCGAGCGCACTCCGGGTGGCAAGCCCCTGATGCTCGCGCTCACAGGCACACCGCTCATCAACGACGTCGAGGACTTCGACGCGATCTGGCGCTTCCTCGGCTGGACCACAGGCGAGAAGCCGGGCCCGGAGCTGATGGAGAAGCTCGACGCGACCGGCTTCACCCCCGCCGACAAGGCGTTCTACCCGGAGGCCCGCGAAGCGGTGATCTCGATGGGGATCGTCCGGCGCAAGAAGAAGGACGTCGCAGCCGATCTGCCCGACAAGCTCATCGCGGACCTCCCGGTGCAGCTGGATGACGAGTTCGGCCGCGGCATCCGTCAGGCCGAGCGCGAGCTGGGCGAGCGGCTCGCCGCCCGCTACCGGCGGATCATCGAGGCGCGAGGGGATCGCGGACTCGCACCGGGCGAGATCGACCAGGACATCGTGCGCCTGGTCGCTCAGAACGAGCTCGAGGAGTCGAAGGCCGCAGGCACCGGTGGGGACAACGTCTTCACCATGGTGCGCCGCATCGGACAGGCGAAGGCGCATCTGGCGGCCGACTATGCGGCCCAGCTCCAGCGCTCCGTGGGCAAGGTCGTGTTCTTCGCGAAGCACATCGACGTGATGGATCAGGCCGAGGCGCACTTCGCCTCCGCCGGCATCCGGTCGGTCTCGATCCGCGGCGACCAGACCTCGACCGTCCGTCAGCAGGCGATCGACGACTTCAACAGCGACCCCGCCGTGGGTATCGCGGTGTGCTCGTTGACCGCTGCCGGTGTCGGTCTGAACCTGCAGGCGGCGTCGAACGTGGTCTTGGCGGAGCTGTCGTGGACCGCGGCCGAGCAGACGCAGGCGATCGACCGGGTGCACCGCATCGGTCAGGACGAGCCGGTGACCGCCTGGCGGATCATCGCGGCGCACACCATCGACGCGAAGATCGCAGAGCTCATCGATCAGAAGCAGGGTCTCGCGGCCCGTGCGCTCGACGGCGAGGCACTCGACGAGGCTGCCGCCGAGCCCGTGCAGCTGGGCGCTCTCATGCATCTGCTCCGGGAGGCGCTCGGAGCCGTGTGACACACGCTTGATTCCATGGAGATCGGCGTTAAGAACTTCGGTTCTTGACGCCGATTTCTGGTGTTCGGTGACATGTTCGCTCATTTCTCGCTGATCGTCTCGAATCGCCGGCAAGATCCCCGGTTTTCATCGTCTCGAATGGCGCCCGGTCGGCTCGGAGCGCTAGTGTCGATCGCAGGCATCGTCGCCTGTTCCCCCTTCCCCTGAACCGTCTGAGGCAAGCATGAAGATCGGCATTCTGACGAGCGGTGGCGACTGCCCCGGACTCAACGCGGTCATCCGCGGCATCGTGCTCAAGGGCACCACCACCTACGACCTCGAGTTCGTCGGCATCCGTGACGGCTGGCGCGGCGTGGTCGACGGCGACTTCTTCCCCCTCACCCGACACGAGGTGAAGGGTCTGTCGAAGGTCGGCGGCACGATTCTGGGCACCAGTCGCACGAACCCCTACGAGGGTGAGCGCGGTGGCGCCGAGAACATCGCCAAGACGCTGTACGGGCACAAGATCGACGGCATCATCGCGATCGGCGGCGAGGGCACTCTCGCAGCAGCCGACCGCCTCGCCAAGGACGGCATCAACGTCATCGGTGTGCCGAAGACGATCGACAACGACCTTCGCGCCACGGACTACTCATTCGGTTTCGACACGGCCGTCAACATCGCCACGGACGCGATGGACCGCCTGCGCACCACGGGAGACTCGCACCAGCGCTGCATGGTCGCGGAGGTCATGGGTCGTCACGTCGGCTGGATCGCTCTGCACGCGGGCATGGCGGCGGGCGCGCACGCCATCTGCATCCCCGAGGTGCCGATGTCCATCGATGACATCACCGCTCTCGTCTCCAGCGCGCATGACCGTGGTCGTGCACCGCTCGTGGTCGTCTCCGAGGGGTTCAAGCTGCTCGGCATGGACGAGGCTTACAGCGACAAGGGCCTCGATGCCTTCAACCGCCCTCGTCTCGGCGGCATCGGCGATCAGCTCGCTCCCGCGATCGAGCGCATCACGGGCATCGAGACCCGAGCGACGATCCTCGGACACATCCAGCGAGGCGGATCACCGTCCGCGTTCGACCGTGTGCTCGCGACCCGCCTCGGACTCCACGCGGCCGACGCGATCGTCGAGAAGGCATGGGGCCAGATGGTCGCGATGCAGGGCACCGACATCGTCCGCGTCCCGTTCGCAGAGGCACTGGGCGAGCTGAACACGGTTCCCCGCAGCCGCTACGACGAGGCTGCAGCGCTCTTCGGCTGAGACCGAAGCAGGCGGTGCCGTCGGCATCCGCCTGCTCTCGGCACCCCGCACGGGTGTAGGGCGAGAACAGGGCTACCGACGCGAATCAGGAGGATTCCGACTGAACTCTCCTGATCTCAGGCGGTCGTCCTGAACCCAGTTGGTGACGCCAGTCATCCCCGACGATGCAACTGCTGGGCGATCACCGCACGCACCATGTTCAGGACCAGTTGTGGTTGGAAAATCACCTGGTGACAGTCGAGTCGGAGCACGGCGTAACCGCGCAAGCGCAATCGAGCGTCTGCCTCGATGTCGCGCCGTCGATCCTGGGCGCTGCTGTGATGGGCGAATCCGTCCAACTGGACCGCGAGGCGATCACCGATCAGGGCATCCAGCGGGTGCCCGTCGACCCACACCTGCTGGACGACGACCACCCCGATCGAGCGCATCAGGATGACGAAGTGGGTCTCGAGCCCGGAATCGGACAGGACGTCAGCAACCGCAGCGATGCGTGATGCCCGCGCACTGCGCCATTCGATGCGATCCAAGATCGGCGGAGCCGCAGCATCCGCCCGGAGTCGACAGCCGAGGCGACAGCGTGTCTGCTGAATCCAGCCGCGTAGATCTCCGTCGTGTGTGCGGCTCCGTCGCGCTCGCGAAGCCAGTCCTCCAGTCGCATGCAGTCACTCTGCAGCCGCACGCCCTCTGGTGGGACCCGGCAGCTCTGATGTGAATCGAATCGGATCAATCGCCGAATGTGCAGGAGTGAGTGCGGCTGTCGGAAGCAGGAGAACAGCGCGAGATCAGGCTGATGCTGTGTGGTGCGTCCTGATCTCAGCCGGTCGCCCTGAACTCAGATCACCGAGTGTCGAGCGTCACTCCGAGGCGAGGCCCACCGTGTCGAGGATCCAGGCGAGCTCGAAGGCGCGCTCCTTCCACGAGTTGTAGCGACCACTGACACCGCCGTGACCGGCGACCATCTCGCATTTGAGCAGAGCGTCGGATGCTCCGGCGACGCGCAGGGCGGCGATCCACTTCGCGGGCTCGACGTAGAGGACTCGGGTGTCGTTGAGCGAGGTCACCGCCAGGATCCGCGGATAGTCCACTCCGTCCCGCACGTTCTCGTACGGCGAGTACGACTTCATGTACTCGTAGACGTCGGCACCGTGCAGCGGGTCGCCCCACTCGTCCCACTCGATCACCGTCAGGGGGAGCGAGGGGTCGAGGATCGTCGTGAGCGCGTCGACGAACGGCACAGCCGCCAGGACTCCGGCGAAGAGCTCGGGGGCGAGGTTCGTCACGGCTCCCATGAGGAGCCCGCCGGCGCTTCCGCCCTCGGCGACGAGGCGCTCAGGAGACGTCACTCCCTGCTCGATGAGGTGCTCGGCGCACGCGACGAAGTCGGTGAAGGTGTTGCGCTTGTTCAGCAGCTTGCCGTCCTCGTACCATTGCCGACCCATCTCACCGCCGCCGCGGACGTGCGCCACGGCGAAGACGATTCCTCGGTCGAGCTCTGAGAGCCGCGCGACCGAGAAGCCGGGATCGATCGAGTGCTCGTACGATCCGTAGCCGTAGAGGTGCACAGGTCGCACTTCCGAGCCCGGCTCGCCGAACGAGCGCTTCCAGACGAGAGAGATGGGCACCCGGGTGCCGTCCGATGCCGTCGCCCAGTCGCGCTTCTGCCCGTAGTCGAGAGGGTCGTACCCGCCGAGCACGGCGACCTGCTTGCGCAGGTGCAGTTCCCGAGTGGCGAGATCCAGCTCGTAGACGGTCCCCGGGGTCACGAACGACGTGTAGCCGAGCCGGAGGAACGGCGAGTGCCACTCCGGGTTGCCGCTGACGCCGGCCGAATAGAGCGGCTCGTCGAAGACGATGTCGTTCACCGCGTCGGTCGCGTAGTCGAGCAGCCCGACACGCTCGAGCCCCTCGCGGCGGTACTCCACCGTCGCGAAATCGCGGAACGCATCCATCCCGAGCAACCGGCGTCCCGGTTCATGCGCGAGGACCACATGACGGTCTCCCTGCGGGTCGGATGCCGGCACCGAGGCGAGCTCGAAGTCCAGCGCGTCGTCGTTGTGCAGGATGTAGAGGCGGTCCTCGCCGTCGACCACGGCGTGCTCGAGGGAGTACTCGACGCCCTCACGGCGCGGCCAGACGATCTGAGGTGCGGCGGTCAGATCGCCCTCGAGATCGACGAGATACTCCTCGCTGGTGATGCTCGATCCGACAGCGATCACGAGGTACCTGCGGCTGCGGGTGATGCCGGCTCCGAGCCAGTACTTCTCGTCGGGCTCGTGAAAGAGCCTCACGTCGTCCGCGACCGGGGTGCCGAGGCGATGCAGCCACAGCGTGTCAGGACGCCACGCGTCATCGCGGGTCGTGTAGAGGATCCCGGTTCCGTCAGGTGTGAAGAACGCGCCACCGGTGTCGGGGATCTCATCGGGGAGAGTCTCTCCGGTGATGAGGTCGCGCACATGCACCGTATAGAGCTCGTCTCCCTCGAAATCCGTCGCCCAGAGCAGCTTCGTCGCATCGTCCGAGGTGTCGAACGCGCCGAGCGAGAAGAACTCGTGCCCTTCGGCTTCGACGTTGCCGTCGAGCAGCACGGCCTCGCCGGGCACTGCAACGCCAGGTTCCAGCACCGGGGGAGTCCAGTCGTCCTCGGCAGCCGCGGTCCGGCAGTGGATGCCGTACTGCGCGCCCTCCTCGGTGCGGCTGTAGTACCACCAGTTCCCGCGACGCGTCGGCACGGAGAGGTCGGTCTCCTGCACGCGGCCCTTGATCTCGTGGAAGAGCGTGTCGCGCAGATCCGCCAGGTGTGCGAGCTCGTGCTCGGTGTGGGCGTTCTCGGCCTCGAGATGTGCGATCACCTCGGAGGAGTCCTTCTCGCGGAGCCATTCGTAGGGATCATCGAATGTGTCGCCGTGGTGCGTGCGGAGGGTCGAGCGGCGGTCTGCGATCGGGGCATCAGTCACGAGTTCCACGCTAGCCCAGGTCGAGTTGACCGGTACCCGAGAGGGTGGGAGGATCTACCGGGGCCGGTTAACGGAAGTAAAACCCACGGTGAACTCTTCGTTCGTCACGTCGATCCCGTCGACACCTCTCCTTTCTTCCTCAACGACCGAAAGCGAACGGTGGAAACCGCAGCCCTCATCGTCGTGCTGGTTATCGCGCTGGCACTCTTCTTCGACTTCACCAACGGGTTTCACGACACGGCCAACGCGATGGCGACCCCCATCGCGACGGGCGCACTCAAGCCCAAGACAGCGGTCCTTCTCGCGGCGGTGCTGAACCTCGTCGGCGCGTTCCTCTCGACCGAGGTCTCCAAGACCGTGTCGCACGGGATCATCCGCGAGGACACCATCCAGGGCGACGTGTTCCTCCCGATGATCTTCGCCGGTCTCATCGGCGCCATCACCTGGAACATGCTGACCTGGCTCCTGGGTCTGCCCTCGAGCTCGTCCCACGCGCTCTTCGGCGGTCTCATCGGAGCGACGCTGGTCGGCGTCGGGGTCGGCGGCATCGACTTCGGCATGGTGCTGTCGAAGATCATCCTTCCGGCACTCATCGCCCCGCTGACGGCCGGCATCATCGCGTTCGCGGCGACCAAGCTCGCGTACTCGATCACCCGGCGCTACGACGGCAAGCCCGACGGGCGGGACGGTTTCCGCTGGGGTCAGATCTTCACGTCATCGCTGGTGGCCCTCGCGCACGGCACGAACGACGCCCAGAAGACGATGGGCGTGATCACCCTCGCGCTCATCACGGTCGGCTGGCAGAACAGCGAGCAGGCGGACCCGTATCTCTGGGTCATCATCGCCTGTGCGGTCACGATCGCTCTCGGAACGTATCTCGGAGGGTGGCGGATCATCCGCACGCTCGGCAAGGGCCTGACCGAGGTCAAGCCCGCGCAGGGCTTCTCGGCGGAGAGCTCGACAGCCGCGACCATCCTCGCCTCCAGCGCCTTCGGCTTCGCTCTGTCGACCACGCAGGTGGCATCGGGTTCGGTCATCGGCTCGGGCCTCGGCCGTCGGGGGTCGACGGTTCGCTGGCGGACCGCCGGTCGAATCGCCATCGGCTGGCTCCTCACACTTCCGGCGGCAGGTGCCGTCGGCGCTCTCGCGGCCCTGCTGATCACATGGCTCGGACTCTGGGGCATCGCGATCGACACCGTCCTCGCACTCGCCGTGATCATCGGCCTGTTCCTGCGCTCACGCAAAGATGCAGTGACCTCGGCGAACGCGATGAGCGACGTCGCCGAGTCGGGGCTCGCGATCGAGCACCCGGACACGACGCCGCCCACGCGCAGGCAGCAGCGGATCATCGAGGCCAAGGCCGAGGCGAAGGCCCGCGCAGAGGCGCGAGAAAAGGCCAAGGCCAAGGCCAGATCGGATGCGAAGGCGAAAGCTGCGGCGAAGGCCGCGAAGAAGGCGCCGAAGACGGGCGTCGTGACGCAGACGGACAACCCGGAGAAGACGAACAGCGAGGAGTCGAAGTGAGTGTCGGCATCGACTGGGGCGCATTCGTCCAGGTGTTCCTCGCCGCTCTGATCGGCGCCTGCGCCGTGGTGACGTTCTACGCGTTCGGTCTGCGTCTGCTGGTCCGCAGCGGACACGCGCCGGTCGTGAGTCCGGCGGAGTTCACCGACGCCATCACCGTGATCTCTGAGAAGGAGCTCAAGCGGGCGGCGAAGCAGGCCGCCAAGGCGGCGAAGAAGAGTCCTCTCACCGAGGCGCAGCGACGCATCGCGCTGTACGGCGCCTACGGGTGCTTCGCGCTGTGTGCGGTGGCCGTGGTGGCCGGCATCCTGATCATCGTCGTCGGGCACTGACCGGAGTGTCCGGCGGCGTCCGGATTCAGCGCAGAAGGCCGGTGACGAGGTCGTCCACGATCTCGTCGGTCGACGTGTCGGGATCGATCGGAGACGTCAGCCGATCGAGCAGAAGCCCGTCGATCGCGTAGTGGAACAGCGCGATCTCGCGTCGGCCGCCGGGAAGCCCCGCTGCCGTGTTGAACGCGACATCCGCATCGAAGCCCGCTCGCTGCCATGCCCCCAGGAGGGCGGCCAGCTCGGGGCGACGGCTGCTTTCGAGCCTCAGCTCGAACAGCGCCAGCGTGACGTCGCGGTCGTCGGTCAGACGACGCACGATGTCTCTGACGTAGTCGGCGAAGAGCTCCCTGCTCGGCTGTTCGGATGATCGGCGGGCGAGGTCATCGTCGCTGGGGGCGAGACGTTCGCCGATCCGCTCGACGAGGCCCTCGATGAGCGCATCCCGACTGCGGAAGTAGTTCGAGGTGGTGCCCACCGGCACGCCGGCCACCGTGTCGACGGCGCGGTGCGTGAGCCCGCGAGAACCGTCCGTCGCCAGGACGCTCAGCCCCGCATCCGCGATGTTCCGTCGCCTCGTCTCGTTCTTCGCCATCCGAGCACACTATCGCGACTACTACAGCTGCCGTGGAGGTGTCATGGTCCGATGTCGCCGTGCGGCCTAGGCTGAGACCATGCCAGTGCCTTCCGACAGCGAGTTCGTCTTCGGTCGCCATGATCCCGCGAGTCACGTCATCATCCACGTGAGCGACCCGCACTTCCTGGCGAACGGCGTGCGGCTCGGCGGACGCTTCGACGTCGAGTCGAACTTCGCCCGCACTCTCGAGGCGATCAGGGCTGTGCATCCGCACCCGGCGGCGATCGTCATCACCGGAGACCTGGCGGATCTGGGGGAGCCGGACGCGTATCGCCGGCTCCGTCGTGCAGTGGAGCCCGTCGCGCAAGAGCTGGCGGCGCCGATCGTGTGGGTGGCAGGCAACCACGATGAGCGCCCGGCCCTGCGAGAGGGGCTGCTCGATCTGCCTCCGACCCAGGAGCCGGTGACGGGGGTATGGGACCTCGACGGGCTGAGACTGATCGCGCTCGACACGAGTGTGCCGGGGTGGCATCACGGTGACCTGGACGCCGGTCAGCTCTCGTGGTTGGGGGAGATCCTGAGTGAACCGGCGCCGCACGGCACTCTGCTCGCGATGCACCACCCGCCGCTGCCGAGCCACCTGCCGCTCTTCGACATCCTCGAGCTGCGGCACCAGGACGAACTGGCGGCGGTCATCCGCGATACGGACGTGCGCGGCATCCTGGCCGGTCACCTGCACTACTCCTCGCACGGCACGTTCGCGGGCGTGCCGGTCAGCGTGGCTTCGGCGACCTGCTACACCATGAATGTCGCGCGCCCTGCCGCCGACGTGAACGGCATGGATGCCGCACAGGCCTTCCAGATCGTGCATGTGCGTCCTGAGACGATCACCCACACCGTGGTGCCCGTGACGGACGCGCCGACCGGAGATCACTTCTCGCTGGAATGGCTCGAGAGGATGGCGCGACTCAGCCCCGACGAACGACTCGAGGCCTTCTCGCGCAAACGCTGACCCGCCGTCGTATCCCTGGCGGCGCATGCACGCAGGCGTAGACTGGGAGCATCCCCCGCACCACACACTCGCCACTACCCACAAGGATGTGACATGGCTTCTGCCGCGCCTGCCCCCACCCGCACCGAGACCGACTCTCTCGGGAGCATGGAGATTCCCGCCGACGCGTACTGGGGGATCCACACTGCCCGCGCCGACGCGAACTTCCCGATCACGAAGCGCCCGATCTCGGTCTATCCCGACCTCGTCGTCGCGCTGGCCATGGTCAAGCAGGCCAGCGCCAGGGCCAACCGCGAGATCGGGGTCCTCGACCCCGAGCGCGCCGATCTGATCGACCGGGCCGCTCAGCGTGTGATCGACGGCGAGTTCCACGACCAGTTCACCGTCGGGGTGATCCAGGGCGGCGCCGGCACCTCGACGAACATGAACGCCAACGAGGTCATCACCAACATCGCGCTCGAGCTCGCCGGGCGTGAGAAGGGCGACTACGCGTTCCTGTCGCCTATCGATCACACCAACCGCAGCCAGTCGACCAACGACGTCTACCCGACCGCTGTCAAGATCGGTCTGTCGCTGACGCTCCGGTCATTGCTCGAAGAGCTCGATCTGCTGCGCATCTCGTTCCTGCACAAGTCGCATGAGTTCCACGACGTGCTCAAGGTCGGACGCACCCAGCTGCAGGACGCTGTGCCGATGACTCTGGGCCAGGAGTTCCACGGCTTCGCCTCGACCCTCGGCTACGACCACACGCGCCTCACCGAGAACGCGTCACTGATGTTCGAGATCAACATGGGCGCCACGGCCATCGGCACGGGCATCACGACCCACTCCGACTACGCGCCCGCCGTGCTGAAGCACCTGCGCGAGATCACCGAGCTCGACCTGGTCACCTCCGCCGACCTCGTCGAGGCGACGAGCGACACCGGTTCGTTCATGTCCTTCTCCTCGACGCTGAAGCGCAACGCGATGAAGCTGTCGAAGATCTGCAACGACCTGCGACTGCTGTCGTCCGGTCCGCAGGCGGGCTTCGGCGAGATCAACCTGCCCGCCATGCAGGCTGGTTCCAGCATCATGCCCGGCAAGGTGAACCCGGTGATCCCGGAGGTCGTCAACCAGGTGGCGTTCGCGGTCGCGGGTGCGGACATGACGGTGACGATGGCAGCCGAGGCGGGGCAGCTTCAGCTCAACGCGTTCGAGCCCGTGATCGCTCACTCGATCTTCCAGTCGATCACCTGGATGCGCCAGGCGATGTGGACGCTGCGCGTCAACTGCGTCGACGGCATCACGGCGAACCGCGATCGTCTCGGCGCCATGGTCGGCGCCTCGGTCGGCGTCATCACCGCTCTCACGCCGTTCATCGGATACGCTGCCGCGGCTGCTCTGGCCAAGACCGCGCTCCTGACCAACCGGAACGTGGCCGACCTGGTCGTCGAGGCCGGCTTGATGTCGCGCGAAGAGGTCATCAAGCAGCTGTCGCCCGCGCGTCTGTCCGGACTCGAGGCGATCACCGCTGCGATTCCGGTGATCTCGTCCGAGGACCTCATCGAGATCTGATCTGCGAGAAGGGGCCCCGGCGC